>DASUZL010000023.1:0-76894 GCA_036376895.1 Solirubrobacterales bacterium
CCTTGCCCTTCTCCTCTTCCAGGTGCGACTCGATCCGCCCGGCCAGGTCGAGCTTGACCAGGGGCGACACGCGCGAGTCGAGGATCACCGCGGTGCCGGCGTCGATCGCGTCGTCGCGCTGCTGGGCGATGTCGTGGGTGAAGACCGGGGTCAGCGCCAGCAGGCCGATCACGACTCCAGCATGCCGGGCGGAGATCGTCCAGCCACCGTGGATCGCCTGCGGGGCGCGGCCGCCGAGCGCGGTCTCAGTCAGCGCCGAGAGCACGAGTGAGAGCCCGATGCCGACCAGGATCTGCGGCGGCAGGGTCAGCACCACCTTGGCGCTGGGCAGCAGCGCGAGGCCACCGAGGCCGCCGGAGACGAGAATCGCGCCGGCGGCGGCGCGGGCGCGGGCGTCGGGGACGTGCGCGTCGAGCCGGCTGCCGAGGATCGCGGCCAGCGGCATCACCGAGACGACGATCGCGGCCCCGATCGGGCTCAGACGCCAGCCTTCGATCAGCAGCAGGACGAGCAGGAAGAGCGCCGCCGCGATCGCCGCCGAGACCATCGCCAGGGCGACGTTGGCCCAGAGGTGGGGACGGCCGGTCTGGCGCAGCTCGGTGTCGATGATCCCGGTCGCCGCCTCGTGGCGGGCGACGGAGAAGATCGGCACCGCCGCGGCCAGCGCCACCGGCACCTGCAGGAGGAAGATCGATTGCCAGGAGATCAGCTCAGTCAAGATGCCGCCGACGGCCGGCCCGAGGGCGGCGCCGGTGGCGCCGGCGCTGGCCCAGATGACCGTGGCGCGGCGCTCTGAGCCGACCGTGGCCGGCAGCAGCTCCAGCGAGGCGGTGACCGCCGCGGCGCCGCCCAGGGCCTGCACGCAGCGGGCCAGGATCAGGGTCGAGAGCTCGTCGGCGACGCCGCAGGCGAGGCCGGCGCCGGCGAAGACCGCGAGGCCGACGGCGGCGGTGCGGCCGGGGCCGGCGCGGCGGGCGATCAGCGCCGCCGGCACCGCCGCCAGCGCCATCACCAGGTTGAAGGAGATCAGCACCCAGGTGACCCCGGCGATGCTGGTGTCGAGCTCGCGGTAGATCTCCGGCAGCGCCAGGACGACGATCGAGGAGTCGGCGAGGACAAGGCCGACGGCAAGCGCCAGCGCGGCGACGCGGGGTCGGGGGGCCTCGGGGTTCAGTAGCCCAGCTCCTTCGAGTATTTGTCGCGGTAGGCGCGCCGTTTCTCCAGCACCTCTTCGACGTAGGCGCGGGTTTCCGGGAAGGGGATCTCCTCGACGGTCAGGCCCGACCCGCCCCACTCGTCGGCGTTGCCGGGGCCGGCGTTGTAGCCGGCGAGCGCCGCCGCCTCGTCGCCGTCGTAGCGGTCGAGCAGTTCGCGCAGATAGAAGGTGCCGTAGCGGATGTTGATTTCGGGGTCGCCGAGATCGTCCAGCTCGAAGGTGGTGCCGCCGCTGCGTCGCTCGATGAATTCCGCCGCTTCCGGGGTGATCTGCATCAATCCCCTCGCTCCCGCGCTCGAGGTTTGGTCCTCAAACTTCGACTCGGAGTAGATCACGGCTGCGATCAGCGCGGCGTCGACCCCCTTTTCATCGGCCTGCTGGCGGATCACGTCCTCGTGGCGCAGCGGCAGCGTCAGCTCCTGCAGGGCGTCGTCAAAAGCCCCGCTGGCGACCATCAACCCGGCCCCGAGCCCGAGCACCACGGCGACGGTGCCGAGGGCGATCCAGCGCCGGCGCCGGCGGCGGGCGGCTTTCTTCTTCATCGCCCCAGTTCCGCGAGCAGGGCGGCGAGCGCGCGCTCGAGGTCCTCGACGCTGCCGTCGTTGGCGACCACGTGCTCGGCCCGCTCGGCCTTCTCGTCCTGGGAGAGCTGGCGCGCCTCGCGCTCGTCGACCAGGGCGTGACCGCGCGCCTCTGCCCGCCGGCGCCGCACCTCGTCGGCGGTGACGACCGCGACGGTGGTGTCGAAGACCTCGTTGCGCCCGACCTCGAACAGCAGCGGCACCTCGACCACGGCCACCTCGGTCTCAGCGGGCAGCGATGTGAACCAGGCGGCGGTGCGTTCCGCGACCAGCGGGTGGATCTGGGACTCCAGCCACGTCAACTGGTCCGGATCGGCAAAGACGACCTCGCCGACCTTGGCGCGGTCGATGGCGCCGTCCGGAGCCACCTCGGCACCCCAGCGCTCGACCAGACGTCCCAGTAGGGGTTCGGATTCCAGCAACTCGTGTACAACCGCGTCGCTGGAGAGAGTTGCGGCGCCGAGTCGGCCAAATGCCGCCAGCGCCTCAGACTTACCGGCTGCGATCCCGCCGGTGAGGCCGATCTTCAGCGGCGCCACGGCGCCGCTCAGTCCTGCTCGGTCTCGCTCGTCTGCGCGTCGTCGCCGGAAGACTCGTCGCCGGCGGCCTCGTCGACGTCGTCGGGAGAGTCGGGACGATCGGCAACCGTTTCGCCCTCCTGCTCCTCGCCCTCGGCGCCGCCGTTCTCAGCCTCGGCCTCAGCGGCGGGCGGCTCGGCGGCCGCCTCGGCGACGGCCTCTTCAAGCGCCTGCCCACCCTCGTCCGCAGCAGCCGCATCGACGTCGGCAACCTCGGCCGGAGCCTCCTCGGCAGCGGGCTCCTCGGCGACCTCAACGGCAGCGTCCTCAGCCAGCGCCTCCTCGGCTGCAGGGGCCTCCTCGACTGCAGGCTCCTCCGCTGCGGGAGCCTCGGCGACGGTCTCGTTGGCCTCAGCCTCGGGTGCAGCCGCCTCAGGGGCCTCGCCCTCGGGCGCATCAGTCTCTACAGCCTCGTCGGAGCCCTCACCGGCAGCAGCGGCCTGGAGCTGATCGCCCAGACCCTGCATCGGCATGTTCTGGCCCTCGACCCGCTTGATGCTGAGCGAGAGGCGGCGGCGCTCTTCGTCGATCTCGAGGATCTTGACGTTGAGGCTGGCGCCCGGCTCGACAACTTCGCTCGGGTTCTCGACGTGGTGGTCGGCAAGCTCGGAGATGTGGACCAGACCCTCGACGCCGGGCAGGATTTCGACGAAGGCGCCGAAAGCGACGACCTTGGTCACCTGGCCCTCGAGCACGTCGCCCGGTCTGTGGGTGCTGATCACGCGCTGCCAGGGGTCCTCTTGGGTCTGCTTCAGGCCCAGGGAGATGCGCTGGCGGTCGCGGTCGATGTCAAGCACTTTGATCCGCACCGTGTCGCCGATCGCGACGACTTCGGAGGGGTGGTTGACGTGGCTCCAGGAAAGCTCGGAAATGTGGATCAGGCCGTCGATCCCGTCGAGGTCGACGAAGGCGCCGAAGTCGACGATGTTGGAGATCTTGCCTTCCACGACCTGGCCGGGCTCGAGGCGGCCGAGGATCTGCTCGCGGACCTCCTTGCGCTCCTCCTCGAGGACCGCGCGGCGCGAGAGCACGACGTTGTTGCGGGAGCGGTTGAGCTCGATCACTTTGCACTCGAGCGTCTGGCCCATGAACTCGTCGAGGTTGTGGACGCGGCGGATGTCGACCAGCGAGGCGGGCAGGAAGCCGCGCACCCCGAGGTCGAGGATGAGGCCGCCCTTGACGACCTCGATGACGCTGCCTTCGACCGGTTCGCCGGAGTCGGCGGCGATCTCGATCCGGCGCCAGGCCTTCTCGAAGCGGGCGCGCTTCTTGGAGAGGATCAGGCGGCCCTCGGCGTCCTCCTTGGTGAGCACGAGAGCGTCGATCTCCTCGCCCAGCTCGACCTCTTCGGCCGGGTCGACCGACTTGCGGATCGAGAGCTCGTTGGATGGAATGACACCCTCGGCCTTGTAGCCGATGTCGACGAGAACCTCGTCTTTGTCGATCCGGACGACCTTGCCGTTGACGACGTCGCCCTCGTCGAAGGAGACCATCGTGGCCGCGTAATTCGGGACAATCTTGCCGTCAATCTGCAGCAGCAAGCCGCCGGAGCCCTCTACGGGGGTGGCGCTCGGTGCAGGGGTCAGGGTCTCGGTCGCGGACACGGCGGCGAATGATGGCAGAATCGACGCCGATGCCGACCCGAGCCACCAAACGCGGCGACGAGCGCACGCCCCTCGACGGCAGCCACGACGTGCTGATCTGCGGCGCCAGCTTCGCCGGGCTGGCGATTGCACGCGAGCTTGCCGGCTCCGGCGCCGACGTGTTGATCGTCGACCGCTACGAGATCGGCGAGCGCCAGACGTCCGCCTGCGGCATCCCGACCGAGTGGATGCGGCGCCTGGGATTGATGGACTGCGAGCGCCAGCGCTTCGACACGCTGGTCATGCACACCCCTCACGGCGACGCCCGCTACAAGCTTCCCTGGACCTTCTCCACCTTCGACTACCGGGAGATGTGCCAGTTGCTCTGGGCCGGTTGCGACGCGACCTTCGAGACCGCCAAGGTGAACGGGCGCGCCCGGGGCGACTTACTCTCGGATAGCGAGAGGAACTCGCCCGGTGAGATCGCGATCGAGACCGACCGCGGCACGATCTCCGCGCCGCTGGTCGTCGACGCGCTCGGCTGGCGGCGGATGCTCGCCTCGGGCGACGGCTACCAGCCGCCCGACGCGCCGCTCTCGCGCGGCCTCGAGGTCCACCCGGGCGGCAACGGCGAGGACCTGGAGATCTGGATCGACCGCCGCTACGTGCCCGCCGGCTACGGCTGGTCGTTCCCGGCCCGCGACGAGGTCCGGGTCGGCATCGGCTCCTTCGACCCGCGCTTCCACGTGCGCCAGACGACCGAGCTGCTGGCCGAAGACCTCGGCCGCGACCGCGTCCGCTACCAGGGCAACTGGATCCCGCACAAGCTGCGCAGGGCGACCGAGGGCGGCATCTTCTTCGCCGGCGACTCGGCCGGCCACTGCCTGCCGCTCAGCGCCGAGGGGATCAGGACCGCGCTCTACTTCGGGATCGCCCTCGGGCGGGAGCTGCGCGGCGTTGTCGAGGGCCGCCAGACCCGCGAGCAGGCCGCCGCCGCCTACGCCGAGTTCAACGACTCACACGAGTGGAAGTTCAAGTGGATGCTGCGGGTGCAGCGGCTGATACCGCGGATCCATCCGCGGGTGCTGGGACCGCTGATCCGCCTGCTCGGCTCCAAGCGCTTCATCGAGTGGTCGTTCAACCACTACCTGCAGATCGCGCCGCCGGACTTCGCCGACTCAGCGGACGATCAGGGCGGTCCCGGCCAGCAGCAGCCCGACGCCGAGCAGGCGCTCGGGAGTGAGCGCAACTTCGTCCAGGCCGAACAGGCCTAGGCGGTCGATCACCACCGACGCGGTCAGCTGGCCGGTCACGGTCGCCGCCGCCACCCCGCCGGCGCCGATCACCGAGACCGCGATCAGCGCGTTGGCGACGTAGACGGCGCCGAGCAGGCCGCCCAGCAGGTAGTACCAGCTGACGTCGAAGGTCGAGCTGAGCCCGCCGGCCTTGCCACTGAGGACGACGATCGTCGCCAGGGCGATCGAGCCGACGGCGAAGGAGACGAGCGCCGCCGGCAAGCCGCCCGTCGCCTTGCCGAGGCCAGCGTTGATCGGCGCCTGCAGCGCGATCAGGCCGCCGGCGGCGGCCGTGAGCAGGACCGCGGCGCCCCTATCCATGGAGCGGGGCTCTGTTTCGCGTGATCTTTGGCAGGGAAGCGTGTTGCATCGATAGGAGCGGGAGGAATCGGCCGACCTGCTCTCATATCACCAGGGCTGTCAGACACATCTCGAGATCTCCATGAATCCACCGCCAGCAGAGCCCTTCGCCTCCCGGATCTTTGTCGGGCCGGCGCTGCGCACGCAGCCGGACCGCCGCCTCGTGAAGCTGGTCCGCGAGGGATACGAGACCGCCTTCGAGGAGATCGTGCGGCGCTACCGGCGCCCGCTCGACCGCTTCGCCGCGGCGATCGTCGGCAGCCGCTCCGAGGACGTCACCCAGGACGCCTTCTCGAAGGCGCTGCTGGCGCTGCGCGGCTCCGAGACCGACATCGAGCTGCGTCCCTGGCTCTACCGGATCGTCCGCAACACGGCGCTGAACGACCTGCGCGACCGCGGCCCGGTGACCGAGGAGCTGGCCGAGGCGATCCCGGGCGGCCTCAGCGCCGCCGAGGAAGCCGAGCGGCGCGAGGAGATGGCCGACCTGACCGAGCGCCTGCGCTCGCTGCCGGAGCCGCAGCGGGCGGCGATCGTGATGCGCGAGCTGGAAGGGCTGAGCCACGAGGAGATCGCGACCGCGCTCGGGGTCAGCGGCGGCGCGGCGCGACAGGCGATCTACAGGGCGCGGGCGGCTCTGCGCGAGGGGCTGGCGGTGCTGGTGCCGCTGCCGCTGTTGCGCATGCTCTTCGACCACGGGGCCGAAGCGGCGGCCGGCGCCGGCGGGCTGGCGGCGGGCGCTGCCGGAGCGAGCGCGGCCGGCGGCGGCGCGGGCGCGGTCCTCGGCGGCCTCGGCGCCGGTGGGGCGCTCAAAGTCGGCGCCGCGACCCTGCTCGTCGCCGGCACGGTCGGTGCCGGGGTCGCTATCCAGCACGACCGCAACGGCAACTCCGGGCCCGACCGGGCAGCGGCCTCCTCCCCCTCCTCATCGTCTTCGGGGTCGGAGGCAGGCTCCAGCGCAGCGGGATCGGGCGGCTCGAGCTCGGGCCCCGGCAGCGACGATCGCGGCGGTGGCAACAGCGGCCCCGGCTCGGCCGGCGAGGAAGGCGACGACCAGGGCAGCCACGGCAAGCAGCCCGGCGAGGATCACGGCGGAGGCGGCAGCGGCGGCAGCGGGCCGAGCAGCGGCTCCGGGCGCGGTCCCTCGGGCGACGACGACTCCGGTGGGCACGGGTCCCGCCACAGCGGCTCTTCCGGCCACGGCGGCTCGGGATCGGGCGACGACGGCTCCGGTCACCACAGCGGCGGCCTCGACGACAACTCAGGCTCGGGAAGCAGCGGCTCCGGCAGCGGCCACTCCGGGGGCAGCGACGACGGCTCCGGGACCTCCGGCGGCGGCGAGTCCCACAGCGGCTCCGGCGACGGTGGGTCCGGCGGCAGCGGCTCCGGAAGCGGTGGCTCGGGATCGGGCGAGTCCATCCCCACCGTCACGACCCCCCCACCCCCTCCGCCACCAGTGGACGACGGCAGCGGCTCGGGCAGTGGTGATTCCGGCGGCGGCTCCGGCGACGACGATCCCCTACTAGACGGATAGTCGACCTCCCGCCCTCGGATCCCCGTGATCCTGGCGGCCGCTTCGGGTTGGACGCATTGAACGTGTCCCGCACCGAACGACCAAGGAGGATCCAAATGACCCGCTTGAAGGCACGCCATGGCGTCCTGCTGGCGCTGGCGCTGGGCGCGATCGCCCTGTTCGCCGTGTCAGGCATCGCCACCGCGAAGCACCGCAATCACCACCGCAGCCCCGACGGCCAGGAGAGGCAGATCGCCACGATCGCCTCCTTCGACGCCGCCACCGGGCGCCTCACCATCGCCCTCGGTGGCGAGGAGTTCTCCGGCCTGGTCACCAACCGGACCAAGATCAAGTGCGAGGACGAGCACTCGCCGGACATCCCCAGCCGCCACCGCCACGGCGAGTCAGAGCCTGGCGACGACAATGGCGGCCACGGCGATGAGCGGGGCGACAATGACGGTCATGACGACGAACCCGGTGAGGACCACCAAGGCGACAACTCTGGTCCCGGCTCAGAGAACTCCGGACCGAGCGGCCACGACGACAACGGCACCGGTGCCGACTGCACCACCTCGGACCTGATCCCGGGCGCCGTGGTCGAGGAGGCCGACCTCGAGATCAGGCACGGCACCGCGACCTTCGACGAGGTCGAGCTGGCTCACTGAACCACTGCGGACTGGCTCGGCGCTACTTGGCGTCGAGCCAGTCGCCGCCGACGCCGATGTCGACCTCGAGCGGCGGGTCGAGCTCGTAGGCGGCGCACATCTCGCGCTCGACCAGCTCGGTCGCCGCCTCCATCTCCCCCGGCGGGCCCTCGAAGAGGAGCTCGTCGTGGATCTGCAGGACCAGGCGGGTCTCCCCCCCGGCCTCGCGCAGGGCGCTCTGGCAGCGCACCATCGCCACCTTGATGATGTCCGCTGCGGTCCCCTGGATCACCGTGTTGACGGCCAGCCGCTCGCCTAGCCGGCGCGTGTTGGGATTGCCCGAGCGCAGCTCCGGGATCGCCCGCCGCCGTCCCATCAGCGTCGTCACGAACCCCTCCTCCTGCGCCCGCTCCACGACCTCCTCGCGGAAGGCCCGCACCGCCGGGAAGCGCTCCAGGTAGCGGGCAACGAATTCCTCCCCCTCCTTGCGCGGGATGTTGAGCCGGTCCGCCAAGCCGAACCCGGTGAGCCCGTAGACGATCCCGAAGTTGACCATCTTCGCCTTCGAGCGCTGGCCGACGTCGACCTCGTCGCGGGAGATCTCGAAGACCTCGGCCGCAGTCGCCGCGTGCACGTCTTCGCCGGCGTGGAAGACGTCTTTCAGCACCTGCTCGTCGGCGACGTGCGCCAGCACCCGCAGCTCGACCTGGCTGTAGTCGGCGGAGAGAAGCTGGGCGCCCTTCTCGGCGACGAAGCAGGCGCGGACGGGGCGGCCGATCTCGGTCCTGATCGGGATGTTCTGCAGGTTCGGGTTGGTGCTGGAGAGGCGGCCGGTGGTCGTCGCCGCCTGGTTGAAGGTGGTGTGGACGCGGTCGGTCTTGGGGTCGATCAGGTCCGGCAGCGAGTCGAGGTAGGTGTTCTTCAGCTTGGTCAGCTCGCGCCAGGACTCGATTTTCTCGACGATCGGGTGCTCGTCGCGGATCTGGGCGAGCACGCGGGCGTCGGTCGAGAACCCGGTTTTGCCGCGGCGTTTGCGGGTCAGCTCCAGCTTCTCGAAGAGGATGCGGCCGACCTGCTGCGGCGAGCCGATCGTGAACTCCTCCTCGGCCAGCTCGAAGATCTCCTTCTCCAGGGTCGCGATCCGCTCGCCGAAACCGGCGCCGACCTCGGCCAGGCGCTCGGCGTCGAGCTTCAGACCCTCCCGTTCCATCGCCGCCAGCACCGCGATCAGCGGCAGCTCGACCTCGTTCAGCAGGCCCTCCAGCCCCAGCTCCTCGATCCGCGGCCGTTGCACCGCGGCCAGCGCCGCGACCAGGCGCGCCTCCTCGGCCGGGTCGAGACCGGCCTCGACCTCCTCGCCGAGCGAGAGCTGACCATCGTCCTCGGGCTCGGCGGCGGCGCCCTCGGCGAGGCCGATCCCGGCGTCGGCGGCAAGCTCGGTCAGCTCGTAGGTGCGGCGCTGCGGCTCCAGCAGGTAGGCGGCGATCATCGTGTCGTGTCCGAGGGTGAGGTCGGCCCCCTCGCGGGCGGCGGCGGCGAGCAGGCCGTGGCGGCCGCCGCCGAGCGACTTCAGGTCGTGACCGGCGATCGAGCGAGCGCCGAGGCCGACCGCCAGCTCGTCGAGCGTCGAGCTGCCGGTGAGGATCCGCTCCGCCTCGGCCGCGGCCCAGCGGTCGCCGTCGATCGCCAGCGCCACCGGCCCCTCGCCGAGGTCGGCGACGGTCCCCTCCGCGGCCTCGACCTCGAGCTCGGTCTCGACCTTGCGCCCCGGCACCGCCGCGCCCTCCGGCAGCGCTTCTTCAAGCCGCTCCAGCACCGCCCGCAGCTCGAACTCGCGCATGAAGTCGCGCAGGGCGCCCCGGTCGGGCTCGGCGCTCATCGCCGCCGCCAGGTCGACCCCAGTCTCGATGTCGTACTGCAGCGTCGCCAGGTCCTTCGACATCCGCGCGTCGTCGGCGTGCTCGGTCAGGTTCTGCTTGCGTTTGGCCCCGGAGATCTCGTCGACGCTTTCCAGGACCTTCTCCAGCGTGCCGAATTTCTGCAGCAGTTGCGAGGCCGTTTTCTCGCCGATCCCCGGGACGCCGGGGATGTTGTCGGAGGTGTCGCCGCGCAGCCCCATCAGGTCGGTGATCGACTCCGGCGGCACCCCGTAGCGCTCCTCGACCGCGGCCGAGTCGTAGATCTTGGTCTCGGTGATTCCGCGCGAGGTGCTCATCACCCGCACCCCCTCGGCGACCAGCTGGTAGGCGTCGCGGTCGCCGGTCACGACCATGACCTCGATCCCCTCTTCGCGCGCCTGGCGGACCAGCGAGGCAATCACGTCGTCCGCCTCGTAGCCCTCGACCTTGACGTTGGTGTAGCCGAAGGCATCGACCAGCGGCATCAGGTGCGGCCACTGCTCGCGCAGCAGGTCGGGGCGCGGTTTGCGCTGGGCCTTGTAGAGGTCGTAGGTGACCTCGCGTCCCGACATCCCCGCATCCCAGGCGACGACGACGCCCTGCGGGTGGTGCTCGTCGATGATCTTGACCAGCATCGAGGCGAGCCCGTAGATCGCGTTGGTCGGCCGCCCGTCGCTGGTCCCGATCGACTCCGGCAGCGCGAAGAAGGCTCGGTAGGCAAGCGAGTTGCCGTCGATCAGGAAGAGCTGTGGGGCCTCGGCCATCGGCGCCACTCTATGAGGACGGGACTACGGACCCCTTCGCTCCTCCGAGGGCTTCGCCGGTCGCTCCGAAAAGGACTTCGCCCAGCTCCGCAACGACTTCGTCTGGGTGGTTGCGGAGCTGGGCTCCGGTGTAGCGGTGGACGATGTAGTTCTGGCGGCGGAGGTGGAGATCGCGGGCGTGGTCGTCCTCGAATGCGGTGGCGCCGCGGTGGTAGCGATAGCCGTCGGTTTCGACGACGAGGCGCTGGGTGCGCCAAAGGAAGTCGACGGTGAGGCGGCCGATGCGGACGTTGACCTCCGGGGTCGGGAGGCCGTGGCGGCGGCAGAAGCGGAGGAAGTCCCGCTCGAGGTCGCTGCGGGTGCGGTCGCCGCCCTCGCCGGGGAGGCTGTATCCCGCGAGCTCCGCCTGGCGGACGGCGCGGCGGTAGAGGTGCTCCTCGACCTCGCCGCGCAGGTCCTTGATGGTGCGAGGGACGGTGGTTACGGGGATGCGGTTGCGGACGGTGGTGAGGGAGGGCGAGGCGGTCGCCCGATGGCCGGGAGCGTTGGTGTCAGCAACAGCAGCAGTGAGGGAGGGGCAGCGATGCAGTCGAATTCCGGTTCGTTTCCCACGGCCGGCGTGGGACGGAACCGAAACGTGGATCGGGCCGTCGAGGGGGCGCAGCAGTCCCCAAAGCACGGCCGCGCTCCCGTGACTCAGCACCGCCCCCTCCCCACATGCGAGCACCGCCGCCATCCACCACGCCTCACGATTCAACGGCGCATGACCAACTGAGTAGACGCCCCGGTGGATGCGATGCAGCCGTCCTTCACGGGTGGCTCGGGTGATCGCGTTCTTCCCAAGTCCAGCCGAAGCGAGCTGTGTGCGAGTCACCACCCCATGCTGCCGAGCCGCGCGTTTCGCGATATTCAAGCCGCGTTGGCGGCGCTGGGCGTTTTCTTCCCTCACGGGTGGGACTAAGTCGCCCCGCCCGGAAGACTCACCCCCCTTTGGGAGCTAGGGAGGCGTGGAGAGGGTGTTTAGCCTTGGGAGGCGGAAGGGGTTTGGGGTGTTTTCGGTGGCCCTCACTAGGGCTGCTCTGGTGCCTAGGGGCGTGAGGGGGACGTTGGAGTGGCCGGGGAAGTCGACGCTGAGGCTGCCGTGGATCCGCTTCTTCCTCGCGGCGGCGCCGTTGAAGGTGGCGCTGCCGGAGAAGGGGGATCTGGGCTTGACGGTCGCGCGCTGGCGATTGACGTCGTATTTGAAAGCACTCGTCGGGACGCGGCCGCTGATGGCGCGCAGGATGCCCATCTGCCCGCGCCGTTCTTCGATCGAGGCGTCGAAGGTCGCCGGGCTTTTCGGCGCGCCCTTGAAGAAGGTGAATTCGGTCTTGGTGGCCCCGCTGCGCCGCTCCGCGATGAGCTCACCACCGCCCGCATGGCCGCGAGGGCCGGGATTGGCATCGCCGCAGAAGATGCTTTCCAGGGTCCGCAGTTCACCGGAGGCTCGGGTCGCATTCGCCCGCATGTACCCCTCCTCGCCTTCGAGGGAGATCGTTCCTTCGTAGAAGCCGGAGTCGATGCGGTCCGGCTTGGGGTCGCAAGCCGAGGGTTCGGTCTTCGCCTTCCCCGTCGGCACGAAACGCAGGTCGATCGTCCCGAGGGCTCCGAGGTCGGCCTTGATCGAGGAGGTCGCCGGATCGGGTTGGTCGACATCCGCCGGCACCACGTAAAAGACGATCGAGTTCCGACCCTCGACGAGGAGGATCAGTTCGTCGGGATGTTCCTGCGGCGTGCCGTCGAGCCCGATCCCGTGCACCGTGTAGCCGTTGCTCGCCTCGACGCGGAAACCGGGAGGCACGATGGGCCGGGCCGCGGACGAAGCGTCTGCAACGACGAGGGCGGTAAGGCAGAAGACCGCAAGCAGCGGCGCGAGCAGGGCCCAGCGGCGCCCGCTCTCGTTCCTCTCCCTACCCAGCCTCATCGCCGGAACCTACGCAGACCGCCGGCAGGAAGTTCAGCGGTGGCGGTTCGACGAAACGAACTTCGGGACGGTGACCGAGCGGGCGACCAATTCGGGCGCGGCGCCCGCCGGCGCGAAAAATGCTTTGAGGCGGACGCGAAGCTTGCGCTGGGAACGGATCTGCTTCGCCTCGGACGAAAGCGGGCAGCGAAGTATCTGGTGGCCGGCGACGACCGGCGAACCGGCGGCGCAGACGCGCGTGTGCGTCCGCCGCGGCCCGATCGTCCCCCTCAGCTCCAGTTGCCCCGGCAGCGCAACCGCGATCCGGGCCACCAGCGCACCACCTTTGAACGAGACGCGCTCGAAGAGCAGACCGCCCAAGGCCGGCGGTGAAGTAAGGGCGGCGGTCGCGAGCCCCGAAGGCACCGGCTCCTCACACGGCTCATCCGCCGGCGGCGCCGCGGGCGCCTCGACCCCGAGCCAGTCCGCCAGTTCGACCGGCCGCGACGCCAGGTTCTCGCGCGTTTCCTCCACCCCTTCGGCGATTTCCCCGGCGTCGTAGATGCGCAGGTCTTTGTCTTCCAGTTGCTGCCACGGCGCCAGCAGCTCGGCCGTGCAGGTGGCGACCTTGCCAAGGTCGAGTGGCGGGATCGTCGCCAGCAAATCTTTCGCCGCCGCTTCGTAAGTAGCCGCGCAACTCAGGTCCGCGAGGCATCCGTTGAAGAGGATGCCGCCGGGGTCGTCGAAGGCAAGCAGCGTCTCCCAGGTCTGGTCGGTGCCCCAGGGCAGCATCTTGAACTGACCCGCCGGGTCGCTGTAGAGGAAGTAGTTGTTCGGGACCTCCGGGCGGTCGTCGCCGGCGTAGCCGTCCCAGTGGCCCGTGTATTTCTCCACCGCCCACATCCGCGTCATCTCCTCCAGGTCGGCGTGCGGGGCGATCCGTTCGGACCAGTCCGGGGCAAGCGCGTCGTCGGCGGCTTCGATCAGCGCTTCCAGATCTTTGAGGTCTTTGTCGTCGCCCTCGTCGACCTCGAATTTGCCGGCTTCGCCCGGGGCGACGTCGACCCCGTGTTCGCCCTCGTACAGATGCTGGGGATCGTCGAAGGGGCCGAACCGCTTTTCCAGCGAGACGTCGTCGAGGTCCTCGACGTTGAGGTACATGCCCAGCGGCTCGCCGTTGAGCCGGACCCAGGCGTAGCCGCTGCGACTGCTGGGCACGCCGGCGGCGCGGAACGAGCGGTAGGCGAGGTTCTCGTGCAGCATCGAGGCGTCCTGCTTCATGTTGTTCAGGGTCAGCTTCTTCAGGCCGAGGAACTTCTGGCCTTTGACGAAGCTGAATTTGACCTTGAAGGCAGCCTTCTCCCCCAGCGGCAGGAAAGAGCCGTTGCCGCCCTTGAGCCGGATCCCGACGTTGAGCGGAGTGCTGAAGGCGCCGACCCCACCCGGCGTCCCGTCGGTGCTTGCCAGCGAGAAGGTCCCCGGCTGGTATTCCTCCTCCGGTTCGGCTTCGAGCGCTTCGATCGAGCTCTGCGGCAGGGTCAAATCGATGACGACGATCGCGCTCGGCGAATACATCGAGGCCGGCGGGTCGCCTTCGGGGGCCACCGCCGCCGCGGTGCCCGCAAACACCAGCAAAGCCGCGATCGCAAGCAGCGCCGCCGCCGACAGGAACCCTCCCATTCCGTCCGACATATATCCCGCAGGCTAGCTGGCGGCGCCCCACCGGTGGGCCGGAGGCCCGAATCTGATTCGATAGCCGCCCATGGCAGTCAGCGCTCAATACAGCGTCACGATCCGCGTCGAGCTCGACGCGCGGCAGGAGCCCCTGGGCAAGCTGACCGCCTCGATCGCCGAGGCCGGCGGCCAGTTGCAGGGCGTCGACCTGGTCCCGGGTGCCGGCTCCGAGGGCAAGCGCGTGCGCGAGTTCACGATCGACGCCGCCGACCGCGAGCACTGGGAGCGGATACTGCGGGCGATCGGATCGACCCGCGGCGCCCGCGTGCTCGAGTACGTCGACCGCACGATGCAGATGCACCGCGGCGGCAAGATCGAGGTCACCAACAAGTACCCGCTGAAGACCCGCGACGACCTCTCGATGGCCTACACCCCGGGCGTCGCCCGGGTCTGCATGGACATCCACGACGACCGCACCAAGGCCTTCGAGTACACGATCAAGAAAAACACCGTCGCCGTCGTCTCCGACGGCAGTGCCGTGCTCGGCCTCGGCAACATCGGGCCGGAGGCGGCGATGCCGGTGATGGAGGGCAAGGCGATGCTGTTCAAGGAGTTCGCCGGCGTCGACGCCTTCCCGGTCTGCCTCGCGACCCAGGACACCGAGGAGATCATCCACGCGGTCGAACTGATGGCCCCGACCTTCGGCGGCGTCAACCTCGAGGACATCTCCGCCCCGCGCTGCTTCGAGATCGAGGAACGGCTGACCGCGTCGCTCGACATCCCCGTTTTCCACGACGACCAGCACGGCACCGCGGTGGTGACGATGGCGGCGCTCTTCAACGCGCTGAAGATCGTCGGCAAGCCGATCGAGGACCTGCGGGTGCTGGTGGTCGGGCTCGGCGCCGCCGGAGTGGCGGTGACGAAGATGATGCTCGCCTCCGGGGTCACACAGGTGGTCGGCTGCGACCGCAAGGGCGCCGTCTCGACCGGCCGCGAGGACTACGTGTCGGGTGAGATGAACGCGGCCAAGCGCTGGTACGCGGAGAACACCAACCCCGACGGCGTCCTCGGCAGTCCCGACGAAGCCCTCGAGGGCATGGACATCTTCATCGGCCTCTCCGGCCCCGGGATCATCCAGGCCGAGTCGCTCGGCAAGATGAACGACGATGCGATCGTCTTCGCGATGGCCAACCCGACCCCCGAGGTGATGCCCGAGGAGGCCGCTCCCTACGTGCGGATCATGGCCACCGGCCGCTCCGACTACCCGAACCAGATCAACAACGTTCTCTGCTTCCCGGGGATCTTCCGCGGCGCCCTCGACGCCGGCGCGCCGACGATCACCGAGGAGATGAAGCTGGCGGCCGCCAAAGGCATCGCCGAAGTCGTCACCGACGAGGATCTGGCCGAGGACTACATCATCCCCAGCGTCTTCAACCGCGACGTGGCGCCAAAGGTGGCGGCCGCGGTGGTCGAGGAGGCCCGGCGCGACGGGATCGCCCGACGCAGCGAAGAGACCGGGACTTTCAGCACCCTCGAGACCGGGTAGAGGAACCCCATGAAGGTCCTCGTCACTGGAGCGAGCGGCCTGATCGGATCGGCGCTCTGCGACGCCCTGCTGTCCAGGGGCGATGAAGTCGTGGGATTGACCCGGAACCCCGAGCGAGCTCGCTCCAGCAACCACAGAATCGCCTGGCACGCCTGGGAGCCGACCCTGGAACGCCCGCCCGCGGCGGCCTTCGCGGGCGTGGACGGCGTCGCCAACCTGGTCGGCGAGAAGATCAACCAGCGCTGGACCGACGAGGCGAAGCAGCGGATCATGGAGACCCGCCGAACCGGCACCCGCAACCTCGTGCAGGCGATCGCCGCGCTGGAGCAGCGCCCGCGCGTGCTGGTCAACCAGTCGGCGGTCGGCTACTACGGGGACCGCGGCGACAAGGTGGTCGACGAGACCCAGGGGCCGGGAGACAGCTTCGACTCCGAGGTCGTCGCCGAGTGGGAGAAGGCGGCCGGCGAAGCCGAGGGCAGCGGCCTGAGGCTGGTCATCCTCCGCACCGGCCAGGTGCTGGACGCCAACGGCGGACTGCTCGGCGAGCTGCTCACCCCCTTCAAGCTCGGCGTCGGCGGCCCGATCGCCGGCGGCGGCCAGTACTTCTCCTGGATCCACATCGATGACGAGGTAGCCCTGATCCTCTGGGCCCTGGACAACGACAAGGTCAGCGGCATCCTCAACGCGACCTCCCCCAATCCCGCCACCAACCGCGACTTCTCCAAGGCGCTCGGCCGCGCCCTTGGACGACCCGCCGTCACCCCCGTCCCCGGCTTTGTCCTCGACCTCAAATTCGGCCGCGAGTTCGGCCAGGTGCTGCGCGGCGGGCAGCGGGTCGTCCCTCGCCGAGCGCTCGACATGGGCTTCGAGTTCCGCTACCCCGAGCTCGACCGGGCACTGGGCGACCTGCTCTAGCTATTCGGATTCGAGCGAATCGGCGACCGAGCCGCGGAGCGAGCCGGAGTCGGATTCGGAGATCGCGGTGAGCACCTGGCGCATGGCTGCGGCGCCCGAATCGGTGCCGACCCAGGGGATCGAGGCCGAGTCGAGGATCGGGTGGGAGAAGCGAGAGATCGTGGGATCGTCGGCGGGCTCGATGACCGCGACGGTGGTCGCGTCCTCAGTGGCGCGGCGGGCGTTGGCACCGATGCGGGCGAGGGGCGATTCCCCGGGCTCGGCAGCGGCGAGGCAGACCGCCTTGACGCGGAGATCGCCAGCTTCAGCGCCGGCCTCGGCAAGCGCCCGCTTCGCCCCGGCACAGAGCCCCGAATCCACGTAGACCGTCACCGTCGCGCCCTCCTCCACCCCGCCTTCGCCGCCACAGCCTGCGACCAGCGCCGTAAGCGCGAGCGCGGTGAGAATTGCTGGGACGCAACGCACGGGCGACGACCCTACACTCGCTCACTATGCGAATTGGCGTACTCACGGCGGGCGGGGACTGCCCGGGGCTGAACGCGGCGATCCGCGCCGTCGCGCGCTCGGCGATCTACCGCGGCGACGAGGCGGTCGGGATCCGGCGCGGCTACCACGGACTCGCCAAGGGCGAATACATGCCGCTCGACATGCAGTCGGTCGGCGGCATCCTGCACCAGGGCGGGACGATCCTCAGCACCTCCAGCTTCGAGCCGCTGCGCGAGGGCGCCGTCGAGGCTGTCGAGCAGGCCTTCGTCGACCAGAACCTCGACGCCGTGGTCGCGATCGGCGGCGAGCACACGATGGAGATCACCCGCCAGCTCCACGCCGACCACGGCCTGCCGCTGGTCGGGGTGCCGAAGACGATCGACAACGACGTCGGCGGCACCGACTTCACCTTCGGCTTCGACACCGCCGTGCAGATCGTCACCGACGCGATCGACCGCCTCCACACGACCGCCCAGTCCCACGACCGGGTGATGGTGGTCGAGGTGATGGGCCGCAGCACCGGCTGGATCGCCGCCTACGCCGGCCTCGCCGGCGGCGCCGACGGGATCGTCATCCCCGAGGCGACGACCACGGTCGAGGAAGTCGCCGAGTGGATCACTCGCCGCCACGACCGCGGCAAGGACTTCTCGATCATCGTCGTCGCCGAGGGCGCCAAGCTCGCCTTCGCCAGCGGCGAGGAACGGCTGATCCAGCCGGTGAAGGAGACCGACGAGTACGGCTACCCGCGGCTGGGCGGGATCGGCGGCGCGCTCGCCTCCGAGCTGGAGGCGCTGACCGGATACGAGACCCGGGTCACCGTGCTCGGCCACGTCCAGCGCGGCGGCACCCCGACCTCGACCGACCGCGTCCTCGCCACCCGCTTCGGCGCCTTCGCCTACGAGCTGGCCAAACGCGGCGACTTCGGGCAGATGGCGGCGATCCACGGAACCGAGATGGTCGGCATCCCGCTCGAGCAGGCGACGCGGGTCAAGAACGTCGACCTCGAGATATTGGACATTGCCAAGCGCTTCTATTCCTGAGAGGGTTGGACGGATGACTGATCCCGTTGATTTCGGCGCCGTCACCAAAATCCAGCAGGGAATTTGGTCCAAAGGCGACTTCGCGATGGTCGCGAACATCGTCTTCAACGCCAGCGAGATGCTGGCCGAGAACCTCGACATCGTCCCCGACGAGCGGGTGGTGGACGTCGCCTGCGGCAGCGGCAACGGCGCCATCTCCGCCGCGCGACGGAGTTGGGGCGGCACCGTCGGCAGCGACTACGTGCCCTCGCTGCTCGAGCGCGGCCGCGAACGCGCCGCGGCCGAGCGGCTCGACGTCGAATTCGTCGAGGCCGACGCCCAGGACCTGCCCTTCGGCGACGGCAGCTTCGACGTCGCGATGTCGATCTTCGGGGCGATGTTCGCCCCCGACCAGCCGAAAGCGGCTGCGGAGCTGCTGCGCGTGGTCAAACCCGGCGGCCGTATCGGGATGGCCAACTGGACCCCCGGCGGCAGCGTCGGGACGATGTTCAAAACGATCTCCAAGCACGCGCCACCGCCCCCCGGGGTCGAGTCGCCGCTGCTCTGGGGCACCGAGGACCGGGTCCGCGAGCTGTTCGGCGACGGCGTCTCCGGAATCGAGTTCGAGCGCCGCATCTCGCGCCAGCCCTTCCGCACGCCCGAGCACTACGTCGAGTTCTTCCGCACCTACTTCGGCCCGACCCAGACCGCCTACGAACGGGTCGGCGCGGACGGCGAAGCGGAGCTGACCGAGGACCTGCTCGCCTTCCTCAATGAGGCGAATACGGCCGGCGACCGCGCGATGGTGCTCGAGGCCGAGTACCTCGAGGTCATAGCGACCCGCGCCTAGTCAGTAGCTGGCTCTAGGACTTCGGCTGCAGGACGCGCATCGCCGCTCCTACGAGGAGCACGAGGAAGAAGACCATGCCGGCAACCGGCCCGCCCTGCCCGAAGGCGTAGGAGAAGACCATCGCGGCGATCGCGAGGAAGAGAGTGATGACCATTCCCATTGCGGCCGGGAGCCTATCGTCCGAGGGCGACGCGCGCCTCGCTGAGCCACGATCCGACCGCGTCCGCCGCGCCGGTGGGTGAACCGCCCTCGTCGACGGCCCTGACCAGACGGCTGCCGACGATCACACCGTCGGCAATCCGCCCCACCTCAGCCGCCTGCTCGGCGCTGCCGATCCCGAACCCGACCGCGACCGGGGTCGAGGCGTCGGCCTTGGTGGCGGCGACCAGCTCGGCTAGGGCGGCGGGGATCTCCGCCCGCTCGCCAGTCGTGCCGACCGTGGAGACGACGTAGACGAAGCCGCGGGCAACCTTGCAGATCTCAGCCCGGCGCTCGGCCGAGGTGGTCGGGGCGACCAGCGGCACCATCGCCAGCCCCTCGGCGGCAAACGCCTCGCGCACCTCCTCAGCCTGCCCCAGCGGCAGGTCCGGCACGATCGCCCCAGCCGCGCCGGCGGCCCGAATCAGCCCGGCAAACTCAGCCGCACCGCCCTGCGCCAACACCATGTTCGAGTAGACCATCACCACCACCGGCACCCTGTCCGCGACCGACCGACAGGTCTCCAGCGCCGTCGAAAGCGTCGCCCCAGCCTCAAGCGCAGCAGTTGCCGCCGCATGAATCACAGGCCCGTCCGCGAGTGGATCTGAGAATGGAACCCCCAGCTCAATCAAATCCGCTCCGGAGTCCACATACGCCCCAGCCACCGCCAGCGAAGTCTCCAAATCGGGGTACCCAGCCATCATGTAAGGCATCAGCGCCGCCCGACCTTCAGCCTTGGCGGCCTCAAACGCAGCCGCGATCCGCCGATCGCCTGCGGCGCTCGTGGAGGGGTCCGGGGGGTGGCTCTCCGGAGCCTCCCCGCTGTTGCTCCGGAGAGTCACCCCCCGGACCCCAGCGCAACCACCTCAGCCAAATCCTTGTCGCCCCTCCCCGAGAGACACAAGACATCGAATCCCGAGTCCCCCGCGTTCTCCAGCAGCCAAGCAATCGCATGCGAGCTCTCCAACGCCGGAATGATCCCCTCCAGCTTGCAGAGCTCGCCAAACGCCGCCAGCGCCTGCGCATCGGTGATCCCCACGTACTGCGCCCGCCCGGTGTCGCGCAGATACGCGTGCTCCGGCCCGACGCCCGGATAGTCGAGCCCAGCCGAGACCGAGTGGGCCTCGAGGATCTGCCCCTCCTCGTCGGCGATGACCGCCGAGAGCGAGCCGTGCAGGACGCCGGTCTTGCCGCCCTGCAGCGAGGCCCCGTGACGCTTGGTCTCCAGCCCCTCTCCCGCCGCCTCGACCCCGATCAGCTCGACCTCGGAGTCGGCGACGAAGGGCGTGAAGATCCCGATCGAGTTGGAGCCACCGCCGACGCAGGCGATCACCCGCGCGGGCAGCGAGCCCTCCGCGGCGAGCGCCTGCTCGCGCGCCTCGTCGCCGATCACCCGCTGCAGGTCGCGGACCAGCGCCGGGTAGGGCGCCGGCCCGACCGCGGAGCCGATCACGTAGTGGGTGGTCTCGACGTTGGCGACCCAGTCGCGGATCGCGGCGCTGACCGCCTCCTTGAGGGTGCGGGCGCCGGCCTCGACCGGTGACACCTCGGCCCCCAGCAGCTTCATCCGCTCGACGTTGGGCGCCTGGCGGCGGATGTCCTCGCTGCCCATGTAGACAACGCACTCCAGCCCGAGCAGGGCACAGGCGGTTGCGGTGGCGACGCCGTGCTGGCCGGCGCCGGTCTCGGCGATCACCCGCGGCTTGCCCATCCGCTGCGCCAAGAGCGCCTGGCCGATCGCGTTGTTGATCTTGTGGGCGCCGGTGTGGCAGAGGTCCTCGCGCTTCAGGTACACCCGCGAGCCAACGCGCTCGGAGAGCCGCTGCGCCAGGTACAGCGGGGTCGGGCGGCCGATGAAGTCGCGCCGCAGCAGCTCCAGGTTGGCGACGAAGCCCTCGTCCTCGCGCGCCTCGACCCAGGCCGCGGTCAGCTCGTCGAGCGCGCCGATCAGCGTCTCCGGCACGTAGCGCCCCCCGTAGGGGCCGAAGCGCTCCTCGATCGCGCTCATGAGGCGGGGCTGACGGCCGGCTGCGCGGCCTCGAAGAAGGCCGACATCGCCGCGTGGTCCTTGCGGCCGGGCTCGGTCTCGACGCCACTGGCGACGTCGACCGCGTAGGGCTGGACGACCGAGATCGCCTCGGCGACGTTGTCGGGGCGCAGGCCACCGGCGAGGATCTCCGGCACCTCGGAGCGGTGCCCGCGCAGGAGCTCCCAGTCGAAGCTCTTGCCGGTGCCGCCCCAGAGACCCTTGCCGCGACGGTCGAAGAGGTGGAAATCGGTGCGGTAGGCCTCGGCCCCGTGCACGTCGGCGGCGCTGGCGACGTGGATCGCCTTGATCACCTTCAGCCCCGTGCGCCGCGCCACCTCGGCGCAGAAGGAAGCGCCCTCGGCCCCGTTCAGTTGCACCATCGTCAGGTCGGCGTTCTCGGTCGCCTGGTCGACCTCCTCCAGCGTCGGGTTGACGAAGACCCCGACGACCTCGCACTTGCGCCTGAACGCAGCGGTTATCTCCGCCGCCGCGGCCGGCTCGACGCAGCGCGGGCTGCCGTCGAAATGGATCAGCCCGACCGCCCAGGCGCCGAGTCGCACGGCCTCGGCCGCGTCATCCAGATTGGTGATCCCGCAGAACTTCACGCGCATGCACTGAGACTACGCAAGCGGGAGGCGAAGCGAACCGAGGCGGGATCGCGGCCCGCGACCCCGCCCCCGATCCACAACACCTGATTAGTCCGCGGGCGCGGACTGATGTCAGGTACCCGATTTCTCTATCCCCACTCCCGCCAGGCGGGATCGGGATTCGAGCTATTCGGAGCTCTGGCCTTCGATCGAGTCCGGCCGCTCGCCGAGCGTGACGGTGGCCTTCCTGGTCTCGTCGTCGCGCCTCAGCGTCAATTCCAGTTCGTCGCCGGGCTCGGCTTCGTTGACGATTTCGACGATCTCTTCCATCTCCGTGACCTTCTTGCCGTCGACTTCGGTGATGATGTCGCCGCCGAGTTTGACTTCGACGCCTTCGATCGTCGCCGAGGTGTCCCCAGCCTCGATTCCGGCCTTGTCGGAGGGACCGTCCTTGACCACTTCCTGGACGATCACGCCCTCGGTCACCGGCAGTTTCAGCACTTTCGCCATCTGCTCGGTGATCGTGCCGCCGCTGATCCCGAGGTAGGCGTGTTCGACTTCGCCGTCGGAGATCAACTGGTCGATCTCGCCGCGGACCGTGTCGATCGGGATCGCGAAGCCGATGCCGACGTTGCCGTTGCCGCTGCCGCCGGTCTGGATCTGGGAGTTGATCCCGATCACTTCGCCCTCGGAGTTGATCAACGGCCCGCCGGAGTTGCCGGGGTTGATCGCCGCGTCGGTCTGGATCACGTTGGTGATCGAAAACCCGTTGGGGGCCTGGATCTGGCGCTGCAGGGCGGAGACGATGCCGCTGGTGACCGTGCGGTCGAGCCCGAAGGGGTTGCCGATCGCGACCACCGGGTCGCCGACTTCCATCGCGTCGGAGCTGCCGAGCTTGAGCGGGTGCAACTGCTCGGGCGTCGCCTCGACCTTGAGCACGGCGAGGTCGGTGGCGGGGTCGGTGCCGACGACTTCCGCCGGGTGGGCGGTGTCGGAAGCGCCGAGGGTGACGCGGATCTTGTCGGCGCCTTCGACCACGTGGTCGTTGGTCAGCACGTGGCCTTCCTCGTCGATCACGAAGCCCGAGCCGGTCGCGGTGCCGCCGCCTTCGGATTCCGGTTCGCCGAAGGGCGAGAAGGACTGTTCCGCGGGCGCCGAGCTCTCGGCTTCGATGAAGGCGACGCCGTCGCCGTCGGTCTTGTAGATCTGGTTGACGATGTTGCTGCCTTCGTCTCCCGTGTCGGAGACGGGAGCCGCGAGGGGCGCCGCGACCGTGGTCGTCGAACCGCCTTCGGACTGAATCCAACCGGCCGCGATTGCGATCCAGCCGAAGGCGGCGACGATGGCTCCACCAAGGAGGGCGGAGAGAAATGGGGTGCGGAGTGACCTCTTGGGCTTGGGCATGGAAGGCAGGATCTCGGTTGGTGCTGATCCGACCCTAAATGCTCTTAAAAGATTTTCTAAATTCGTCCGACGCTGGAAACGGCGCCGAGCGACTAGTAGAGGTGCTCGCGAGTGCCTTCGTCGGCGCCGGTCAGCTCCCGCGTCTTCGCCTCCGGATCGGCCGCCGACATCAGCGCGCCGCCGATCAGGACCGCATCGACCCCGACCCGCTCCAGCTCTTCCAGCTCCTCGCGGCCGGAGATGCCGCTCTCGGCGACGACCGTCTTGCCGGCGGGGACGTCGGGCATCAGCTCGTAGGTCGTGGCGATGTCGACCGTCTGCTCGTCGAGGTTGCGGTTGTTGATCCCGATCACCTCCGCGTCGGCCTCCAGCGCCCGCTCCAGCTCCCCCTCGTTGTGGACCTCGACCAGGCAGTCGAGGTCGAGCGAGCGGGCCTCGGCGTGGAGCGAGCTCAGATCCTCGTCATCGAGGGCGCGGACGATCAGCAGCACCGCATCGGCGCCGTTCACCGCCGCCTCGTAGAGCTGGTAGGGATCGACGATGAAGTCCTTGCGGATGATCGGCATCCCGCAGGCGGCGCGGGCCTCGCGCAGGTCCTCCAGCGAGCCGCCGAAGTGCGGCCCGTCGGTCAGCACCGAGAGCGCGGCGGCGCCGCCGCGCTCGTAAGCGGCAGCCTGGTCGGCGACCCGAGCCGTCGCCGGCGCGAACTCGGCGACGCTGGGCGAGCGCCGCTTGAACTCGGCGATCAACGAGAGGCCGGGGCGCACCAGCGCCTCGTTGAAGGGGCGATCCTCGCCGCGCGCCGACAGCCGCGACTCGAGGTCGGCCTGCGGCACCTCGCGGCGCCGTTCCTCCACGCCCTCCCGGGCACCCGCAATCAGCTGCTCGATCATTCCCACTTGAACTTGTAGAGCCTAGACGGCGCCGGAGACCGTTGCTGCGATCAACCCGTCGAGCACGGCGGCTGCCGCGCCGGAATCGATCGCCTCGCTCGCCTTGGCGACGCCCTCGGAGAGGTCGGAGGCGAGGCCGCCGACGTAGATCGCGGCAGCGGCGTTCAGCACCACCAGGTCGCGCTTCGGCCCCGGCTCGCCGGCCAGCACCGCGCGCGAGGCGGCGGCGTTCTGCTCCGGCTCGCCGCCGGCCACCGCCTCCAGCTCGGCCGGGGCGAGGCCAAACTGGCCGGGCTCGACGAACCACTCGGAGGTGCCGCCGTCGGCGACCTCGATCACCCGGGTCCGGGCCGAGATCGAGAGCTCGTCGACCCCGTCCTCGGCGCTGACGACCATCGCCCGCACGCTGCCGAGCCCGACCAGGGCCTCGGCGATCGTCTCCTGGTAGTGGCGGTCGGCGACGCCGAGCAACTGCCGGTTGGCCCCGGCCGGGTTGGTCAGCGGTCCGAGGAAGTTGAAGATCGTGCGCACGCCGAGCGCTTTGCGGGCCGGCACCACGTGCGCCATCGCCGCGTGGTGGCGGGGCGCGAACATGAACCCGAACCCGACCTCGTCGATGCAGCGGCCGACCTGCTCGGCATCGATTTCGACGTTGACCCCGAGCGCCTCCAGCAGGTCGGCGGAGCCGCATTTGCTGGTGTTGGAGCGGTTGCCGTGCTTGGCGACCGCACAGCCGGCGCCGGCGGCAACCAGCGCCGCCGTGGTCGAGACGTTGAAGGTCGAGGGCCCGCCGCCGGTGCCGGCGGTGTCGACCAGGTCGCTGCGGCTGCTGGAGACCGGCGTGGCGAGGCTGCGCATCGTCCGCGCCAGCCCAACCAGCTCCGGCACCGTCTCCCCCTTTGCCCGCAGGGCGATCAGGAAGGCGCCAGTCTGGACCGGGTCGGTCCGGCCCTCCATGATCTCCGCCAGCACGCTGGCGGCGTGGTCGGCGGTGAGGTGGTCGCCGGCGCAGACCGCGTCGATCGCCCGGCTGACTATGTCGTTCGGCAAAGCTCCCCCTTGTTGAGGTCGTATTTGGGCTCGGTATGCGGGATCAAATGCGACCTCAACGCAGGAAGTTGGCCAGCAGGTGTTTGCCCTGCGGGGTCAGCACCGACTCGGGGTGGAACTGGACGCCCTCGGCCGGCAGCTCGCGGTGGCGGGCGGCCATCACAACATCGCCGAGCGAGGCGCTCAGTTCAAGCTCCTCAGGCAGGTCGGGATCGGCGACGAGGGAGTGGTAGCGACCGGCGACCATCGGTGTCGGCAACCCGGCGAAGACGGTCCTGCCGTCGTGCTCGATCTCGGCGTCCTTGCCGTGGATCGGCTCGCCCTGGACGACCTTGCCGCCAAAGATCTCGACCATCGCCTGGTGCCCGAGGCAGACGCCCAGCACCGGCGTCCCCGCCTCGGCGAAAGCGCGGATCGCGGCGCCGGAGATCCCCGCCTC
Source organism: Solirubrobacterales bacterium (assembly GCA_036376895.1). Taxonomy (GTDB): domain Bacteria; phylum Actinomycetota; class Thermoleophilia; order Solirubrobacterales; family 70-9; genus VAYN01. The sequence goes on from DASUZL010000023.1 coordinate 25,462, forward strand.
GGCCGGCGTGCAGGGTCCGGGCGAGACGACCAGCCGCTCGTGGCCGCGCTCGAGCAGCTCACCGACCTCGGCCTTGTCGTTGCGCACGACCTCGACCTCGGACCCGAGCTCGCCCAGGTACTGGACCAGGTTGTAGGTGAAGGAGTCGTAGTTGTCGATCACGAGCACCCGCATCCCTAGCTCCAGTCCGGTTGCGCGCAGGCGACCTCGACCGCGCGGAAGACCGCGCGGGCCTTGTTCACCGACTCGGTGTACTCGTAGGCCGGCTTGGCGTCGGCGACGGTGCCGCCGCCGGCCTGCACATGCAACTGCCCGTCCTTGACGACGACGGTGCGGATGTGGATCGCGGTGTCGAGGTCGCCGTCCCAGGAGAGATAGCCGATGGCGCCGCCGTAGGAGCAGCGCTTGACCGGCTCCAGCTCGTCGATGATCTGCATCGCCCGCACCTTCGGCGCCCCGGAGAGGGTCCCGGCCGGCAGCGACGCACGCAGCACGTCCATCGCGCTGACTCCCTCGCGCAGGGTGCCGGAGACCTGGCTGACGATGTGGAGCACGTGCGAGTAGGTCTCGACCACCATCAGCTCGTCGACCGAGACGCTGCCGTACTCGCAGACCCGGCCGAGGTCGTTGCGGCCGAGGTCGACCAGCATCACGTGCTCGGCCCGCTCCTTGGGGTCGTTGATCAGGCGTTCGGCGAAGCGGCGGTCCTCCTCCTCGCTGCGCCCGCGCGGCGAAGTGCCGGCGATCGGGCGCGCCTCGACGCGGCGGCCGCTGACCTTGACCAGCGGCTCCGGCGAAGCGCCGGCGATCTGGAAGTCGCCGAACTCGAGGAAGTACATGTACGGCGAGGGGTTGACCGCGCGCAGTCCGCGGTAGACGGAGAAGGCCTCGACCGGTGCGGGCGCCGAGAAGCGCTGCGAGGGCACGACCTGGAAGGCGTCGCCGGCGTGGACGTACTCGACGATCCGCGACACCGCCGCTTCGAACTGCTCGCGCTCCATGTTGGAGACGAACTCGGGCGGCTCGGCCAGGCTCGGGCTGGCAGGCGCCGGGACGGCGCCGCGCAGGCGCTCGCGCATCTCCGCGATTGTCTCCGCCGCCTGTTCGTAGGCGGCGTCGATCCCACCCTCGTCGTCGGCGAAGGCGCAGGCGAGGATCGTCAGCTCGTGGTTGAGGTGGTCGAAGGCGAGCATCGCGTCGGTCACCATCAGCGCCATGTCGGGCAGCCCGAGCGTGTCCGGGTTCGGCTCGCCGAGCGGCTCGACGGTGCGGACCAGGTCGTAGCCGAAGAAGCCGACGGCGCCGCCGGCAAACGGTGGCAGCCCCTCGACCGGGGCCGGTTGGAACGCCGCCATGCGCTCGGCGACCGCGGCGTAGGGGTCCGGGGCGGGCTCGGCGTGACTCGGCGCGGCGCCAGCGGCGGCCTCCTCCCCGCTCCACTCCGACAGCGTCCCCTCGCTCCAGCGCAAGACCGAGCGCGGCCGCAGGCCGACGAACGAGTAGCGCCCGACCTGGCCCTGCTCGGCCGACTCCAGCAGGAAGCACGGCGCCCCCTCGGGCTCGCCGGCGCGCAGCTTGAGGAAGGCGGAGACCGGCGTCTCGCAGTCGTCGACGAAGCTGGCGCGCACCGGCACCACGTTGCCCTCGCGGGCGAGCTCGCGGGCGCGCTCGAGGCTCGGCTCGAGCCTCAGCTCGGAGTCAGCCGCTACGGGCATTCAGCACTTCCAGCACGTCGGCCTGGGAGACACCGCGGGAGACCAGCAAGACGCTGAGGTGGTAGAGCAGGTCGGCGGCCTCTTCGGCGACCCGCACGTCGCTCTCTTCGCGGCCGGCGCGGATCACCTCCTCGGCCTCCTCCTCGACCTTTTCGCCGATCAGCTTCGGGTCGTCGAGCAGTTTCACCGTGTAGCTGCCGTCGGGCCGTTCGACGGCGCGGCTGCGCAGCGTCCGCTCCAGCGCTGAGAGCGCTTCGTAGGTGACCGGGAAGGGCTCGCCGGGGGCCGGCGGGGCGTCCTTGCGGATCGACGCGGACCCCAGCACCTCGCGGTAGAAGCAACTGCGTTGGCCGGTGTGGCAGGCGGGGCCCGCGGGGTCGACCATCGCCACCAGGGCGTCGCCGTCGCAGTCGTAGCGGAGCTGGCGCAGGTGCATGAAGTTGCCCGAGGTTTCGCCTTTCTTCCAGAGTTCGTCGCGGGAGCGGCTGTGGAAGTGCAGGTCCCCGGTCTCCAGCGTCATTTCCAGCGACTGGGCGCTGACGTAGGCGAGCATCAGCACCTCGCCGGTGGCGAAGTCCTGCACCACGCAGGGCGCCAGGCCCTGCTGATCGAATTCGATTTCCCCGAACACCGGTTCAATCGTAGTGGCAGGCCGACAATGCGATACGGCGGTACCGCTACTCGATGCCGAGCCGGTCGAGCATGTCCTCGTCCCGGCGCCACTGCTTGCGTACCCGCACGTTGAGGTCGAGATGGACCTTGGCGCCGAGCTCGCCCTCCAGCGAGCGCCGCGCGGCGGTGCCGATCTCTTCGATCTTGGCGCCGGCCTTGCCGATCAGGATCCGCTTCTGGGACTCGGTCTCGGCCCAGATTTCGGCCCCGACGGTGACCAGGCCGTCCTCGCGCGGGGCGACGTCGGAGACGACGACCTCGACCGAGTGCGGGATCTCCTGCCGGGTCCGGTTCAGCACCTGCTCGCGGATCAGCTCCGCCAGCAGCAGCTCGCTCGACTGGTCGCTGGAGTCCTCCGGCGGGTACATGTACGGCCCCTCCGGGACCAGTTCGCCGAGCCGCTCCAAGAGCGGCGGCAGGCCTTCGCCGCTGCGGGCACTGATCGGGAAGACCTCGTCGACCCCCTGCAGGTTGGCGGCGTCGGCGAGGGCCGGCACCATCTGGGTCGGGCCGATCCGGTCCGCCTTGTTGACGGCGCAGATCAGGGGAATATCGGCACTGGCCGCGATCAGCGTGCGGGCGATGAAGCGGTCGCCGGGGCCGACCCCCTCCTCGCCGTTGACGACCAGGAGGACGACGTCGGAGTCGGCCAGCTCGCGCTCGACCCGGTGCTGCATCCGCTCGGTCAGCTCGTCGCGCGGGCGCTGCACGCCGGGCAGGTCGACGAGGACCAACTGGCGCTCGGCCTCGAGGTCGGTGGCGACGCCGCGGATCGCGCGGCGCGTCGTCTGTGGGCGCACCGAGACGATCGCGACATGGGAGCCGACAAGGGAGTTGACCAGGGTCGACTTGCCGACGTTGGGCCGGCCGGCGAGTCCGATGAAGCCGCTGCGGGTCATCCCAACCCCGCCAGTACCCGGGCCTGCAGATCGAGCATCTCGCCGGTGTCGGTCTCGTGGTCGTAGCCGCAGAGGTGGAGGACGCCGTGCACGGCCGCCTCGGTCACGTCGGTGCAGTGCTCGGGGCAGATCGCGACGTCGCCGAGCTCACGCGGGCCGGCGACCGGGCCGACGCCGTCGAGCGGGAAGGCGAGGACGTCGGTCGGCGCGTCTTTGCCGCGGTGCTCGCGGTTGAGCGCGCGGATCCGGCCCTCGTCGACGATCTCGACGGCGAGGTGGCCGTCACTGACGCCAGCTACCCCCAACGCCGCCTCGACCGCGCCGCGCAGGTCCGGGGGAACGTCGGAGAGGTCCGCGCTCAAGAGCCCCCGTGCTCGTCGTAGGCGGCGACGATCCGCTGCACAAGTTTGTGGCGGACGACGTCCTCGCCGCCGAAGCGGACGAAGGAGATGTCCTGGACGTCCTCGAGGATGTCGCTGACGGCGATCAGACCGGAGCGCTGGTCGCTTGGCAGGTCGATCTGGGTGATGTCGCCGGTGACGACCATGCGCGAGTTGAAGCCGAGCCGGGTGAGGAACATCTTCATCTGCTCGGGGCTCGTGTTCTGGGCCTCATCGAGGATCACGAAGGAGTCGTTGAGGGTGCGGCCGCGCATGAAGGCGAGCGGCGCCACCTCGATCACGTCGCGCTCGAAGTAGCCGTTGACACGGTCGGGGTCGATCATGTCGTAGAGCGCGTCGAAGAGCGGCCGCAGGTAGGGGTCGACCTTGGCCTGGATGTCGCCGGGCAGGAAGCCGAGTCGCTCGCCGGCCTCGACCGCGGGCCGGGTGAGGATGATCCGCTGCACTTTGCGTTCGGTCAGCGCCGCCGCGGCCATTGCCACCGCGAGAAAGGTCTTGCCGGTTCCGGCGGGCCCGATCCCGAAGGTGATCGTGTGGCGGCGGATCGAGTCGACGTAGCGTTTCTGGGTCAGCGTTTTCGGCGCGACTTTGGTGTTGCGGTGGCGCCAGACGACGTCGTCGAGGATCGCCGCCGGGCTCTCTTCCGCGTCGAGCGCCCCGGTCACCGCCTCGATCGTGCCCGGCGCCACCTCGTGACCCTGCTCGATCAGCTCGACCATCTCGTCGACGATCGTCGCCGCCTCGGCGACGTCGTCGGGCTCGCCCTCCAGGGTCAGCACGTTGCCGCGCAGGTGCAGGTCGGCCTCGAGGCGGCCGCGCAGCTCCCGCAGCACCGTGTCCTCCGAGCCGGCCAGCTCGGCGGCGATCGTGTTGTCGAGGGTCAGTTGCCGGCGGGCCAACGCTCAGGCACCCAGCTTTGCTCGGACCGCGGCGCTCACTCGCTTGCCGTCGGCGCGGCCGCCGAGCTTCGGCATCAGCGCCGACATCACCTGGCCCATCTGCCGCTGCTCGGTGGCACCGGTCTCGGCGACGGCCTCCTCGACCAGCGCTGCGAGCTCCTCGTCGGAGAGCTGCTGGGGCAGGTAGCCCTCGATCAGCTCCGCCTCGAAGCGCTCGGCGGCGGCCTGCTCGGCACGGCCGGCGTCCTCGTAGGCCTCGGCCGCCTCGACCCGCTTCTTGCGCTCCCGCTGCAGCACCGCGACCTCGTCGCCCTTGCCCAGCTTCGCGTCTTGCTGCAGCACGTCGACGACCATCCGCAGCGCCGCAGCGCGCTCGCGGTCACGGGCTTTCATCGCCACCCGCACATCGCTCTGCACCTGCTCCAAGACGCTCATCGATCTAAGGGTAGTCGGCGTCGTCGGGCGCCACTGCCAGCCCCTTCGAGACGAGGTCGGCGATGTCGGCGCTGACCAGGGTCCAACCCCTGCTGCGGGCGACGGCAACGTAAGCGGCGTCATAGGCCGTGAGGCCATGGTCGTGCGCGAACACGGTCGCCAGGTCGAGGAGCTCGGGGTCGGCCGCGACCAGCTCTCCGGGCGAACAGCGCTTGACGATCATCTCGGTGACGTAGCGAGCCTCGCGCGGTTCCGCCCTGCGCACGCCAAGCGCGTTCGCGACCTCGTAGAGCGTCAGGTCCATCGCAGCTAGCCTGCGATCGAAATCGAAGACGAGGGCCCGCGCCGGCCCGTGGAAGCGATCGGCCGGGTCGCTGGCGCAGACCCAGACACTGGCATCGAGCAGAAACGTGGTCAATGCGATTCCCGGTCTTCCCGGATCAACCGAGCCGCTTCGCCGCCCTTGGGCGAAGTGGCGAGATCGAGCAGGCGCTTGATCTCCGCGCGGCGGTTCTCCTCGGCGTCGCCCAGCTCCTGCTCCGCAAGCCGCTGGAGAAAGCCGCTGCGGGTCTCCCCGCCAGCCTCAGCACGAGCGTCGATCCGCGCCAAGAGGGCGTCCGAGATGGAAATCATCACCTTGGCCACAGGGTGAGTATATACGGTATTGCCAACGGTTAGAACAGGCATGGCCGGGATCGTTCCCGATCGGGACGCACGTGTGGTGCGCACGGAGTGCCAATTCAGTGCCCACTGGCGCACGAAAGCGCGAAATTCAAGCGATATCGACCTGCTCGACCTCACCCAGCGGCATCTGCAGGAAGCGGGTGCCGACCGCGCGGAAGGCCTCGGTGTCGCCGGTGCAGAGGAAGTCGTAGCTCCCCTCGCCGCCGTCCGGGCGGGCAATTCCTCCCCCCTCCAGGGTGCGCTGCACCGCGGCGGCGACGGCGTGGCCGCCGCTGACCAGGCGAACGTCGCGGCCGAGGATCCGCTGCAGCATCGGCGAGACCAGCGGGTAGTGGGTGCAGCCGAGGATCAGGGTGTCGACCTCCGCCTTCTTCAGCGGCGCGCAGTAGGCGCGAGCCATCGCCATCGTCTCCTCGTCGAACAGCGAGCCGTTCTGGATGAACGGGGCCAGGTCCGGCGCCTGCACTTCGGTCACCTCGAGCCCGCGGCCCTGCGCTTCCAGCGCCCGCCGGTAGGCGCCGCTCTCGACAGTGTTCGGCGTGGCCAGCACTCCGACCCGGGCGTTGGCGGTGATCGCGGCGGCGATCTCCGCCTGCGGCTCGACCACCGGCACCACCTCCACCCCGCGCTCACCGGCAACCGCCCGGGCCACATCCTGGCCGACCGAGGTGGCGGTGTTGCAGGCGATCACCAGCAACTTGGCGCCGCGGTCGAGCAGCAGCTCGGCGATGCCACCGATGCGCTCCCGCAACAGCCCGCGGTCGCGGCTGCCGTAAGGGAACCACTCGGTGTCCCCCAGGTAGAGGAAGTCCTCCTGCGGCAGCGAGACCAGGCACTCGTGCAGGACCGTCAGCCCGCCGACGCCGGAGTCGAACATCGCCACCGGCAGGGCGGCGTCGAGCTGGCTCAGAGGAAGGGCTTGTAGGTCATGAAGAAGATCGTGACGACAACGATGATCCCCGCCAAACCCCCGACCTGCCCGAGTTTCTGGCCGAGCGCTTCGAACTCCGGGCTGAGCGTGTCGCCGGCCTTCAGATCGCGTTCGGCGAGCGCCTTGGCCTCACGCGTCTTCGGCTGGAAGAAGGCGTGCTGGAGCCCGAAGAGCACGATGATCGCGAGGAAGCCGAAGCTGATGAACGCATCGCTGGTCTTCCAGGCATCGTCGCTGGCGACCAGCAGGTAGATCCCGGCCAGCAGCAGGACGATCATGCCCGGGTTGACGAGGTAGCGGTCGATTCGCTGTATCCCGCTGAGGATCGCCGGCGTCGCCCGCGGGTGCTGGGGGACGATCGAGAACAGGAACGCGTAGCCGAACGTCGGCCCAAACGCCAGCACGACCGCCAGCACGTGGAAGAACAACGCGATCTTGTAGTCGACGGAGACTATCGATGCGAGGGGCATCGCCGAAAACCCTATCTCTCAACTCCGACGGAGTAAGAGGGCGGCCCAGTCGCCGTCGATTCGGCGGGTGGACTCGGTGAAACCCGCATCGGCGAAGGCAGCCGCCACACCATCAAGCTCGGCCGGCAGGATCCCTGAGAGGACCAGGGTGCGGGGATCCCGACTCTCCATTCGGTTCGCCACTGCGATCAAGATCGGGGAGGTCATGTTGGCGACGAGGGTCGGGGCGAGCTCGGGCAGGGATTCGCGGAGGTTCATTCGTTCAAGGGTGAGATCGACGTCGTTTTCCGCGGCGTTGGCGGCTGACGCCTCGATGGCGGCTTGCTCGTGGTCGTAGCCGCGGACTGGGTCCCAGCCGAGCCTCGCGGCGGCGATCGCTAGGACGCCGGAGCCGGTGCCGAGGTCGACTAGAGGGCCGTCGGCCTCCCCCGCTCCCTCCAGCTCCAGCAGCAGCTCGAGGCAGAGGCGGGTGGTCGGGTGGGCGCCGGTGCCGAAGGCGCGGCCGGGGTCGACGACGACGTCGACCGCACCCTCCCGCTGCGGCTCCCAGGAGGGGCGCAGCCAGAGCCTCTCGCCGACCAGGAGCGGTTTGTGGAAGTCGCGCCAGCGGTCGGCCCAGTCGTCGGGGATCTCGGTCGAGCTCACCTCGATCCGGCTGCCGCCGACCGCCGCGTCGAGCTCCCCCAACTCCGGCAGCTCGCCCTCGCCGCCGTAGATCGCGTACTCGACGTAGCAGGGACCGCGCTCCTCCTCGACCCCGTTCGGCGCCAGCACCGTCAGCTCAGCCAGGACCAGGTCAGCCTGGTCGGGGGTGCACCTGACCGCGAGGCGGATCAACCGAAGGCCCGGCGGACGCGGCTGAACAGGCCCTCGCCCTGCCGCGGCTCCAGGTTCTCGGGCCCCAGGGTCTCGTCCAGGCGCTCGGCAAGCTCGCGCTGCTCCTCGCTGAGATTGGCGGGGACGACGACGTTGAAGATCACCCGCTGGTTGCCGCGGCGGCGGCCGCCGAGGCCGGGCAGGCCGGCGCCGCGCAGTTGCTCTTCGTGACCCGGCTGGGTTCCGGGCGGGACCTGGAGCTCGGTCTCGCCGTCGAGCGTCGGCACCTTCACCTCAATCCCCAGCATCGCCTCGGTGGCGGGGATCGAGACGACGCTGAGCAGGTCGGTGCCATCGCGCTGGAAGCGCTCGTCCTCGGCCACGGCGACCTCGACGTAGAGGTCGCCGGCGGGCGCACCGGCTTCGCCGGCGTGGCCGGCGCCGCTGACCCGCAGCCGCTGCCCGTCTTCGATCCCGGCCGGGATTTCCACTTCGTGGGTGCGGACGCCGCGGGCGCGGCCGGAGCCGCCGCACTCCGCGCAGGGCGTCTCCGGGATTTTGCCGGCGCCGCCGCAGGCGTCGCAGGCGACGCCGCGGACCATCTGGCCGAAGGGCGTGCGGGAGACCTGGCGAAGCTGGCCGGCGCCGCCGCAGCGCTCGCAGGTGGAGATCGGCGTCCCCGGCTCCGCCCCGTTGCCGCGGCAGTGCTCGCAGGGGGAGACGGCGTCGTAGGAAACCTCGCGGGGAACGCCGGTGACCACGTCGGCGAGCTCGATCTCGACCGCGACGAGGATGTCGCCGCCCGGCGCCGGCCCGGCGCGACCGCCGCCGAAGCCGAAGCCCTCGCCGAAGAAGGTCTGGAAGATCTCGTCGATCGAGCCGAAGGAGGAGCTGCGCGGGTCGAACCCGCCCGAGCGCAGGCCGTCGTGCCCGTAGGCGTCGTAGGTTTGCCGCCGCTCGGCGTCGGAGAGGACCTCGTAGGCCTCCGCCGCCTCCTTGAACTTCTGTTCGGCTTCGGGGTCGTGGTCGTTGACGTCAGGGTGCAGTTCGCGGGCGAGGCCGCGGAAGGCCTTCTTGATCTCGGTCTCGCCGGCGTCCCGGCCGACGCCGAGAACCTCGTAGTAGTCGCGCGGCATCGGGCTAGTTTTCGTAGACGTTCTCGAAGTAACGGGAGAGCTCGCGGGCAGCGCCGCGGACCGAGGCGATCGCGGTCGCGTAGTCCATCCGCAGCGGGCCGACCACGCCGACGGCGCCGAGGTTGCGGTGGCCGAGGCCGTAGTTGGCGCCGATCACGCTGACCGAGCGCAGCTCCGGCCGCGGGTTCTCAGCCCCGATCCAGAGCCAGACCGAGCGCTCCTCGAGGGTTGAGCGCAGCATCTGCAGGACGTCGGCGCGGCGCTCCAGGGCGGTCATCAGCTCGTCGGCGCGGGGCAGGTCGGCGCGGTAGTGCTCGGAGAGCAGGCGCGAGGCACCGTCGACATAGAGGTCGCCGCCGGCACCGCGCTCGAATTCGCCGAAGGCGGCGCCGAGCGTGGCGACGAACTGCGCCTCGACCGGGTCGAGCTCGGGGTCGGAGAGGCGGCCCGCAGTCATCCGGGCGCCCACGCCGTGACCGGTCAGGCGCTCGTTCAGGTAGCTGGAGGCCCACTCGACCAGGCCGCGGTCGACCGCGCGGTCGAACTCGAAGATGCGGCGGGCGACGTCGCCGGTGGAGGCGATCGCGATCACCACCACCTTGTTCGGCTGCAGTTGCAGCACCTCGACCCGGTGCACGGTCGCGGTCGCCAGCGGCGGCGCCGTCGCCATCGCCACCAGGTCGGTGACCTGGGCCAGGGCGGCGGTCGTCTCCCGCATCGCCTCGTCGACCTCGCGCCGCAACCGCGTCAGCTCCAACTCCACCCGCGTCTCCGCCGGCAGCGCGTCGGACTTCAGCAGCAGATCGACGTAGACCCGGTAGCCAGCGTCGGTCGGCACCCGCCCTGCAGACGTGTGCGGATGCGTCAGGTACCCCTCCGCCTCCAACAACGCCAACTCCGCCCGCACCGTCGAAGACCCCCAATCCACCTCCGGCCGCCGAGCCACCTCCTTAGAGGCAACCGGCCTCGCCGAGTCCAGATAGGCATCGACGACTAACCGCAAAATCAACTCTTGCCGCGCGCTGAGCACCCTCACATCTTAGGAATCAGCGCAGCGGGGACTTAAAGCGCGAGTTCCGCCTCGGCGTTCTTGATGATCTGGTTCTCGCCTTGGCTGGCAACGGTGTCGATCACGACCCGGTCGCCATCGGCCGATTTGACGGTGCCGGTGACGACGATCTCCTGCTCCGGCATGCCCATCCCCCGGAACTGGACCGAGAGCCGCTTCAGCGCGCGCGGGTCGCCGCCGGCGACGGCGGCGTTGGCGCGGGCAACGAGGCCCATCGAGTAGAGGCCGTGGAGGATGTTGCGGGGCAGCCCGACCGCTTTCGCGAACTCGTCGTCGATGTGGATCGGGTTGAAGTCGCCCGAGGCACCGGCGTAGCGGTGCGGCAGGTACTTGTCCGGCGTCACCCGCAGCTCGGGGACGCTGTCGCCCACGTTCAAGTCAGCCATCTCAGACCCCCCTGACGATGTTGGTCCAGGTGGCGCGCACTACCTCGGCGCCGTCCTGGTTGGTGGAGACGGTCTCGAAGACGTAGAAGCCCTTGCCGTCTTTCTCCTCGATCGAGAGGCACTTCGCCGTGGTCGCGATCTCGTCGCCAGAGCAGACCGGCTCGCCCCACTCGAAGACCTGCCCGCCGTGGACCATCGCGGCGAAGTTCATCGCCACGTCGGGGTCGAAGAGCACCGGCGCCAGCGCCGGGCCGCTGTAGACGACGGCGAACATCGGCGGTGCGACGACGTCGCGGAAACCGGCCTCGCGGGCCGCGCCGACGTCGAAGTGCACGGGGTTGTCGATCCCCAGCGCGTTCGCGTACTCCCTGATCTTCTCCCGGCCCACCTGGTAGGTGCTGCCGGGCCATTCCTTACCTACCGCATCAGTTTTAAGTGACATGGCCGGGGACAATAACTGGCCGCCCAGCCAGGGGGCGTGCCGCTACTCGTCTATCTGCAGCACCGCGAGGAACGCCTCCTGCGGCACTTCGACCCGGCCCACCGACTTCATTCTCTTCTTGCCCGCTTTCTGCTTCTTCAGCAGCTTCTGCTTACGGGTGACGTCACCGCCGTAGAGCTTCGCGGTGACGTCCTTGCGCACGGCCTTGACCGTCTCGCGGGCGAGGATGTTGGAGCCGATCGCGGCCTGCACCGGCACGTCGAACTGCTGGCGCGGGATCGTCTTCTTCAGCCGCTCGACCAGACGCTTGCCCTGCTCGTAGGAGAAGTCGCGATGAACGATGATCGAGAGCGCGTCGACCTGCTCGCCGGCGAGCAGGATGTCGACCTTGACCAGGTCGGAGGCGCGGTTGCCGATCGGCTCGTAATCGAGCGAGGCGTAGCCGCGGGTCGAGGACTTCAGCAGGTCGAAGAAGTCGAGGACGATCTCGGCCAGCGGCATGTCGTAGCGGATCTGCACCCGCACCGGGCTCAGGTAGTTCATGTCGACATGGGTGCCGCGGCGCCCCTGGCAGAGCTCCATCACCGCCCCGACCTGCTCTGACGGAGAGATGATCGTGGCGCGGATGTAGGGCTCTTCGACCGTCTCGATCACGCCCGGGTCGGGAAGGTCGGTGGGGCTGCGGACCTCGGACGTCTCGCCGTTGGTGCGGTGGACCACGTAGCGCACGTTGGGGGTCGTCGAGAGCAGGTCGAGGCCGTACTCGCGCTCCAGCCGCTCGCGCACGATCTCCATGTGGAGCAGGCCGAGAAAGCCGCAGCGGAAGCCGAACCCGAGCGCCTCCGAGGTCTCCGGTTCCCAGGACAGCGCGGCATCGTTGAGGGCCAGCTTCTCGAGCGCGTCGCGGAGGTCTTCGTAGCGGTCGGTGTCGATCGGGAAGAGTCCGCAGAAGACCATCGGCCGGACCTCGCGGTAGCCCTCGAGCGGATCGACCGCGGGCTTGTCCTTGGCGGTCAGCGTGTCCCCCACCCGCAGCTTGGCGACGTCCTTGATGCCGGTGATCAGGTAGCCGACGTCGCCCGCGTCCATCCCCTGCACCGCGGTCATCGCCGGCCGGAAGAAGCCGATGTCGTCGATCTCGGCCTCGGTCCCGTTCTGCATCGCCAGGATCGAGCCGTGCTTTTTGAACGAGCCGTCGACCATCCGCACGTAGGCGATGACGCCGCGGTACTGGTCGAACTCGGAGTCGAAGATCAGCGCCCGCGGCGACGCCGCCGGCTCTCCCTTCGGCGCCGGGATGCGCTCGACGATCGCCTCCAGCACCTCCGGCACCCCCTCGCCGGTCTTCGCCGAGATCCACAGCGCTTCCTCGGGATCGCCGCCGGTGAGGTCGGCGATTTCCTGGGCGACCCGGTCCGGCTCGGCCCCGGGCAGGTCGACCTTGTTGATCACCGGGATCAGCTCCAGCCCGGCCTCGATCGCCAGGTAGGTGTTAGCGACCGTCTGCGCCTCGACGCCCTGGGCGGCGTCGACGACCAGCAGCGCGCCCTCGCAGGCGGCGAGGCTGCGCGAGACCTCGTAGGAGAAGTCGACGTGGCCCGGCGTGTCGATCAGGTGCAGGTGGTAGGTCTCACCGCTGGCGGCCGCGTACTCGACCCGCACCGCCTGGGCCTTGATCGTGATCCCGCGCTCGCGCTCGAGGTCCATCGAGTCGAGCATCTGCGCCTGCATTTTCTTCGGGTCGACCGCGCCGGTGACCTCGAGGATGCGGTCGGCCAGGGTCGACTTGCCGTGGTCGATGTGGGCGATGATCGAGAAGTTGCGAATGCGGTCCATGGGCGAGGGCGGAGTATGGCGAGGTCATCCGCACGCCGAAGGGTCGAGCGGTCCGCTGAGCTTGAAGACGACCGTGGGGGGCTTGCGCAGGATCACCTCCGCCTCGGGAGCTTCGGTCCACCTCGCCTGCGGCGCGTACCGGGCCTTGCCCGCTTCGATGCGGTCGCGGCTGGCGAGGACGTAGTCGTAGTCGCCTTCGTTGAGGAGGCGGCGGTAGGCGCGGCAGGTCTTGGGGGCTTCGAAGCCGCCGTGAGGGCGCTCCTCGCCGACGAACTCGACCCGGTTGGAGAGGTCGGTGCCGAACAGCGGGTACTGGCGGGTGCTGGTGGTGGCGATACGGGCGCCGGAGACGTCGCGGGCCCAAGCGAAGGCGGCGTTCAGGCCGGGGGTAGTGAACGAGGGGTCGGCGTAGCGACCCTGCAAGTAGTGCCGCTGCAACGGGTACCCGGCGAGCGCCGCCACCACAACGAGCCCCGCCACGGTTGCAATCCCCCATCCCCTCCCCGTGAGGTCGTAGTTCCTCCCGCTATGCGGGACAAAGTGCGACCTCAAGCTGAAGAGGCGGTCGCGGAGGAGCGGGACGGTTGGGAGCAGGGCGAGGCCGAGGACGAGGGCCGGGGCGAGGTAGCGGAGGCCGGACTCGAAGCCGCGAGGGATGCCGTCGGGGCCCGAGGCCGAGGTCGGGGCCAAGAGCCAGGCGAGCGCCGTGGCGAGGCCGACGAGCCCCGCCACCACCAGCACGCATGGTTCCTTTTGGGCGTCAGGGGTCGAAAAGGAACCGCGGGACGGGAATAGGGCGAGGATGAGGCCGGCTAGGGCGGCGGCGCCGAGGAGGGGCCAGAGCCACCAGAGGCCGTCGTGGAGGCCGGGCAGGAACCAGTCGGACCAGACCGTGCCGTCGAACAGGTAGCCGGCGACGCCGTGGGCTTCGCGGCCGCCGAGGGCCTGGTCGGGAGCCGGCAGCGAGATCGGGCCGAGGCTGTCGACCCAGGGCAGCGGGTTGCCGGTGTGGACGAGGTTGCGGAGGTACCAGTAACCGCCGCCGGCCAGGGCGGCGAGTCCGGAAGCGGCGAGGGCGCGCCAGTGCCAACCGCGCGGGGCGATCACGGCCAGCCCGACGACCAGAACCCCGGCCGGGAGCAGGAAGTTGAGCTTGGTGCCCGCCGCCAGGCCGGCGGCGAGACCGGCGACGAGCAGTGGACCGAGCGCGCCAGCGTCCTCGCGGACGGACGCGGCGGCGGCGTCGCGAGCGGACGCGCCTCCTTCCGCGCTCCCGGAAAGAGATGCGTTCGACCGTCCCCCCCAGGCGTTCAGCGCGATCGCGACGGCGGCGAGCAGGAAGAAGATCCCGACGATGTCGTTGCGGGCCTCGCCCGCCTGGTCGGAGAGGGCTGGGACGCTGAGCGCGATCGCCCCTAGTGCCAGTGACCACGGTGCCACTCGGTAGGGCCGCCCGATGCACCAGCAGGCCAGTAGGCAGCCGGCAAACCAGCCGACGTTGAGCAGCGGCGAGAGCACGTCGCGCCCGAAGGCCAGCATCCCCGCCGCGTGGAAGATTTCGCCATTCGCCGGGTAGAACCAGGCAAGAAACTGCGGCGCGATGAAGTGCAGGTCGATCGTGTTGCCGCTTTGGAAGAACCCAGCCGCGAACGGCCCGTGGTACCAGGTGCTGTCGAAGCCGGTCATGCCCGTCGACAACTGCGGCTTCGCATCCCAGGCGAAGTGGAACAGGGCCACGGCAGCGATGGCGAGAGCGAGGGCCGCCGCGAGACCGGACGTCGAACCGGGGGTCCTGCCACGAGGAGAGGGGGGCCTGCGGGCGAGGTTTTCGCTCTCGACCCCCCTCTCCTCGCGCCACCCCCGGATCAACAGCAGTGACGAGACGGCGATTGCCAGCACGCCCAGGAGGTACGGCAGCGGCTTCAACAGACCGAACGTGCCGAGTAGCTCGGCGACCCAGATGAGGAGTGCCAGCGCCAGGACGAGGGTGGCCAGGTAGCCGGGCGCGCCGGTGAACCTTGGGAGGAGTGACGAGCGGAGAGCGGTGGCGCCAAGCCAGGCAGAGCTGACGAGCAGGACGAGCTCCCCAACACCCAGCAAGTAGCGGCCCGGCCCGAGCATCTAGCGGCGGCGGAGCAGGCGGGTGATCTGCTCCAGCTCGGCGATGCGGAGGACGCGGGCGAGGGCCAGGTAGACGAGTCCGCCAGCGGCGAGGCCGGCGCCGAGCGAGACGATCTGGCCGGCGAGGCCGCGGCCGAGGGCGGAGTCGAGCAGGTCCCAGACGACCCAGCCGACGCCGGCCAGCGCCGCCGAGGCGACGGTGATCCGGACCGTGGTCGAGAGCAGGCGCCGGATCTCCAGGCCGTCGAACTCGCGGCGCAGGATCACCGCCTGGGCGATCACGGCGGTGGTGGTGCCGATCCCGGTCCCGGCGACGATCCCTCCCACTCCGAACGGCTCGTAGAGAAGCAGCGCCGCAACCGCCGAGACGACGAGGTCGATGACCGCCAGCCCGGTCGCCTGCCAGGGCCGCTGCAGGCTGAAGAAGGTCCGCGTCTGCAGCAGGTAGAGCCCGTTGGTCGGCAGCGAGAAGGCGAACCAGAAGAGCGCCGTCGCCACCACCGCGGTGTCCGCCGGATCGAAGGCACCGCGCTGGTAGATGAGCCGGATCATCGGGTCCGAGAGGGCGAGGATCGCCGCTGCGGCCGGGACCAGGACAAAGAGGATCTGCCGCATCCCGTTGGCCATCGTCGCCCGTAGGTTGTTCATCTCCCCCGCGTTGGCAAAGCGGGCCAGGGTCGGGAAGAGCACGGTCGCGATCGCGACCGAGAAGATCCCCTGCGGCAGCTGGTAGATGCGGAAGGCTTTGTCGATCGCCGCCGGGGCGTCCTCGGAGACGAGGCTGCCGAAGAAGCTGCTGATGACGAGGTTGAAGTTGATCAGGCCGAGGCTGATCGTCACCGGCAGCATCAGCCACAGCACCCGCCGCACCCCCGGGTGGCGCCAGTCGAAGCTCCAGCTGAAGCGGAAGGGCGTGTTGCGCAGGTCCCAGGTCGGGATCAGCAGCTGCACCAGGGTGCCGGCGAGGATCGCGATCGCGTAGGCGTAGATCCGGTCCTGGCCCTCGAACAACGGCTCGATCAGGACCAGGACGAGGATGATCGTCAGGTTCCAGAACAGCGGCGAGATCGCGAAGGCGCCGAAGCGGTCGTAGCTGTTGAGCACGCCGACGACCACGCCGCTGATCCCGAGCAGGATCAGGATCGGGAAGAGGACCTGGGAGAGGGTGACGGTGAGGTCGAGGATCTCGCCCTCGAACCCGGGCGCGAAGATCGGCATCACGACCGGCGCCAGGAGAACGAAGAAGGCGGTAATCGCCCCGAGCACCATCGTCACCAGCAGCAACATCGTCGAGGCCAGCCGGAAGGCCTCTTTGTAGCGCTTCTCCCCCAGCAGTTCGGTGAAGACCGGGACGAAGGCCGGCTGCAGGGCGGCGTCGGCGAAGAGCGCGCGGATCAGGTTCGGGACCTGGAAGGCGATCGTGAAAGCCGACATCGCCCCGCTGACCCCGTAGAAGCTCGCGGCCACGACTTCGCGGCCGAGGCCGGCGACGCGCGACGCCGCGGTGGCGATCGAGAAAAAGGCGGTCGAGCGGGCGATTCGCCCCGCCTGGCGGCCAGGCGTCGGCTCGGCGTCAGTCACCGCGCTTTCGTCGGGGTTGGGGGTGTCGGGGGCCCTGGGAGTCTCCAAGCTAGGTATCGATTCCTGATTCGGGGGGGACCCAGGGCGCCTCAGTCGCTATAGTCGGCGCCCGCCCGGAGCCGGCACGTCGCCTGCCCGGGCAATTGACATGGCCAACATAGCCTCACAGAAGAAGCGGATCCTACGCAGCGAGCGCGAGCGCGCGGAGAACCGGCTGCTCACGAGCACGGTGAAGACGCACTTCCGCCGCCTCGAAAGCGCGGCTGAGGGTGGCGACGCCGAGGCGATCGCGACCGAGCAGCGCGACCTCGTTTCGAAGATCGACAAGGCCGTGCAGAAGGGCGCCCTCCACAAGAACACGGGTTCCCGCAAGAAGTCAAAAGCCGCCCGCATCGCGGCTGCCTCCCCGAGCGCCTAACCGGCGCATCTCGGCGTCCTCAGTCGCTCGCGTGCAGAGCACGCCACGCTCCCTGCGTCCTTGAGCTGCTTGGTTATGCACTCGGGGAACTAGCGCGACCGAGCGTCAAGGTCAGCGCCAACTCGTCGCCGTAGTCGGCGCCGCCGCGACACCAGAGCTCGAGGTCGGCCAGGGCCTCGGTCGCCAAGCGCAGGTCCGAGAGCTCGGCGTCACGCAGGCGGCCGACCAGCAGCTTCGCCGCGTATGGGTGCATTTTCAGCGACGACTCGACCTGCTTCGGGGGGACGCCGGCTTCCAGTTGCGCGGCGGCGGCGCAGGCGCTGCGCAGGCGCGAGGCGAGACCGTAGATCAGCCCGGTCACGTTCTCGCCCTGTTCGATCAACTGCTCGCCGATCCGCAGCGCGGCCGCGGCATCTCCTTCCAGCAGGGCATCGGAGAGCGACCAGACGACCGCCTCGGAGGTGTCGGCGATCATCTCTTCGAGGTCGCCGATGGTGACCGCCCCACCGTCGCCGGCCCAGAGGGCCAGCCGCTGCAGCTCGTTGGACAGCCGCACCGGGTTCGCCCCCATTCGATCGACCAGGAGGCGGGCAGCGTCGGGCTCGAGGCGGAAGCCGAGCCGCTGCGCGTCGGCGACCAGGGTGCGCGGCATCTCCCGCGCCTTCGGCGCCTCGAATTCGTGGATCTCGCCCTTGGCGGCCTTCACCGCTTTGGCGAGCTTGGCCGGGGCCTTGTCGCGGGCGATCAGGACCAGCGTCAGGTCCGGCGGCAGCGCCGCGATCGCCTCAACGACGGCGGCCAGTTGGCGGTCGCGCCAGCGCTCGACCCCGTCGGCGAGCAGGTAGCGGCGCGAATCCATCAGCGACATCGCCGGGATCGCCGCCAGCAGCGCCTCGTGGTCGGGCATGCCGCGGCCCTCGCCAGGCTCGAAGACCTCCAGCGCGTCGCTCCCGCCCTCGCGTTCGGCGCGGGCACGCAACCGACTCCGCGTCGCGTCGATTTTCGCCCCGTCGCTGCCGGCGATCAGGTAGAGCGGTCGCATCTCCTCGGCCATCGGCCGAGTCTAGATGCCCGCTCGGGCCTCCCGGAGGGTCGTCAGCCGCTGCCTAGGGCGCGGCGGCGGCTTCCTCGGCCGCTGCCTCCTCGGCGGCAGCCGGCGAGCTCGGCGCGGGCGGCGGCGGGGCGACAGCTGGCGGCGCTGCAGCCTGCTGAGCAGCGGCCGTGGCGGCGGTGCCCACCGGTTTGGAACTGGGGCTGCTGCCGCCGGCGGCGCTGACCGCGTCCGCCTCGGCGTTCCCGCCGGAACCCGATTGCGAACCGGAGCCGTTGCTCGAGCCACTGGGCGCCGGGTTGGCGACGGGCGAGCTCTGCGGCGAAGAGGTCGACGGCGGCGTGTTGGTCGGCGGCTGACCGCCGCCGCCCGAACCGACGTCCGGCGGAGAGCCGGGGTTCGGAGCAGAGCCCTGATTGTCAGGGCGGGAGGAATCGGAGTCGCGACCACCAGAATCGGTTCCGCCGCTGTTGCCGGCGGGGATCCGGTCGGGCCCCGCCGGGACCCCTGCCGGTGCCGGGATCCGGACGTTGATCGGGGACCCGATGCGGGCGACCGCAGAGCCCTCGGAAACCGCTTCGTCCCCACTGCCCACTCCCGGGATCGGCAGCGCCGGCAGGTAGGGGACGCCCTGTTGCGCCAGCAGCGCGACCAGGACCAGGCAGAAAGCGGCAGTGCCGCCGAGCATGGCGAAGGTGGTCGCGCGCACCCGGTCGAACAAACCGCTGCCAGCGGGCCCGCGCCGTTTGGCGGGACGAGACAGCAGTTGTCGGGCTTTGGAAAGCATCTGACTAAATCATCGACCCCAGGCCGGAGCGAAAAGAGGTTTCGAACCAAAAGGCCCCACTATCGATTCGACCATCCGTCTAGGTCCCTCACCCGTCAAGCTTGACACTCTAATCGAGCCACGGTGCACCTCGATCGCGATATCGCCGTCGCGATCGGTCCTGAGCGTGCGCACGCCGTGCCTGGCGAGCGTCGCCAGCGTGCCTGGATCCGGGTGCCCGTAGGAGTTTCCCTCCCCCACCGAGATCGCCGCCAGACGCGGCCGCAGGCGCTCCAGCAGGGAGGCCAAGCCTGCGTCGGCGCTGCCGTGGTGGGCGATCTTGAGGACGTCGATCGGGCCGGGGTCGAGCGGGACGGCCTCGGCCTCCGCGTCGGCGCTGAGCAGCATCGAGAAGCCGTGCCAGCGGGCGAGGAGGACCAGGGCCTGCGCGTTGGGATCGTCGGCAGGCGGGGCGTGCAGCAGCTCCGGCGGCGGCCAGATCGCTTCCAGCGAGAGGGCACCGGAGCGCAGCACGGAGCCGGCGGCCACCCGCACCGGCGTCGCCCCCGCGGCCCTCGCCGCCTCCAGATCGGCGCCACCGAGTCGCGCGTAGACGAGCCGGGAGATCGGGACCCGGCCGAGGATCT
Organism: Solirubrobacterales bacterium; assembly: GCA_036376895.1. GTDB lineage: Bacteria > Actinomycetota > Thermoleophilia > Solirubrobacterales > 70-9 > VAYN01. The sequence continues at coordinate 44,837 of DASUZL010000023.1, forward strand.
CCTCGATCCCGCCGACGTGGTCGGACTCGTCGTGGGTGACGATCGCGGCGGCGAGCCGCTCGACCCCAGCGGCGGCGAGCTTTCCGGCGAGTTCATCGCCCGGCGGCCCACCGTCGACCAGAACCGCCGGCGCCCGGGCGGGCTGCAGCAGGATGGCGTCGCCCTGGCCGACGTCGAGGATCTCGATCCGCAGTCCCAGCGGCGGCGCCGGGGCCTCCGCGCCGCAGGCTCCGAGTGCCACCGTCGCGACAGCGGCAGCGAGCGCGACCGCCCGCAGCCGCCGCCAGCGTGCAACGCGAACCGCGGCGACGATCGTGCCGGCGAGCGCCGCGTAGCTGGCGGCAACGCCACCGAGGCCGAGGTGGACCTCGACTTGCGCCCAGCCGGGGCGACCGCACCAGGCGGCGACTTGGGCGACGTAGGCGAGCAGCAGAGCGTTGAGGCCGTTCAGCAGCTCGACCGGCGCCGCGGGGACCTGGGACGCCGCAGCGCTTGCCATCCCCAGCCACATCGCCGGCGCCACCGCCGGCATTGCGGCGACGTTGGCGAGCAGGGTCACGGTGGAAAACGACTCGAAGTAGAAGGCGATCAGGGGCGCCGTCGCCAGCGTCGCGGCGACCGTCATCCCGACGCCCTCGGCCAGAGCGCGGCGGATGCCGCCGGCGCCCCAGCGGGAAAGCAGGATGTCGCGCAGCGGTGCCGCCAACAGCAGGATCCCAAGCACCGCCGCGAAACTGAGCTGCCATCCGACGTCGCCGGCGATCGCCGGGTCGATCGCGAGGGTGACGACCAAGGCGAGCACCAGAGCATGGATTCGGGACGCCCGCCGCCCTCCCAGGGTCGCCAGCAGCCCGGCGCCGCCCATCACCGCCGCCCGCTGGATCGAGGGCCCGGCGCCGGCCAGCGGCACGTAGAGGGCGATCAGGGCGAGGATCCAGACGAGACGCTCACGTAACGGGATGCCGAGCGCGCCCAGCAGCGGCATCGCCAGCAAGGCCAGCAGGGTGACGTTTTGGCCGGAGACGGCGAGCAGGTGAGCGAGGCCGCTGCGGCGGAAGTCCTCTTTGGTCGTGGCGTCGATCTCCTCGTCCTCGCCGAGCACGAAGCCGCGGGCCAGGGCCGCCTCGCGCGCCGGCATCCCCCGCCCCAGCCCGGCCTCGGCCCGCTCGCGAATCTCCCCGGCCCGCGGCAGCGCCAGCGCCAGGAGCACGGCGATCCCAAGCAGGGCCAGTAGCGGCGGGTGGGGTGAGCGCACCGGTCCTCCCGCTCCGCCACGCAGCTACGGCTGCAGCCGTGCCCGCAGCGCCTCCATCGTCGCCGGCCCGATCCCGGAGATCTGGTCCAGTTGGTCGACCGAGGAGAGGCCGCCGTGCTGGTCGCGGAACTCGACGATGTCCTGCGCCGTGACCGGGCCGATTCCGTCGATCGTGTCGAGCTCCTCGACGCTGGCGGTGCCGAGGCTGATCGGTCCCTCTTCCCCGCCTGCCCCGGCGACCGTACTTCCCCCAGGCCCGCGTTCGGGCACGACAACCTGCTGGCCGTCGGCGAGTCGGGCGGCGAGGTTGATCGCTTCCAGTTGTGCCCGCGGACTGGCGCCGCCGGCCCGCTGGACCGCGTCGGTGACGCGACTGCCGGCCGGCATCCGGTAGACGCCGGGCCGCACCACCGCCCCGGTGACGTCGACCACGACGTCGCCGCCCTGGCCGCTGATCGTGAAGCTCCCACCTTCCGAGGCCCCAGAGGAAGCCGGAAACGCCGCCTCCGCCCCGCTCTCGCCCCGGATCGCCCGCGTCCCGACCAGCAGCAGCGCCACCGCCACCGCCCCGTAGACCACCACCTGCGCTCTGCTCAATCCACCCATCGCCCGATCCTGAATCAGCCGGGCGCACGAGTGGCGCGCTGAATCAAAATCTTCTGGAGAGAAAGGCGCGCGAGACGCGCACTCCCCCCGGGCTCAGGGACTAGAGGTTGTCGTCGTCGTCGTAGCCCGCCACCTCGGCGAGCTGATCCGAGTACAGCTCCGCCGCCGCGACGGGCGGCGACTGGATCGAGATGCAGGCGAGCTCGACGTCGCCATCGTTGCTGACCGAGTGCTCGGTGGCCGGCGGGACCAGGATCAAGTCCCCCTCGCCGACCTCCTGGGTATCACCGGCGACCGACATCGTGCCGGTGCCGCGGACGACCACATAGGCCTGCTCGGACTCCTCGTGCGAGCGCAGCGTCTGCTTCGCTCCGGCAGGAACCGTGAACCAGGTGACCGAGAGATTGCGGGCGCCGAGTTCGCCCGCGTCCATGAGGATGTGGGTGCGCAAACGGTGCCACTCCTCGACCGGTGCGTCTTTCATCCGCCTCACGAGCATCCGCGGCTTTGTACCAGAACGGGCCGCCTGCGTGGTGCAGCGGCGCTACTTGACGACGAGATTGACGAGCTTGCCAGGCACGACGATCTCCTTCACGACCTCTTTGCCGTCGAGGTGGTTGGCGACCTTCTCGCTGCCCCGGGCCAACGCCAGCAGCTCCTCCTTGGAGGCCTCGGGGTCGGCCTCGATGCGGTCGCGCAGCTTGCCGTTGACCTGGACGATCAGGGTCACGGTGTCGCCGACCAGCAGCGCCGGGTCGGCCTCGGGCCAGGGCTGCTCCCAGACCCGGCCGCCCTGCAGCCGCTCCCAGATCTCCGCCCCGAGGTGGGACGCGAAGGGGAAGATCAGCGAGGCCGCGGTGGCGGTCGCGAAGCGCAGCACGACCCCGTCCTCGGCGCTGCCGGCGAGCAGGTCGTCCTTGAGCCGGTAGGAGTCGTTGACGAGCTCCATCACGGCCGAGATCACGGTGTTGAACTGGAAGCCGCGCTGGAAGTCCCTGGTCGCCTTGTCGATCGCCCAGTGGGCCTTCGCCCGCAGCTCCCGCGCCGGCCCGTCGAGCTCGCCGCCGGGGACTTCGCCGGCCTCGGTCTTCTCCTCGACCTCGGCGCTGAGCCGCCAGAGCCGGGCGAGGAAGCGGTTGACGCCCTCCACCCCCTCGTCGGTCCAGTCGCCGCCGCGCTCGGGCGGGCCCATGAAGCAGACGTAGGTGCGGGCGGTGTCGGCGCCGTAGCGCTCGACGTACTCGCCGGGGTTGACCGTGTTGCCCTTCGACTTCGACATCTTCGCCCCGTCGCGGGTGATCATGCCCTGGGCGAAGAGGTTGGCGAACGGCTCCTGCACGTCGAGCTGGCCGACATCGGCGAGCGCCTTGGTGAAGAAGCGCGCGTACATCAGGTGCAGGATCGCGTGCTCGACGCCGCCGATGTACTGGTCGACCGGCAGCCAGTGCTCGGCGGCGGCGCGGTCCCAGGCGGCCTCGCCGTTGCGCGGGTCGAGGTAGCGGATGAAGTACCAGGAAGAGTCGACGAAGGTGTCCATGGTGTCGGTCTCGCGGCGAGCGGGCCCGCCGCAGCGCGGGCACTCCGTCGCGACCCAGTCCTCGGCCGCCGCCAGCGGGCTCTTGCCCTGCGGCGCGTAGTCCTCGACCTCGGGCAGTTCGACCGGCAGTTGGTCGTCGGGGACGGGGACGATCGCGGCCGCGCCGCCCTCGCCGCAGGCCTCGCAGTAGACAACCGGGATCGGCGCCCCCCAGTAGCGCTGGCGCGAGACCAGCCAGTCGCGCAGGCGGAAGTTGACCGCGGTCTCGCCGCGGCCCTCGGAGGCGAGCCAATCGACGATCTCCGCGTAGGCCTCGCGGTTGCCCTTGCCGTCGAAGCGCCCGGAGCCGACCATCGGGCCGTCGCCCGGATAAGGCATGCCCTCGTCGTCGCAGGCGACCTCGGGGTCGGAACCCTCGATCACCCGCACCACCGGCAACCCGAACTTCTGCGCGAAGGCGTAGTCGCGGGAGTCGTGGCCAGGCACCGCCATCAGCGCCCCGGTGCCGTACTCCATCAGCACGTAGTCGGCGACAAACATCGGGATCTGCTCGCCGTTGACCGGGTTGACGACGCTGCGCCCGAGCGGGACGCCGGTCTTCTCGCGGTCCTCGGCGCCGCGCTCCTCGGCCGACTCTCGCCCGACCCGGTTGACGTACTCGCGCACCTCCTCCTCGGCCGGCGTCCCCTCCACCAGGCGCATCAGCTCGGGGTGCTCGGGCGCGAGCGCGAAGAAGGTGGCGCCGAAGAGGGTGTCGGGACGGGTGGTGAAGACCGGGAAGTCGAGGTCGACCTCCTCGCAGCGGAAGACCACCTCGGCCCCCTCGGAGCGGCCGATCCAGTTGCGCTGCATCGTGATCACGTGCTCGGGCCAGGACTCGAGCCGGTCGAAGTCGGCAAGCAGGCGGTCGGCATAGTCGGTGATGCGGAAGAACCACTGCTCGAGCTTGCGCTGGACGACCTCGGTCCCGCAGCGCTCGCAGCGGCCGTCGACGACCTGCTCGTTAGCGAGCACGGTGGCGTCTTTCGGGCACCACTGGACCGGCGCCTCGGTGCGGTAGGCAAGGCCCTTCTCGAGCAGCTGCAGGAAGATCCACTGGGTCCAGCGGTAGTACTCGGGGGTGTGGGTGGCGAGTTCGCGCGACCAGTCGATCGAGATCCCCCACTCGCGGAACTGGCGCTGAAAGGAGGCGATCGAGCGCTCGGTCGCGACCTGCGGCGGCTCGCCGGTTTTGATCGCGTTGTTCTCGGCCGGCAACCCGAAGGAGTCGTAGCCCATCGGGTGGATCACCTCGAAGCCGTGGCGGCGGCGGAAGTGGGCGATCGCGTCGCCGACCGCGTAGCACTTGAGATGGCCGACGTGGGGCTCGCCCGAGGGGTAGGGCAGCATCTCCAGCACGTAGGACTTCGGCTTCGCGTCGTCGAAGCCGGGCTGGCCCGGGTTGGCGACCTCCCAGGTGCGCTCGTCGGCCCAGACCTGCTGCCACTTGGCCTCGATCGCCTTCGGCTCGTAGATGACTCGCTCCTCGCTCATCAGCGGCGATCTTATGAGGGGAGGCGGCCCGGAGGGTTCGGGCTAGGAGCGGCGGCGGGTCAGCCGCAGGCCCGACCAGGTGTCGTCGATCGCGCAGACCTTGGTGTCGACCAGACCGGCGGGGAGGGCGACATCGCGCACGGCGTTCTCGCTGAGGTCCGTCTCGACGCCCGAGGAGCCCTTCGGCCAGGCGACCCAGAGAGTGCCCTCGCCGACCGCCTTGGCGACGGCGGTGAACCGCTTGGCGAACTGGGCGCGGGCGGTGACGAACCAGATCGTCATCTCGCGGGCGCCGCGGTTGCCCGCGCGCAGGGTCACGCCATCGGGCAGCGGCGCCAGCGTCGCCTCGATCCCCTCCGGGGCGTCGAGCAGGGCGATCGTGGTGCCCGGTTTGACGCCGAGCTTCTGGGTCAGCGGCCGGCCGGATTTCGGCTCGGAGTCGGAGCTGGGGACGACCGGGTCGGCAGGCGGCGCGGCGATCGCCGCGCTCACAGCGGCGCCGATCCCGTCCCACTCTGCGTAGGCGGCGTCGGGCAGCTCGGCCCGGATCCGCGCCACCTTCTCCTCCGCCCCGCCGACGAAGAGGATCGGGATCCCGCGCAGCGCTTTCGACTGACGCAGCGCGTGGGCGACCTCGCGCCCGTGCGAGGGCCGCCGGCCGAGGTCGATCACAAAGGCGGCCGGCGGGTCTTCGCGCAGTTGCTTGACCCCGATGCTGGTCCCCGGCACCTTGCCGTCGACCGCGTAGCCCTCGGCTTCGAGCCGGGCGGCGCGCTCGGGCACCTCCTCGGCCTTCCAGTGGACGAGGCGGATGCGCGGGGCGGCCATGCCGCCGATCCTACGACGGCATCGAGTAGGTGATCGGCGAGAGCGAGTGGAGGATGTGCGGCCAGACGTAGACCTCGATCATCGCCGCCAGCAGCAGCGCCGGGATCGCCAGGGCGACGGTGATGAAGGTGGCGGCGAGCAACTGGTTCCACTCGCCGCGGCGGCTGGCGATCAGCCAGGCGGCGAGCGGGAGGAAGAGCGCGGTCAGCTCCAGCAGCGCGTGCGGCATCACGCTCAGAATCAGCTCCAGTCGGCTGATCTGCAGCTGGTAGGCGATCGTCGAGCCCTGGAAGCCGAGGTAGAGCGCCTGGGTCAGCAGCGAGAAGAGGGTGACGGCGCAGACGAAGAGAATCGCCAGCTCGCCCGCCTTGACGTGGACCCAGCGCGAGAAACCGGTCCGCTGGGCGGCGGCAATCGGCATCGAGGCGCCGGCGATGAAGCCGGCGACGCAAGCGGTCGCATGCAGCGCCAGGACCAACGAGTTGCGCCAGAGGATCGGCAGCAGATCGCCCGGCTCCGCGGGCGAGGTCAGCCCAGGAAGGTGCAGCGGCGTGATGTCGGGCGTAAGCAGCCCGGCTACGACCCAGACGGCCGCCAGCAGCGCCAGCGCAATCGCCAGGCTCAGCGCCACCCACCCGCGCAGGACCTTCCACGGCTGCCTGCTCCAAGCATCGAAAGTCTCCCGCGTGTCCCGCATCCCATGCGAGAACACGTGCTGATTGGCAGCGCTCATCGCGTAAGCATCGGCAGCGTGAGAAGTCGATATTAGGCCTGGGGCCCGGCCATGCACCACAGCCCCGATGGCGAATGCCGAACGAGGAGCCCGGCGACTACACACTCTCCGGCACGTCTGATCGGAACATTTCCCACGGACCCCAGACCATGACGCGCCATTTCCCGTCCTGAACTCCTGGAACCGCGGAGCTTCCGTCATCCGTCTCCTTGATCCAGCGCAGCTCGGCCACCTGTCGTTCACCGTCGGCGACCAACTCCGCCTCGATCACGCAGATCACGGGAGCACGAAGATCCAGCTTCGTGATCTCGAAGTCACTTAGCGCGCAAAGCGAAAAGCTCAGGCCACCATTTCGTCGTCATCCCGAGCATGTAATCCACGGCGTTGTTCCGTCTCGACATCGTTGACGAATCCGTCCATCACGGTAATGAGCAGCAACGTCGCCGCATCGAACCGATCGGCTTCGTAGTCCTCTCGGGCGCGGCGGATGAGGTCTTCGCGAGCCCGCATTGGGGGAAAGCGACGGAGGTGGCGGACCATGAAGTCCAGCGTGTCCGACTCGCGGTAATAGGCGATGAGTGCCTGCTCAGCTTCATCGGCGGGCTTCTGGATGATCTCCTTGACGACCTCGGTGTTGAGGTTGTCGTGGTAGATCCAGTTGCGAGCACCAAGCAGGTCGTAGAAGCCGTCGACGCTGGCGACGAGATCCTGAAGCTGCTTCTCAACCTCAAGAAGGGCGGTTCGCTGTCCCCGCGCGACAATCCGGGTCAGCAGCTTCATTCCCTTGATCTGCCCAGCCATCTCCACAACCGAGGGGAGGTCATGCGCCGAGCGGTAGGGATCGGGTGGCACTGGAGCAACCATGGGTTCGAGTCTAGGCAAGCCCCCAGAGCACGACCTGGGCGACTAGACCGGCGGTCCGAGCTTCGCGAAGGGCCTGCCGCGGCGGCGGACCAGAACTTCGGTTCCGGCGGAGGCCCGCTCCAAGTAGTAGCCGAAACGGTTGCGGAACTCGTGGGCGCCGACCTCAAGGTGGGTTGGCGCGTCGTCGTTCTCAAGAGTGGAGCTAGCGGGGCTACTTTCGAACCCCAGCTTCATCAGCAAAGTTGAGGCCCTTCTCAGCCCTGACCCACCGGATGCCCTCTAGCCGGAGTTAGTGGCAGGAGCCCAGGCGTGCGATTGCTATCCACGCTCGGGGGCGGGCTGAATCGCGGAGAAGAACTCCTGCCCCCGGCCCGACTGCACCCGTACGCGATAAGGCCCGGTGATCTCGCTGATTCCCAAATCGGCCTCCTCACGCTCGACAGCCGGTTCTTCGGCGACGATGTAGGTCTTCCGATGCCGGGGAGCGATCGCGTCGTCCCCTCCGAGCCCAGTCTCCCGCGTGCCGTCTAGCGATTCCACCCACAGCCACGCGACTTGCTCGTCCCGCTCACCCTCGTTGACGACATCGATCCACAAGACAAGCGAGCGCCGTGAGAACCCGGCGTCAACCTCGACCCGGAGAACGGTTCGGCGGTGCAGGAGCCATCTGATCACTTGCGCGCTTGCGATGCCCGTGGAGAGCGCGGCACCGTAGATCGCAATCAGCGTCGTCGTGTCCATAAGCCAACCTCTATATATGGAGGGCATGACGGACAACCAGGACAAGCCCGAGCCGGGCGGCGAACTCGCCCGAGCCGGGGCGCGCATTGGCGGGGCTGCTGCTGGCGGCTTTCTGAGCGCCGTAATGGGCCCGGAGGCTGGAGCGGGAGCCGGTCAAGCGCTCAGCGAGCTTGGGGAATCGCTGGTCACGTATGTCCTCGACCAGCGCCCCCGGGACCGGGTGCTTCGGGTCCTCGGGCGAGCCGCAGGCCAAGTGGAGGAACGGCGAGCGGCTGGCGAGGAAGTGCGGCCCGAGATCGCCGACACCGAGAGCGAGGAGGCCGCAGCTGTCTTCGAGGCGGTCGTGGATGCAGCGGCGCGCAGCTTCGAGGAGAAAAAGGGAGAGGCGATCGCGAACTTCTACGCCTCGGTCGCGTTCGACTCGTCTGTCTCCATCCCCGACGCCCTGCTCTACCTACGCCGGATTCGTAGCGCCTCTTGGCGCCAGCTCGTTGCGATGCGCTTTTTCGAGTCAGAGGAGCGGAAGGAGGAACGAGAACTGATTCAGGTGCCGCTCACCGAGGGCGACGCGTATATCCATCCTCCGCTCGGCGATGAACTCTCCGAGCTTTTCCGTGCGCTTGGCCTACTCGGCGTTGATGATGGCAAGGGCCACGTCAACAACCCGTCCGATATCTGGGACGGCGGAGATGCCGTTACGAAAACCAGCAACGTTCGTTTGACGAGCCTCGGAGCGGCGGTGATTCGACTAAGTCGCCTAGACGAGATCGTCACCGCCGAGGAACTGGACGAGATTGCTGCTGAGCTACACCGCGAAACGATTCGCCCTCGCGGATAAGGCCTCTTCCACTACACGCACATCAGATTTCAAAGCTTTTTTTCGATGGGCGTCGACAGCGACGTAGGCGGCTGCGCTACCGCTGATGCAGCCGGAAAGCGCTGAGAGCCAATCGGTGATCACGGGACCGGAAGCCACGCATTGATCTTAGCTCAGCCGGTACAGTTGATCCCAATGGCAGGCGCTTCCGTCACTGAATGGGTATCAGCCGTTTCTGGCTGCGTGGCGGCGGGTGCTGCCCTCCATCCGCTCCTGACGGAAATAAAAAAAAACCTCTGGTTGACTAGCCAGTCAACAGTGAAAATACATCTCTAGCTGTTTTCACCCTTGATCTAGTCCCGCTTACGCCGTACCTCCGGGTCCGCATCCATGCGGCAAAACGCTAGTTGCGGGCGCTGACCCCATGCCCCTAGGGTCCGCGAGTCCGAAATTGAATGCCCCGGGCGGCGGTGGAACGCCCCCGGGGCTGGCACAGGAAGGAGTACTTCCCATGCACGACGAGCCTAGCCGCTCGCCACTCGCCGACCTTGCGACCGCGCGCCAGGACCGGACCGTTCGACAGGCCGTTCTGGTCACCGTGATCGACCTCCACCCGGTCCAGGTGACGGTCTCCGAACTGGCCCGGCAGTTGACGGACCAACCCGACGATTTCAGTGAACGCGACGCGGTGGAACGAGCCGTGTCTGACCTCGCCGGGATCGGGCTCCTGCACCGTCACGATTTCCGCAATCGCCCCGACGCCCTGGTCGCCCCGACCCAGGCCGCGCTGGTCGCGCACGACCTCTTCGACGAAGGCGAGGGACGATGAAACTCCAATCTCCTGATCTCCGTGGCGACCTCGCCCGACGCTTCGGCCAGAACCTCCGCCGGGCTCGGAAGCGAGTCGACCTATCCCAGGAGGAGCTAGCGGTCCTCGCATCCCTACATCGCAGCGAGGTCAGCATGTTGGAGCGCGGGATACGAGTCCCGCGCCTCGACACGGTGGTCAGGCTCCTGGGTTCCCTGGACGCTGAGCCCGCCGATTTCTTCGTCGGGATTCAGTGGATCGTCGGCACCCAGCAGGGAGGCAGCTTCGCACTCGACGGTGAGCCAGGACAGCCGCAGATGCGTGGGCTGGCCTGCCCCGCCCGCGATCCACTCGCGCTGAGCCAGTAGCCCGGGGTGCGGTCGGTGCTGGTGACGGGAAAGCGAGCCAAAGCGATTTGACGCGGCGGCTGGAGCACAAGTAGGTTCGACAGTACGTTTCCGCACATAATGGAGGTTCGCCGTGGGAATCAGTTCAAACATCGACGAGGGCGCCCCAAACACGGATAGCGTGGCTTCGCTCCCGGATATCGACGACGTAGCTCCGGTTGGCGCGGCTGATGAGGCTTGCTTGGCCGAGATTCGAGAGATTCTTCGCCAACACGGCAAGCTCGACCGCTTCGGGGTGATGCTTCTTCATCAGCATTTCGATCTAGACGACAGCGAGATCCTTGTTGAGGATGTAGATGTGGACGAGAGAACCATGGTCATTCGCCCAGTGAAACGCGATCAACTCGTAGACGTTCCAAGTGTTGGCACGCAGTGGCGTCTCGATTCAGACACTGTTCTGCAGGGCTGCATGCAGCGCTGCACTAAGAGCGGCCCGCTCGGGATTCGTCATAAGCGATCTCACTTTTAGCCTGTCGGAAGCTCCGCCTCTCATTAGTCCATTAGAAAGTTGTGCAGGGGCTCCTTACTGTCGATGGCGAGCGGTGCCGTTCTGCCAAAGCAAACGGATGAACAGTCCGGCCAGCAGTAGGGAGAGGACAAAGATCCCCGCGCCGCCGAGAGAGCGCGCGGCGCTGTCGAGGCCGAGCTTCCCGAGTATCCAACCCGCCGCAAAGAGGATGGCGATGACAACCACCGCTTTACCGATCCAGCCAAGCCACAGAAAGCGGCTCCATAGATAAGTGAACATGGCTCATAGAGGGTATTGACTTCTAGGTGTAAAAGAGCGCATAGTGACCTGCTGATCCTTCACAGACCGCACCTTCTCTTGCCGGTTCGCAGCTCGTAGGCCCGCCCCCCCTTCCATCGGCCCTGCGGGCTGCGAATCCGCAGCTACAACCGAGGAGGTGTTACCAAGATGGGGAAACTGCTGCGGCGTCTTCCTGCGGCCATTCGCTACCGGCTGCCCGATCGTCTCAAGGATTTGATCACCAGCCAGGCCCAACGCGAACTGTCTCCACTCAACCGCTTCAAGCTGTTGAGCCGCCGGTACGGGTGGACTAGCTACCAGCGACCCGAGCCGAAACCCATGTCTATCCGCACCCTGCCGAATCGCGGCTAGCCCAACTCAGTACGGAGGAAGGTCGCACCAGTCCAACTGGCCTGCAACCTTCCTCCGTCTTTTTATTCCTGTTCTCGTTCCAGTTCTTCGAGGTTGCGCTGCGCGGTCGGCGCGATTCCTGGATGACCGGAGTCGACGAGCTCGGACCAGACCCGGCGGGCGTCGTTGGGCCTGTGGTCCATGCGGTACATGAGGCCAAGATCGAGCTTGGCCTTGGGCGCTAGATCTTCGTCTCCTCGCTCCATAACGTGAAGGAACGCTCTCTCGGCTTCGGCAAACCGCCCTTCCTCAGCCGCGAGCTTCCCGAGGTTGTGGGCTGCCATCAATTGCACCGTCTCTTCGGTTGCCACATTGACCGCCAACTGGAAGCACCTCGACGCTTTAACGAAGTCGTCGCGCGCTCTTTCGATTACGCCGAGGTTGAGCGCCGCCCGCGCAAGGTGTCGGGGGTCGTCCAAGCCCAAGACCTTCCATAGAGCTTCGGAAGCACCAACTAGATCGCCACGCGACTCCCGGAGCACCCCAAGGGCTATCCCGGCTTCGGATGAAATGTCTTCCGCGCCGTATCCCAGGGCGATTTGCCAGGCCTCATCGGCACCGTCCTCGTCCCCTATGCGTTTCAGCATGGTCCCCAAATTCGTGGCCGCGATCACTGCTACATCTGGATCGCCACCGACCATTGCAGCCCGCCAGGCCGTAGCCGCCTCGCCGTACTGGCCCCGCTCGTTCAGGGTCATACCAAGCTGAAAATGATCGTCTGGCGTTTCGAGGGCCATCGCGGTCTATCTCGAAGACAAAACCATCGCCCTGTGGCTGTCGTAGTTCGCTTTGCCACCGGCGAGCTCCAGAACGTCAGCGTTTGGGCCACCAAGAGAATCAAGGCGGTTCTGGTATTCGGCTAGCTGGGTAGCGGCGTTCTCATCTACCTCGCGGTAGAGGTAAAGCAGCCGGGTCGCCATGTACAGAGTTACCGGGTCCTTGGGAGCGGTGAGGACCGCGCGCTCGGTCTTATTGAGGATGGGACCTTTCAAGGTCGCCCACGTCGCTTCCCGCTGCGTGCCCTGAGCTTCTAGAGCCAACGCTTCCTCGATGAGTTGCCACGCTGCCGCCCCGCTCATGGATTGAGACCCTAACTCAGACTGCTCAACAGCCCGCCAAAGTTCACTGTAGTTCGGTCCCTCCGGCTGGACAGCTGACGGGTTGTAGCCGTAGAAGCGCACAAACTGCTGGCGTAGGCCGCTCGCCTCACGGTACCCCACAGCCCGTGCGGCAGCCCGGACGGTCAACCCGTCCTTCTTCCGGCTGAGGAGCCGGTACGCCTGTTCCATCCGGACTCGAAGTAGAAAGCTGCGGAAGTCGGTCCCGCCAACCTCGCGGAACACTCGCTGCAGCTGACGGGTCGAGCAGCCAAGATCCTCGGCGACCTCGACGAGGCCCAAGTCGAACTCGCCGTAACGCTCGCGGATCACTCGCTCGGCGTTGAGCAAGAGTGCTTTCCGCCTCTGGTCGGTCTTCCGCCGAGCCACCCCGGAATAGTGGCAGTCCCTGCCTGGTTTTGGCGCGTTTATGTTTGCTTGCTTGCGGCCCCTGCTGGCGTTGGAGGTATGGATCGCCTCATCGGAACGCTCCTCGTGCTGGTCGCTCTAGCGGCCGTCCTCCCCACCGTCGCGGCGCTGGCCCAGGCCGCACTACCGACCCTGATTGGACTGCTCGCCGTCCTAATTGCCGTCCGGTGGCTGGTGTGACGAGGCAATTCCGACAATCCGGCTGCTGCTTGCTGGACTCGTTCGAAAAATCGTACGAATGTAGAAGGGCATTCGAAAAATCGAACGATGAGTAAGAAGGACCACCGACCAGTTTCCGTTTCCCAAGCCAACGATCCCCGGCGGCTCGTCGTGCGGGGGGAGCTACGCAAAGACCCGGATTGGGATGCGTTCATCGCGGCCCTGGTGGCCTTCGTACTTCGGGACAGCAAGGACGACGACGGCTCCCAGAACGAAAGCCACCATGTTTGAGGGGATCGTGATCGGGGCCATCGCGGCGTCGATCATCGTTGCCGCTTCTCGGCTTGCGACGACGATGGAAACTGCCACGACCGTCGCCCTGACCTTCCCGCGTACTGTCTCGGCGGACCAGGCAACGGCAGCCGCCCGATCCCTCGCGGGACTGCTGCCGCCGTGGTGGCGTCGCTTCTTCGGGACGCCCGCCGTCACCCTCGAAGTTCGCGCCACTGCCGAGGGAGTCGGGCATGTTCTGACGGTGGCCGCCAGTCAGACCGAGTACGTCAGCGGCGCGCTCCGTGCGGCCATCCCAGGACTACGGATCGGCGACGATCCGGAGCCATCTCCCACTCGCTACAGCCTGGCGCGCGAACTGCATGTCTCCGGCCCCGGTGAGCTTCGCACCGATACGGCCGACAGCAGCAGCGCGGGCATTCTCGCCAGCTTGCAGCCGCTCCAGGGTGACGAGCGGGCCGTCCTCCAGTACACGATCACGCCGACCGGCCGCCCCTGGCTGGCCTGGATCGCCCGGCTACTCGAAGACGATCCCGAGCCGTGGCCCACCGAGCCGCAATTCGCGGTCGCGATCCGGGTCGGCGTGGCCGCTCCCTCCGCCCCCCGCTCCGGGCAACTCATGGCCCGCCTGCTCGGCTCCTTCCACGCCACCAACGGCCCCGAAGCCCGGCTCCTGCGGCGGCTCCTACCGAGCCGGACGGTCGCCCGCCGCCTAGCCGAGTCCGCCCCCGGCGGCTCGATGATCGGCGCGGACGAACTGGCCGCCACCTGGGCGCTCCCACTCGCCGCTCCGGAGCTTCCCGGCCTGACGCTGGCCGGAAGCCGGGAGCTACCGCCCGCCGCCAGCGTGCCTCGGCGCGGTCTCGTTCTCGGCGACTCCACCGTGGCCGGTGCCACCCGCCCCATCGCTGTGACCCAGGACGAGGCACGGCGGGGACTCCACCTGTGCGCGCCGACCGGCGCGGGCAAGTCCACGATCCTGACCGGCCTCGCGGTGCAGCTGATGGCCGCCCCGTCTCGCCCCGGCCTGATCGTGATCGATAGCAAGGGTGATTTGGTCGCCGACCTGGCCGACCGCATCCCGGCTGAGCGACAGCGAGACGTGATCGTGTTCGACCCGGCCGACCCGGAGCCGGTCGGCTTCAACCTGATCGGCGGGACCGGTGAGTCCGACCTGATCGTCGATCACGTCGTGGCCGAGCTCCGGAACCGCTACGGCGCGGCCGGACTCGGACCGCGCTCGGAGGACATTCTGCGGGCCAGCCTGACGACGCTGACCGCTGAACCGGGCCGCTTCACCCTTTGCGAGGTTGAGGCGCTACTAGCCAACTCGGCCTTTCGGCAAAAGCTGGTCGGCCGCCTCGATGAGCCGATACTGGAGTCCTTTTGGGCCTGGTACGGCTCGCTCTCTCCGGCGGCCCAAGCCGAGGCGATCGCGCCACTGGCAAACAAGCTCCGCACCTACACCCTGCGCCGCCGGGTCCGAGCCGTGATCGGGCAGGCCAAAGGGCTCGATTTGGCCGCCGCCCTGGAGGGCGGGCAGATTGTCCTCATCAGCCTCGCCAAGGGGCTCATCGGTCAGGACGCCGCCGCCCTGATCGGGGCCGCCATGACCTCCCGGCTGTGGGCGGCGATCCAGGCTCGCGCCGCGCTGCCGGTGAAGGACCGACACCCGGCCACGGTGATCTGTGACGAGTTCCAGGATTTCGCCGCCTACTCGCCAGTCTTCGCCGAAGCCGTCGTTGCCTCGCGGGGCTACGGCGTGGGCTGGTGCTGCGCTCACCAACATCTCGCTCAGTTGGACACCGCCACTCGGCAGGCAGTTCTCGCCAACTGCCGGAGCCGCCTGGTCATGCAAACGACCGCTACCGACGCGGCCGCCTTCGCGCGCGAGTTCGCCCCGTACCTCCAGGCGGCCGACCTCCAAGGACTCGGCGCGTTTGAGGGCTACGCCGCCGTCTCAGCGGGCGCCACGGTCGCGCCCCCGGCCAGTCTCCGTACCCGCCCCGCATCGGACCCGCTCGGCTCAGCCGAGTCCGTCCGCGCGGCCTCCCGCGCCCGCTACGGCATGGCCGCCGCCACGGTCGACGCTGAGATTCGCGCCCGAGTCCACGGCTCCCGCCGCACCGCCCCGGTCGGCGAAACCCGGAGGACCGCGTGACTCGGCTCGTCGTTCACTTCGCGTCGCCCGGACCCGCCCGCATCGTCAATAGGAGCGCCAAGTACGCCCCGAATCGCGCAACGACTATTCCCCCCGAACGAAGGGGAGATTCATGACTCGTCGCTATGCCACGGCGAAGCGGCTCGCGGACCTCGAGCGGAACCTCACGCCCCGAGAGCGGGCCATCATCAGCACCCTGGACCGGCTTCGGGTTGCCACCACCGCGCAGCTCCGGCGCATCGACTTCCACGACCTCACGCCCCGCTCTGCGGCTCGTCAGGCTCCAGCCGTCCTGGCGTTCCTAGCCGAGCGCCAAGTCGTCGCCAAGCTGGAACGTCAGGTCGGCGGCGTCCGGGCTGGCTCCCGCGCGGCGGTCTGGTCCCTCGACCTGGCCGGTCAGCGACTCGCCTCGGCCTGCGGTCCCGCCGGCGGACCGACCCGCAAGCCCTGGACCCCCAGCTTGGCCTTCCTGGCCCATCGCCTGGCGGTGTCCGAGTGCTACGCCTCGCTGGCAGAGTCCTGCCGGGGCGGGGCCGCCGACCTGCTCGACTTCGACGCGGAGCCGTTGTGCTGGCGGCGGTACGCCAGCCCCTACGGCGGTACCCACTTCCTCAAACCCGACGCCTATGTCCGACTCGGGGTTGGCGAGGTCGAGCGCGGTTCGTTCCTGGAGATTGACCGCGCCACCGAGTCCCGCGCGACGCTGACCGGCAAGCTCCGCGCCTACCGCCAGTATTGGGAAACGGGCCGCGAGCAGGATCGCCGGGGCTACTTCCCGCGCGTCGTCTTCGCGGTGCCCGACGAGGATCGCAAGGCCGTGCTGGTTGACCTCTACGCAGCCCAGCCCAAGGACACCTGGGCGCTCTGGCGGGTCGTCCTCGCAGGCGACCTCACCGAGGCGCTGATCGGAGGTAAGCCGTGAAGCCGCTCCCGCGAAACACCATCCTCACCGGGGACGCGGGTCGGAGGCTCGCCGGACTGCTGCCCGAGTCGGTGGACTGCTGCGTCACCAGCCCGCCCTACGTCGCGGGCCTCCGCGACTACGGCCGCCCCGATCAACTCGGCCAGGAGCCGACCGTCTCCGCGTACGTCTCAAACCTCCGCGCGGTACTGCGTCAGGTCCGCCGTCTCTTGAAGCCAAGCGGCTCGCTCTGGCTGAACGTGGGCGATTCTCACTCCCGCCACCCCCGCCAGGGCGCGCCCGCTAAGGGTCTATTGCTCGCGCCCCAGCGGGTCGCGCTCGCGCTGGCCGAAGACGGCTGGACCCTCCGCAACGTGGCGATCTGGCACAAGCCGAACCCGCTCCCGCAGAGTGCCCGTGACCGGCTCAGCCCGACGTACGAAACGGTGATCTTCGCGACGAAGGAGCCGCGCTACTTCTTCGACCTCGACGCGATCCGCGTCCCGCACCGCTCGGCCCACCGCGCCGCCCGATCCGCCCGAAGCCTCAACCGCCTCTACCAGGGCCACAACGACGGACTCGGGAAGCTCCGGGCCGCCGGTCGCGTCGGCAACCCGCGCGGCAAGAACCCCGGCGACGTCTGGACGGTTCCCACCGCCATTGACCGCCTCGGCCATCAAGCCACCTTCCCGGCGGCCTTGATCGAGCGGCCGATCCTGGCGACCTGCCCGGAGCGGATTTGCGTCCAATGTGATCGGCCCTGGACGCGGCCGACCCGGATCGTGCGTCGCCGCACCGCTGAGGGCGTCCTTCAGGTGCGTCGGGTTGGCGAGCTTCGTCGCTGTGACTGCTTCGCACCGAGTCGGCCTGGCCTCGTCCTCGATCCGTTCTTCGGGACCGGCACCGTTGGCGCGGTCGCGGCCCGCCACGGCCGGGACTGGCTCGGCGTTGAACTCAATCCGGCGTACGTCCGCCTGGCCCGCCAGCGGCTGGGGAGGACGCGATGAGGAGTGGATGGCTCCACGGCGAGCGGAAGGGCTCCGGCCTTTCTGCCTGCCGCCACAACCATTCACTAACCGAAGGAGGTCCCGGGCATGAGCGATAAGAGCAAGGCCCAGGAAATCTACGAGCGCGTCGAGGCGGTCGCCGTCGAGCAGGGCATCACCAAGAAAGAGGCCCATGTGATCGTCGGCAAAGAGTTCGGCATGGAGCCAAGCTCGATCCGCGGCGCGGTCCACCAGGCCCGAAAGGCCGCCGGACTGACGCGGAGCCGCGTGCAGGAGACGACGACGGACGGAGCAGTTGCCTCGGCCATCGGAACGCTCGAAAAGGCCCGCGACGCCATCGACGCCGAGGTCGATTCCGCCAAGGAGCGGGCCGACGAGGCCAAAGCGGAGTACGAGGAGCTGAACGGCACCGCCTCTGACCGCAAGGCCGAGATCACCACCAAGATCGAGGCGTTGAAAGCGTAATCCAATGCGGGCGACCTGGACACCACTACCGGATTCGTCCAGGTCGCCCGCCGCTTTTTTGCACCGCTTTCCAATGCTCGGCTTCTTGCGACCGCCTCAGATCAGCGAGACAATTAGTTCGAAGAATCGAATGTTTGCATGAAGAAAAAACACCGCGAATTCGCCGCCTATCTCACGAAACGCCGTAAGGAACTCGGCATTTCGATGTACACGGTCGCCAAACAAACGGGCTTTAGCTCGTCCACCGTCAAGTGGTGGGAAGACGGCAACGGGCTTCCGAAATTGGCGTCGCTCGAACCGTTGGCCCAGGCGCTTGAAACCAGCTACGAAAATCTTGTCGTCATGGCGGGCTACGCGGCGTCGGGTCTGCCGGAATCAGAGCCATACCTGCGAGCGCGCTACCGCCATGTCTCGAAGCGGAAGCTTGCCGAGGCAAAGCGGATTTTCGATGAGCTCGATGCCCTAGAGGACCGCGCGAAGAAGGGACGGCGGCGGTGACAAATGCAATCGCCGAATGCCGACGACTTTGCCCTGGCCGACCACTGGCACCGTGGGAGGCCCGATCGATTGCTGAGCGACAGGCCCACCGCTTCCATGCGCTCATGCGAATCAGCGAGCCGCCATTCCCCAGGGCAGCCGTCCAGTCCCTGCCTCGCGTCGAAGTCCACTACGTGCCATCCAGGCGACTCTCCGGCGCAATCAGTTGGCAGCGCGGCAAGTGGCGGATTCTGATTAACCGCGACGACAGCCGGGGACGGCAAGCGTTCTCGCTCGGACACGAGGTCAAGCACCTGATCGACCACCCGGTCGTGGACACGATCTACAAAGACTCTCGGTTCGGCCCAGCGGATATGGCGGCAGAACAGGCCGCCGACTATTTCGCCGCCTGCCTCCTGATGCCCCGTGCCTGGATGAAACGCTGCTTCTACGACGAGGGCTTCCGCGATCCGCGCGTCCTTGCCCGACGCTTCGGGGCCAGCCTTCCGGCGATGTTGATTCGGTTCGAGCAGCTTGGGCTACGCGAGCCGGAGGCGGTGCGATGAGCTTCGAGAAACGGCGCGCCTTCGTGCTGCTTCGCGTGTCGGGGTCGGGTCAGACGCGGCGGGACGGTGCCGACGAGGGCTATTCAATCGAGATGCAGCGGGACTCCTGCCAGCGCAAAGCTGCGTCGCTTGAAGCCGAGGTTGTCCGCGAGTGGATCGCCCCGGCCGAGTCGGCCAGTCGCGGCTTTTACAAGACGCTGAAAGAAATGATCGCCGCGCTCGGGGTTCGGAGCGATATCGACTACGTGATCGTCTACAAGCTGGAGCGGTTTGCGCGCGACGAGCTAACCGACTTCGCCGCCTACGCCGAGATCAAGAAAGCCGGGGCTGAGTTGGTATCGGCGACCGAGAACATTGATGGCACCCCCGGGGGGATGCTGATGCACGGGATGCTCACCGCGATCAACGCCTATTACTCCCGGGACCTGGCGGGGAAGATCACCGACGGGCGCATCACCAAGGCAAAGCTAGGCGGCTCTCCTGGCCGCGTCCCGCTCGGGTATCTGAACCGGCGACGCTGGGACGGTCCAAATGACATTCGCTACGTCGAGGTAGACGAGCAGCGCGCGCCTCATATCTTGTGGGCTTTCGAGGCCTACGCGACCGGCAATTGGTCGATGAGAACGCTTGTCGAGGCGCTCTACAAGCGCGGCTTGCGCAGCCGCCCCACGCCGAAACGACCAGAATCCAAAGTCACCCAAACGAGCTTAGAAAAGCTCCTGGGGAATCCATATTACGTCGGGATCGTCCAGTTCCGGGGCGTCCGGTACGAGGGCACCCACCCCCGATTTGTCTCGGACGAGCTTTTTGATCGCGTCCAGCGTGTGCGGGCCGCGCACGGCCACCACAGTTCCCGGCATCGCACCCACGACCACTACCTGAAGGGCACCGTCCATTGCGCGCGCTGCGGACGCAAAATGATCTTCACGAAATGCACCGGGCGACATGGCGGCAAGTTCGACTATTTCGTCTGCTCGGGAAGGCACCGCGAAAAGGCCTGCGACCTCCCCTATCTCAAAGCCCATCAGGTTGAGCAGCACATCAACAGCTACTACGAAACGAAGGTCAAGCTAGACGCTGATCGCCTCGGCGACCTTGAACCACGGCTGATCCGAGAAATGGCGCGGGCCACAGGCTCCAAAGCGAGCGAAGCCGCTCATTTCCAAAAGGAAGTCGAGGAACTCTTGGCGCGACGGGATCGCTTGGTCGAGGGCCACCTGGAGAATCCGAAAGCAATCCCGCTCGACGTCCTGGAGAAAAAGCAGGCTGAGCTAGAGACGCAACTGAAAAACGCGAAAGAGAATTTGGGTTCGGCAGGAGGCAAGAACGGCAAGCCGGATGGCGGCCTGAAAAAGGCTCAGCAGCTTCTTCGACGGACGGCGGGGGGCTATGGCGAGGTAGACGATCGGACGCGCGGAACCTGGAACCGGATTCTCTTTGGGAAGCTGTTTGTCGGCGAAGACGGCGTTAGCGCTTCGGAACCGACTCCCGAATTCGCCACGCTTCTGCGCGAGGACTTAAACGAAGTGCTGCGGGAGGCCTCAAAAGAACCCCGGTCTTCATCTGGCCGGGGTTCGATTAAGAACTATCTAGTGGAGCTGAGGGGGCTCGAACCCCTGACCTCGTCGCTGCCAGCGACGCGCTCTTCCAGCTGAGCTACAGCCCCGTGAAACTCGTACTGCGCGGCCAAGTTTAGCGACGCGCGCTGGTTGTTCCGCGTCTCGGTCACCCTTAGGGACACTTGTCCTTTTCCTGCAACGAGCTCAATCGGCAGCAAATAGCAGGACTTGGTCTCGCCGCAGAAAAGGGCGATCGCATCCACCTCGCTGCTGTCGTAGGTGCTGGTTACGTACCCCCGAGTCGGTGAGTGATACGAAGACCGGAGCCGAGCCGACACAATGCTGCCATCGAAGGATGCCCACTTGCACTGGACACGAAGCAGCCGCTCTCCGATGCCGATCACCAGGTCGTACCGCTCGTGCTCAGTCAGCGGCTTGAGGACCGTCAGGTCGAGAGCCGCAGCTTCGGCGGCAATCGCCAACTCGGCTGCGTTGCCCTTGCTATTCCGATCGTCCACGAGCACATCCTCGCAGACGGTGCAGACAGAAAGTCTCAGGCTCTAAGCGGCGCGGATGTCCGGGCCTGAGTCCTCGTCCACATCGAGGATCAGGTTGTCCGGGGCGGTGTGGCGGACTTTGAAGTCGAGGGTGGAGAGGCCTTCGAGCTCGCGTAGGAGCTCGACTGGCTGGTCGAGGCGCATCGAGAGGGTGGCGCGGCCCTCGGAGAAGCGCTCGACGGAGATCTCGGAGGCTCCGAGCTGGCCGACGGCGTCCTCGAAGCCGACCAGCTGGGAGAAGTCGCCCAGGGGGCCGATCTCCAGCCGGACCGTGCCCTCGAAGAGGCCGTTGAAGTCGTCCGCCCGGCCGTTGCCGTTGCCGTTTCCGACCGGCGCGGCGGGCGTCTCCGCGAAGGACGGTGCCGGCTCGGCGGCGGGCGGCGCGGGTGCGGCGCCGTTGGCGCCCTGCTCCGCTTCAGACAGAGCCTGCACGCGCTGGCTCACCTCGACCGCGTCGCGCAGGGCCTTCATCCGGATCCGGGTCGCCTGGCCGCGGGCCTGTTCCTGCAGCTCCTCGAGTCTGGTCGAGACCGCCTCCAGCGAGGCGATGCTGCGGTCGTGGCGTTCGTTTGCCTCGAGCAGGCGCTCGGTCAGACCGCGGATCTCGCGCTCGCGCTCGATCACCATGCCCGAGAGCGAGGACATCTCCTGCTCCAGCTCGGCGACCACCTCCTCGTGCCCCGCGGCCGTAGCCTCGAGGCCGCGGATACGGCTCTCACGCGTCGCGATGGCCGCCTCTACTTCGGGCCGGCGATAGCCGAACAGAGACCGCTTGAAGCTTCCCATGCGCGGCACCGTACGACCGCGTTCGGACGGCTTTTCGTCCAACCCGGAAGCAGCAGGGAAATTACGGCTCAGGCGCTGGCGGCCTCGGGCGCTTCCGGCGCCTCGAAGTCGATCTCCAGGCGCGGGGCGTCGCGCCAGAGGTCCTCGAGCTGGTAGCGGTCGCGCGCCTCGGTGGTGAAGACGTGGAGCACGCAGTCGAGATAGTCGGAGACGATCCAGCCGGCTTCGCCGCCGCCGTCGACGCCGCTCGGGAGGATGCCTGTCTCCTGCTTCACCTGGACCCGCACCTCGTCGACGATCGCCCGCGCCTGGCGTTCGTTGCGGGCGGTGCAGATCGCCAGGAAGTCGGTGTAGGCGACGAGGCCGCGCATGTCGAGCACGACCACGTCCTCGGCCTTTTTCGAGTCGGCAAGGGCGGCCAGGCGACGAGCCAGGTCCTCGGAGCGGATCGGGCTCACGAGTAGATCCCCTTCTCCTCGATGAAGCGGGCTACCGGCTCCGGGATCAGGTAGCGCAGCGGCCGCCCCGCGGCCGCCCGCTCGCGCACGGCGGAAGAGGAGACGCCGAACTGCGGCATCTCCAGCATCGTTGCCCGGTCCGCGGCGCCGAGACTGCGCAGGACCGCCGCCACCTCGGTGTCGGAGACGCCGGCCCGGCGCGCAACCGCCAGGCGCGCCCGCTCGACCACCTGCTGCGGCTCACGCCAGCTCTCGAGGCCCATGGCGGCGTCCGCCCCCATCACGAACACCAGCTCCGTTTGGCCCCGTTCCTCAGCAAGTAGGCGCAAGGTCTCATACGTGTAGGACGGTCCCTCGCGCTCGACCTCCAGAGCGGAAACCGAGAAGCGCGAGTCATCGGCGGCGGCGAGTCGGGTCATCGTCATCCGCAGCTCCGGGCCGGGGTCGTCGAGGATCCGCTTGTGCGGGGCCTGGCCGGTCGGGACCAGGACGACCTCGCTGAGGCCGAGCTGCCAGAGCGCCTCCTGGGCCAGCGCCAGGTGACCGAGGTGCGGCGGGTTGAAGGCCGACCCGAGGACACCGATGCCGCCGTCCGCCGCGCTACTCACGCAGCTGGCCGTCGCCGCGGGCCACGTACTTGAAGGTGGTCAGCTCGCGCATCCCGATCGGCCCGCGCGCGTGCAGCTTCTGGGTCGAGTTGCCGATCTCGGCGCCCATCCCGTACTCGAAGCCGTCAGTGAACCGGGTCGAGGCGTTGACGTAGACCGCGGCGCAGTCGACGCCGGCGGCGAACTCGTCGGCCGCCTCCTCGTCGGTGGTGACGATCGCCTCCGAGTGGCCGGTGCCGTGGGCGTTGACGTGCTCGATCGCCTCCTCGACGGAGTCGACGACGGCGACCGCCATCTTCAATCCCAGGTACTCGGTCCCCCAGTCGGCCTCGGTCGCGGCGCCGACCTCGACCTCGCCGGCGGCCTCGCGGACCCGCTCGTCGCCGACCAGCTCGACCCCGGCCGCGGCCAGGTCGCCGAGCACGGCGGGAGCGAAGCGGGCGGCGATCGCGGCGTCGATCAAGAGCGTCTCGGCCGAGTTGCAGACGCCGGGGCGTTGCACCTTGGCGTTGACGGCGATTCGCCGCGCCATCTCCAGGTCGGCATCGGCGTGTACGTAGACGTGGCAGTTGCCTGCCGCCGCGTACATCACCGGCACGGTCGCGACGTCCTTGATCGCGGCCTTCAGCCCCTCGCCCCCGCGCGGGATCAGCAGGTCGACCAGCCCCTCCTGCATCGCCAGCTCGGCCAGCGTCTCGCGACCGCCGCCGTCGAGCAGGACGACGGAGTCCTCGGGCAGTCCGGCCTTCTCGAGCGCCTCGCGGACGATCGCCGCCAGCGCCCCGTTCGAGCGTTCCGCGTAGCTAGAGCCGCGCAGGACGATCGCGTTGCCGCTCTTGATCGTCAGCGCCGCGCAATCGATCGTCACGTTCGGGCGCGCCTCGTAGACGACGGCGACGACTCCGAGCGGGACGCGGATCTTGCGCAGGTCGAGCCCGCTCTCCAAAGTCTTGCGCTCCAACTCCTCACCGACCGGGTCGTCGAGGGCGGCGACGACGCGGACGCCCGCGGCCATCGCCGCGATCCGCTCCGCGCTCAGCATCAGCCGGTCGCGCAGGGCGTCGCTGAGCCCGGCTGCGCGCTCGTCGGCGAGGTCGGCCGCGTTGGCCTCGAGGATCTCCGCGGTCCGCTCCTCGAGCAGCCGCGCGGTCGCCGCCAGCGCCGCGTTCTTGGTCTCGGTGGGAGCGGTCGCGAGCTTCCGCGCCGCCGTCTTCGCGGCGGCACAGGTCTCCGCGACCGTGGTGGTCGTCACTGCCATAAGCGAAAAGGGTAGCTGGGAGGCGCCGGGCGCCAGCCGGCCCTAGACGAGCACGAAGCGGTCGCGGTGGATGACCTCGTCGGTGGCGTGGGGAAGGACGGCCCGCACCTCGGCGGTCTTCATCCCCACCACCCGCTCCAGCTCACGCGCCGAGTAGTCGGCGATGCCTTTGCCGATCGCCCGGCCGGCGGCGGCGACGTCGACCGCGTCGCCGGCCTCGAAGGCGCCGGAGACGCCGACCACGCCGACCGGCAAGAGGCTCGACCCCTGCTCCCGCAGGACCCGCGCCGCGCCCTCGTCGACCACGATCTCCCCGCGCGAGGGCTTCGCGTATTTGAGCCAGAGCTTGAAGCTGGAGGCCTTGCCCTGCTGCGGCGCGAAGCGGGTCCCGCCCGGCTCGCCGGCCGCCGCCGCGGCGAGGGTCCCCGGCACGGTGCCGTTGCAGATCACCGCCGGGATCCCGGCCTCGCTCGCCATCTCCGCCGCCGCCACCTTGCTGCGCATGCCGCCGGAGCCGAAGGCCGAGGTGCGATCGCCGATCTCCAGCCCGGCCAGCTCGGCGAAGTCGTCCACCTCGGAGATCAGGTGCGCGGAGGGGTCAATCTGCGGGTCGGCGCTGAGCAGGCCGTCGATGTTGGTGAGGAGGACGAGCAGGCGGACATCGAGCAGCAACGCCACCTGGGCAGCGAGGAAGTCGTTGTCGCCGAAGCTGATCTCGTCGGTGGCAGTGGTGTCGTTCTCGTTGATCACCGGCACCACCCCCCACTCGACCAGCCGCCGCAGCGTCTGGCGCGCGTTCAGGTAGTTGGTGCGAGCGGCGATATCGGCCGCGGTCAGCAGCACCTGCGCCGCCCGCGTCCCGTGCGTGGCGAGGCGGCTCTCATAGGCACGGAAGAGGTCGCCCTGGCCGACCGCCGAGGCGCCCTGCAGCTCGTCCATCGCCCGCGGGCGCACCGGCAGCTCCATCAAGCGCATGCCGCGGGCGATCGCGCCGGAGGTGACCATCACCACCCGCTCGCCACCCTGCTCGAGCGCGCTCACCTGCTCGCAGACCGAGTCGAGGACGTCGGCCCGCAGCTCACCGTCGTCGGCGGCGACGATCGAGGATCCGAGCTTGACTACGAGGGTCATGGCGGAGCCAGTGTACGAGCGCCATAGGCTGCGGCGGATGAGCCGGGCCACCGTGCAGGAGAGCTGAGATGGGCAGCGCGCTGGGCTGGGGCGCCCTCGCCGCAAGCTCGCTGGTCCTGGGAGCGTTGCTGGCCTTCGCCCGCGACTGGTCGAAGCCGCAGGTCGGCGTCGTCCTCGCCTTCGGCGCCGGGGCCCTGATCAGCTCGGTCAGCTTCGAGCTGGCCGAGGAGGGGATCGCGGTCGGCGGCGCCGCCGCGACCGGCATCGGGCTCGGGCTCGGTGCCCTGACCTACTTCCTGCTCGACGGGCTGATCGCCCGCCACTTCGCCGCCGGGCGCGGCCGCAAGGGACGCGCGGAGGGCTCGGACGCCGGCACCGCACTCGCGCTCGGCGCCTTCCTCGACGGCATCCCCGAGCAGCTCGTGCTGGGGATCGGCATCGCCACCGGTGGCGCCGTCAGCCCGGCGCTGCTGATCGCGATCTTCGTCTCCAACCTGCCGGAGGGGCTGGGCTCCTCCGAGGACATGCTCGAATCGGGGAGAAAGCGCGGGACGGTGCTGCGGCTGTGGCTGATCGTCGCGGCAATTGGGACCGCGGCGACGGTCGCCGGCTTCGCCCTCGCCGACGGCGTCCACGGCCGGGCGCAGGCGGCGATCGACGGCTTCGCGGCCGGCGCCCTGTTGGTGATGCTGATCGACTCGATGATCCCGGACGCCCGCGCCGACCTCGGCCGCGTCGCCGGCCTGGTCACCGTGCTCGGCTTCGCCGTCGCGGCCGGGCTCTCCAACCTCTCCTGAGCGACGGCTCTAAATATGCAGCTCGAACTCGTGCTCGCCTACGCGGATCTCGTCGCCGGCCTGGAAGCCGGCGCGGGTGAGGGCGGCGAGGACGCCGATCTCCCCCAGCCGCTGCTCGAGGTAGGCGAGCGCTTCCTCGTTTTTGGTGTCGTGGCGCTCGAACAGCAGCTCGACGCCGCGGCCGGCGACGCGGAAGGCGCCGTCGTCCTCGCGCTCGACCCAGTAGCCGCCCTCGCCGGCCGGCCGGTAGACGCGGTGCTCGGCCTCGAACTCGGCGGCGGGCTCGGCCGCGCCGGGCGCCAGCGGGCGCGGATCGTCGGGCAGCTCGGCCAGGATTCGCTGCCGCAGCTCGTCCAGTCCCTCCCCGGTCGCCGAGGAGACGGCGAGGACGCCGAGCGCCGCGTCGCCCAGACGCTGCTCCCACTCCGCCACCGCGGCCTCGACCTTCTCCGCTTCGAGCAGGTCGCGCTTGCTCAGCAGAACCAGTTGCGGCAGCAGCTCGAGGCCGGCGCCATGTGCAGAGAGCTCCGCCCGCACGGTCTCGTAGTCGGCAACAGGGTCGCCCTCCATCGGCGCCACGTCGACCAGGTGGACGAGCATCGAGCAGCGCTCGACGTGGGCGAGGAACTCGTGGCCGAGGCCGGCGCCCTCGGCGGCACCTTCGATCAGGCCCGGGATGTCGGCGACGACGGCCTGGCGGTCCTCGCCTTCGATCGTGCCCAGCGCCGGCGAGATCGTCGTGAAGGGATAGTCGGCGACCTTCGGGGTGGCGCGGGTCAGCCTGCCCAGCAACGAGGACTTGCCGGCGTTCGGCAGCCCGACCAGCCCGACGTCCGCCAGCAGTTTCAGCCGCAGCTCGATCCAGTCCGCTTCGCCGCTGGTCCCTTTCTCGGCGAAGCGCGGCGCCTGCCGGGTCGAGTTGGCGAAGCGCTTGTTGCCGTGCCCGCCGCGGCCGCCGTTGGCGATCACCGCCCGCTGCCCCGGCTCGACCAGGTCGATCGCTGAGCCGTCGACCGTCGTCGCCTGCGTCCCCGCCGGCACCGGAATCTCCAGATCCTCCCCCCGGGCGCCGTGCTTGTTGGACCCTTCCCCGTGCCCGCCCCGGCGCGCCCGGAAGTGCTTGCTGCCCTTCAAGGCCCCCAGGTCCCGCTTCGAGGCGTCGCAAACGAGCACCAGGTCCCCCCCGTGCCCGCCGTCGCCGCCGTCGGGCCCGCCACGCGGCACGTGTGCCTCACGGCGGAACGAGACGCAGCCGTTGCCACCGGCGCCGCCCTCGACCCAGATCTTTGCCTTGTCGTACATCGGGACAAGAGGGTAGTGGCGCTTTTCTTTCGCTATGCGAGAGAAAGTCGGCACGGCCCCGCCGCGGGACCGTGCCGACGGCGCCGGGCTACCGGACCAGGATCTTGGCTTTGGCCGGCTTGGCGGGGGTTCCTTTGACGGTGAAGGTGACTTTGTAGGTGCCGGACGCGCCAGCGCCCACCTTGAGCCTCAGGGTCCCGGCGAGGCCGGCGCCGCCGGGGATCGTGCCGAGCGGCTTGCACTTCGGGGCCTTCAGAGCTTTCGCCCGCTTCCCGAACTTCACGCAGAGGCGAGCGCCGCTGGACGGCACGTCGCCGACGTTCTCGATCCGGAGCTTCAACTTGGCTGCCTTGCCGGCCTTGGCCTTGACCTTCCTCTTCACGGTCAGTTTCAGACTCGCCGCCGCCACGCTGGTCGCAGCACTGGTCTGGGTCGCGGCGCCGGCCTGGTTTGAGGCGGTCACGGTGCAGGCGTAGCTGCCACCCGAGGTCGCGTCAAGGGCGCTGGCAGTGGCGCCGGCCACCGCCTGGCCGTCACGGGTCCACTGGTAGGCGAACTTGCTCGGGGCGCGGTAGACGTAGGAGCCCGGGAAGTCCGGGGCCCAGGTGCCCTGGGAGCAACTGAGGGCGGTACGGGATTTGGGGTCGCGGCTCACGGTCGGGACGGCGGTCCCGGTCGGACTCTTGAGGATGACCGGGTCCTGTGCTTCGGCCACCGGAGCCGTGGCGATGTCGATGCCACTTCCGCCGCCCGCCAGGCTGGCGAAGCCGAACGCCCCGGTCCGCCCGTTGTTGACCGCTCCCCAGTAGAAGCGTCCGATCAGGGGATCGAAGGCGAGGCCGAAGGGTTCGTTGACTTCATCGCCGCTGAGGCCGAGATCCCCACCTCCGCTGCCGTCGAGGTTCGCGAAGGAGATCCCTTCGTCCTCGACCATCCAGTAGATGCGGCCGCCGGCGGGATCCACCGTGATCGCGCGGATACCTCCGGCGGTATTCGTTCCCTCGATATTGAGGTCGCCGCCGCCACTGTTGTCGACCTTGGCGAAAGAGATGGAGTCGTCTTCTTCTTCCCCGGCGTTCACCCAGTAGACCCTGCCGGCGACCGGATCGAGCCCGATCCGGAAAGGACTGGAGACCGTCGCGCCGGTGGTGTTGAGCGTGCCGCCGGCAGCTCCGTCGAGGCGCGCCCAGGAGATCGATTCCGTCTGAGTGTTCATCCAGAAGACCATCCGCCTGGCTGGATCGACCACGATTCCGTTGGGCCGGTCGACAGGAGCCCCCGGCGCGGTGAACGCGCGGGCACCGCTGCCGTCGACGTTCACGGTCACGATCTCGCCGTTTTCGGTTGCGCCGCCGTTTTCGCTGGCGACGAAGAGCCTGCCGGTCGCCGAGTCGTACGCCAGGCCTTCGGGGGAGTCGTACGTTACGCCCGAGAGGTTGAGCGGGCCTCCGCCGCTACCGCCGATGTCGGCGAAGGCGACGGTGTTATCGGAGAAGTTGTTCCAGTAGAGGAGTTCCGCCCCCTGCGCGATCGAGGCGGGCACGAGCAGTAGCGCCGCGCAGACCGCGGCCAGGAAGATTGATCTCATACCCCTCCCGACGCAGCGGCCCGCCGCGCTATTCCCAGGCGCGGCGGAGGGGCGGAGCTACAGCGCTTCAGTCCTCGGCGAGGACTGAGATCGTGCGGCCCTTGCGGGCGATCTTGAAGTCGACCGTGCCCGGCCGGGTGGCGAAGATCGTGTGGTCGCGGCCGAGGCCGGTGCCCTCGCCCGGCCAGAACTTGGTGCCGCGCTGGCGGACGATGATCTCGCCGCCGTAGACCTTCTGGCCGGCGAAGACCTTGACGCCGAGCATGTTCGGGTTCGATTCGCGGCCGTTGCGGCTGGAACCGAGACCTTTCTTATGAGCCATTTCCTAGGCCTCCTCTTTCGCAGCAGCTTTTTTAGCGGGGGCTTTTTTCGCCGCCGCTTTGCCCATTTTCAGCGAGGTCACCTCGAGCTTGGTCAGCTCGGAGCGGTGGCCTTGGCGGCGCCGGTAGCCCTTCTTCGCCTTGTATTTGAAGACTTTGATCTTCGGGCCGCGCAGGTGCTCGGCCACGGTCGCCTCGACCTTGACCTTCTCCAGCTCTTTCGGCGCGGCGACGACGTCGGTGTCGCGGAACATCACCGCGCGCAGCGTCACTTTGTCGCCCTCCTTCGCATCGAGGCGATCGACCAGCAGCGACGTGCCCTGCTCGACCTTGTACTGCTTGCCGCCGGTTTCGACTACCGCATACATGCTCAATCGCCTTCCTCGGTGCTGCCTTGTTTGGCGCGCGAACGCCCCCGACCGCCACGGCGGCCACGACTGCGTTTGCGCGAAGGAGTCGAGGATTCTAGCTCGGAGCCGTTTTCCTCGCCGCCTCCAGATCCGTTCGGCGAATCGCCGCCCAGGAGCGAGGCGATCGCCGCCGAGCGCTCGACCTCCTCGATCCGCACCAGGCGACGCTGGCCGACGTAGCGACCGGCCCCGGTGATGCTGACGATGTAGGAGTCGATCCGGGCGACCGCGTCGTCGGCGTTGTACATGTGCGGCTCGTCGATGTTGACCAGCACCTCCTCGCCGACCTTGAACGGCAACGCCCGCTCCTCGATCTCGGCGCGGCTGCCGGACTCGACCAGCTCGAAGGTGCCGATCCCGAGCGCGTCGCCGCCCTCGAAGTGGAAGCGCTTGCCGGTTTCGCCCTCGAGCTCGATCAGGCCGCTGTCGGGGTCGGTCAGCTCGTGCGCGACCTTGGGGTTGACGCGGAAGAGGAAGGCCTCGGCCTCGCTGTTCTCCGCGGCGACGTCGCGCATCTTGCGCAGCCCCTCCAGGGCCACCGTCTCGGCCGAGAGCACGACGCCCTCGCCGGCGCAGGTCGGGCAGGGCGCGGTGAGGATCTCGCGCACGCCGTCGGTGACGTTCTGCCGGGTCATCTCGACCAGGCCCAGCGGCGAGACCTCGACCACGTAGCTCTTCGACTTGTCGGCGTCGAGCGCTTTGCGCATCGTCTTCAGGACTTTGTCCCGGTTCGAGGCCCGGGCCATGTCGATGAAGTCGATGACGATGATGCCGCCGATGTCGCGCAGCCGCAGCTGCCGCACAGCCTCCTCGGCCGCCTCGGTGTTGACTTTGGTGATCGTCTCCTCGAGGCCGCCTTTACCGCGGCCGGTGAAGCTGCCGCTGTTGACGTCGATCACGGTCAGCGCCTCGGCGTAATCGATGATCAGGTAGCCGCCGGAGGGCAGGTCGACGCGCCGGTTCAGGGTCGACTCGATCTCCTCGTCGATCTTCCATTTTTCGAACAGCGGTTTCGTGCCTTTGTAGAGCTCGACCCCGTCGACCAGCTCCGGCGCGGTGCGCTGGAAGAAGCCCGTGACCCGCTCGAACTGCTTCTCGGAATCGATGATCGCCGTCTCGAACTCGCTGAGGAAGACGTCACGCAGGACCCGGACCGAGAGGTCGGCCTCCTGGAAGACCAGGGCCGGAGCCTTGGTCGACTCGCTGCGCCGCTGGAGGATCTCGTTCAGCCGCTGCAGGTAGGAGATCTCCCGCACGAAGTCGGATTTCTTCGCCCCGTGGGCGGCGGTGCGGACGATCAGCCCGCCCGGCCCCTTGTAGGTGCGGTCGACCATCTTCCGCAGTCGATCCCGCTCGGAGTCGGAAAGGCGGCGGCTGACGCCGACGCCGGATCCGGTCGGCGCGAAGACCAGGTAGCGGCCGGCGATCGAGACGTTCATCGAGAGCCGGGCGCCCTTCGACTTCAGCGGGTCCTTGACCACCTGGACGAGGATCTCCTGCCCCGGTTTGAGCAGCTCGTTGATGCGGCGGCCGCTGCCGCGACCGCGCTTCGGCGCCTGCTCGCCGCCCGGGAGGACGATCTCGTCGACGTGGAGGAAGCCGTTGCGCTCGAGGCCGATGTCGACGAAGGCGGCCTCCATTCCCGGGAGGACGTTGTCGACGACGCCCTTGTAGATGTTGCCGGCGATCGAGCGCCGCTCGGGCCGCTCCAGGTAGACCTCGGCGACGCGACCGTCCTCGAGGACCGCCACACGTTTCTCGGTGATGTCGACGGAGACGAGCAGCTCGCGCTTCGCGGCGGGGAGCGGCGCGCGGCGCGACACCTGGCGGCGGCGACCTGAGGAGCTGCGTTTGCGGTCGGACGCGGACTTGCCGTCCCTGCTTGGTTGCCGTTTCTGCTCGGTCGGGCTCGGAGCCGCCGCAGCAGCACCGTTCTGCGCTGTCCGGCGGTTCTTGCCTCCGCGGTTGCCGCGGCGGCGTCTGGGTTTGGCGGCCGTGTCGCCCGTATCGGGCTTGGCCGCCGTGGGGGTGCTAGGTGCTGCTACCTCGACAGCGGCGGGCACTGCCTTTCCAGCGGGCACTGCCTTTCCAGCTGACACCGCCTCGGGCGCCGACACAGCTGCCGGCTGTTCCTTCTGCTGCTTCCTGCGAAACCAGGGCAGGGGCAAATGAATACTCCTTCTCGTGCGCGCGCAGCGAGGCGCCCCGCACCCGAGATGGACTCGGCGGGACGTCGGCGCGCAGCTCGTGGTAGATGTCGTAAGAGTTCGGCATCGAATGCCTCGCCCCCAGGGTACCAGTCGTCCCGGCGAGGGCCGGCGCCGGAGCTACGCCGCCGCGGGGCGGAGCTTCGCTCTTCTGGTCCGGATGGCGCGGAGTCTCTGATTGAGACGCGCCCACGCCCAGGGCTCCAGCTCGGCGTAGCGCGTCTCGGACTGGTTGC
>DASUZL010000024.1:0-23342 GCA_036376895.1 Solirubrobacterales bacterium
TGGGCCGCCGCCGGGGCTACCGGGGCGGCGCTCGGTCCCGCCCTCGGCGGGCTGCTCACCGAGCTGGTCTCCTGGCAGTCGATCTTCCTGATCCAGGTGCCGATCGCGCTGGTCGCCGCGGTGCCGATCCTCGCCGTCGCCAAACACGAGGCCGCGACCGGGGTGCTCTCGGCAGAGCTACGGCAAACCGGCCGCCCGCACATACTCGCCAACCTGGCACTGGCGATGGTCTCGGCGGCGATCGCGGCCGCCCTCTTCCTGCTCGTGCTGCTGCTGATCGAGGGCTGGAACCTGAGCCCGATCGGCGCCGCGATCATGGTCAGCGTGATGCCGCTCGCGGCCTTCGTCGCCAGCCGCTTCGACCACCTGGTGCCCAGCGCGAGGGCGCGCGCCGCTGGGGGGGCGATCCTCGTCTCCGGCGGGCTGGGCGGGCTGGCGCTGCTGCCGAAGGCGGAGGTGGCGCTGACCGTGCCGCCGCAGGTGATGGTCGGGATCGGCCTCGCCCTGGTGCTCTCGGCGCTGACCGAGACGGCGCTGGCCGGCCGCGCCCCGCAGGCGATCCACGGCGGCTGGACGATCTCCGCCCGCCACGCCGGCGTCGTCATCGGCCTGCTCGCCCTGACCCCGGTCTTCACCGCCGACATCGCCCAGCAGCGCGAGGACGCGATCGACGCCGGCACCGCGGTGATCCTCGACTCCAAGGTCGACCCGCTGCTGAAGCTCTCCTTGGCGGAGAAGATCTCCGACCGGCTCGACGACGAGAAGGGCAAGGTGCCGACGATCGGGCCCGCCTTCGAGCCGTTGCCCGAGGACGAGGGCGAGCGGGCCGAAGTGGAAACGCTTCAGGACGAACTGCAGGACCAGCTCGACCGCGGCGCTACCCACGCCTTCAGCCCCTCCTTCGGCCTCGCCGCGCTGATCGGCCTGCTGGCCCTGATCCCGATCGGGCTCTCGCGCCGGGTGGACCTGTGAACGTGCCCGCGCCCGCCGAGGGCAGCAACCGCGCCTGGCTGCTGGTCGGCGGCTCGGTTGTCGCCGCCCTGCTCCTGGTCGGGATCTACTTCGCCGCCGGCGGCGCCTCCTACACCCCGGAGAAGACCAAGGACCCCTGCAAGCACCGGCCCTGGAGCAACCCCGAAAGCCTCGGTGACTTCGCCAACCAGTTCTCCGTCTCTGCCCTCGATGGCGCCGCCTGCCAGCTCGGGGTCAGCCGCGAGGCCCTGGCCCAGGCGCTGGCGACGCCAGAGGGACGGGAGGAATTCTTGAAGCGCTACGACATCTCCGACGAAGAGCTGGCACGGGCGATCCGGGCCAGCCTGCTGCGCGCGGTCGACGACGCCGAACAGGCCGGCGCCCTCAGCCCGCTGCTGGCCGACCCGCTGCGCTCCTTCCTCAAGCAGGTCCCGCTCGACCAGGCGATCGAACTGGTCAACGACGCCAGCAACCTGCTCTCCAGTGCGGAAGGCTTCCTCGGCCCCGCCGGTGCCCTGCTCGAACAGTTCCTGCCCTGAGGCCGGAGCCGGGCGTCGTTACTTAGGTTTGTCGATCTTGAAGCGCTGCTGCTTCGGCGCCCAGGAGATACCGGCGCAGAGGGCGTCGGGCGTGGTCTCCAGCACCGTCGCCAGCTTCACCATCGTGCCCAGGCGCGGCTCGCGGCCGGCGCGCTCGAGCAAAGAGATCTCCGTGCGGTGAAGGTCGCACTGCGAGGCCAGCTCTTCCTGAGAGATTTTTTTGGCCTGACGGGCCCGGCGCAGATTTGAGGCGAAACGCTCACGTTTGTCCATGGACTGTGAATCTTCTGTATTAGAAGACAGTAGGGCTACAGACAAACCATTTCGATTGAAATACCGGCGAATATCGGTCCATGGCTAGCTCCGCGTCGCTCGCCAGACCCAGAGCATCGCCAGCGGCTGCAGCGGCAGCCGCGCCCAGAGCGCCCAACGCGGGATTTTCTCGATGTCGAGCCCCTTGATCTGCTCCGGATTGACGGCCATGTGGATGTTGGCCGGGAAGACTGAGAGCAGCAGCGCCAGCAGCCACCAGCGGCCGAGGCGGCGGGTGGCAGGGGGGAGGACGAGGGCGGCGCCGGCGAGCTCCGCGGCGCCGCTGATCGCGACGATCTCCTTCTTACGCTCCGCGATCGACGGCGGCACAATCGCTTCGAAGAACCTCGGCCGCACGAAGTGCATCGTCCCGGCGAAGGCGAAGAAAGCGGCAAGTCCGGCGCGTGAGCGGCTCATCAGGCGCCAGAGTCTTTCAACTTTCGGCACAGCTTCCGCGCCCGCTATGTTCGTAGGGGTGCCTGATTTCAAGCTCAACCCCGCCTACACGCCGACGGCGGACCAGCCGAAGGCGATCGCCGGGCTGGCCGAGGGGCTGCGGGCCGGGGAACGCTTCCAGACGCTGCTGGGGGCGACCGGGACGGGCAAGACCTTCACGATGGCGGCGACGATCGCCGAGGTGCAGCGGCCGACGCTGGTGATCGCGCACAACAAGACGCTGGCCGCGCAGCTCTGCAACGAGTTCCGCGAGTTCTTCCCCGAGAACTCGGTCGAGTACTTCGTCTCCTACTACGACTACTACCAGCCCGAGGCCTACGTACCGGCCCAAGACCTCTACATCGAGAAGGACTCCTCGATCAACGACGAGATCGACCGCCTGCGCCACGCCGCGACGGCGGCGCTGTTCGCGCGCCGCGACGTGATCATCGTCGCCTCGGTCTCCTGTATCTACGGGATCGGCTCGCCCCAGGTCTACAACGAAAAAATGCAGCTCTTCCAGGTCGGCAAATCGATCGAGCGCGACGAGGTCCTGCGCAAGCTGGTGAAGATGCAGTACCAGCGCAACGACCAGGTGCTGGGCCGCGGCTCCTTCCGGGTCCGCGGCGAGGTGCTGGAGATCATGCCCTCCTACGCGGAGTCCGCTTACCGGATCTCCCTATTCGGCGACGAGATCGAGGGCATTCAGCACTTCGACCCGCTCAGCGGCGAGATCCTCGACACGATCGACCACGTCTCGGTCTGGCCGGCGTCCCATTACGTGACCCGGGATGAGACGGTCGAGCGCGCGGTCGAAGAGATCCGCGCCGAACTGGAATCCCGCACGACCGAACTCGAGGAGGAAGGCAAGCAACTGGAGGCGCACCGGCTGCGCCAGCGCACCGCCTACGACATCGAGATGATCAAGGAGCTCGGCTTCACCTCGGGGATCGAGAACTACTCGCGGATCCTCGACGGCCGCCCCGCCGGCAGCCCGCCGCACACCCTGATCGACTACTTCCCCGACGACTTCGTGGTCATGGTCGACGAGTCCCACCAGACGATCCCGCAGATCGGCGGCATGTACGAGGGGGACCGCTCGCGGAAGACGACGCTGATCGATTACGGCTTCCGGCTGCCCTCGGCGATCGACAACCGGCCGCTCAAGTTCGACGAGTTCCTCGAGCGGGTGAAGCAGCTCGTGATGGTTTCGGCGACGCCGGGCCCGTTCGAGAAAGCCGAAGCGACGCGGACGGTCGAGCAGATCGTGCGCCCGACCGGGATCGTCGACCCCGAGATCGAGCTGCGGGCGACGAAGAACCAGATCGACGACCTGATGAACGAAGTCAAGGTCGTGGCCGAGCAGGGAGACCGCACCCTGGTCACCACCCTGACCAAGAAGATGGCCGAGGACTTGACCGCCTACCTCCTCGAGTACGGGGTCAAGGTTCGCTACCTGCACTCGGAGATCGACACCCTGGAACGGATCCAGATCGTCCGCGACCTGCGGCTCGGTGAGTACGACGTGCTGGTCGGGGTCAACCTCCTGCGCGAGGGGCTCGACCTGCCGGAGGTCTCCCTGGTCGCGATCCTCGACGCCGACAAGGAGGGCTTCCTGCGCGGCGAGACCAGCCTCGTGCAGACGATCGGGCGGGCGGCACGCAACGTCAACGGGCGGGTGCTGATGTACGCCGACAGGGAGACCGACGCGATGAAGGCGGCGATGAGCGAGACCGACCGCCGCCGCGCGATCCAGGTCGCCTACAACGAGGAGCACGGGATCACCCCGGAGACGGTCCGCAAAGGGATCTCCGAGATGTCCCAGTTCCTGGCGATGGAGGACCGGGCGCCGCGCAAACGGCGGCGCAAGCGCGGCGACGACTTCGAGACCCCGGAGGAGCTGGAGCGGACGATCGTGGCCCTGGAGGAGGAGATGCTCGCCGCCGCCGACGATCTCCGTTTCGAGGAGGCGGGGCGGATCCGCGACGAGCTGCGCGAGCTGCGGCGCGACTTGGATGGAATGACCGCTGCGGGGACCTGACCGGCGCATCTCGGCGTCCTCGGTCGCTTGTGTGCAGAGCACACGGCGCTCCCTGCGTCCTTGACCTGCTTGGTCAGGTCCTCGCAGGGCGTTCGGGGCTGGACTTCAGTCGACCAGCTTCGCCGCCTTGGCGCTGTCGGCGAAGAACTCGCTGCGGGCCATCTTGCTGTCGCTGTCGAACTTGATCACGTGCGCGAAGGGAGCCTCGAAGCTGCCCTTGTCGTTGCCGGCGCGTTGGGTGCCGCGGACGACCACGTACTCGCCGGCCTCGATGAACTCCTCCGGCTCGACGCTGAATGAGCTCCAGTAATTGGGGATCTGGGCGAAGTTCCCCATGATCGCGTCGCGGCCCTCGGTGGCCCCGCCGAGCGGCAGCTCGTCCGAGGTGATCCAGACGGCGTCCTCGGCGAGCGAGTCCTGCAGGGTGGCCGCGTCGCCTTGCGCGAACGCCTGGTAGGCGGACCGGGCGGTGTCGATATTGGACATCTCTCCTCCTCTGTTATCCCCGCCAGAACCAACCTAACCCCTCGCTCCCGTTGATGTCGTATTTCGTCCCGCATACCGGGACTAAGTGCGACGTCACGGGAAGTCTCCCCCCGGGGGAACATCTGTTCGCCTCGGTAGACTGGTAGCGAGTGCCTGCTTCTGACCGAATCGTTATCTCTGGCGCCCGTGAGCACAACCTCAAGGACGTCGACGTTGAGCTGCCGCGCGATGCGCTGATCGTGATTACGGGGCTGTCCGGGTCGGGGAAGTCGAGCCTTGCTTTCGACACGATCTACGCCGAGGGGCAGCGGCGGTACGTGGAGTCACTCTCGGCCTATGCGCGCCAGTTCCTCGGGTTGATGGAGAAGCCGGATGTGGACTCGATCGAGGGGCTTTCGCCGGCGATCTCGATCGACCAGAAGACGACCTCGCGCAACCCGCGCTCGACCGTCGGCACGGTGACTGAGATCTACGACTACCTGCGGCTGCTGTGGGCGCGGATCGGGGTCCCGCACTGCCCCGAGTGCGGCGAGGAGATCACCGGCCAGACCCAGGAGCAGATCGTCGACCGGCTGATGACCCTCGAGGAGGGGACCAAATTCATGGTCATGGCGCCTGTGGTGCGGGGGCGCAAAGGCGAGTACGGGAAATTGCTCGAGCAGATGCGCCTGGAGGGCTACTCGCGGGTCAAGGTGAACGGCGAGCTGCGCCGGCTCGACGAGGAGATCGTGCTTGACAAGAAGTACAAACACGACCTCTCCGTCGTCGTCGACCGGTTGGTGATGAAAACCGACCTGCGCCGCCGCCTCTCGGAGTCGGTCGAGGCTGCCGCCGGCCTCGCCGCCGGGCTGATCGAAGTCGAGATCCTCGATGGCGAGAAGACGCGGGAGACGCTGCTCTTCTCCGAGCAGTTCGCCTGCCTCAACTGCGGCACCTCGATCCCGGAGCTGGAGCCGCGGATCTTCTCCTTCAACTCGCCCCACGGCGCCTGCGACCGCTGCCACGGGCTCGGCTTCCAGCGCGTGATCGACCCCGAACTTGTTGTCCCCGACCCGACCCTCTCGCTGGCCGAGGGCGCCCTGCAGCCGTGGAACCGCGGCATCACCGCCTACTGGAAGCGGCTGATCGCCGCCGTCGCCGAGGAGTACGGAGTCGACGCCGACAAGCCCTGGTCGAAGCTGAAGAAGAGCGAGAAGGAGATCTTCCTCTACGGCACCGGCGAGGACCGCCACCTGGTCACCTACACCAACCGCTTCGGCCGCCGCCGCTCCTACAAAGTCCGCTTCGAGGGCATCGTCAACAACCTCCAGCGCCGCTACGAGGAGACCGACTCGGAGACCAACCGGGAGCGGATCGAGGGCTACATGGCCGAGCAGCCGTGCCCGCAGTGCGAGGGCGCGCGGCTGCGGCCGGAGAGCCTCGCGGTCAAGGTCGGCGGCATCAGCATCGCCGAGTACAGCGCCCTCTCGGCGGCGGCGGCGTCGCGCTGGATCAACGAGCTGGAGATGACCAAGACCGAGCGGGCGATCGCGCGGCTGATCGTGCGCGAGATCACCGAGCGACTCTCCTTCCTCGAGAACGTCGGCATCGGCTACCTCTCGCTCTCCCGCTCCGCCCGCACCCTCTCCGGCGGTGAGGCGCAGCGGATCCGGCTCGCGACCCAGATCGGGTCGCACCTGGTCGGGGTGATGTACGTCCTCGACGAGCCCTCGATCGGCCTCCACCAGCGCGACAACGAGAAGCTGATCGCAACCCTGAACCGCCTGCGCGACCTCGGCAACACGGTGATCGTGGTCGAGCACGACGAGGGCACGATGATGGCCGCAGACCACCTGGTCGACCTCGGCCCGGGCGCCGGCGAACACGGCGGCCACGTGATCGCCGCCGGCAAGCCGGCCGACGTCGCCAAGGACCCGGCCTCGCTGACCGGCCAGTACCTCTCCGGCAAACGCAAGATCGAGGTCCCGGAGGAGCGGCGCGAGCCGCGCGGCGCCCTGCTCGTGCGCGGCGCTCGCGAACACAACCTCAAGGGCGTCGACGTGACCATCCCGCTCGGCGTCTTCTGCTGTGTCACCGGCGTCTCCGGCTCCGGCAAGTCGACCCTGGTCAACGAGACGCTGCACCACGCGGTCGCCAACCGCCTGCACCAGGCGAAGCTGCGGCCGGGCGCACACGAGGGGATCGACGGGCTCAGTCAGATCGACAAGATCATCAACATCGACCAGTCGCCGATCGGGCGCACGCCGCGCTCCAACCCGGCCACCTACACGGGCGTCTTCGACCACATCCGCCAGCTCTTCACCCAGACCCAGGAGGCGCGGGCGCGCGGCTACAAGCCGGGCCGCTTCAGCTTCAACGTCAAGGGCGGTCGCTGCGAGGTCTGCAAGGGCGACGGCCAGATCAAGATCGAGATGCACTTCCTGCCGGACGTCTACGTGCCCTGCGAGCAGTGCCACGGCAAGCGCTACAACCGCGAGACGCTCGAGGTCCGGTTCAAGGGCAAGAGCATCGCCGACGTGCTGGAGATGTCGGTCGAGGACGCAGTCGGCTTCTTCGAGAACGTGCCGAAGATCGCCCGCCGCCTCCGCACCCTGCACGACGTCGGCCTCGACTACATCCGCCTCGGGCAGCCGGCGACGACGCTCTCCGGCGGCGAGGCGCAGCGGATCAAGCTCGCCACCGAGCTCTCCAAAGTCGCCACCGGCGACACCCTCTACATCCTCGACGAGCCGACCACCGGCCTCCACTTCGCCGACGTCCAGCGCTTGCTCGACGTGCTCGGCCGCCTCGTCGACGCCGGCAACACGGTGGTCGTGATCGAGCACAACCTCGACGTGATCAAGACCGCCGACTGGCTGATCGACCTCGGCCCCGAGGGGGGCGAAGAGGGCGGCGAGATCGTCGCCACCGGCACTCCGGAGGAGGTCGCCGCGTCCGCGGGCTCCTACACCGGCAGCTTCCTCTCCGGCCTGGTCACGCCGGCGAAACCGAAGCGCAGCCGGCGCCGTTTGCCCGTCGCCGCCTGACGAAGATCCCGCAGTCTCCGTAATGGGACGTGTGAATCCCCCGCTCCTGGGTACTTGCAGGGCGAAACCTGGCGGGAAGAACCGGAGGGAGACCATGTCCGCATCTGTGCTGAAGGGTCGTTTGGGGATCGCCATCGGAGTGCTGTTGCTGGTCGCCGCCGTGGGAATCGGTTGCGGCAGTAGCGATGACACGACTGGGGGTACCGAAGGAGGGGGTGGAGGTGGCGGCGGTTCGACCATCGCTCTCCTGCTCCCCGAAAACGAAACGCCCCGCTACGAAACCAACGACCGCCCCGACTTCGAAAGCTCGGTCGAAGAACTGTGTCCTGACTGCGAAGTCATCTACTTCAATGCCGGCGGCGACGCCGAAAAACAGCAGTCCCAGGGGGAAGCGGCCCTGACCAAAGGCGCAGAAGTTCTCGTGCTCGACCCGATGGATTCCAAATCGGCGGCGGCGATCGTTGAACGCGCCAACGCCCAAGACGTTCCGGTGGTCAGCTACGACCGCCTGATCGAAAACAGCGAAGTCGACGCATACATCTCCTTCGACAACGAAGAAGTCGGAAAACTCCAGGGCGAAACCCTGGCTAAAAAACTGAAAGAAGACGGCGCGCCGAAAGGCCCGATCATCATGATCAACGGCGATCCGGCCGATCCCAACGCCGCCCTGTTCAAAAAAGGCGCTCACGCTGCCTTCGACGCCGCCGGGGTCGAAGTCGCGAAGGAGTACGACACGCCGGGCTGGACCGCCGAAAACGCCCAGCGCGAGGCGCAGCAGGCGATCACCGCGCTCGGCAATGACGGCTTTGCCGGCATCTACGCCGCCAACGACGACACCGGCGGCGGCGCGATCGCAGCGCTGAAAGGCGCCGGCATCAACCCCGAAGAACGGCCGGTCACCGGCCAGGACGCGACCGTCGCCGGCCTGCAGCGAATTCTCGCCGGCCAGCAGTACCTGACCATCTATAAGGCGATCCCGCCGCAGGCGAAAGTCAGCGCCGAAATCGCGATTGCCCTCGCCAATGGGGAAGAAGTCCCACAGGGCGAAATCACCGAAGAAATCAACAACGGCAAGACCGACGTGCCCTCGGTCCTGCTGGAACCGATCGCTGTGGTCAAAGACAACGTCAAGGACACGGTGATCAAAGACGGCTTCGTCACCGCCGCCGAACTCTGCACCGGGCCCTACGCGGCCGCCTGCAAAGAAGCGGGAATCTCGGGCTGAGATGGAGGCCGCCGGCACTCCGCTCCTCGAGCTGGAGGGAGTAAGCAAGCGATTCGGCCCGGTCCAGGCTCTGGACCGGGTCGACTTCGCCGTCAACGCCGGCGAAGTCGTCGGCCTGGTCGGCGACAACGGCGCCGGCAAGTCGACCTTGGTCAAGGCGATCGCCGGCATCCACAGTGCCGACCAGGGGACGATCCGCTTCGAAGGGCGTGAGGTCTCGATCTCCCGCCCCCAGGACGCGACCGAACTGGGGATCGCCACCGTCTACCAGGACCTGGCGCTCTGCGACAACCTCGACGTCGTCTCCAACCTCTTCCTCGGCCGCGAGGAGGTCTCGTCTGGTGCCGGCAAGGTCTCGCGCCAGCTCGACGAGGTGAGGATGGAGCACGAGACCGGCGACCTGCTCTCCAACCTGGCGGTGACGATCCCCAGCCTGCGCAGCGAGGTGGGGACCCTCTCCGGCGGCCAGCGCCAGCAGGTCGCCGTCGCCCGCTCGCTGCTCGGCGAGCCGCGGGTCGTGCTGCTCGACGAGCCGACCGCGGCGCTCGGCGTCCCCCAGACGAAACAGGTGCTGCAGCTGATCCGGCGCCTGCGCGAGCGCGAGCTCGGCGTGGTCGTGATCAGCCACAACCTGGTCGACGTCTTCGCCGTCGCCGACCGGGTCTTCGTGCTCCGCCTCGGCCGCGCCGCCGGCGAGTTCAAAGCCGACGAAACCACCGAGGAGCACGTCGTCAGCGCGATCACCGGCGTCGGCGACGGCCGCAACCAGAAAGAGAAGCCCAACCAGGAGCAGCAACCGGGAGAGGGGGAGACCGCATGAGCGCAGCCGAGGCAGCGCCCGCCGAGGAGACCGCCGAACACTCGACCACTTCCCAGGCCCTGCGCCGCATCGTCCAGGGCGACCTCTCCTCGGTCCGGGTGATCCTCGGCCTGGTCCTGATCGCGGTCATCTTCCAGGTCCAGGAAGACCGCTTCCTCTCGGCCCAGAACCTGACCAACCTGATGCTGCAGATCACCACGATCGGGCTGATCTCGGTCGGCGTGGTCTACGTCCTGCTGCTCGGCGAGATCGACCTCTCGGTCGGTGCGGTCAGCGGGCTCTGCGGCGCGGTGATGGCGGTGCTGAGCGTCAAACACGGCTGGAACGCCTACCTGGCGATCGCCGCCGCGATCGCCGTCGGCACTGCGATCGGGTGCCTGCAGGGTTCGCTCTTCAGCCGCTTTGTCGTCCCCTCCTTCGTCGTCACCCTTGCGGGCTTATTGGCCTGGGAAGGGGCGTTGCTGCAGGTACTGGGCCAGACCGGCTCGCTCAATATCAACGACCCGAAGATCACCGGCCTCGCCAACATCTTCTACTCGGACACGGTCGGCTGGATCTTCGCCGCCGTGATCATCGCCGGCTACGGCGCGGTGCTGGCGCTCGGTTACCGGCGCCGGGTCGCCGCGGGCATCGGCGACAGCAACCCGCTGGGGTTGATCGTCCGCTTTGTCTTCCTCGCCGCGATCGTGATCGCCGCGGTCGCGATCCTCAACTCCGACCGCGGCGTGCCGCTGGCGGTGATGATCCTGCTCGGCTTCGTGGTCGGCATGGAGTACGTGGTCAAACGCACCACCTTCGGCCGCCACGTGTACGCGGTCGGCGGCAACGCGGAGGCGGCGCGGCGGGCCGGCATCCGCGTCAACCGTGTCCGAATCGCCGTCTTCATGATCGCCAGCACGATGGCGGCGATCGGCGGCATCATGGCCGCCTCGCGCCTCTTCGCGGTCAACCAGAACTCGGGCGGCAACGAACTCCTGCTGCTGGCGATCGCCGGTCCGGTGATCGCCGGAACCAGCCTCTTCGGCGGCCGCGGCTCGGTCTGGACGGCGCTGCTCGGCGCCCTTGTGATCGGCTCGATCTCCAACGGGATGGACCTGCTCTCGCTCTCCTCCTCGGTGAAACTGATGGTCACCGGCGGCGTCCTCCTGCTGGCGGTCCTGGTCGACGCGATCGCCCGGCAGCAGCGCCAGACCTCAGGCAGGGTCTAGGCGCGCTCGGCGGCCAGCACCGTCTTGACGTTTTCGCGGTGGACGGTCTCGTAGGGCTCGAACCAGCGCACCCAGCCAGCATCCAGTGACGGCGCCAGCAGCTCGGACAGCGGCACCTCCCGCAGCGCCGGCTCCTCTCGGCAGCGCTGGAGGATCTGGACGTAGTCCGTGGTCGCCTGCAACAGGCCGGGTCCGAAGCCGCCCTCGGCGATCGCCTCCGGGTCGCCGTGGGCGGGGAGGATCAGCTCCGAGTCGAGCGCCCGCAGCCGCTCGAGGTCGCGCAGGTGCTGGGGGAGGTGGTCGGGCTCGTCGACGTAGGTGATCGGGTCCTCGACCGTGTCGCCGGCGAACAGCAGCCGCCGCTCGGGGTCCCAGATGACCGTCGCGTCGTCGCTGTGGATGTCGACTTCGATCAGCTCCAGGCTGCGCTGGCCGAGTTGCAGGTCCATCCGCCCCTCGTACGTCTGAGTGGGGAGGACGAGTGGCGCGATCGGCGGCGCCCCCCAGAGCGTTCCCGCCTCGATCGCCTCGCGATGGCGGCGCAGGTGCTCGTCGGTGCGAGCGCCGGCGAGGATCTCGCAGTCGGCGAAGGCCTCGTTGCCGGCGACGTGGTCGAGGTGCCAGTGGCTGAGCAGCACGGTGATGCGGCGGACGCCGGCCGCTTCCAACGTGCGCCGGATCAGCTCCCCGTGGGCGACCGAGACGTGGGTGTCGTAGACCAGCGCCTCCTCGCCCTCGATCAGCGCGTAGCTGGCGACGCCGAGCGAGATCGCGCCCTCGTCGACCCAGTTCGGGTCCGGCGAGTAGCGGTATCCCTCGACCCGGCCGTCGTAGAAGGCCAGCACTCCCTCGGCGGGCCGCAGGATCCGCACGTGCTCGGTGCGCGCGGGGCTCAACGGGCGAAGAGCAGGGAGGCGCCAATCGCACCGCCGAGGTCGCCGAGCGAGGCGACTCGCACCGCCGGCGGCTTTTCGTCGAGGAAGAGGTGCTTGCCCATCTCCCGCGTCAGCGGCTCCATATAACGGTCGCCGAAGCGGACCCCGAGGCCGCCGCCGATGATCACCGCTTCGGGGTCGAGCAGGTTGACGGAGGAGGCGATCCCGGTGCCCAGGGCCTCGATCGCGCGGTGGATCAGGTCCTCGGCGAGGTGGTCGTTGTGGTCGAGGGCGCGCTCCCAGATGCCGCTGGTCAGGCGCGGTTTGCCGTGCTTCTCCATCAGCTTGAAGAGGTCCGTCTTGACCCCCTCTTCGTGCTGACGACGGGCCTCTGCTTCCATCGCCGAGCGCCCGGCGTAGGCCTCCATGCAGCCCTTGCGCCCGCAGGGGCACTTGGCGCCGCCGCGCTTGACGACGACGTGGCCGATCTCCCCGGCCGCGCCCCGTCCCAGCCAGGGCTTGCCGTCGAGGACGAGGCCGCCGCCGACCCCGGTCCCCCAGAAGACCCCGATCAGGCTCTTGAACTCGCGCCCCGCGCCGAGGTGGAACTCGGCCTCGGTCGCGACCTGGACGTCGTTGCCGACCCGGACCTCCGTCCCAAGCTCCTTATTCAAGGCCTCGGCCAGCGGGAAGCTGCCCTCCCAGCCGGGAAGGTTGCGGGCGCCGGAGACGACCCCGGTGCGCTCGTCGGCATCGCCTGGGGACCCGACCCCGACTCCGGCGAGCGCCGAGGTCTCGAGGCCGGCTCCTTCAGCGGCCTCGCGCAGC
This sequence comes from Solirubrobacterales bacterium, assembly GCA_036376895.1. Lineage (GTDB taxonomy): Bacteria > Actinomycetota > Thermoleophilia > Solirubrobacterales > 70-9 > VAYN01. The sequence continues at coordinate 12,768 of DASUZL010000024.1, forward strand.
GCCGCGGCCATCTCCGCGGCGACGTCCTCGGGACCGCCCTCGGTCGGCGTCGGCCGCCTCGCCTCGCCCAGCACCTCGCCGCCGGCGTCGACGATCGCGGTCTGGATCTTGGTGCCGCCGAGGTCGATTCCTCCGCGCGGCGCAGCGGCGGCGTTCACGCGGCGGACCCTACTGCCGGGGCCTCTGGAAAGCTAGGGCCGTGGCCAAGGCGACCGGGTGGAGGCTGTGGTGGGTGAAGCGGCGCTGGTACGAGCGCAACCACCGCTGGCTGCGCCGCCGGCGGATCGACCGCCACGCCGCCCGCGGCGGCTTCTTCATCCGCCACCCGGTCGAGGGTGAGGTCCTGGAGGCGCTCGACGAGGGGCGCCTGCGGATCGGCGCCGGCACGCTGCTGGAGCCGGGCTGCTGGCTGACCCTTGGGCCGGAGGCGGAGATCGAGATCGGCGAGGGCTGCTTCCTCAACCGCAACACGATGATCGCCGCCTTCGCCAAGGTGACGATCGGCGACCACACGATGTTTGCCAACGGCTGCTTCGTCGGCGATGCCGAGCACCGCTTCGACGACCGCGAGCAGCCGATCACCTGGCAGGGCTTCACGACCAAGGGCCCGGTGGAGATCGGCTCCAACTGCTGGTTCGGAGTCAACTGCGCCGTGACCAGCGGCGTCCGGGTCGGCGAGCGCTGTGTGGTCGGCGCCAACTCGGTCGTCACCCGCGACCTGCCGGGGGCGACGATCTGCGCCGGCGGGCCGGCAAAGCCGATTCGCGAGATCGAGTTCGGGTAATCAGCCCCCCGTAGCCCTATAATCGGAAGCCGAATGGCCGTGACCCGAAGGGCATGGACCGATGAATTCGAACCTCCTTACTAGCGACACCCTCCCCACGAACGCGGCTGCCAGCGTCCTGCGCGCCAAGGCCGAGCTTCGCACTGCCCTGAAGCAGGCGCGGCGGGATGGCCTGACGATCGGCCTGGTGCCGACGATGGGCTACCTGCACGAGGGCCATCTCTCGCTGCTGGGCGCGGCCCGCGCCCAGTGCGACGTCGTCGTCATGAGCCTGTTCGTCAACCCGACCCAGTTCGGGCCCGGCGAGGACCTCGAGCGCTACCCGCGCGACGAGGAGCGCGACCTCCGCCTCGCATCCGAGGCCGGCGCCGACTTCGTCTTCGCCCCCGACGTCGCCGACATCTACCCCGAGGGATTCGCCTCCCAGGTTGAGGTCGGCGGCCAGTTGACCGAGGTGCTCGACGGCGACCCCGCCCGCCGCGGCCCCGAGCACTTCCGCGGCGTCACCACCGTCGTCGCCAAGCTCTTGAACATCGTCGGCCCCGACGTCGCCTTCTTCGGCCAGAAGGACGCCCAGCAGGCGGCGGTGATCCGGCGCATGGTCCGCGATCTCGACTTCCCCGTGCGGATCGAGGTGCTGCCGACCGTGCGCGAGCCCGACGGCCTGGCGATGAGCTCGCGCAACGCCTACCTCGAGCCCGCCGACCGCGAGCGCGCAACGGCGATCTCGCGCGCCCTCGCCGCCGCCGAGCGCGAGGCCCGCGCCGGCTCGCTCGCCGCCGGCCTCGAGGCCGCGCGCCGTGAGCTCGCCGCCGCCGGGATCGAGCCCGAGTACCTGGAGGCGCGCGAGGCCGAGACCCTGGCGCCGGTCACCGAGCTGGGCCAGCGCCCGATCCTGGTCGCCGTCGCCGCCCGGGTCGGCGCCGCCCGCCTCATCGACAACGTCTTGATCCAGCCGTAAACCCACCGCGAAGGGAGCGCCAATGCAGAGGCAGATGCTGAAGTCGAAGATCCACCGGGCGACCGTGACCGACTGCGACATCGACTACATAGGCAGCATCACGATCGACACCGAGCTGATGGCCGGCGCCGACCTGATCACCAACGAGCAGGTCCACGTCTGGGACATCGACAACGGCTCCCGCTTCGTCACCTACGTGATCGACGGCGAGCCCGGCTCCGGGACGATGCAGGTCAACGGCGCCGCCGCCCACCTGACCGAGCCCGGCCACAAGATCATCGTCGCCTCCTTCGGCGCCTACGACGAGGCCGACCTCGAGCGCTACGCGCCGGTCGTCGTCCACGTCGACGAGGACAACCGCGCCGTCGCCGTCGACAGCCGCCCCGAGGTGCTGCTCTCATGAGCACCGGAGCCCGCTCCCACACGGCTCCGCCGCCGGACGGCCGCAAGCCCGTGAACCTGCCGCGGCTGGCGGAAATGAAGGCCAACGGCGAACCGATCGTGATGGTCACCGCCTACGACTACCCCTCGGCGACGGTGGCCGAGGAAGCCGGGGTCGACATGGTCCTGGTCGGCGACTCGGCGGCGATGGTCGTGCTCGGCTACCCCGGCACCGAGACCGTCTCGATGGACGAGATGGTGATGCTCGGCAAGGCGGTCCGCCGCGGCCTGCGCACGCCGATGATGGTCGGCGACATGCCGATGGGCAGCTACGAGTCGAGCAACGAGCTGGCCGTCCAGAACGCCCAGCGGCTGGTCAAGGAGACCGGCTGCCAGGTGGTCAAGCTGGAGGCGGGGGGGATTGCGGTCGAGCGCGCCCGCGCGATCGTCCGCTCCGGGATCCCGGTGATGGGCCACGTCGGCCTCACCCCGCAGACGGCGACCGCGCTCGGCGGCTACAAGGCCCAGGGCAAGACCGCCGGCGCCGCGATCCGCGTCCTCGAGGACGCCCTGGCGCTGCAGTCGGTCGGCTGCTTCTCGATCGTCTTCGAGGCGATCCCGGCGGCGATCACGGAAGCGATCGTCGACAAGCTCGAGGTGCCGACGATCGGCATCGGCGCCGGCCCGGCGACCTCCGGCCAGGTATTGGTCTTCCACGACCTGCTGGGGATCACCACCGGCCACATGGCCAAGTTCGTCAAGCGCTACGCCGACGTCCACGAGACCATGGTCGACGCGGTCCGCCGCTATGGCGACGAGGTCCGGACCCGGCACTTTCCCGAACCCGACCACGTCTACAGCGTCGAGCCGGCCGAGCTGGCCGAGTTCCGTCGCTACCTCGACCAGGAGAGCCTGGCCTCGCCGAAATCCTGGGACTGGGAGCCGCTGATCTAGCGGCCGAAGACCTTCACGGTGATGCTGCCGGTTCCGGCCGTTGTGCCCACTCGGCAATCGAGTGGTAGCGGCTGCCGATACGGAGGTAGGTCGCTCGTTCGCGGACCGAGGACAAGCCCCAGCTGAAATCTTGGCCGGTTAGCGGCGTGTCTGGGCGCCCCGGGAAGGAGATGGTCAGCGGCCCTTCCCAGCGACTGGTGTAGGCGTCGAGGCGCTGGAAGCTGGCGCTGCCGGTGTAGGGGTACGGGGGCGCGATCGTCGCCGAGCTGAGGCCGGGGTCGAACGCAAAGGCCGCGGCAGGGGTGGAAAGGACCGTTTCGCGGATCGCATCGAGCCCGCCTCTCTCCTCCACGCTCATCGCCATCAGCAGCGCTGAATCCGGCTTCGACGGTATGCGTCCGGCGGCGAAGTACAGCCCGCTCGACCTGGCACTCGCTTCGAACCTGGTCACCCTCGTTGTCGGCCCGCGAGATGAGCCTGGTTCCCCGGGGAGCGCGAGCGGCGCCCGGGTGCCCGGTCGGGACGGGGGGCAGTTCATCTGTGACGCGAAGGTGAGGGTCCCCGGCACCCGGGTGCGCTTGAGCACGGTGCACTCGCCCTCGCCGTAGAACACGATCCGGCCGACGAAGTGCCCAAACCGCTTTTCCCGCAGGCCTCTCTTGCAGCCGGCCGGCGTCCGTCCTCGCTTGGCCCCCCCGCTCGGCTCGAAGCGTGCGCGGATTAGGAGCTGGGCCCTGATCTCGACCCGGGTCCAGACCTTGCCGACTTTCCCCTCGTTGGAGTGGTAACTGGCGGTCGAGTAGGAGTCCCCGGTGACCGCGGGGTCCTGCACGAAGACCGACGCAGACCCGTTTTCGACATAGACGGTGATCGGGTACCCGTGACTGCCGCGCACGCTGAAGGAGGCCGTCGGTCCGTCACCCGCGATTCCGGCGGCGCCCGCAGGCGCGGCAAGCATGGCCAGTGCCGTAAACGCGGCGCCCGCCAGGACAATCGCTCGGTGAACGATGAGCGCTACGTGCATCTTGCGGCAATCTAGCGGCGTTTGCGAACCACGCCGTTCGCGAGCGAGTTGCGGGGACCTGCGGCCTAGCGGCCGAAGATCTTCACGGTGATGGTGCCGCTCTCGCTGAGGCCAGCGGCTGCCCCGATCGAGCAGGTTTCGGCGCCTGGGATCGAGGCCTGCACCTTCACGGTCACCGGGCTGGTGCCGTCAAAGTCGACTGAGTTTTTCTTGGTGTTAGCGCCCTTGGAGCAGATCGTGCTGTAGCTGCCGAGCACTTCCTGCTTCGGGCTCGCGGTCACTTTCACGAAAATCGCCTTCGGAGAATCGATCGAGCCAGCTTCCGAGGCGATCGCTTCGTTGCCGTGCGCAGTCTTGGTCGCCAGCACCTTGCCAAGCCCCGCGGCATTCGCCACGGAGGCGGCCACAAGCACGGCGGCGAGGGCGATAAATGCGAGGGCGCGACGCATCGAGGCGGTCACGATAGCCATGCGGATAGGTACCTGCGGAGTTCTCAGCGGAGCGCGGCCAGACCCTGGACGGAAGGCCGTCGTCCGGGGCTATTCGAAGAACGGCGACGCAACTGCTGGCGCCTGCGTCCCAAAGCTGGTGAGGAACGCCGTGCCGGCCTCGGACGTGCTCATGAGATCTTTGAAATCGCGGAGGCAGGCCGAATTCGCTTTGCTGGACGGGCCCGCGCAGAGCAGGGCGTCGAACTCGGGGCCGGTCAGCGGCACCGTCCCTGCGCCGGGAAGCGGGACGCTGAGGTCGCCGGTCCAGGTCGGCGCGGCCCCGGGCGCGGCGAGGTAGGAGCCGGTGCCATGGAACGGTTTCGGCAGCTTCACCGTTGCCGTCTGCGGCTGCTGACCGGGCGGACTTGGGGTGGTCACCGACCGACCCAGAAGGAGGAATGCCGCTCGGCTGATCGAGATCCGGCCCCGGTGTTCCACGACCGACGCCAGGGAGATGGCGAACACGCCGGCGGTCTTGCCGTCGGGGTCGGTTTCGCTCAGCTCGACGTCCTCGAAGGCGACGGTCCGGCCGCCCGTGTGCGCTACGGCCCCCAGGGCGGTGAGGCTGAGGTCGGTTTCGTCTGCCCTGGCCAGGAGCTCGCGATTGCTGGTCGGCAGGGGGCGGTCCGTGAAGCAGCTTGCCTCGCGAAGATCGATCACTCCATTGGCCCGCTGGGCCGTGATCTGGGTGTACCCCGCCTCGCCGCGGAACTTGATCACGCCGTCGAAGTGGCCGTGGAGGACGCGGCAGTTGCGCTTGCGGCCCCGGCGGGCTTGCTCGTTCGATGGAGTGAAGCGGACCGAGATGCGGCCGAACTTGCCGAAGTTGGCCTCGATGCCATCGCGGGAGGCCCGCCCCGCAACAGAGTAGGTGGCGGATGCTGAGTCGTTGGAGGCGATGATGCTGACGGTGCGGTGGTCGAGGGCGGTGATCCCGACGCTGTAGCCGTGGCTTCCCTTCAAGTGCATTTCGGTGCCGAAGCGGGGCGGCCGGTCTGGGCCCTTGGTCTTCGCAGCCGCTGCGACTGGCAGGGCCAGCGCTGCGAGCGCGAGCAGCGCCAGAGAGGAGCGGAAGATGGTCGAGCGGCGGCGATTTGCGAAAGCGAGGTTGAGCATCGGCGCGCCAAGCTACTGCCTCGCCCGGCGCCGCTGGACGGAACTACTATGAGCCGCGTGCCGATCTACGAGTTCGAGTGCGAGGAGTGCGGGGCGCGCTTCGAGGAGCTGCTGGGCGCCGGGGACGTCGCGGCTCCTTGCGCCGAGTGCGGCTCGACGCGGACCGCGCGGGTCTACTCGCGCGTCTCGCCGCCGGGTCGCCAGCCCCGCGGCGCCGCCGTGCGCTCGGACGAATCGCGGCGGGGCGAGCGCGAAGCCGCCCGGGCCGACCGGATCACCGAGTCGCGCAAGCGCCGGGCGGCGGGGGAGAAGCCGTGAGCGCCAGCGCCGAGGAGCGCCGCGAGCGGCTCGTCGACCTCTTCAAAGAGGTCTCCGCCTGCACTAAATGTCCCCTGCACGAGACCAGGACCAAGACCGTCTTCGGGGCCGGCAACGCCGATGCCGACCTGATGTTTGTCGGCGAGGCGCCGGGGGCTGAAGAGGACCGCCAGGGGCTGCCCTTCGTCGGCCGCGCCGGGCAGTTGCTGAACCAGTTGCTGGAGGAGATCGGGCTGGCCCGAGACGACGTCTTCATCGCCAACGTGCTCAAGTCTCGGCCACCCGGCAACCGCGACCCGCAGCCGGAAGAGATCGCCGCCTGCGAGCCCTACCTGTTCGAGCAGGTGCGGCTGATCGAGCCGACGGTCGTCTGCACGCTCGGCAACTTCGCGACCAAGCTGCTGACCGGCAGCCCGGTCGGGATCACCAAGGTCCGCGGCACTCCGCAATTGCACGAGCTGGGCGGGCGCAGCGTCTTCCTGCTGCCGCTGCTGCACCCGGCGGCGGCGCTGCGGACGCCGGCGATGAAAGAGACCCTGCGCGGCGACTTCGCGACGATCCCGGGGCTGCTCGCCGGGCCGCCGCCGGAGCCGGTCCCGAGCGCCGAGGAAATCGCCGAGGCCGAGGCCGAGGGCGGCTCGACGCCGCCGCCGCCCGCCGACCAGCTCGACATGTTCGGCTAGTGGAGCGGCTCGAGACCAGCTCTGCCGCCGAGACCGAGGCGCTCGGGGCGCGGATCGCCGAGCGGCTGCGGCCCGGCGACGTCGTCGTCCTCTACGGCGAAGTCGGCGCCGGCAAGACGACGCTGATCCGCGGCGCCTGCCGGGCACTCGGCATCACCGACCCGGTCACCTCGCCGACCTTCACGATCGGCCAGCGCTACCAGGGCGGACGCCTGCCGGTCTCCCACCTCGACCTCTACCGGCTGGCGGACCTGGAGGGAGAGGACCCGGCCCTGCTCGACGACTACCTCGGCCCGGACGGCGTTGCCTTCGTCGAGTGGCCGGCGGCCGGGGCGGCGCGGCTCGGCCGGCCGGCGCTGGAGGTCCGGCTCGAGCACCTCGGCGAGGAGCGCCGCGGGATCGAGATCGAGTGGCCAAAAAGCGCCGCACCGAACGCACGGTGAGGGTGTTCTGTTGACCGTGAGGCCAACTTGTAGCATCGGCGCACAAATTTCGAACTACAAAAGAGAAGGGACCCCAATGAAGGGATTCAAGGCGTTTGCGGCGGTACTGGTGGCGAGTGGACTGCTCGTGAGCCTGGTGCCGGCGACTGCCGGAGCGGCCGCCTACCAGCACTACGTCGCCTGCGGCCTCTCCCAGAACGGCAAACCGTCGCACTCCTGCCCGAAGGGCAGCAAAAAGGGCGCCTTCTTCAAAAGCACGCAGGCCAACGTCTCCTACAGCGTCTGCGTCAAGTTCCCCAGCGGCAAAAACCTCTGCGCCCAGGCTCAGGAAGCCGAACAGGGAACGCTCTACGTGAACAAGATCACCTCGACGATCCCCGGCCGACACGTCGTTAGCTGGTTCGTCCAGGGCAAAAAAGTCGGGTCCTTCGCCTTCCGGGTCACCGGCTAGGGAGGACGAGACGCTGGTCGTCGTCGGCTTCGATACCGCCACCGCCGACACGGCCGCCTGCGCCTGGCGCGACGGCGAGGCGCTGCACGAGTCGCGGCTGGGGCTCTCCTCGCAAGGAAGGCCCCTGCACGCGACCGGCCTGCTCGACGAGGTCGAGCGGGCCGCCGCCGCGGCTGGCGGCTGGGACCAGGTCGACCTGGTCGCGGTCGGCCTCGGCCCCGGCTCCTTCACCGGCCTGCGGGTCGGCATCGCCACTGCCCGCGGGCTCGGCGTCAGCCTCGGGCTGCCGGTGCGCGGCGTCTGCACGCTCGACGTGCTGGCGGTGGGGATCGGCGAGGCCGGGGCGGAGGGCGAGCGCCTGGCCGTGCTCGACGGCTACCGCGGCGAGGTCTTCGCCGCGCTCTACTCGGCCGCGGGCGAGCGCACCTGGGAGCCTTTCGTCTCTGCGCCGGAGGAGTTGGCTGCAAGGGTCGCCGCGCTCGCCGAGCCCCCCACGGTCGCCGGTTCGGGGGCGGTACGATTCCGGCACGAGTTGACCCGAGACGGCGTCCGGATAGTGGACGATGCCGATCCCGTCCACCGGGTGGCCGCGCGGCACCTCTGCGCGCTCGCGGCCGCTTCCGGCGACGGCGAGGCAGGCCCGCCGGTCCCGATCTACCTGCGACCTCCAGACGCGGAGCGGTGGCGTGAGCGAGATTCTTTCCAAAGAGCAGAGTGAGCTGACTGAAGAGCTCCGCGTCCGCCGGCTCGCTTACAGCGACCTGCCGGCGGTGATCGCGATCGAGCGCCGCTCCTTCCCGACCCCCTGGTCGCTGGCGATGTTCGTGCTCGAGCTCTCGAAGCCGACCGGCATCTGCCTCGCCGCCAGCACCGGCGACGAGGTCGCCGGTTACGTGATCTGCTCCCGCTACGACCAGGTCTGGCACCTGATGAACATCGCCGTCGCCCCCGAGCAGCGCCGCGCCGGCGTCGCCGGGGCGCTGCTGCGGCGCCTCTTCGAGGAGGCCCGCGGCGTGCTCCCGTTCACGCTCGAGGTCCGCGTCTCCAACCACGGCGCGATCGGCATGTACGAACGGTTCGGCTTCCGCTCCGCCGGCGTCCGTCCCCGCTACTACCACGACAACGGCGAGGACGCGCTGATCATGTGGCTGGACTGAGCGGCTTGATCCTCGCGATCGAGACCTCCTGCGATGACACCTGCGCGGCCGTCCTCGACGGCCCGCGGATCCTCTCCAACCTGATCTCCTCGCAGGCGGCGGCGCACGCGGGCTTCGGCGGCGTCGTGCCCGAGGTCGCAGCCCGCCACCACCTGGAGCTGGCCGCGCCGGTGGTCGAGGCGGCGCTGGCCGAGGCGGGGGTGACCCTGGACGAGATCGAGGCGGTCGCGGTGACGGCCGGGCCGGGGCTGATCGGCGCCCTCCTGGTCGGCGTCAGCACCGCCAAGGCGATCGCCGCCTCGCGGCGGCTGCCGCTGATCCCGGTCGACCACCTGCAGGGCCACGTCGCCGCCAACTTCCTCGAGCCCGAGCCGCTGGAGCCGCCCTTCCTCTGCCTGGTCGCCAGCGGCGGCCACACGCTGCTGGCGGCGGTGCGCGACCACGAGGGCTACGAGCTCTTGGGACAGACGCTCGACGACGCCGCCGGCGAGGCCTTCGACAAGTCCGCCCGCCTGCTCGGCCTCGGCTACCCGGGCGGGCCGGCGCTGGAAAAGGAGGCGGCCGGGGGAGACCCGGAGGCCTTCGAGATGCCGGTGGCGATGTCCCGCGACCCCGGCCTCGACTTCAGCTTCAGCGGCCTGAAGACGGCGCTCGTCTACCGCTGCCGCGAACTCGGCGACGACGGCGTCGCCGAGCGCCGCGCCGACCTCGCCGCCTCCTTCCAGGCGGCGGTCGTCGGCCAGTTGACCGCGAAGCTCGGCCGGGCGCTGAAGCGCGGCGAGTGGGAGGCAGTGGCGCTCGGCGGCGGCGTCGCTGCCAACGGCCCCCTGCGCGAGGCGGTGGCGCGGCTCTGCGAGGAGCACGGCGTGGAGCTGAAGCTGGTGCCGATCAGGCTCTGCACCGACAACGCGGCGATGATCGGCTCCGCCGCCCGCTTCGCGCCCCGCATCGCCTATCCCGAGTACCTCTCCTACGACGCCTTCGCCTCCGGCGATCGCCCCGCCGTCGCCCATTGACCGCCGAGCCGCCCACGGTCGTCGTCTACTCGCGGCCGGAATGCCACCTCTGCGAGGAAGCGATCGAGGCGCTCGTCGCCCTCCACGGCGAGGGCTACCGCTTCTCCCTGCACGAGATCGACATCGACAGCAGCGAGCTGCTGCTGCACCGCTTCCTCGAGAAGATTCCGGTTGTGGAGATCGACGGCAGGGTCGTCTCGGAGCTGCGCTTCGACGAGGCCGGCGTGCGGGGCATGCTCGATACTGTGGGGGCATGGTCGAGTTGATCGATGACCTCGAAGCCTCTTCGCCGTTCCCGGTCGAAGGCGAGCGCCTATCCCTGGGCGTGGCGGCGCGCCTGTCGCGCTACCTGCAGGTCCTGACCCAGGCGCGGAAGATGGGGCGGGAGACGATCTCCTCCCAGGAGCTCTCCGAGTACACCCACATCAACCCGACCCAGATCCGCCGCGACCTCTCCGGCTTCGGCAAGTTCGGCAAGCGCGGGGTCGGCTACAACGTCGACTCGCTGGTCTCGGAGATCCGCAAGATCCTCCGCACCTCGGGCCAGCACAACATCGCCTTGTTCGGCGCCGGCAACCTCGGCCAGGCGATCGCCAGCTCGGCGATCTTCGCCGACCACGGCTTCCAGGTCGTCGCCGTCTTCGACAGCGACCCGGCCGTCGTCGGCAAGCAGATCGGCGACCTGCGGGTGCGCGAGCTCAGCGACCTGCGCGAGGTCGTCGCCGAGGAGGAGATCGTCGTCGGCGTCCTCGCGGTTCCGGCCGACGCCGCCCAGGAGGTCGCTGACCGCCTCGTC
>DASUZL010000025.1:0-16982 GCA_036376895.1 Solirubrobacterales bacterium
CGATCGCCGGGATTGCGAAGAGGATGCGTTTGGCCGTCTCGCCACTGGAGCCGCGTTTGCGGCGCGGGCGGCGCGGGGGCCGAGGCGCCCGTTTAGGCGCCGGCTCGGAGCCGAGCAGGTCGTCGTCGAAGAGGTCCATCACGTGCGCGCCCCGAAACGTCGCTTGCGGGATTCGAACTCGGCCAGGGACTCCTCCAGCGAGGCGCGGCTGAAGTCCGGCCAGAGCTCGTCGCGGAAGACCAGCTCCGAGTAGGCGCACTGCCAGAGCAGGTAGTTGGAGATTCGCTGCTCGCCGCTGGTCCGGATCAGCAAATCGGGGTCGTGCATCTCGGGCGCGTAGAGGAGACGTTGGAACTCCTCCTCGGAATCACCCTCGAAGCTTCGCGCCGCGTCGACGATCTCCGCCCTGCCGCCGTAGTTGAAGGCGACGAAGAAGGCGATCCGCTCGTTGCCGGCGGTCGTCTCTTCGGCCCACTGCATGCGCTCGACCAGCGCCGGGTCGACCCCCTCGCGGCGGCCGATGAAGCGCATCCGCACGCCTTCGTCGTTCAGCTCCGGCGTCTCCGAGGAGATCCGCTCGCCGAACATCTGCATCAATCCAGAGACCTCCTGCTCGGAGCGGCTCCAGTTCTCGGTCGAGAAGGAGAAGACCGTCAGCTCCTTCACCCCCAGCTCGGCCGCGTCGCGCAGCCGTTCCTTGACCACGTCGGCGCCGGCGCGGTGTCCCTCCAGAACTGGCAGCCCGCGCGCCTGCGCCCAGCGGCCGTTGCCGTCGGTGATGATCGCTACATGTTTGGGCGCGGTCACGCCGGCGACCGCCCTCAAACCTCGAGGATTTCCTCTTCCTTGCCCTTGAGAAGCGAGTCGATCTCAGCGATCGCGTCGTCGGTCTGCTTCTGCAGCGCGGCCTCGGCCCGGCGCTCGTCGTCCTCGCCGGCTTCGCCTTCTTTTTTCAGCTCGCGCAGGTCGTGCATGATGTCGCGGCGCACGTTGCGGACGGCCACCCGGCCCTCCTCGGCGACTCCGTGCACGACCTTGACCATCTCTTTGCGCCGCTCCTCGGTCAGCTCCGGGATCGCCAGCCGGATCACGTTGCCGTCGTTGCTCGGCGTCAGGCCGACGTCGGACTCCTGGATCGCTTTCTCGATCCCGCCCAGGGCGCCCTTGTCGAAGGGGGTGACGGTGAGCAGGCGGGCGTCGGAGGTGGCGACGTTGGCAAGCTGCTTCAGCGGCGTCGGGTTGCCGTAGTAATCGACGGTGATCCGGTCCAGCAGGTGCGGCGAGGCGCGGCCGGTACGGACCGTCGCGAGCTCGCCACGGCTCGACTCGACCGACTTCGTCATCCGCCCTTTGGCGTCCTCAAGCAGTTCGTCGATCAGCTCCACCGGCACCGTCCTCGCTATGCGGCCGGTCCGTTGGAGACCAGCGTTCCCACCTTCTCGCCGGAGACGATCCTATCTATGTTCAGCTCGTCGCCCATATTGAAGACGTAGATCGGCAGCTCGTTGTCCATGCAGAGCGAGAGCGCGGTCGAGTCCATCACCTTGAGCCCGCGCTCGATCGCTTCGCGGTGGCTGATCGCGGGGATGAACTTGGCCTCGGGGTTGGTCGCCGGGTCGGCGTCGTAGACGCCCTCGACGCCGTTCTTGGCCATCAGGATCGCCTCGGCGTGGATCTCCAGCGCTCGCAGCGCCGCCGCGGTGTCGGTGGTGAAGAACGGGTTGCCGGTCCCGGCGGCGAAGATCACCACCCGCCGCTTCTCCAGGTGGCGCATCGCGCGGCGGCGGATGTAGGGCTCGGCGACCTCCTTGACGTCGATCGCCGACATCACCCGCGTGTGCTGGCCGAGCCGCTCGAGCGCGTCCTGCAGGGTGAGCGCGTTCAGCACCGTCGCCAGCATGCCCATGTAGTCGCCGGTAGCCCGGTCCATGCCGCTGGCCGCACCGTCGAGGCCGCGGTAGATGTTGCCGGCGCCGACCACGATCGCCACCTCCACCCCGCGCTCGTGGGTCGCCGCCACCTGGCGGGCGATCCGGTCGACCTCGGCGCCGTCGGTGCCGAAGTCGAGGTCCCCCATCAGGGCCTCGCCGGAGAGCTTCAGCAGGATGCGCCCGAAGCGCGGCTCGGGAGAGTCGGTCACTGGGGACGACTCTATTCGCCGACGCGGAAATAGGCGAAGCGGGCGATCTGGACGTTCTCGCCGGTTTTCGCCGCCATCTCCTGGCGCAGCTCCTCGATCGTCTTCGAATCGTGTTTCTCGGTGTTGACGTGGGTCTGGTCGAGCAGCGCCACTTCGCTCCCCCACTTGCTGAGCTGGCCCTCGACGATTCTCTCGACCACGTTGTCCGGCTTGCCTTCTTCGCGCGCCTTCTCTTCGAACACGCGCTTTTCGGCGTCGCGCTCCTCCTGCGGGATCTCCTCGGTGGAGACGTAGCTGGGTGCGGTCGCGGCGGCGTGCAGGGCCACCTGGTAGGCGAAGGCGCGGAAGTCCTCGGTGCGGGCGACGAAGTCGGTCTCGCACTGGACTTCGACCATCGCCCCGACCTTGTCGTTGGCGTGGATGTAGGAGGCGATGACGCCCTCGTTGGTGCCGCGGCCTTCGCGCTTGGCGGCGGAGGCCTGGCCCTTCACCCGCAGCAGCTCGACCGCGCGCTCGACGTCGCCCTCGGCCTCGCTCAGCGCGGCTTTGCAATCCATCATCGCCGCCCCGGTCCGATCCCGGAGCGCCTTCACGTCAGCAGCGCTGATGCTCATTTCTCGCCTTTCTCACTCTCAGTCTTCTCATCTGCAGCGGGCTCCTCGGATTTCGCCGGGGCCTCCTCTGCCTTCGGCTCCTCCGCTTTCGCGGGAGCGGCCTCCTCTTTTGCCTCTACAGCCGGCTCGGCTGCCTCTTTGGCCGGAGCGGCTGCTGCCGCCTCAGGCGCTTTCGGGGCCTCCGCGGCTTTCGGAGCCTCGGGCGCTTTCGCGGCCGGAACGTCCGGCGCTCGCGGCGGCGGCGGCGCGTCGGGCGTCTGCGGCACTTTGGCCTGGACGGCCTGCGCCTGCGCAGCCGCGGTCGCTTTCGCGGCTTTCTCGGCCTCTTCGGCGGCTTTTTTCGCCTCCTCGGCTTCGACGCGGACTTTCTCTTCTTCCTCGCGTTTCTTCCGCTCTTCCTCGTCTTTTTTGCGCCGCGCCATTTCCTCGGCGATGCGCTTCTCCTCCTGCACCCGCCAGGTGCTGGAGCCATCCTCGACGGCGCCACCGATCGTGCCGATGACCAGCTCGCAGGAGCGGATCGCGTCGTCGTTGCCGGGGATCACGAAGTCGACCGGCGTCGGGTCGCAGTTGGTGTCGACCAGGCCGATGATCGGGATCCGCAGGCGCGCCGCCTCGTGGACCGCGATCTCCTCGGTTTTGAGGTCGGTGACGAAGACCGCGTCGGGCAGCCGCTCCATGTCGCGGACGCCGCCCAGGTTGAACTCGAGCTTGGCGAGTTCGGCCTCCATGCCCATCCGCTCCTTGGTCGGGAGCAGGTCGAGTTTGCCCTCCTCTTTCCAGCCGTTGAGCTCGTGCAGGCGGGCAATCCGCTGCGACATCGTGTTGAAGTTGGTCAGCAGCCCGCCCAGCCAGCGTTTGTTGACGTAGGGCATGTGGCAGCGTTCGGCCCATTCCTGGACCACGTCGCGCGCCTGCTTCTTGGTGCCGACGAACAGCACCGTGCCGCCCCCGCTGGCGAGCTCGCCGGCGAAACGACGGGCGTTCTCCAGCAGCGCCTCGGTCTGCAGCAAGTCGATGATGTGGATCCCGTCCAGTTCGCCGAAGATGAAGCGGCGCATGTTCGGGTTCCAGCGGCGCGTCTGGTGGCCGAAGTGGACTCCGGCCTCGAGCAGCTCTTTCAAGCCTGCCTCTGGCATAACGTCTCCTTGTCAGTTGTGGTGCGGCTCTCCCGTTGCGCTCACCGGGACCTGACGCGGTCGCCAGGCAGGATCCGGTTCGCATTCGAACGGGGTTAGGGAATTGGTTCGAGGATTGTAGAGAGGTGGGGCTAACCGGCGCGGGCCGCGTCGAGTGCCGCCGCCAGGTCCGCCGGCAGCGGCGACTCGAAGCTCATCTGTTTGCCGCTGCGCGGGTGCTCGAAGCCGAGCCGGTGGGCGTGGAGGAACTGGCGCTCGAGGCCGTATCGCTCGGCGCCACCGTAGGTGGTGTCCCCCGTCAGCGGGTGGCCGATCGCGGCGAAGTGGGCGCGGATCTGGTGCGTGCGGCCGGTCTCCAGCTTCGCCTCCAGGTAGGTCTCCCGCGCCAGCAGCTCCTGCACGGTGAAGTGGGTGCGCGCCTGGCGCGAGGCGGCGCCGGAGACGGCCATGCGGTGACGCTGGCGCGAGGCGCGGCCGATCGGGGCGTCGATCGTCCCGGTGCGAGAGCCGATCCGCCCCCCGGCCAGGGCCAGGTAGATGCGTTCGACCTCGCGGGCCTGGACCAGTGCCTGCAGCGCCGCGTGGGTCTCGTCGTCGCGGGCGACGACCAGCAGGCCGCTGGTGCCTTTGTCGAGCCGGTGCACGATCCCCGGGCGCTCGGGGTCGCCGCCGCCGAGGATCTCCCCCAGTTCGTCGACCAGGGTCGGTCCGGTGTGCGACGGCGCCGGGTGGACAACGAGGCCAGCCGGCTTGTCGACCACCGCCAGGAACTCGTCGAGGTGGACGATCTGCAGCTCAGCCATCGGAGTGCTCGGGTTCGCCCCGCTCGGCTTCGCGCATGTAGATCCAGACGAGGATCACAACGCCGAAGGTGATCGCCATGTCGGCGATGTTGAAGGGCGGCCAGGGCGAGAGGTCGACGAAGTCGGTGACCTCGTCGAGGCGGACGCGGTCGATCAGGTTGCCGACCGCCCCCCCGATCAGAAGCCCCGCCGCCACCCACATCCCCGGCCGCGCCGGTTCGCGCGAGAAGAGGTAGGCGACGACGCCGATCGCGGCCAGGGTGACCACGATCAGCGGCGCCCCGGCGCCGCCGGCGATCCCGAAGGCGACGCCGCGGTTGTGCGAGAGGGTGAGCCCGAGCGGGCCGAGCACGTCGACCTGCTCACCGACCGTCAACTGCGCCTCGATCACCGCCTTCGCGACCTGGTCGGCGATCACGACCAGCAGGCAGAGCGCGGCGGCCAGCCACCAGGCGCGAGCGGCCGGCGCGGTCACCCTTGGATCAGGCCGACGACAACCGCCTGCAGCACGAAGAGCACGATGATCCCGATCATCGGACTGAGGTCGAGCGCGAAGCCCCCACCCCCGACCGGCGGCAGGAAGCGGCGGAAGACGTTCAGGTACGGGTTGGTGGTGTCGGTGATGAAGTCGAGCACCGAGCGCAGCCAGGGCCGGTAGGGCATCCGCGGCACGTAGGAGATGAGGATGTTGCAGAAGATCAGGGCGATGTAGACGATGAACAGCGCGCTGACGTAGTCGGCGAGGTCGGAGCGGCTGAGCGCCAGCGGCAGCGCGGTCATCCCCGCATCCTCTCCAGCGAGGCCTCGACCGCGGCCTCGAAGGCCTGCCGGGCCCCTTCGCGGTCGAGCGCTTCCAGTCCGGCTTCGGTGCTGCCACCGGGGGAGGTGACGGCTTTGCGGACGTCGGCCGGGTGGTTAGTGCGCAGCAGCTCGGCGGTGCCGGCGGTCGTCTCCACGACCAGCTCGCGGGCCAGCTCGGGGTCGAGCCCGGCGGCGGCGCCTGCGTCGGCCAGCGCCTCGACTGCGAGCGCCAGGTAGGCCGGCGCGCAGCCCATGATCGCAGTCGCCTCGTCGAAGTCGGAGTCGGGCAGCTCGACCACGTGGCCGAGCACGGCGAGCTTCTCGCGGGTTGAGGCCGAGGCGTCGCCGGCGACGCAGATCACGCCCTGGCGCACCTCGACGCCGACGTTGGGCATCGTCCGCAGCACCGAAGCCCCCGGAAACGCCGCCTGCAGCCGCTCCAGCGGCGTCGCCGCGAGGATCGAGACAACCTCGCGCGCAGCCGCCAGCCCGGGCGCCACGCTCTCCAGGTGCGCCGGCTTCACCGCCAGGACCAGCAGGTCGGCCCGCTCGGCGATCTCGACGTTGGTGGCGGCCTCGCCGCCTAACTCCGCCGCCAGTTGTGCCGCCCGGCCGGAGCCGCTGTCGGAGAACAGCATCGAGTCGAACTCCCCGGCCCAGCCGCGGGCGATCGCGGCGGCCATGTTCCCGGAACCGATGAACCCGACGACCATGGCCGGGAGACTATCCCCGTACCGACCGCTGCGAAGCGAGGGGCGCGACCGCTAGGACTGGTTGAAGAAGCCCTTGTCGATCAGCCTCGCTTTTTCCTCGGCGGAGACCTCGACGTTGCGGGGCGTCAGCAGGAACATCTTCTCGGCGATCCGCTGCATGCCGCCGTCCAGGGCGTAGGTGAGCCCGGAGCAGAAGTCGATCATCCGCTTCGAGAGCTCATGGTCGGCGGTCTGCAGGTTGAGGATCACCGGGACCGAGCGTTTGAACTGGTCGGCGACCTGCTGGGCGTCGTTGAAGTTGCGTGGGATCACCAGGTGGACCTGGATGTCGCCGCCGTTGTCGACCGGGCGCAACGTGCGCGTGCGGCTGGCGGCAATCGGCTCGTCGTCGGCGAAGATGTCGTCGATCTCGTCGCGGCGCGCGCGGCGCGAGGTCGGAAGGCGGCGGACCGAGCCTTGCTCGCCGCGCTCACGGCGAGCCTCGAAGACTTCCTCGGTGCCGGTCTCAGGCTCGAAGTCGTCTTCGTACTCGGGACCGTAGTCGTGGTCCTCGGCGAGTCCGAAGTAGACCAATGCTCTATGCCAAGTATCTCTCAGGGCCATATGCAGGCGTCATTCGGCCTAAAGCGGCCGAGTCCTCTACGTAATAGCAGGGAGATTAGCGCCGTTTCACACAAAGAGGACGGTGCCGAGGCGGACGATCGTCGCTCCCTCCTCGACCGCGACCCGCCAGTCCTGCGAAGTCCCCATCGAAAGGCGCTCCACCCCGTGCTCCCCCGCGAGCTCCGCCAGGCGAGCGAAATAGGGCCGCGAGTCCTCCGGATCCTGGCTGAACGGCGGCATCGTCATCAACCCGGAGACGCGGACCGGGCAGCGGGCGATGAACTCACCTAGCTCAGCCGGGTCCACCCCGCCCTTCTCCTCCTCGCCGCTGACGTTGACCTCGATCAGCACCTCGGTATCGGCGTCGCCGTGGCGCTCCAACTGGCCGAGGACCGAGTCGGTGGCGACCGAGTGGATCAGCCGACAGAGCGGCACGACCTGCTTCACCTTGCGGCTCTGCAGGTTTCCGATGAAGTCCCACTCGAACTCGTCGCCCCAGCGCTCGTGCTTGGCGGCGAGGTCCTGCTGACGGTTCTCGCCGACCAGCCGCACCCCGGCCTCGGCCAGCGTCTCCATCTCCTCCAGCGGCACGTACTTGGTCGCGACCAGCAGCTCCACCCCGTCCCCGGCCACCTCGCGGACCTGCTCGAGGTTTGCGGCGACCTTGGCCGCCTCGATGCCGTGGATCAGCCCCGCCATCAGCCCTCCTCCGAGCTGAGCCAGGCGAGGCCGGCCTGACGCCCGGTGAGGCCGTCATCGCGGCGGTGGGAGAAAAAGAGCTCCGGATGGCAGGAGGTGCAGAGGTCAGCCGACTCGATCTCGGTGACGCCGGCCGCAGCGAGCTGCCGTCGAGCGACCTCAGGCAGGTCGAGCATCCGCCCATCCGCGATCCCGTCCCCGAGACCCGGGAAGGCGCCGAGCACCTCCTCCCCCACCTCGTAACAGCAGGGGCCGATCCCAGGCCCGATCGCCGCTGCCGTTGCGCCAACCGCCGCGGCCCCGTCGGCAACGATGCCAGCAGCGAGCGGCCGCCAACCGCAATGGAGCATCGCAACGCCCTCAGGTCCATACAGCGCCACCGGCAGGCAGTCGGCAACGAAGACGAGCCCGGCGACGCCCGGATCCCGCACGACGTGGCCGTCTGCCTCCGGCAGACCCAAAGATCGGGGCGATTTATGGGCGGTGGGCGCCCAAAAGTCGCCGTGATTCTCGGCTCGGGCCTCCAGCAGCGCCTTGCCGTGGACCTGCCGGGCGTAGGCGACGCGATCGCCTCCGAACTCCAGCGCCCCCACCAGCCGTGCGCGGTTCTTTGCCACCGCCTCGGAGTCGTCGTCGGTGAGCAGGCCGAGGTTGAGACTGTCGAACGGAGCCTCGCTCACCCCACCCTGGCGACTCGAGAACGCGGCCGTAGCGCCACCCAGGTCGGCCTCCAGCCAGCGCACGCCGTCGCTTTCGCGCCACTCCATTGGCCACAGCTTATGGAGACGCAACCCCCTGCACTTTGTCGCCCTGTGGGCTACAAAATGCAGGGGTCGCCTAGGGAGAAGGTCGATCGGGGCGCGCGCCGACCAGCGCTGCCGCCAGCTCCGCTTCGCGGCCTGCGGCCTCGCCGTCGAGCTTGGCTCGCAGTGCAGCGGCCAGGCCGCGTCCGAGGGCGGGACCCTGCGGGACGCCGGCGGCGATCAGGTCGGCGCCGTTGATCTCCAGCACTACTCCCCGCCACTCGGAGATGTATTCGTCGAGCCACTCGGCGCCGAGCGCCCGCGCAACAACCAACTCAACCGGGTCGCAGCGCCCCGCCAACTCCACCCCCTCGGACGGCTGAACAGGACTCGCGGCGGCCAAATCCACCTCGCCTCCAACAGGACCCAGTGCGGCAGCGAGCACTGCATCCGCCCGCTCCACCTCACCGCGCCACGGAGGCACGCCGAGCATCGCGGCGACCCCCGCAGCAAGCGCGGCGCCTCCGTCCCGCAACTCAGCCAACCCCCACCCAGCAAGCAGTTCGAACCCCTTCGGCGCCGTGTCTTCGGCCGCCAGCCTCCGCAGCTCCGCCCACCGTCGATCCCCAGAAACCGTCCCGAAGTCAGCTGCACCCAGCAGCCGCTCAGTCCCCGCCTCCAACCCGAACCCGAGCCTGGCCGCGTACCGCGCCGCCCGAATCGCCCGCGTCGGATCGTCCTCAAAGGAGCGGTCGTGCAAGACCCGCAGCAAGCCGCGGTCAAGGTCCTCGCGCCCGCCGTGCGGATCGACCAACCGCGCCTCGCCCCCCAGCGGCACCGCCATCGCGTTCACCGTGAAGTCGCGCCGCCCGAGGTCCTCCTCGATTCCCGCCGCCGGCGCCACAACAGGCAGTGCCCCCGGCTCTGGGTAGGTCTCGGTCCGCGCCGTCGCCAGATCCACCTCGCGCCCGTCGATCTCGACCTTGGCGGTGGCGAAGCGCTCGTGCTCCACCGGGTCGGCGCCGAGCGAGCGTGCCAGCGCCCCGGCGTCGCCGACGACGACCAGATCGAGGTCAGCCCGCCCACGCCCGAGCAACTGGTCGCGGACCGCGCCGCCGACCACGTAGAGCGGGTCCTCGGCCGCGGCGACGATCGCCTCCAGCTCCGGGTGCTCCCGGCGCAGCCCGGCGATCAGGCTCGGGATCTCGGTTGATTGGCGCGGCATCGTCCCCCTTCCCTACCATGATTCCGTCAGCGGATGAGGGGCCGGCGGACAGGGAGGCGACGATTGCTCGCGGCCGGGGCGCTTGCCGGCGTCCTTCTGCTCGGCGCCGCGACTGTGCTCTTCGCCGGCTCCGGCACGACCCGCTGGCGCGGACGTGCCCGCCGCGCCGGCCCCGTGGGGGCAAGCGCCGCTGACCCCGTCCGCAACGCCGGCCCGCGGCCGGACTGGGAGCCGAGCACCGGCCCGGTCCCGATTCTTGAGTTTCACGAGCTCGGAGCCCCGCCTGCCGACGCCCCCTACCCGGAGCTCTACGTCCCCCGCCCCGAATTCCGCCACGAGCTGGAATGGCTCGACGGCCATGGATACGAGGCGGTGACGCTGGAAGAGGTCGAGGATGCCTGGTTCCACGACGGCACCCTGCCCGCCAAGCCAGTCGTGATTTCTTTCGACGACGGCTACCGGCCGCAGTTCACGTTTGCCCTGCCGCAGCTGCGAAGGCACGACTGGCCCGGCGTGCTCAATCTCAAGGCCGAGGGATCGGACCTCTACGAAAGCAACGTCAGGGCGATGATCGCCGCGGGCTGGGAGCTGGCCTCGCACACGATCCACCACTCCGACCTGACCACGCTCGACGCGAGTGCGCTGGAGGAAGAACTTTCGGGCTCGCGGCAGATCCTGCGGCGCGAGTACGGCGTCCCGGTGAAGAACTTCTGTTACCCGGCCGGCGAGTTCGACGATGCCGTGATCGCCGCCGTCGAAGCCGCCGGCTACCAGGGCGCTACCACCGAGATCCCTGGATTCGCGGATCGGGACGCGCCCTATGAACTGGCCCGCTTCGAGATCCTCGGCTCCAGCGGGGTGGCCGGCATGGCGGCCGACCTCGATTCGGGCTGACCGAAGTCCCGGACCTAGAGTCGAACGGGGATGCCGTCGGCGGCGAGCCGTTCCTTGGCCTCGCGCACCCGGAAATGGCCGTAGTGGAAGATCGAGGCGCAGAGCACCGCGTCGGCGCCGCCCTCGGCGATCGCCTCGCTGAGGTGACCGAGCTCGCCGGCGCCGCCGGAGGCGATCACCGGCACCGACACCGCGTCGGCGACCGCCCGGGTCAAGGCGAGGTCGTAGCCGTCATTGGTGCCGTCGCGATCCATGCTCGTGAGCATGATCTCCCCCGCCCCACGCTCGACCGCCTCTTCGGCCCAGCCGACCGCGTCGCGCCCCTCGACCCGGGTGCGCCCGCCGTGGACGTACACGCCCCAGCCCTCGGCCTCGGCCTTGGCGTCGATCGCGATCACCACGCACTGGGCGCCGAACTGGGCCGCGAGCTCGTTCAGCAGCTCGGGCCGGTCCAGCGCCGCCGAGTTGACCGAGACCTTGTCGGCGCCGGCGTCGAGCACGGCCTGGGCGTCGGCGACGGAGCGGATGCCGCCGCCGATCGTGAACGGGATGAAGACGTTGTCGGCGGTGCGCCGGGCCAGATCGACGATCGTCTCGCGCTTTTCGTGCGAGGCGGTGATGTCGAGGAAGATCAGCTCGTCGGCTCCCTCGGCGTCGTAGCGCTCGGCCAGCTCGACCGGGTCGCCTGCGTCGCGCAGCCCGACGAAGTTGGTGCCCTTGACGACGCGGCCAGCGTCGACGTCGAGACAGGGAATGACCCGTTTCAGAACCATCCGCTCAGGTTAGGGCGGCGATGCCCTCGGCGACGGTGAACTTGCGCTCGTACAGCGCCCGGCCGACGATCGCGCCTTCGAGGTTCGGGGCGGCGTCGCGCGCGAGCTCCTCCAGGTGGGCGAGTTCGCCGACTCCGCCCGAGGCGATCACCTGCGCCTCGGTCGCCGCGGCGATCTGCGCCAGCTCGGCCACAGCCGGTCCCTCCATCGTGCCGTCGACCTCGATCGCGGTGCAGAGGAAGCGGGCGACGCCGCGGCCGCTCAGGTCCCTGATTGCCGAGACGACGTCAACGTCGCTGCTCTCGGTCCAGCCCGAGAGTGAGACCTTGCCGTTGCGAGCGTCGACCGAGACGACGATGCGATCGCCGTGCTCGGCCAAGGCCGCTGCGAGGAAATCGGGATCGCGCAGGGCTGCGGTGCCGATCACGACTCGCGCGGCGCCAGCCTCGAGCAGCAGCGCCACCGAGGCGGGGTTGCGCAGGCCGCCGCCGACCTGGATCGGGCACTCGACCGCGGCGGCGATCCGGTGGACCGCATCGAGGTTCCGCGGCTCCCCCGCCTTGGCGCCGTCGAGGTCGACGACGTGGAGGAACTCGGCGCCTTCGTCGGCCCAGCGCTTCGCGGCATCGACCGGGTCGGCGTCGTAGGTCGTCTCCCGCTCGTAGTCGCCTTCGAGCAGGCGCACGGCCTTGCCGCCGCGGATGTCGATCGCCGGGTAGAGGAGCACCGGCAGCCTAGGCCGGCACTGCGGCGCAGATCCCGGCGAAGTTGGAGAGCAGCCGCAGCCCGGCGGCGCTCGACTTCTCGGGGTGGAACTGGACGCCGAAGACGTCGCCGCTCTCCGCCGCGCAGGCGAAGCGGGCGCCGTAGGCGGCGCTGCCGAGCAGGACCCCCGGGTCCGGCTGCGGGGCGAAGGAGTGGACGAAGTAGAAGGGCGTCTCGGAGGGGATGCCCTCGACCAGGCGCGACTCGGTCTCCCAGCGCACCGGCGACCAGCCGATGTGCGGGACCTTGAGCCCGTCCGCCTCGATGCCGTCGACCGGCCCGGGCAGCAGGCCGAGGCCGGCGGCACCGCCGAGCTCGGTGGTCGAGTCGAAGAGCAACTGCAGGCCGAGGCAGATCCCGAGGATCGGGACACCGGCCTCGCGGCGCTCGGCGATCAGCTCGTCGAGGCCGAGCTCGCCGATCCGCTCCATCGCCCGCGGGAAGGCGCCGACGCCTGGCAGGACCACTCCGTCGGCGGCCTGGACCGTCGCGGCGTCCTTCGTGATCGTGGCCGTGGCGCCGACGTGCTCCAGCGCCTTCTCGACCGAGCGCAGGTTGCCCATGCCGTAATCGAGGATCGCGATCCGCGCCGTCATTCGCTCAGCGTTCCCTTGGTCGAAGGCACGCCGCTCTCCTCCGGGTCGATCGAGACGGCGACGCGGAGCGCGCGGGCGAATGCCTTGAAGCAGGCCTCGATCATGTGGTGGGCGTTGGTGCCGTACCGGACCGAGACGTGCAGGGTCATCTTCGAGCTGTTGGCGACAGCGCGGAAGAACTCCTCGGCCAGCTCGGTGTCGAAGCCGGCGATCGAGGTCGCCGGCAGGTCGGCGTCGAAGACGCAGAGCGGGCGGCCGGAGATGTCGATCGCGCACTCGGCCAGCGACTCGTCCATCGGCACCAGGGCGGAGCCGTAGCGGCGGATCCCGGCGCGGTCGCCGAGCGCCTCGTCGAGCGCCTGGCCGAGGACGATGCCGACGTCCTCCACCGTGTGGTGGGCGCCGGTCTCCAGATCCCCCGTCGCCTCGACCTTGAGGCCGAGCCGTCCGTGACGGGCCAGCAGGTCGAGCATGTGGTCGAGGAAGCCGACGCCGGTGGCGGCGCTGGACTCGCCGCCGTCGAGGTCGAGCCCGAGGCGGATCTGGGTCTCGGCGGTCTGCCGCTCTTTGTTCGCGCTTCTGCTCATCGCCTAATCATCGCCGACTCGCCGTGAACGGGGAAGCCCTCCGCCCTAGCTAGGGCGTCAACGTGCGGAGCCAGCGACGCCGCAGCCTCGGCGCCGATCTCCACGGTGGAGATGCGACGGCGAAACGCGGCGGGGCCGAGCGGGCCGGAGAAACGACCGGCGCCGCCGGTCGGGAGCACGTGGTTGGAGCCGGCGACGTAGTCGCCGAAGGCGGTGGCGCCGTAGCGGCCGGCGAAGACGCAGCCGGCGGTAGTGACGCGGTCGGCGAGCAGCGCCGCGTCCTCCTCGAACAGCTCCAGGTGCTCGGGCGCGTAAGCGTTGGCGAGGTCGATCGCGTCGCTGAGGTCGGGAACCAGCACCAGGGCCAGGGGCGCGTCGCCGATCCCGGGCCGGGCGGCAGCGGCGGCCTCAGTCGCGGCGGCGACGGAGTCCAGCACCTGCTCCTCGACCGCGACCGCCAACAGCGGGCTCTCGGCCCCGTGCTCGGCCTGGGCGCAGAGGTCGAGGGCGACCCACTCGGGGTCGGTGTCATGACCGGCGACGACCATCAGCTCCGAGGGACCGGCGAGGGAGTCGATTCCGACGCGGCCGTAGACGGCGCGCTTGGCCTCCCGTACCCAGGCGTTGCCGGGCCCGGCGATCATGTCGACCGGGGCGATGCTCTCGGTCCCGTGGGCGAGCGCGAAGATCGCCTGCGCCCCGCCCATCGCGTAGATCTCCTCCACGCCGCAGAGCGCCGCCGCAGCGAGGGTCAGAGGGTTGAGTTCGCCGTCGGGGCCCGGGGGCGAGGCGAGCGCGACCCGCTCGACGCCGGCGACCCGGGCCGGGATCGCGCACATCAGAACGCTGGAGGGGTAAGCGGCGCGACCGCCGGGGGCATAGATGCCGGCGGCCCCGACCGGGACTTCGCGCACCGTCACCGTCTGCCCCTGCGGCAGCTCGACCCGGCTTGGCTCGGCCAGCTGGGCGGCGGCGACGGCGCGGACGTTCTCGGCGGCGAGGTCGAGCGCCTCGCGCAGGGTCGACTCGAGCGCGTCGAGGGAGGCAGCGGCGAGATCGGGGTCGACCCGAAGCTGCTCGCGCGGTCGGGCGCTGGCGTCGAATTGGTTGGTCAGCTCAAGCACGGCCTCCTCGCTGGCCCAGCCGGCGGCGCCGGTGCCGACCACGCGGTGGAAGATCTCGGTCACGTCGACCGGCTCGGTCAGGGTCGAGGACCAGCCCCGCATCGTCGCCGCGGTCTGTGCGGCCCCTTCCCACTGGAAGCGCTCAACCCTCATCCCTTGTTCGCCTCCCGCAGCCTCGCGGTCAGCTCGTCGACCTCGGCGGCGCGCAGCTTGTGGGCGACGCGGTTGGCGACGAAGCGGGCGGTGCACTCGAGGATCTCCTCGCGCACCTCGAGGTCGTTCTCTTCCAGGGTGCGGCCGGTGGCGACGAGGTCGACGATGCCGTCGCCGAGCCCGATCAGCGGCGCCAGCTCGACTGAGCCCTTGACCTCGATCACCTCGACCTGGCGGCCGGTCGATTCGAAGTGGCGCTCGGCGATCCGCGGGTACTTGGTCGCGATCCGCATCATCCCCAGACGCCGCTGCGCCTCACCCAGGCGGGCGTCGCCGCGGCGGCCGGCGAGGACCATCCGGCATCGGCCGAAGCCGAGGTCGAGCAACTCGTAGACAACCCGGTCGGCCTGCTCCAGCAGCACGTCCTTGCCGGTGATGCCGACATCGGCGGCGCCGGCCTCGACGTAGGTGGGGACGTCGGAGGGACGCATCGTCACCAGCGTCATCTCCTCGGTCTCGAAGATCAGCGAGCGCGAGTCGCCACGGGCCGGTGAGGTATCGATGCCGGCCGCGTCCAAGAGGTCGAGGGTCTCGTCGAAGAGGGCGCCGCGGGGCACCGCCAGCTTCAGCGGCCCGTCGGCCTTGGCGCGACTGCCGGCCACCTGGAAAGTCACAGCTCCGCCCTCCGTCGCGACTCCTCCTCCATCTGGGCGACGTGGACGCGCTCCAGGTAGAGGGCGAAGCCAGCCGCGGGCAGGTCGAGCCCGAAGCGCTTGAGCAGGCCGTCGTAGCGGCCGCCGCCGCCGAGCACGTGGCCGAGCGCGGGGTCGTAGACCTCGAGGATGGCGCCGCTGTAGTAGCCGAGGTCGCGCAGCAGCCCGAGGTCGATCTGGACCCGGTCGGCGGCGCCGCGGCGCTCGAGCTCGTCGTAGGTCTCCTGCAGTCGGGCAGTTGCGCGCTCGACCGTGGAGCCGCCCAGCGAGCGGGCCTTCTCCAGCACCTCGCGGCCGCCGCGCAACTGGGTCAGGGCAACGCAGGTCTCGACCTGCGCGCTCTCGATCCCGGCTTGCTCCAGCTCGGCCTCGAGGCCGACCAGATCGTGGGTGGCGAGGCTGGCGAGGATCGGCTCGCGGGCCTCGTCGGAGAGGCCGAACTCGGTCAGCAACTGGCGGTAGAGGTCGGCGTCGCCGAGCCCGATCACGGCGCGGTCGAGGCCAGCCGCGCGCAGCGCCGCCTCCAGCACCTCGATCACCTCGACCGTGCCCTCCGGCGCCGGCGCGCCGATCAGCTCCACCCCGGCCTGGACGAACTCGCGCATCTGCCCGCGCTGGGGACGCACGGCGCGGTAGGCGCTGGCCAGGTAGGAGAGCCGCAGCGGCCGCTCGGCCTCGGCGAAGCGGCTGGCGACCAGGCGCGCGATCGGCACGGTCATGTCCGAGCGCAGCGCCAGCAGGTCGCCGCTCTCGTCGAAGAAGCGGTAGGCACCAGCCGCGACGCGGCCGTCACCGCGCGCCAGTACCTCGTCGTACTCGATCGCCGGAGTCGCCACCTCGCCGTAGCCGCGCGCCTCGAAAACCTCCATCAGGCCGCGCTCCAGCCGGCGCAGCTCGCGCATCTCGTCCGGGAGCACGTCCCGGGTTCCGGGTGGGATCGGGTGGATCATCGAACGGACCTTACGAGAGAAGCGAGGAAAACCCTGTTACGCAGGGACCTCGACCGAAACCCGTTCAATTTGGGCGCCGAGCGCGCGCAGGCGCTCGTCGATCTGCTCGTAGCCACGGTCGATCTGGCGGATGTTGCCGATCTCCGAGCTGCCCTCGGCGGCCAGGGCGGCGATGAGGATCGCCATCCCGGCGCGGATGTCGGGGCTCTCGACGCGCTCGCCGTGAAGCCGGCTCGGACCGCTGACGATCGCCCTGTGGGGATCGCACAGCGTGATCCGAGCGCCCATCGCGACGAGCTTGTCGACGAAGAAGAGGCGGTTCTCGAACATCTTCTCGAAGATCAGGATCTCGCCATCGGCCTGGGTCGCGAGCGCGAGCGCGATCGAGGTCAGGTCGGCCGGGAAAGCGGGCCAGGGACCGTCCTCGATCTTCGGGATCGCGTCGCCGAGGTCGGCTTCCACCTCGAGCTTCTGCCCCGGCGGCACGAGCACGTCGGTGCCGTCGATGTCCGAGCGCAGGCCGAGGCGGCGGAACTGCCGCCGTGTCATCAGCAGGTCGGCGGGCTCGACGTCGCGGATGCGCACCTCGCCGCCCGTCGCCGCGGCGAGGGCCATGAAGCTACCGACCTCGATGTGGTCGGCGCAGATCGTGTGCTGGGCGCCACCAAGGCGATCGCGGCCGTGCACGGTCATCACGTTGGAGCCGATCCCGTCGACCTCGGCCCCCATCGCGCTGAGCAAACGGGCGAGATCCTGAACATGGGGCTCGCAGGCGGCATTGGAGATCGTCGTCGGGCCCGGCGTCAGGGCGGCAGCCATCAGCGCGTTCTCGGTCCCCATCACCGAGGGCTCGTCCATGAAGATCGCGCAGGGACGCAGCCCCCCGCTGGGCGCATGCAGCTCGATCCAACGATCGCCGTCGATGTTGGCACCCAGGTCAGCGAAGG
>DASUZL010000026.1:0-94301 GCA_036376895.1 Solirubrobacterales bacterium
ACAGGCGAATATCTCGAGGGTATCTGTCGCCCTGCCGCCGACTGAGTTCTTAGATCAGGCGCATGTTTCGAACCCATGCACTCGCCCACAATTTGCCGCAGGCAATTGCCCACCGAGCTCTGTCCTCGGCCGCGTCCGCGCAATCACCCCCTTGCTTGACGCACCACTCGAAGGCCCGATCTACTTCCGCTCAAACGGCGGCGAACGAGAACTGCCCGATGTCGTCGCTGATCTGGGTGGCCAGGTCCACCTGGTCCAGGTCGGCTTCGTCGACGCCGTGCACAAGAAGGGCTCTGAACAGTCGCGGATACGCACCACCTTTGCCACCGTGCCCGATGCTCCGGTGTCGAAGATCGTGATCGAATTGAAATCCGGCAAGAAAAACGGCCTTCTCGTCAACTCGGCCAACATCTGCAAGACGCCCAACCAGGCGATCGTGAAGATGCGGGGTCAGAACGGGAAGAGCTTTGACTCAAAGCCGCGTATCGCTACTAGTTGCAAGAAGGGGAAGTAAAGCCGGGTAAGTCGGCTTCACCCCCGCTCACTCAGAACCTCTCCCCTAGCGGACGCCGTCGTCCTGGTCGACTGTGTCCTCGCCGCCTGGGACGGGCTCGCCGAGCGCTACGGGGGTGGACCGATGATCACTACCTGCTACTCGGCGGGAGAGCTTGATCTGTAGCCCTAGGCGAACACGCCGTTGCTCGTGACTGACGAAGCGGTTTGTTGAGCCACATTCCACACTGCGCTGGATGGTGCGAGCGCCGAACCGGCGAGCCCGCCCATCGGCCAATTGACATGCCGGATCGAGCTGGGACTCTCAGGTCTGACTCGTCTTGGTCGGCGGGTCCCATCTATCAGGCGCGCGAGCTCGGAGGTGACGGGCTCGCGCATGCCCCGACGGAGACTCACTCGATCCGGATTGATTGCGCGCCGCCGCAGCTGCCCTTGAACCGCTTGTTCCGCTCGTCCCCGGAGTAGCCGACCCTGAGTCGGTATCGACCTGACTTGGTCGCGATGTACTGGGCCAGCGGGAAGGTGCCGTTCGCCTTCACGGTGACGGCGCCGCTGAAGGCGGGCTTGCGCTTGCAGCGCTTGTCGCCCGGGGGGTAGAGGCTGAAGGTGATCCTCCCGGTCGGGGAGACGGTGCCCGCGAGGCTTGCGCGGATCGAGATCCGGCGCCGGTCGATCAGTTGCGCCCGCGGCTTCACGCGCGGCGTCCGTTTCTGCACGACGACGACCTGGGCAGGCGAGTCGCAGGGCTCGGTCGTCCCCTGGTTCGCGGTGTCGCCCGAGTAGCTGGCGACGAAGCTGTAGCGGCCGGGACGGAGGGCGACAAAGGGGTCGGAGTTGAAGGTGCCGTTGCCGATGATCGCGACGGTGTCGACGAACGCGGGTTTGTCGCAACCCGACGCAACCGGCCCATAGATCCGGAAGGTGACCGAGCCGCCCGGCGTGTAGCCGCCGAGCAGGGTCGCCGTATCGCGGAATTTGGCCCCGACCACGACTCGCTGCTTGACTGCGCCCGCGATCGTGGGTTTCGCCTGGGAGATGCTCGAGGTCGCTTTGCCGCACCCGACCGTCGCCGGGTCGTGGTTGAGATCGCCCGAGTAGGCGACGGTCCAGCGGTAGGCGCCGACCCGCGGCGGCGCGAACGCGGCCGAGCGGTATGGACCGTTGCCGGCGACGTTGACGGTCGAGCTGAACGCCGCCCCGCCTGCGCAATTGGGGTCGGCGGGCGGGAAGGCTTTGAAGGTGATTTGCCCGCCCGGGATGGCGCCTTCTTTGATCGTCGCCGTGGCGGTGACCGCGGTCCCGATCGTGCCGCCGGTGGCGGTGGCGGTCAACGCCACGGCGACCGTGCCGACCGCCGAGGACTGACCGTCGACGTCGCAGGCCGTGCTGACCGCTTCGTTGTTCGAGTCGCCCGCGTAGGCGACGGTCCAGCGGTACAACCCCGGCGCCGGCGCGAAACCGGGCGGGGCGTAGGTGCCGTCGCCACTGACCGCGACCGCTTTTTCGTAGGCGGGAGTGGTGGCGCAGGTTTTGTCGTCGGGGCCGTAGGCGCGGAAGACGAGCTGGCCGCCGGCGGCGAAGCCTCCTGAGAGGGTCGCGTTGTCGGTGATGGTCAGGCCGACTTTGACGACTGAGGTCGCCACGCCGCCGAGGGTCGGCGACGCTTTGCCGACGGTGGTGGTCTGGTTCGCACCCCCGCAGTTGGTGCCGACCCCTTCGTTGTTTGCGTCACCCGCGTAGGCGACGGTCCAGTGGTACGCGCCGGGCGCCGCCGGGGCGAAGCCGGCCGGAGAGTAGGTGCCGTCGCCGCTGACCGCGACCGCTTTTTCGTAGACCGGGGAGCCGCCGCAGGTCGGGGCGCCCGGGCCGAAGGCGCGGAAGACGAGCTGGCCGCCGGCGGAGACGCCGCCGCTGAGGGTGGCGCTGTCGGTGATCGTCGTCCCAACTTTGGCCGCAGCCGTCGCCACACCGGAAAGGGTTGGCGAGGCTTTGCTGACAGTGGAGACCTGGTCGCTGGAGCCGCAGCCCAGGCTGTCCGCCTGGTTGTTGGCATCGCCTTCGTAGTTGACCGTCCAGCGATAAACGCCCGGCCCCGGAGCGAAGCCGGCCGGGGCGTAGGTGCCGTTGCCGCTGACGGCGACCGTTGCTTCGTACGCGGCGCTGTCCCCGCAGGTCGCATCGTTCGGGCCGAAGGCGCGGAAGACAAGCTGGCCACCGGGGGAGACGCCGCCGCTGAGGGTGGCACTGTCGGTAATCGTCGCCCCGACTTTCGCCGCCGCGGTGGCCACCCCCGCGAGGGTCGGCGCGGCTTTGCTTACGGTCGAGGTCTGATTGGTCGACCCGCAGCTCAAGCTGTCGGTCTGGTTGTTGGCGTCGCCTTCATAGTTGACCCGCCATCGATAGACGCCCGGCCCAGGCGCGAAGCCGGCCGGGGCGTAGATGCCATTCCCGTTAACGGCGACAGTGGCTTCGTACGCAGCGGTGCTGCCGCAGGTCGCGTCGTTAGGCCCGAAGGCGCGGAAGACGAGCTGGCCGCCGGGGGAGAAGCCGCCGCTCAGGGTCACGCTGTCGGTAATCGTCGTTCCGACTTTGACCGTCGCGGTCGCGAACCCCGAGAGCGACGGCGAAGCTTTGCCGACGGTCGAGGTCTGGTTGAGCGACCCGCAGCCCAGGCTGTCCGCCTGGTTGTTGGCGTCGCCTTCGTAGTTGACCGTCCAGCGGTACGACCCTGCTCCCGGCGCGAAACCGGCCGGCGAGTAGTTATCGTTGCCGTTAACGGCGACCGTGGCTTCGTACGCGACGGTGCTAGCGCAGGTCGCATCGCCTGGCCCGTAGGCGCGGAAGACAATCTGGCCTCCAGGGGAGAAGCCGCCACTGAGGGTGACGTTGTCGGTGATCGTGGTGCCAACCCCTCCGGAGCTCGCGCTGCCGCTCAGCCCGGGGCTGGCTTTGTCCACCGTCGAGGTCGCCAGGCAGTTGGATTCGGCGGGAGCGTTTTCGAAGTCGCCCGAGTAGTTGACCCGCCAGTTGTAGGTGCCGGCGCTGGGTGGGGTGATCTCCCCCGATTCGTACTCCCCTTCGCCGTCCACCGGGGCCGGGTCCGGGGCCGGGCTTAGGGCCGGTCCCGTGCAGGTCGGGTCGCCGGGGCCGAAGACGTCGAAGGTGATTTCACCCGATGCGGTCGGGGCATCGGAGAGTTGCGCCGTCGCGTCGATCGTCCCGCCGATGAGCGCGTCGGAGGCAGACACGGTGAGGCTCGGCGCAGCGGCCGCGGATGCCACCGCGAGCGAGAGGCCGAGGGCCGTGGCGATGAGTGCGGCAGCCAATCCACCAAGCAGGCCCTGGCGAGAAATTCCGATCTTCAAGCTTTTCCGGCTCCTAGCGACGATCTCTGACAACTATGGACAAAGCAGGACTAGAATATCCGTCCATCAATTCCACTATGACTAAAGAAACCGCCAGGTGAGGAAGTTGCGCCGCTCCCGTCTCTTCGGGCTTTTCGCGGTTGCCGCGGCGATCGCGCTGATCGCTGCGCTGCCGGCGGGCGCCTTGGGGGCGGAAACGGGCACCGAAGCCCCGGCCGAACCCGCGCCGGCCCCTGAAACCACGGCACCGCCGGTCACCACCCCCGGCTCGACCGGTTGGGTCCCGCAGTCTCCGAGCACTGGCACGTCCGGCGGCGGCTCCGCGCCGACCCAGCACGGCAGCTCGCTGGGCAGCGGCGGCGGCTCTCAGTCGGCGGGATCGACCAGCGATGAGCCCTCGAGCAGCGGCTCCAGTGGCACCCCCGAGCCGGAAACGTCCCCGCCGCCGACCCCGCCAGTGGTCAAGGAGCCGGCGAGCGAACCGCGGGCAGCGACCCCCCGCGCGGAGCCGGTCGAGCCGCCGGCCCCGGAGCCCACGATCGCCCCGGCCGACAAAGGCGTTGCGGCGCTCGGCGACGCGGCATTGGTAGCCCGGCCGGAGGTCGGCACGGTCAGCCCCGCCTCCGCGGTGGCCGCAGCCCCGGTCGCCAACATTGGCGGTCAGGGCGACTCGGGCTCCCGCGTCCTGCCGGTGCCGGTCATCATCCTCTGCCTCCTCTTCCTCCTATACGCGGGGGCGCGCCTGGTGCTCGGACCGGTCGAACCGGACTTCCTCAGGTCGAGGCGATTCCGCTTCCTCCGCCGCGCGTTCTACCGAACCTGACCGCCCCGGCCCGCCTCAAATACGTCGACCCAAACCGCCCTCCGGGCTGGTTCCGCCGGTTCTACGCCGCGCTGGCCAACACCGCTCTCGGCCGGTTCATGTCGGTCCACCTCGTCTGGAAGCTCGATCCGCACCTGATGCGAGCGACCGGCGGCAGGCTCGGGATGGGCCTGGCGATGCCGACCGCGCTGCTCGAGACCCGCGGCGCCAAGAGTGGGGAGGTGCGGCGAAACGTCGTCATCTACTTCCACGACGGCGAGCGAGCGACGATCGTCGCCTCCAAACTCGGCCTCCCACAGCACCCGGCGTGGTTCCACAACCTCGAGGCCGACCCCGAGGTCACCTTCGGCGGCATCTCGATGCAGGCCACGGTCGTCACTGACGAGACGGAACGCCAAAGGCTCTGGACCCTCGCCGACTGCGTCTTCGCTCCCTACGCCGCCTACCGCCGCGAAGCAGCCAAGGCAAACCGCGAGATCCCAATCGTCCAGCTCAGCGAGCGGAGATCAGTCGCCGGCGGTCTCTAGGTCCTCGAGGTCGGCGAGGTCACGGGTCCGCCCCGAGGCTCGCTTCATCTCTTTCAGATCGGCGATTGAGCAGACCGCCACGGTCACGCCAAGAACGTCGGCATCGCTGGCGCGTGAGCGCAGCTCCCCATAGCTCGGCACTCCGTCGAGACCCTGGACGGTGTCGAGCCGCCCGAGGTCGGCCTCGATGGCTACCTGCTCGCCGCCCGTCAGCACCGCGGCGATGGAGATTGGGCTGCCGAGCAGCGCGTCTCCCTGCTGTACGTGCCCGCCGACCGCGACCGCGACCTCGGCAACTCGCTTGAGGTTCTCGGCGTGGGTGGCAACGACGACGCTACGTCCTTTGTACCTCGCACCACGCCCCATGCGTTCACTGCCAGGCCGCCGACGACCACGAACTCGACATCCGCCTCGGCGAGTCGACGCAACAGCTCGTCGAAGGCTGGTTCGCTCAAGCCCGGCGCGCCGCCCCGGTGAACTGCATCAGCTTGTGACTGAGGGCGATGCCTTCGGCCAGGTTGACGCTGATCGGCCTTCTGGCGTCTTCACGCAGTCGCTGAACCCGTACTGCCTCCGCAGCTTCAGCAGAAGGGAGAGGGGTGGCTTTTCCGCGTCCCATCGTCATCGACCAAAGCCTAGTCGCGACTGGAGAGGCCGGCTTGGTTCAGGGGTTCCGGGCACGATCCATGCTGAGGTCCAGCCAGACTCGGTCGCGCAACGGGATCCCGTTGATCTTCGCCTCCGGGTCGTATCCCGCGGCGGCCGTGAATGCGTCGCGCTCGATCGAGCGAATGCGGAATCCCTGGCGTTGATAGAAGCGCAGGTTGTCGGTGTCGGCGGCTGCCGTGGCGACCACGAGCGTCGATTGGTGAGCGGCGCGCGCAATCTGGATCGCCTCGGCGACCAGCGCCGCGCCTATGCCACGCCGGCGGTGGGAGACAAAGACGGCCATGCTTTTGATCTCGGCCCCGAGCTGGGTTTCGACGAGTTGGAGGTGCCCGACGATCTGATCGTCGGAGGTGGCCACAACCAGCTGGCCCAGTTCGATGTAGGAGTCGAGTTCGAGCGCCGAGTCCTCGGCGAGCTCGAACATCGGTCGCAGGTCCGACCGTGGACCGGAGTGGCTCTCAATACGGATCACGGACGATCACCCCCGGTCGCGAAGGTGAGGACGAGCAGCGCTCGGGGCGGGCCGATCCTGGTCCACCGCGCCATCTTCACCTCCGCGCCCGACGCAACCGCGGAGGGGGCGACGAATATCCACGCGCGCGGAAGTCGCGCGGGCACCGATCCGCCGATTGACTCCGCAGCCATCGGCAGGGACTCTCTGAGCACTGACCAGCGCTCGTCTCGGCGAGCCGACGGGGGAGCTTCCAACATGAACAAGCACAGAACCATCGCGGGCCTCTGCATGCTTTGCGCGCTGCTCGTCAGCGCCTTCGCAGCCCAGAGCGCCGTGGCGATCAGCGGCACAACAGCATTCACATGTGTGAAAGGCGGAGGAGACAAATCGCTGAGAGGCGAGCACTGCCTTACGACGGGTGAAGCCGCGAAAGAATACGGACATGTGGCGATCGCTCAGGACAAACAAACAGAGATGATCGCTACGAACTCACAAACGGCAAACAACACAGCCTCGTCATCGCTCATCAGACTGAAATCGACCATTGGAGGAGTCCCTGTCGAGTTCACCGCCGCGGGAATAACCGGCGTGGGTTGGCTGGAAAACAAGGTAGCGGCGAATGGCGAACATTACACCCATAGCAAAGGCACGATCACATTTACCGGTGTTGAAGTAAAAAGCCCATCTGGCTGTCAAGTCACAACACATAAAGAAGACGGTAGTGGCAGCGAAGAGGGCGAAGTCGGCGTCATCCACACCAGAGAATTGACAGGCACGACCGAAGGACAGGGAGATCTCTTCAAATACGGAGCCGCGGATGGTGGCGCATACGCGAATTTCTGGCTGACATGTGGAGGTAAATTCCCGGCATGCGAAGGAACAGTGCAGATCACCGGCAACGTGAAAGCGACCCCCGTTGGGGCCACATCAACCTTGTCGCACGAAGCGACGACAGTGCAAAACACGCTGAAAGTCAAAGGCACCAAAGCCGGAGTCGAAGGCGCACTGACAATAAGCGCTCGCGAACAAGGCAGTAAAGGGGCCTACACCCCGGTAGCACAGACAACAGTCACGACATAGGTATCTAGGGCCTGCCGCTCGGCCCAACTGATCGAGCAAACGCACCAGTGCCGGGCCGGCAACCTCGCCGGTCCGGCGGACCTGACGCAACAGTTCGCTTAGGCCATCTCCCACACCGCGCCGAGCGGTGCCAGCGCCAAACCGGCGAGCCCGCATTTCGGCCGATTGACTCCGCACCGATTGGGAGGGACTCTCGTGCATCTGGCAAGCGCTCGCCGCCCGGGCGAGCCATACCAAGGGAGTCATCCAAATGAACGGACGTAGAACCATCGTCGGCCTCTGCATGCTTTGCGTGCTGCTCGTCAGCGCCTTTGCGGCCCAGAGCGCCTCGGCGATCACTGGCACAACAGCGTTCACATGCTCGAAAGGCTCGGGCACGCTGAGAGGCGAGCACTGCCTGACCACGGGAACTGCCGCGGCTGAATACGGTCACGTGGCGTTCTCCGAAAACGCGACAACAGAGCTGATCGCCACGAACGCGAAATCTGCAACCAACACAACCGCGGCACCTACAGCCAAACTGAAAGTGACGATCGCGGGGGTCCCGCTTGAAATCGGGGCAACGGGAGTGAGCGCCTCGGGTTGGATCGAAAATAAGGTAGGTCCCTCGAAAGAACATTATGTACACGGCAAAGGGACGATCACATTCACCGGGGTCCAAGTGACAAAACCAGAAAATAGAGGCTGCAAAGTTACAACAGACAAAGAACCAGGTGAGGGGGAAGAGGGAGTTGTCCACACCACAGAAGTGACACTGACTACGGAGAACGAGGGGGATGCATTGGCTCTCGAGCCAGTTGTCGGCGATGAATTCATGCATTTTTGGGTTACATGTGAAGTTGGCAAACAGATCCCGGCGATTGAAGGCACATGGACCTGTACCGGCATTTTGAAAGGTGTCCCGGAAGGGGCGACAGTCAACTTCACTCACGCCACAACGACAACGCACAACACGTTCAAATGCAGGGGCACCAAAGCCGGGATGGAAGGCAGTCTGACACTGAGTGGCCGCAACAAAGGCAGCGAAGCCGCCTACGCGCCACTCAGCATGACAACAGTTACGACATAGCTGTCCATCGATTTGCTCAGCAGAGTTGATCGAGCGTAAGCAGCACCGGGCCGGCGAGATCGCCGGCCCGGTTTCGCAATCGCGGACCTAAACCTGGACGTGAACAGCGAGCTCCATCTTCTCGACCGAGACGCGGGTTCCCATCCCTTCGCCGGGCGGGCTCATCGAGTTGAGGGTCTCGTCGCCTTGGTTGTAGTCCTCCTCGGTCTCGAACAGCGTGATCGCCAGCGCCTTGCCGGCGGCGGTGTCGTGAAGGAGCAGGAACTCCTTCGCCGGCACCCCGGGCGGCGGACCGCCCTCCGACTCGGACCGCGCCCGGATCTGGGCAGCGCTGTCATCCAGCGACTTCGCATCGGCGCCCTCCCAACGGGCTACTCGTGCATACATCTCGTCCTCCTCTGGTCGCTACCGGACAGAGCGAGCCTAGACCAACGTCAGACGTTATTCCTGGTAGAACAGACGCATGCGCAGTTGGGATTTGCAGAGCATCGAGGCAGAGCCGCACCAGCCGCAGATCCTTGCCTCGGCTGAGGATGCGCGGACGATCCTGATCCTGCTGCCGGCCGGGGAGGAGATGCGGGAGCACGAGGTGCACGAGCGGGCGCGGGTGGTCGTCGTCGCCGGCGAGGTCGAGGTGAGCGCGAACGGCGAGAGCGTCACGGCCGGGCCCGGGCACCTGCTCGAATTCGACCCCGGCGAGCGCCGCACCGTGACCGCCAACGCCGACGCGCGGCTGCTGCTGGTCCTCTCACCATGGCCCGGTGACGGGCACCCGGGGGCGATGACGCTGGAGCAGAAGTCCGAAGCGCGCGAGCGTGCGGCCGAACACCCGCCGAGCTGATCTCGCCCGCGGCGCACCTTTCACCGTCTTTTG
Organism: Solirubrobacterales bacterium; assembly: GCA_036376895.1. GTDB lineage: Bacteria > Actinomycetota > Thermoleophilia > Solirubrobacterales > 70-9 > VAYN01. The sequence continues at coordinate 9,375 of DASUZL010000026.1, forward strand.
ACATAGGATCGCGCCCCTCGCGCCGATGAAGAAGCTTTTTGCCACCCTTCTTTTTGTCCCCGCGCTGCTGCTGATCGTCGGCTGCGGCAGCTCAGACGACGGCTCGACCGAAAGCACCGGCGCATCGGCCTCGGCTGAGGCCTGCGTGCCGGGCGAGCTCGACACGCAGAAGGCCGGCGTGCTCACCGTCGCCACCGACAAGCCGGCCTTCCCGCCCTACTTCGAAGACGACGACCCGACCAACGGCGAAGGCTTCGAGGGCGCCGTCGCCTACGCGATCGGCAAGGAGCTCGGCTACCCCGCCGCCAAAGTCGAGTGGACGGTGGAGCCGTTCAACTCCTCCTACGCGCCCGGCCCCAAGGACTTCGACTTCGACGTCAACCAGATCTCGATCACCGCGCCGCGCGAAAAGCAGGTCGACTTCTCGACCCCGTACTACACCGCCAACCAGGCGATCGTCGCGCTGAAGGACTCCGACGCCGCCTCGGCCGGGTCGCTGGAAGAACTGCAGGACGCGAAGATCGGCGTCCAGATCGGCACCAGCAGCCTCGAAGCGGTCGAAAACGAAATCGACCCGAGCGAGCAGCCGCAGGTCTTCAACAACTCCACCGACGTCGTCACGGCGCTGAAGAACGAAACGATCGACGCCGTCGCGGTCGATCTCCCGACCGCGCTCTACCTGACCGCGGTCCAGGTCCCGGCGGCGACCGTCGTCGGCCAGTTCAGCGCTCCCGGCGGCGACGAGTGGGGGGCACTGCTGCAGAAAGACTCGCCGCTCACCGCCTGCGTCTCCCAGGCCGTCGAGGACCTGAGCGAATCCGGCGAACTGCAGAAGATCACCGACCGCTGGATGAGCCAGGCGGCCGGCGCTCCCAAACTGGACTGATTCCGCGAATCGCCCAGCGGCGTCGTCCAGCTCGCGTCAGAATGCCGTCCGTCGCTTGACCGAGACCGTCGCCATCAGCGCCCGCCGCCTCGAACGCGAGGCCGCGAAGCGACGCAAGGAGCGCCGCGGGCTGGCGATCGCCGCCGTCTCCACCGTTGTCGTCCTCGGCGGCCTCGCCACCTGGATCCTGACCAGCCCCGGCTGGCCGGAAGTGCGGGAGACCTTCTTCAATTGGGACGTCTTCAAGGACTCTTTCCCCGAAGTGCTCGAGGGCTTCTGGCTCGACGTGAAGCTGTTCGTGATCGTCGAGATCGCGGTGCTGATCGCCGGACTCGCGATCGCCCTGGTGCGGACCAGCAGCGCGGCGGCGCTCTTCCCCCTGCGGCTGCTCGGCATGCTCTTCGTCGACGTCTTCCGCGGCACCCCGACGATCCTGCTCGTCTACCTGGTCGGGTTCGGAGTTCCGGCGCTGCAGTTGACCGGCCTACCGACCGACCCGATCGTGCTCGGTGGCATCGCCCTCGGTCTCTCCTACAGCGCCTACGTCGCCGAGGTCTACCGGGCCGGGATCAACTCCGTCCACCGCGGCCAGCGCGACGCGGCGCTGGCGATCGGACTCTCCGAATCGCAGGCGATGCGGTTCGTGATCCTGCCGCAGGCGGTGCGCCGCCTCGCCCCGCCCCTGCTCAACGACTTCGTCGCTCTGCAGAAGGACGTCGCCCTGGTCTCGATTCTCGGCCCGGCCGAGGCCTTCCGCATCGCCCAGATCATCCAGGGCGAGAACTTCAACTTCACGCCGCTGATCGCCGCCGCGATCCTCTACCTCGCGGTCACCGTGCCGCTGGCGCGGGTGGTCGAGCGCATGGGCGGCGGCGCCGAGGGGGCGGTGCGGTGAGCGCGGTCCTGGAGCTGCGCGGCGTCACCAAGGCCTACGGCGAGCGCCAGGTCCTGCGCGGCATCGACCTCGAGGTCTCCGAGCACGAAGCCGTCGCCCTGATCGGCGCCTCGGGCTCCGGCAAGTCGACGCTGCTGCGCTGCATCGACCTGCTGGAGGAGATCGACGACGGCGACGTCTTTCTCGACGGCGAGGTGATCACCGACCCCTCGGTCGAGCCGGTCGCGGTGCGGCGCCGGCTCGGGCTCGTCTTCCAGGCCTACAACCTCTTCCCGCACCTGACCGCGCTGCAGAACGTGGTCCTGGGGGAGATGCGCGGCCACGGGGTCGGCCGCGCCGAGGCCGAGGAGCGCGGCCGTGCGCTGCTCGCCCGCTTCGGCCTCGAAGGCCGCGAGGACGACCGCCCCGACAACCTCTCCGGCGGCCAGCAGCAGCGGGTCGCGATCGCCCGCGCCTTCTCCGGTAAGCCGCGCGCCTTCCTCCTCGACGAGGTGACCAGTGCCCTCGACCCCGAGCTCGTCGGCGAGGTCCTCGCCGCCGTCCGCGACCTCAAGGCGGAGGGGATGACGATGCTGATCGCCACCCACGAGATGAGCTTCGCCCGCGAGGTCGCCGACCGGGTCGCCTTCCTGCACGAGGGCCGGATCATCGAGCAGGGCCCGCCCTCCCAGGTCCTCTCCTCACCCGAGCGCGAGGAGACCAAGCGCTTCCTCAGCCGCCTGCTCGAGGCCGGCCGCATCTAAGCGGCGTTTGCGTGCCCCGCCATGCGGGGATGGATAGGGGATCGTGCCCAATCTCCGGCTAGGACCGCTGTTGCGCTATCTCGGCGAGACCGAGGCGACGGTCTGGGTCGAGACCGATGCGCCCTGCGAGGTCGAGATCCTCGGCCGCACCGAGCCGACCTTTACGGTCGAGGAGCATCACTACGCGCTGGTCCGGATCGAAGGTCTGGAGTCGGCCGGGTTCTACGAGTACGGGGTCAAGCTCGACGGGGAGGAGGTCTGGCCGCCGCCCGGCTCCGACCTGCCGCCGAGCGCGATTCGCACCTTCGGCCGCGACCGTCCGCTCGACGTCTGCTTCGGCTCCTGTCGGGTCTCGCTGCCGCACGAGGAGCCCTACGTGCTGAGCAAGGACGAGCACGAGGACGGCTTCGAGTTCGACGCGCTGCGGGTGCTGGCGCGGGAAATGACCCGAACCGAGCGCGACAAGTGGCCGGAGCTGCTGCTCCTGCTCGGCGACCAGGTCTACGTCGACGAGGGAGCCCCGCACACGCGCGAACGGATCCATAGGCGCCGCGGCACCGAGACCCCGCCGGGGCGGGAGGTGACCGACTACGAGGAGTACTCCTGGCTCTATGAGGAGGCCTGGACCGACCCGCTGATCCGCTGGCTCTTCTCCACCGTCTCGGTCTCGATGCAGTGGGACGACCACGACATGAGCGACGACTGGAACATCTCCGCCAGTTGGGTCGAGGAGATGCGGCAGAAGTCCTGGTGGCACCGGCGCGCGACCTCGGGAATCATGAGCTACTGGGTCTACCAGCACCTCGGCAACCTCTCGCCGCGGGCGCTCGACGAAGACGACCTCTACCCGCAGGTCCGCGGCAACGTGCACGCCACCTCGGTTCTGCGCGAGTTCGCGGCGAAGGTCTCCTCGACCGAAGCCGGGGTGCGCTGGAGCTACTGCCGCGACATCGGCGGCACCCGGATCATCTTCGTCGACTCCCGCGCCGGCCGGGTGCTGAAGCCGGGGGAGCGCTCGATGGTCGACGAAGAGGAGTGGGAGTGGATCGTCGAGCACGCCAGCGGCGATTTCGACCACCTGGTCTTCGCCACCACCGTGCCGCTGCTGCTCTCGCCCGGCTTCCACCACCTCGAGGCCTGGAACGAGCGGATCTGCGACGGCGCTTGGGGTGGACTCGCCGCGAAGCTCGCGGAGAAGGCGCGGCGCGCCGTCGACTTCGACCACTGGGCCTCCTTCCAGGACTCTTTCGCGCGCATGCGCGAGCTGCTGGAGCAGGTCGGATCCGGCCAGCGGGGCCGGGCTCCGGCCTCGATCGTCGTCCTCTCCGGCGACGTCCACCACGCCTACCTGGCGCAGGTCGGGTTCCGGCCCGAGGTGGGGATGGAGAGCAACGCCTACCAGGCCGTCTGCTCGCCCTACCGCAATCCCCTCGACCAGAAAGAGCGGCGGGTGATCCGGGCCGGTTTCAGCCGCCCCTTCATCGCCGCGATGCGCGCCCTGGGGCGGAGCGCCGGCGCTCCGGACCCAGGAATCGGCTGGCGCCTGACCGACGGTCCCTACTTCGACAACCAGGTGGCGACGCTGCGGATCGACGGCCGCGAAGCGACGATGCAGCTCGACAAGACCGTCCCCGGCGATCAGGACGAGCGCCGCCTGGATTGCGTCTTCGAGCGCCGCCTGGCCTGACGTAGCAGCCCGATAAGGCGATCGATCAAAACTTTGGTACTGGCGGGTCTCCGCTCTGTAGCTCGCTTTCCGCCGCTTTCCAGGGAATTGATCAAGAAATTTGGCGTGAGTCAGATTCGGTGTTATGCTCGCGCCTCGCTCGACCAATCAGGGTTACTGATCGGGCGGGGGGACCATAGCCAGCACCGGTGCCTTAATCGGTTAAAGGGACGGCGTTGTAAGCCGTAGATCCGGGTTCGAGCCCCGGCCGGTGCATTTCCAAATAGGCAAGGGAATCGGCTATGGGCGCAAATCTTTTCGACAAGCTGGACGAGATCGCGATTGACGGGGACGGTCGCGCGCTGTGGGCGGCGCGGACGCCGCACCGGCCCGACGCCGGCTTCGACCTGATGCTGGTGCCGCGGGTGCCGGACTGGCGTGACGATCCGACGGCGGTGGCGGCGCTGGAGCGGATCGAGGCCGAGCCCTGGGTCGACTCGATCCTCCAGAACGGCGACCAGGCCCATCTTCGCCTCGCCGACGATTGGGTCGAGCGCACCGGGGCCGAGCTCGAGTCCGGCGAGCGCGGCGATTCCGACCTCGCCGACCTCGCCGCCGGCGGCCACTACGCCGTCTACTTCTGGGGCGCCAACACGACCAAGGCGCTGCACATCGGCCACCTGCGCAACCTCGCGATCGGCAATGCGATCGCCGCCACCTTGACCCAGGCCGGAGCCCGTGTCGAGAACCGCAGCCTGATCTGCGACGTCGGCCGCAGCATGGGGGAGGCGATGGCCGGCGTCGTCGGCCGCGGCGGCGACCAGCACGCCTGGCCCGAGGGCGGCGAGAAGAGCGACCACTTCGTCGGCTACTGCTACGCCGACTACGTCAAGGCCGGCCGCGCCAACGGCAACGGCAGCGAGGACGGGGCCGAGGACTCGGTCGCCCGCGAGTCCTCGATGTACAACGACGAGGCCGACGAGCTGATGATGCGGGTGCTCGCCGGCGACCAGGAAGCGCTGGAAATCTGGTCGAAGACGCGGGCCTGGGTTATCGCCGGCCAGCGCAAGACCCTGGCCCGGCTCGGGGTCGCCTTCGACAAGGTGATCTTCGAGTCCGACTTCCTGCCGGAGGTCGCAGAGCTGACCAACCTCGGCCTCAGCGAGGGCAAGCTGACCCGTCGCAGCGGCGACCGCATGGTGATGTACGAAACCGAGCGCGAGGAGCTGGAAGAGATGCCGCTGGTCCGCGCCGACGGCCTCCCGACCCAGCACATGCGGGCGCTCGCCTACTGGTCGGCGGCGCCGGAGCTAGACGACGTCGTCTCGCTGCAGGTCTGCGGCACCGAGTGGGTCGCCCACGTCACCTGCCGCCGCAAGCTGATCGACCACCTCGGGGTCGCCGGCGGCAACGGCGCCGGCAGCGCCAAGGGCGGCGGCCCGCCGACCCACGACGTCTTCCACGGCATGGTCGCCCGCCAGAAGCGCGCGATCACCTCCAGCGAGGAGGGCGCGCTCTTGATCGACGACCTCGGCGAGTGGCTGGAGCGGGAACTGGAGGCGGAGCCGGAGCGGTCCCGGGTGCGCAAGCACCATCCCCATCCCGACCGCGTCGCCGCTCAGGTCGCGCTCGCCTACTTCCTCCTGCAGCCGACCAACAAGCGAGTCGAGTTCGAGCCGGAGAAGCTGCTGGAAGAGGAAAAGGGGAGCCTCGGCTGGGATCTCGCCCGCGCCGCCGCCCACCGCGGCGGCAAAGGCGCGCTCGCGGCCGACCGCGCCGCCACCGACCCCGACTACCGCTTCGCCGTGGTCCAGTCGGAGAACTACCGGGTGCACCTGCGCAGCGCCGTGGAGACCTTCGACTCGGTCGCGCTCGCCCGCTACCTCTCGCACTTCGCCCGTTGGTACATGGCCGAGGAGCGCTCGCCCGAGGTCGAACGGGTTGTGGTGCCGGTGCTGGAGCGCGGCGTCCGCGGCCTCGGCTTGGAGGGGGCGTGATGCGGACCCTGCTGGTCGACAACCACGACTCCTACACGTACAACGTCTTCCACCTGCTGGCGGCGGCCTCGGGTTCGGAGCCGGTGGTGGTCAACAACGACGCCGTCTCCTGGCGGGTGCTCTCCCGCTCGGACTTCGACGCGATCGTCCTCTCGCCGGGGCCGGGGCGGCCGGAACGCTGGCACGACTTCGGCGTCTGCCGCGACATCCTCCGCTACAGCGAGATCCCGGTGCTCGGCATCTGCCTCGGCCACCAGGGGATCGGCAACCTGCTGGAGGGTGGCGTCGGCAGCGCCCCGATGGCGATGCACGGCCGCCTCAGCCGCGTCCGCCACAACAACGACGGGCTCTTCGCCGGGATCCCGCAGGACTTCTCGGTGGTCCGCTACCACTCGCTGGCGATCACCACCGAGGTCGGCCCGGAGGGGGTCGAGACCGCCTGGTGCGACGACGACGGCGTGGTGATGGGGGTCGAGCACATCAACCGGCCGATGTGGGGCGTCCAGTTCCACCCCGAGTCGATCGCGACCGAGCACGGGCGGGCGATCGCCGAGAACTTCTACTCGCTGGCCAGCCGCCACCGCCGGCCGCGTCCCACGGACGCCCCGCCGCAGACGCCCACCGAGGAGCAGCCCGCGCAGCCAACGCCCCGCCAGCCGGGGGCGGGGGAGGCCGAGATGCTGCTGCGGGTCCGCAGCTTCGAGGGCGAGGCGCCGACCGAGCAGCTCTACGAACGCCTCTTCGGCGACGCCGAGAACTCGTTCTGGCTCGACAGCGCCGACGCCCCGACCTGGCTCGCCCAGCGCTCTTTCCTCGGCGCCACCGCCGGCGCCGACCGCTGCCTGCTCACCTATGAGGTCGACGAGGGCGAGGTCACCGTCCACCACGCCCGCGGCGAGACCGTCGAGCGGCGCTCGATCTTCGACCTGCTCGACCAGGAGGTCGCCCGCAACGCGGTGGCACCGCCGGAGGGGATCGAGCGCGGCCTGGTCGGCGGCTACGTCGGCTACCTCGGGTACGAGCTCAAGGCCGATTGCGGCTCGCCCAACGTGCACAGCTCCGGCATGCCCGACGCGGCGCTGATGTTCGCCAACCGGGTGATCGCCGTCGACCACGTCAACCACCGCACCCACGTCTTCGCGATCGGGCGCGAGGAGGACGAGGAGAGCGAGCGCTGGCTCGACGGCGCCGCCGCCGTGGTCGCCGCGGCAATCGCCGACCCGCCCGAGCCCCGCCCGCTGGCGCCGCCGCAGGAGCCCGGCTCGACCGTCTCCTTCCAGTGCGGGCGCGGACAGGAGCGCTACCTCGCCGACATCGCCCGCAGCCAGGCCGAACTCGCCGCCGGCGAGTCCTACGAGGTTTGCCTCACCGACCAGATCTCGACCAGCGCCAGCCCCGACCCCTTCGAGCTCTACCGCTACCTGCGGCGCAGCAACCCCGCCCCGTTTGCGGCCTTCCTGCGCTTCGGCGAGCGGGCGATCGTCAGCTCATCGCCCGAGCGCTTCCTCTCGGTCGACCGCGACCGCACCGTGCAGGCGCGGCCGATCAAGGGCACGATCTCGCGCAGCGACGATGCCGCCGAGGACGCCGCCCGCCGCGACGAGCTGGCGGCCGACGAAAAGACCAGAGCCGAGCACCTGATGATCGTCGACCTGCTGCGCAACGACCTCGGCCGGGTCTCAGACGTCGACAGCGTCCGCGTGCCGGAACTGATGGTGGTCGAGCCCTACGCGACCGTGCACCAGGTCGTCTCGACGATCACCGGCTCGCTGGAGCCCCACCGCAGCGCCGTCGAGTGCGTGCGCGCCTGCTTCCCGGGCGGCTCGATGACCGGCGCCCCGAAGGAGCGGACGATGGAGATCATCGACGACCTCGAGGACGAGGCGCGCGGCGTCTACTCGGGCGCGATCGGGTACTTCGGCGCCGACGGCAGCACCGACCTCAGCATCGTCATCCGCACGATCGTGATGCGCCCGGGCCGGACCACGATCGGCGCCGGCGGCGCGATCGTCATGCAGTCGGATCCCGAGGAGGAGTTCGACGAGATCCTGCTGAAGGCGCGGGCGCCGATGGCGGCGATCGCCAAGGTGGTGACCGGCAGCGACGAGCCGGAGACGGCCTGGACTGTGAACCTCGAGCCGGCGGCGCGGGTGTGAGCGAGCCGGTCGCGACCGGGGTGCGGGTGCGCGAGGCGACCCGCGAGGACGTCGCCGCGGTGGCCGGCGCCGTCGAGGATCTGCTGCTGGAGCTCGGCGGGCAGCGGCCCGACCGCGCCGCGCTGGAGGCGGAGGTGACGGCGCTGCTCGACGATCCCGCCGTCGGCGTCCTCCTGCTAGCCGAGGCCGAGGGGGAGACGGTCGGCGTGCTCGCTGCGAACTGGGGACGGGCGATCCACGTCCCCGGCCGCTACCTGACGATCCAGGACCTCTGGACCCACCCGGACTGGCGCAGCCGCGGCGTCGGCGCCGAGCTGGTCGAGGCGGTCGCAGCGGCCGCCCGTGCGGCTGGCGTTTCGCGGATCGAGGTCGGTCTGCCGCGCGAGACCTTCGACGCGATCGCCGCCACCCGCGGCTTCTACGAGCGCAACGGGTTCGAGCAACTGGGCCCGCGGATGCGGAGGCTGCTGTGAGCGAGCTGATCGCGATCGAGCAGCGCCAGGGCAGCGGCGAGGACTCGCTCTGGGTGCGCGAAGGGGAGCGAAGGCTGCCTGGCGCGGACTGCAACCAGCGTCTCGACGAGCTGCACGACGGCCTCGCTCGCCACTCCGGAGTGCGGTTCGAGGAGGCCGACGCGGTCTCGGCGGTGGTCGATGCGGTTTTGCGCGAACTTCACGAGGGCTCCTACCTGGAGGCACTCCGGGGGGTGCGGGCGGAGGACGGAGAGGTCGTCCTCGCCGGCTTCTCCCCGCCGGGCCTGGAGCCAGACATCCCGGTCACCGTGGGCCTGGTCGAGGCAGCCCACGAGGCGGCGCGGGCGGCAATCGCGGCGGCGCGGCGGCTCATCGGGGGGGCCCGCTTCGCCTACGCGGTTTGCCGCCCGCCCGGCCATCACGCCGGGCCCGACTGGATGGCTGGCTACTGCTACCTCAACTCCGCCGCGGCGGCGGCGCAGACGCTGCGCAGCAACCGCTTGGCGCCGGTCGGGATCCTCGACCTCGACCTGCACTACCCCAACGGCACCTCGGCCCTGGTCGAGCGCATGCCCGACGTCACCCTGCACTCGCTGCACGCGTCCCCGGTCACCAACCTGCCGCCGGGCGAGCGGCTGCCGCGGGCCGAGGGCGAACGCGCCGTCGCCTTCGCCGAGTGTCCGGACCACGCCGGCTACCTCGACGAGGTCGCGGTCTCGGTCGAGATGCTGAGCGAGGACGCGGCGGCGCTGGTCGTCTCGCTCGGTTTCGACACCGTCGCCGGCGATCCCCACGGCAACTGGGACTTCCCGCCGGAGATCTTCACCGAGATCGGCGCCCTGCTCGCCGCCAGCGGCCTGCCCGTCTGCGTCGTCCAGGAGGGCGGCTACGCGCTGGAGTCCCTCGCCGAGTGCGCCCACGCCTTCGCTTCCGGCCTGCTCGACGGCGAGGTGTCGACTTTCTCGGCGTATGGCCGAAAAAGTCGACACTCGGAGGTGGCGCGATGAGCGGCCTCGAGCCCTTCCGCCGCCGGCTCGACGTGATCGACGACGAGATCGCCCGCCTGCTCGGCGAGCGCTTCGACATCTGCCGCGAAGTCGCCGTCTACAAGAGCGAGCACGAGATCCCGATGATGCAGCCGAACCGGGTCGAGGAGGTGCGGGCGCGCTACCTCGCGCGCGGCGCCGAGGTCGGTCTCCCGGCCGAGTTCATGGCCGACCTCTTCGATCTGCTGATCGCCGCCACCTGCAAGGCCGAGGACGAGCTGATGGACCGGCTCGCCGCGGAGGCCGACGGGAGCGTCGCCCAGTGAGCGCGTTGCCGCCCGGGCCGCGCCGACCGCGGGCGCTGCAGGCGGTCGCCTGGATGCGGCGGCCGCTGCCCTTCCTCGAGCAGTGCCACCGCCGCTACGGCGACACCTTCACCCTGCGCATCCTGCGCTGGGGCGACTGGGTCCTGCTCAGCGACCCCGACGACGTCAAACGCGTCTTCACCGCCGGCCGCGCCGTCGGCGTCGCGGTCGCCAACCCACTGCTGAAGCCGGTTCTGGGACCGCGCTCGGTGATGCTGCTGGAAGAACCGGAGCACATGACCAGGCGCAAACTGATGCTGCCCTCCTTCCACGGCGAGGCGGTCGGCGCCGACGCGGCGATGATGGCCGAGGTGGCGCGGCGCGAGGTCGCGAGCTGGCCGATCGGCGAGCCCTTCGAGCTCTGGCCGCGGATGCAGGCGATCACGCAGGAAGTGGTGATGCGGGCTGTCTTCGGTCCCGACGAGGGCCGCCTCGACGAGGTGCGGCGGCGACTCACGGCGCTGACGCAATGGATGAACGTTCCCCGCAACCTGACCCGGCTCGCGCTCTACGGGCCCGAGCGGCTGGCCCGCAGCCGCGGCTACCGCGAGGCGATGGGTCCGGTCGAGGAAGCGGTGATGGAGGAGGCGCGGCGACGTCGCGCCGACCCCGAGGCGGCGCCGGTCGGGGTCGTCTCGATGCTGGCTGCCGCCACCTACGAGGACGGCTCGCGGCTCAGCGAGCAGGACCTGCGCGACGAACTGCTGACCCTGCTCACCGACGGCCCGACCTCGACCTCGCTGGCCTGGATCTTCGAGCGGCTGATGCGCAACCCCGACAAGCTCGAGCTTGCCCGCGAGGAAGTCGTCGCCGGCGGTGACGGCGCCTACCTCGACGCGGTGATCCGCGAGACGCTGCGGATGCGGCCGCCGGTGCCGGTGGTGGTGCGGCGGCTGCTGGAGCCGCTGACGCTGGGTGGCTACGACCTGCCGGCGGGGACGACGGTGGCGCCCTGCATCCCGCTGATCCACAACCGCGAGGAGTTCTACCCGCAGCCGGAGCGCTTCCTGCCCGAGCGCTTCCTCGCCGGGCCGCCGCCGACCTACGCCTGGATCCCCTTCGGCGGCGGCACCCGCCGCTGCCTCGCCGCAAGCTACGCGGAAATGGAGATGAAGCGGGTGCTGCGCACGGTGATCGCCGAGGTCGAGCTGCGCCCCGCCGACGACCGCTTCGAGCAGATGAGGAAAAGCGCGATCTCCTTCAGCCCCGACCAGCGGGCGCTGGTGATCGCCGAACCGCGACCGGCGGGCCAGCCGGCGCCCCGAAACCCAATCGCCGCCTAACCCGATGCCAGCCGAGAGCAGCCCGATAGGAGCGGCCGATTTGGTCATCGTCGGCGCCGGCGCCAAGGCGGCCGGGATCGCGACCAAGGTCCACGTCCTCAACCAGCTCGGCCACGGGCCGATCTCGGTGACGATCGTCGAGGGCACCGAGCCGGCCGCCTCCTGGCTCGGCCTCAACGGGATGACCTCCGGCGAGGAGCCGCTGGCGGTGACCCCGATCAAGGACATCGGCTTCCCGTACCAGAGCTTCCGGGAGTTCGGCGAGGCCGGCGACGCGCTCGACGCCGGCACGATCGACTTCTCCTGGCAGCGCTACATGATCTCCAGGCGCCGCTACGCCCGCTGGATCGACGCCGGCTCGCCCTCGGTCCGCCACCGCGACTACGGCGAGTACCTGCGCTGGGTCCTCTCCAAAGCGACCGAGGGGGTGCGCCTCCTGCACGGCCAGGTGACCGAGGTCTCGCTCGACGCGGAGCGCCGCTGGCAGGTCGAGGTCGCCTCCTCGGAGGGCTCCTTCCACTGCGCCGGCGGCGCCTTGGTCCTGACCGGCCCCGGCACCCACCGCGCCTTCCCGCACGAGCCCAGCGTCGCCTCGCGGGTCTTCCACTGCGACAGCCGCCGCTCGGACTTCGCCCACCTGCCGGAGGACCGCCCCTGCGACGTCGCCGTCGTCGGCGGCGGCGAGAGCGCGCTCAGCTGCGTGATGTTCCTGCGCGGCTTCCGGCCGCAGGCCCGGTTCACGATCTACACCCCGATGCTGCCGCTGAGCCGCGGCGAGAGCTTCCTCGAGAACCGCGTCTTCTCCAACCCCGACGAGGTCGAATGGGAGTCGCTGACCCCGGAAACCCGGCGCGATTTCGTCAAGCACTCCGACCGTGGCGTCTTCGACCCGCCGAGCCTCTCCGCGATCGCCTACGACGACCGCTGCCGCTTCGTCACCGGCCGGGTCACCGATGTCGGCGCCGGCTCCGGCGAGGCGGTGCGGCTGGAGTACACGGCGCCCGGTGGGGAGACCGGCTCAGAGCACGAGTACGTCGTCAACTGCACCGGCTTCGACCTGCTGGCGCAGCTTCGCAACCTCTTCGGGCCGGAGCTGCGGGAGGAGATCGAGAGCCGGGTCGGGCCGCTCTGGGAGGGCGTCCGCGGCACCGAGGTCCCGATCGGCCGCAACCTCGAACTGCGGGGGATGGAGCCGCGGCTGCAGATCCCCGGCCTCGCCGGCCTCAGCCAGGGCCCCGGCTTCGCCAATCTCGGCGCCCTCGGGCTGCTCTCCAACCGGGTCCTGCAGCCGTTGCTGCCGGGCCTGGGAGGGGCGCCGCCGGCGCACTCGGCCGAACTGCCAGACCAGTCCTTGTCAATCGAGTAGGGGAGGATCAGATGCGGTCGTTGTCAACCAAATGGGGCGCTGCCTGCTTGGCGGCCCTGGCGCTGATTGCGCTGGCGGCCGTTCTGCCGGGCTGCGGAAGTTCGGGTTCTGACGACCCGGAATTCACCGGCACCGGTTATCCCGGCGTCGACCTCGCCAACACCCGCTTCGTCGAAGGGCCGATCAAACGCAGCTCCGCTGCGACCCTCGAAGAAGCCTGGTCGGTGCCGCTGACCGCGGAAGGCACCTACGGCAGCATGTCGGCGACGCCGGTGATCGCCAACGGCGTCGTCTACACCCAGGACCTGACCTCCAACGTGCAGGCGATCGACCTCGAAAGCGGCGACGTCGCCTGGACGAAGAAATACGAAGTGCCCGACCAGGGACCGAACGGCGTCGTCGTCGCCGACGGCATGGTCTTCGGGGCGACCTCCACCGACGCCTTCGGGCTCGACCAGGAGAGCGGGGAGGAGGTCTGGTCGACCAAACTGCCGCGCGGCTCCAGCGAAGCGATCGACATCGCCCCCGGCTACGAGGACGGTCTCGTCTACGTCTCCACGGTGCCGACCGGAGTCCAGGGCGGCTCCTCGTACCCGGCCGGCGGAGTCGGCACGCTCTACGCGCTCGACGCCAAAACCGGCAAAGAGAAATGGCACTTCGACACCGTCCCGCGCAGCCTCTGGGGCGACCCGAAAACCAACGCCGGCGGCGGCCTCTGGTACCCGCCCTCCTTCGACGGCAAAGGCTCGATGTTCTTCGGCACCGGCAACCCGGCGCCGTTCCCGGGCAGTGGCAAATCGCTCTGGGGCGCCAGCCGGCCGGGGCCGAACCTCTACACCAACTCGATGGTGAAGATGGACGCCAAGACCGGCAAGATGGACTGGTACTTCCAGTTGACGCCGCACGACATCTACGACTGGGACTTCCAGAACCCGCCGATCCTGGTCAACGCCGGTGGCAAAGACCTGGCGATCGGGTCCGGCAAGTCCGGGATCGTCGTCGCTGTCGACGCCAAGACCGGCAAGCCGGTCTGGAAGCGGCCGGTCGGCCTCCACACCGGCCATGACAAGGACGGCCTCTACGCGATGCGCGGCGAATACTCGAAGCTGAAGCCGGAAACGGAAGTCGCCCCGGGCACCTTCGGCGGCGTGATCGCGCCGATGGCGGCGAACGACACGACGGTTTTCGTCCCGATCGTCAACCACCCGATCGTGGTCAGCAAGGCCGGCGAAATCCAGGAAGGCGAACAGCTCACCGGCGAACTGGTCGCGGTCGACATCAAGACCGGCAAGATCAAGTGGCAGAACGAATACCCGTCCGCAGCCTTCGGAGCCCCGACCGCGGCCAACGACATGGTCTTCGTCGCCACCTTCGACGGCACCGTGCACGGGGTCGACGCCGAGACCGGCGGCGAAGTCTGGCAGGGGGCACTGCCGGCGGGGGCCAACACCGGGCTCGCGATCAGCGGCGACACCCTCGTCGTCCCGGCCGGCCTGCCGACCGCAGAAGGCCAGAAAGCGGCGCTCGTCGCCTTCCGGCTGGGCGGCAAGTAAGGCTCGCGCGGCGGTCACCTTGCGGAAGTGCAAAGGTGACCGCCGTGGCGACCAAATACAGCGCCGGAATTCTCCTCTTTCGCCGCGGCGGCGGCGAGACGGAGTTCCTGCTGGTCCACCCCGGCGGGCCCTTCTGGGCGAAGCGGGACGAGGGCGCCTGGTCGATCCCCAAGGGTGAAATCGAGCCCGGCGAGGAACCGCGCACAGCCGCCCTGCGCGAGCTCGAGGAGGAGCTGGGAGCGCCGCCGCGGCTCGATCCCGAGAAGCTGATCGAGCTCGGCCAGGTGCGCCAGCGGGCCGCCAAGTTCGTCGATGCCTGGGCGGCCGAGGCCGACTTCGACCCGGCGACGCTGCACAGCATCGGCTTCGAGATGGAATGGCCGCCGCGCAGCGGCCGCCAGGAGGAGTTCCCCGAGGTCGACCGGGCGGAGTGGTTCGGGCTGGAGGCGGCGCGGCAGAAAATCCTCGCCGGCCAGGCTCCGTTTCTGGACCGCCTGCTCGAGCACCTCGAAAACGTCGCCACTTAGGCGTCCCCGACGTATACTCGCCGCGGTATGGAAAACGGCTCTACTCCGCGCTCCACGGCGACTCCTGACCCGGCTCAGAACGGCCACCTGCCGCTTTCCGCGCGCCTGCTCGGCGCCGGCGTGCGCGGCGCCCGCTCGGTCACCCGGGCGACCGGGATCGACCGCGCGGTCGAAGTCGCGGCCGAGGAGGCTATCGTCGCCGCGGTCGAGAGCGAGGCGGTGGAGCGGGCGATGGCCCGCGTCCTCAAAGGCCCGATCGTCGAAGAGGCGGTGCAGGAGGCGCTGGAGTCAGAGGCGGTCAAGCGCGCCCTGCTGGAGGCGCTGGACTCAGAGCTGGTCGACGAGGTCTGGCGCCGGCTCCTGGCCAGCGAGGAGGCGCAGCAACTGGTCGAGCGGATCGCCGAGGCGCCCGAGGTGCGGGCGGCGATCAGCGCCCAGGGCGTCGGGCTGATCGAGGACATCGGCCGCACGATCGGCAAAGTCGCCCGCAACCTCGACGACAGCCTCGAGCGGATCGTCCGCCGCATCTTCTTCCGCCGCCGTCGCGAGCAGCCGACCGACCACGCCGGCGTCGTCAGCCGCGGCCTGGCGATGGCGGTCGACGGCGTCTTCGTCAACCTCGGCTTCACCGCCGTGGTCGCCCTCGTCACCCTGCTCGTCAACGCCTTCGGCGGCGGTGGGGGGGACGCCTCGAACTTCGCGATCGCGGTCGGCTCGACCGCCTGGGTGGCGATCAGCGCCGTCTACCTGATCGGCTTCTGGTCGCTGGCCGGGCAGACGCCAGGCATGCGCTTCCTCGGGATCCGCCTCGCCGGGGGTCGCTTGCGGTTCGGCCGCTCGGTCAAACGGGCGATCGGCCTGGCGCTCTCCATAGTCACCTTCGGGATCGGCTTCCTCGGCGTCATCTTCGGCGCCGAACGCAGGGCCTGGGAAGACCGGATGTCGAAGACCTTCGTGATCTACGACGAGCGCCGGCCGGAGCCGGCGCCGTGGTCAGAGCCGGTCGCACCGGCCGGGGTGGCGAAGCCGGTGGCCGCGCCGGCTAAACCGGCGCCCGAGAGCGATTCGGCAGCCATCGCTGGATAAACAGCGTCAGGCTGCCGGAGACGATCAGCAGCGAGACGTTGATCGCCAGCACCACCAGCGCCCCCAGCGATTCGTCGATGCCTCCCGCGCCCAGCCCGACACCGAGGTAGGCGGAGGCGGGGATCGTCGTCACCGAGATCGCGACCCCGACAGCGGCGCTTGCACGGGTCTCGAAGGAGAGCATCGCCGCGACCCCGGCCGCGAGCGCGATCAGCACCGTCGAGTAGTCGGTGTGGGCGAGCGTCGAGAGGCTCGATTCCTCGACCCGGAAACCGTCCGGCAGCGCCCCGGTCCATTTCAAGATGGCGCTCAGGACCGCGGCGGTGAAGATGACGAGCCCCAGCCCCAGGGTGAGGGTGTAGAAGGCGCGCGCCGCGAGGCGGCGGCGGCCGGCGACGATGCCGACGCAGGTGGCGCAGATCGGCAGCAGGTCGGGGCTGACCGCCATCGCGCCGACGATCAAGATCGAGCTGTTGGTGATCACGCCGAGGGCGGCGATCACCGCGGCGACGTTGATCAGGGCCAGATAGCGGGCAAGCGGCCGCGAGTTGGCGCGCGCCTGGCCGATCACCTCGACCCAGGCGAAGCCCTCGCGGCCGTCGTTGCCGGGGCCGAGTCCGCGGCGCAGCGGCGCCACCACGTCGACTTTGGTCAGGACGTAGTCGTCGGGCCCGATCTCCAGCTCGAGGATCGCCTCGACGAGGCGGTCGGCGGCGGCCGGCTCGACGTCGGCGACAAACACGACCGCGTCCGTCGCAGATGCCTCGTCGCGGTGCTGCACCACGCGCCGCACTCCCTCCAGCTCCCGCAGCAGGTCGCCGAAATGGCCGGCCCTTTCGGCCTCGACCGATGAGCGCAGCCTCAGCACGGGGTCATGGCCTAGGAGATGAGCTTGACGACTTTGAAGTCGCGCTCGCCTTTCGGCGTCTCGACCGTGACCGTGGCGCCGACCTTGGTGTTCATCAGGGCGCGGCCGATCGGCGACTCGGCCGAGAGCCGGCCTTCGGCCAGGTTGGCCTCGGTCGAGCCGACCAGGGTCCAGGCGTTGGTCTCGCCTTTGCCTATGTCGAGCACCTCGGCGGTGAGACCGAAGGCGAAGGCGTCGTTGCCGGCGCTGGGGTCGACCTCGACGACGACGGCATTGTGGAGCCGTTCCTGCATCCGCTTGATCCGCGTCTCCAGGTGCGCCTGGTCCTCTTTGGCGACGTGATACTCGGCGTTCTCCTTGAGGTCGCCCTCGTCGCGGGCGACTTTGATCCGCGCCGCCATCGCCAGCCGCGCCGGACCTTCCAGCTCAGCCAGTTCGGCTTTCAGGTCTTCGATGCCGGCGGCCGTGATCGGCTCGCCGCTCTGCTCTGGCCCGTTCATCCCGCCAACCCTCTCAGAAACCACGCGCAGCCGACTTTTGACGTGCTATAGCCCGTACAAAGTCGGCTGCGCGTCAGTCGCCGCCGTTTTCGCCCAGCAGAGCGGGGGCGAAGGAGCGCGTCTTGCTGGCGCCGGTGCGGGCCAGGGGGTCGAGCCGGAACAGCTCCTCGACCGAGCGCAGCAGCGAGTAGGGGTCGTAGGGGCTGGCGTCGGTGGCGCCGGGGCTGACCTGTTTGGAGAGCAGCAGGGCGCCGGTCTTGAGCGGGGACGCGACCGCCACCGGGGCACCGGTTGCGGGATCGATCGGCGCAGGGTTGACCTGGCCGAAGCTGATGACCAGCAGCCCGTCCTTCTTGAAGGCGGCCGAGCCGAGGATTTTCGGCACCCAGGCGGCGAGCCAGGCATCGGCGCTGGCGGCGCCTTCGGGCGCCCCGGCCGGGCACTGGCCGCTGACCCCGGCGTTGCAGAGGTTGGGCGAGATGTAGGAGTAGTTGGGGGTGGCGTCGGCCTTGCGCAGGTCCTTTTCCAGCTCGGTCAGCGGCACGTCGTTGGTGGCGCAGTCGCCGAGGTCGAGCAGCGAGTGGAAGTAGGCGAAGGGGTTGAGCCGGGCCGCGTAGCCGCCGGTGACGGGTACCTCGGCAGCGTCCGGTTCGGCGTGGACGCAGTTGGCAGGCTGGCCCGTCGCCGGGTCCGCCATGCCCTCCATGTAGGCGCGCCAGGTGAGCTGCTCGCCGACCAACTGGTCGGCGATCGTCAGCGTTTCCACCGGATAGACGCAGCCGCTGCCGCTGACCACGCCGCTGGAGCTGACCTTGGCTCCGGCGGGGATTTCCTGCCAGGTCGGGCAGTCGGCCTTGGTCGCCGGGTTCGGCGGCTGGCCGCTGACTGCGGCCAGCGAGTTGGGCAGGGCGGTGGTGTCGAGCACCGAGTAGCCGCTCAGCAGCAGGCCCTGAGGGCGCAGGGTCCCGGCCAGGTAGGGCATTTGCGGCGCCGCCCCGAAGGCGGCCTCGTAGCCAGGACTGGCGAGCGAGACGACAAAGACGTGCTGGATCGGGCCCGGTTCGGGCTCGGGTACTTCGGGCTCGGGTTCCGGTTCTTCTTCTTCCGGTTCCGGGGCGGGTTCTTCGCTCAGCGGCGGCGAGGGAAGCAGCCCGGAGGAAGCTGCTTCCCCTTCCGACGCGGGTAGGGAGGACCCGCCGGCCGGTTCGGCCGCCGTTTCATCGAGTTCGGTGGGTTCGGGGGCGGCGGGCGCCTCGCTGGAGGCGAGGCGCTGCCCGACCAGGGCCGAGAGCGGCCCGAGGTCGTTGTCGCTGCTGGTCACAGCCGCCCCGATGACCCCGGTCGTCGCGACCAGAGAGGAGGCGACCATCAGGGCGAATTTTTTGCCCGTCAGGGTCGCCGCCGCGGCGATCGCTTTGCCCGTGAGGGCGCCGAGCCAGCTCACGGGGTGGTCTCCGTGGTCGGGGCAGGCGCGGGCGCGACAGGTGGGATCGGTTCCGTCGCGGCAGACTCGGCCGGGACAGGTGGGGTCGGCGCCGTCGCAGCAGGCTCGGGCGGTGGCGCGGCCAGAGAGCTGCCGCACTGGTCGCAGAAGCGCACCCCGTGGCGGAACGGCGAGCCGCAGCTCGGGCAGTGCCCGGCGGCGTCGGAGCGCTCGATCTCGAGCAGGCGCTCGACCGCGGTCAGCTCGGCGTCGACCCGCTGCAGCTCCGCCGCTTTGCGGGTCAGCACGTCGAGGCGCACGTGGTCGCGGATCGCCATCTCGTAGAAGGCGCCGCCGAGGTCGGACTGCATCACCGTGAACTTCTCCAGCAGCCGGTCACGCTGGCCGACCAGTTGCTGGCTCTCCTGTTTGGGCGGCTCGATCGGGGGCGTCGCCTTCGGGTCGGGCGCAGGCGGTTTCTCCTCGCGTCGCAGCCTTCCCGCCTGCTTGCGGGCGAGGTCGGTGAGGCGGCTCATGGTTCCGCTCCGTTCGTCGGTGCCGGCCCGCTGCCGTCGCCGCCGACGACAACCACGTCGGGCAGGTTCTGCTGGGCTTTGATGTAGTCGTCGCCGACCTGTTCGGGGTTTTCTTCGACCAGGCGCGTGTCTTCCTGTTCCTTCTCGGCGGACGCTTTGAATTCCGTGACCTCGTGCACGTCGCCGTTGGCGGTTTTCGTCACTTTGCCTTCGCCTTTCGCCGAGGCTTTGCCGGCTTTGGCTTTACCGGCTTTCTTGCCGGCGGTCGTGGCGGTCGCCCCAGGGGAGGCGGTGTTCGTCGCGGCGGTCGCCTCCTGCGCCCGCAGCGCCTGCAGCAGGGCCTCGCTGTCGCCGTCCCCGCCACTGCCGCGACCGACGATGACGCCGAGCGCGACGGCGATCGGCAGCAGGGCGAAGAACGCGACCGCGGCGGCGCGGCTGCTCGCCGGCGGCTTCTCTTTTTTCGGCCCGGTCAGCGGTCGGCGCGATTTCCTGCTCAGCGCCGCGAAGTAGCGCGAGGCGGGGTTGGCGCCGTTGCCGCGCCGGGCGGCGCACTCGACGCAATAGCGCTGCTGGGGGTCCATCGGCGCCCCGCACTCCTCGCAGGGCTCGTATTTGGGCGGCGTCACGTTCATTGGGCGCTTCCCTCCTTGCCGTCTTTCTTCTTGTCCTTGGCCTGCTTCTTCTTCTGCTGGCGCTTCTCCCGTGCATCGAGGATGCGCTTGGATTCGGCCTGGTGCTCGGCCGCCTTTTCCTGCGTCGTCGAGCAGCCGGCGGCCGCCCCGAGCAGGAGCGAGCCGCAGCAGGCGGCGACCGCGAGCCGGGGAAGCTGTGCCCTAGCCGAAAGCACCGCTCACGTACTCCCTCGTGCGTTGCTCCCGCGGCGAGCCGAAGAGCGTCGTCGCGCTGTTGTACTCGACCAGGTCGCCCAGGTACATGAAGGCGACGTGGTCGGCGATCCGGTAGGCCTGCTGCAGGTTGTGGGTGACGATCACGACCGCGACGTCGTCGCGCAGTTTCACGATCAGGTCCTCGATCACCTGGGTCGATTTCGGGTCCAGCGCCGAGCAGGGCTCGTCCAGCAGCAGGACCTCCGGCTCGGCGGCGAGGGCGCGGGCGATGCAGAGCCGCTGCTGCTGGCCGCCCGAGAGCTTCAGCGCCGGATGGTCGAGGTCGTCCTTGACCTCCTCGAAGAGGCCGGCGCGGTCGAGGGCGCTGTGCACCGCCGGCTCCAGCGCCTTTTTGCGCATGCGGCGCGAGCCCTGCTCGCGGATCACGTAGGCGATGTTGTCGAACACGCTCATCGGGAACGGGTTCGGCTGCTGGAAGACCATCGTCACCCGGCGTCGCAGCAGGGTGGGCTCGATCTGGTGGATGTCGACGTCGTCGAGCAGGATGCGGCCGGTCAGCCGCGCCTGCGAGGTCAGCTCGGTGAGCCGGTTGAGCGAGCGCAGCAGCGTCGTCTTGCCGCAGCCCGAAGGGCCGATCAGGGAGAGGACCTCCCCTTGGCGGACGGGCAGGGAGACCGATTTGACCGCCTCTTTGGCGCCGTAGAAGACCGACACCCGGTCGATCTCCATGCGCCGGATCGAGAACTGAGGGGCGCTGATCGAGCGCTTTGCCGCGGTGAAGCCGCTGCTTCCATGCGCGACGTGGCCGTTGCCGTTCTGGGCCGGCGCAGGGGCCGCCTCGGCGGCTGCCGGCGGGTCCTCGAGCGGCAAGCGCCGGATCGGCGGCGGTGGTGGGTTCAGGAACTCCACGTTCCTACCTTTCTTGCGCGGCGGTGGACGATGTCGACGGCGGCGTTCAACGCCAGGACCATCAGCAGCAGGACGAAAGCCGCCGCGTAGGCTTTCTCGGGCTGGTTGAGGTTCCCCGTGGGGGAGGCCTCATAGACGAAGTTGGTGAGGGTGGTGCCGGCCCCGCGCAGGTAATTCAGCGGGAAGCTGGCGTCTTCGACCGGGGCGAAGTTCTGGGTCGCGCCGAGGAGGACGACGATGATCGCGGTGTCGCCGATGATCCGGCCGAGGCCGAGCATCGCGCCGGTGGCGATCTGCGGCTTGGCGGTGGGGAGGAGGATCCGCCGCGTCGTCGCCGCCTTCGTCTTGCCGACCGCGAAGGAGGCCTCGCGCACGTGGCGCGGGATCGCGTTCAGCCCCTCGCGGGTGCTGGCGACGATCAGCGGCAACGCCACCAGCGAGAGCATCGCCCCGGCGGCGAAGAAGGAGCGGCCGAAGACGACGCCTTCGGTGGTGCGGCTGAGGAAGCCGAGCGCGGTGCTGGAGAAGATGACCGTGCCGAAGAGGGCGAGGACGATCGAGGGGATGCCGGCGATCGCCTCGATCGTCGACTCGGTGATCCGGGCCAGCCCCGCCGGGCGCCCGTACTCGACCAGCCAGACCGCGGTCGCGACCCCGAGCGGCAACGCCACCGCGATCCCCATCGCGGCGACGATCAGGGTGCCGATCAGGGCGTCGGAGAAGCCGCCCGATTCGGCTTGGGTGTAGCCGGCCGAGGCGGGCGTGGTCAGCATCTCCGGCCGCAGGTACTTGACCCCCTGGACCAGCAGGTAGAGAACGATCGCCACCGCGAGCGCGCAGAAGAGCAGCCCCAGGCCCCAGCAGATCGCGAGGCCGATGCGGTCGCTGAGCCGCCAGGTCGCGCTGCCCTCGACCGCGCCCTTGCCGCCGCCCGAGCCAGGGGGCGGCTGCACCGGCTTGGGAACCGGCGGGATCGTTACCGAGCGCTCCATCAGGCGGTCCCGTACTTCCGCATCGAGCGCCGGGCCAGATGGCCGCAGAGCGAGAAGATCGTCGCCGAGAAGAGCAGCACCGTGGCGATCGAGAAGAGGGTCGCGTTGCCCGGGGGCGAGCTCAGCTGGTCGATGTTCTTGACGATCGTCGGCGCCAGCGGTCGCGAGGGCTCGAAGATGAAGATCACGCCGTCGGCGGGGTTGGGGGCGAAGCCGACCGAGCCGGAGAGCATCGCCAGCATCACCGCCTCGCCGATCGCCCGCGCCGTGGCCAGCACGGTGCCGGCGACGATCGCCGGCCGGGCGGCGCGGACGCCGATCTTCCAGGTCGTGCGCCAGCGGTTGACGCCGAGCGCCAGCGAGCCTTCGAGCCAGCCGGGTTTCACCGAGCGCAGCCCGTCGGTGAAGATCGAGACCATCAGCGGCGCGATCATCATCGCCAGCACGACCACGCCGGCGATCAGGCTGTAGCCGGTGAGCGAGATGATGCCCGCGACCGAGGCCTTCTGCTCCTCGGAGATCAAATGGTTGCCGATGAACGGAACCAGGACGAGGACGCCGAGCAGGCCGTAGATCACCGAGGGGACGCTGGCGAGGAAGCGGACTACGGGCTGCAGGATGTTGCTCATCCACTCCGGTGCGAACTCGACGATGAAGACGGCGACGAAGAGGGCGGAGAAGAGCGAGATCAGGACCGCGCCGCCGGTGATCAGCATCGTGCTCCAGAGCAGGGGCCAGGCGTGGAAGGTGTAGATGTATTCGGCGCCGGACTGGCCGGATAGGAAGATCGCGTTGAGCTGGTCGTCGACGTTGCCGCCGGAGCCGAACCAGGCGAGACCGTTGTGCGCGAACGACGGCCAGCCGCGGACGAAGACCGTGACGATCAGCGCCAGCAGCAGGCCGACGAGCGTGCAGACCAGCACGCCGAGCATCCGCTCGACGCGCTGGTCCGACCACTTGGGGCCGTACTCGGGAGTGAACTCCTCCTGCAAGGGCTAGAAGCCCTTGTTGAAGGCGGGAACGCCGCCAGCTTTCAGGATCACTTCGCCGGCCAGCTCGCTACGCCGCATCCAGTCGACGAATTTGAGCAGGCCTTTCGGGCTCGTGCTGCCATCGCCGGGGAGGACGAAGAACAGGTAACGAGAGAGCGGGTACTTGAGCGGCTCCACGCTGATCTTGCTCGGCGCGCAGGGAATGCCGTTGACTTTGAGGGTCTTCAGCTTTTTGCTGCCCTGCCAGGCGAGACCGGCGTAGCCAATCGCGTTGATGTCCTGCTTGACCGCGTTGACGACCAGGCCGTCGGCGGTCAGTGCGTTGACGTTGGACGCCGGCGGTTCGTTGTTGAGCACCGACTGGAGGAAGAAGTTGTAGGTCCCTCCGTTGGTGTCACGACCGACCGGGGAGATCGTCGTGTCGAGTGAGCCGGGAATCTGGCTCCAGTTGGTGATCAGACCCCGGTAGATGTCGTGGGTCTGCTGGATGCTGATGTTGGTGAGCGGGTTTTTCGCGTTCACATCCATGCAGAGCCCGTCCATGAACATCTTGATGTAGGTGGTACCGGCGTCACTGGGGAGTGGGGTGCGGGCGTTACCGGCGAACTGGCTGGTCCCGTTCTGCACATCTTTGACGCCGGCGTTGCCGCCGTTGGCGGTGTAGACGAACTTGACTTTCGGATTCACCTGTTTCGTGTAAGTGGAGAACAGGGCCTGCAGCACAGGCTGCGCGGCGACGGAGCCGGACCCGATGTAGGTCACCGCTCCGGCCGACGCCGGCGCGGCAAGGCCAGCCAGGGCAAGTGCCGCGATGGCGAGGGTCTTGATTTTCATCAGTAGTGATTCCTTTCCTGCCGGGGGTTAACAAGACTTTTTTGACCAACTTGATCGACTTAGGCTACCAGTTTCTGTAGTTTATTGACCTTCTTAGTAAAGAATGGTTGTCAGCCAGCGCCAGAAAGGCGATCCGGCGGGCCACAGACATGGAGGATCAATTGTTGAAGAGAAGGCTTTCCACCCCTCGAGCGGCGACCGTCGTCGTTCTGGCGGCCGCGGTTGCCGTCTCGGCGACGGTGGTGCCCGCGGTCGCCGAGTCGTTCCTGACGAACCAGAAAGCGGCCAAGGTCTATGTGACCAACAAGAAAGCGTCGACGCTCTACCTGAAGAAAAAGACGGCCTCGAACCTGTACGTGGCCAAAGCGACGGCGCCGCAGCAACCGGTAGCGGGAATCGCCGCCGGCACCGCGACGTTCTCATTGGCTGCGACCACCGCGGGGTACATCCCGAGTGCATTCACCTCGTTTGCGACGAAAGCGACGGCGAGCTCTGTCGTGATCAGCTTCTCGGGCCAGGCCACTTGCACGGCCGCCAAACCCGGGCCGGACAAGGCATGCCCGATTCAGATCCTGGTCGACGGCCAGGCGACCGGGAAAGTCAACTTCACCGCTTCGACCGCGGCCTCACCGGTCCCGGTGCCGATTCAGAACACGGTCGTGCAGACCTCGGTGTTGGCTAAAGGAGGTCACACGGTGGCGGTGCAGTACGCCGGCGCCAAAGACGTGACGTTCACTCTCAAAGGCTGGAACCTCGCTGTCGAGGCTTACCCGCAGCCCGAGGAAGGGCCGGTCTTCGAGGAACCGACGACTGGCGGTTCGAAAGGCAATACCGGGAGCTCGAAAGGCGGGAGCAAAGACTCCGGCAAGAACTCCGGGAAAGGCAGCTAAGTCCCAAGCTGCTTGAGGTCGTACTTCAACCCGCTATGCGGGACGAAATGCGACCTCAACGCCCGGGCCCGGACCGCGCCGTAGTTCGGAGCGCGGTCCGGGCTCAGGGTTCTTCACACGCCGGGTCGTCCATCGTCGGCCTCAGCGGGTGGGACGGGGGAGGCCGTCACCGAGGATTAGACGGGCGCGGTAGAACAACGCGTCGTCGGCCGCCGTCTGGCCCGGCTGGTGGGCCCGGCTGGTCCGGTTCTGACCGGTGCCGGCGGGAGTCTCGTCCCTGACCAGCCCCGCGATCCGGCCCCGCGACACGAACGTGGTCGTGGGTACTTGCTTGCTCATTCCCTGCTCCTTTCTGGACCTTCTTGACTGTGAAAGTCAAGAATAGCAAGAGCGTTCGTCCCGCGGTTCCTTTTGGACCCACAGCGAGAAAAAGGAACCACGCGGCGAATTGGGCGGGGCGCCACCCGGCAAAAGCGCGCCCCGCCCGTCGCCTCTTCAGACGGCTGCAGAAACCTCTGCGTCGCCGTCGTCTTTGGACCCCTGGGGAGTCGAGGCCCCGGAGGTGTCGGACGACGGTGAACCGTTGAAGCTTTTTGCCTGGACCGGGCGCAGGTAGGCGATCTGGCCCTCCCGCAGCTCCAGCCGCTGCAGCTCAGCGCGGGTCAGCTGCGCCCAGACCTCGGTCCCGTCGGCAAGCACGAACTCGACCCGGATCTCGAACCCGAGGGCGACGATGCGCTGCACCATGCCCTCCTGGGTGCGCTCGTCGGCGTCGAGCACGACGTCCATGTCGTGCGGGCGCACGAAGTCGTCGCCGAGCCGGTTGACCTCGCCGACGAAGCTCATCACGAACTCGTTGGCCGGGTCCTCGTAGAGCTCGTTGGCGGTCCCGGACTGCTCGACCCGCCCTTCGTTCATCACCACCAGTTGGCCGGCGACGTCCATCGCCTCCTCCTGGTCATGGGTGACGAAGATCGTGGTCACGTGCATCTCCTCGTGGAGGCGCCGCAGCCAGGTGCGCAGGTCCTTCCGCACCTTCGCGTCGAGAGCGCCGAAGGGCTCGTCCAGCAGCAGCACCTGCGGCTCCACCGCCAGTGCCCGCGCCAGCGCCATCCGCTGGCGCTGGCCACCGGAGAGCTGGGAGGGGAAGCGCCCGGCGAGCCCGTCGAGCTGGACCAGTTGCAGCAGCTCGTGGACGCGCTTGGAGATCTCGGGCTTCTTCCACTTGCGGATCTTCAGCCCGAAGGCGACGTTGTCGTACACCGTCATGTGCTTGAAGGCGGCGTAGTGCTGAAAGACGAAGCCGACCCCGCGCTTCTGCGCTGGTTTGCCGGTGGCGTCCTCGCCGTTGATCGTCACCTCGCCCGAGTCCAGATCCTCGAGGCCGGCGATCGCCCGCAACAGGGTTGACTTGCCCGAGCCGCTGGGGCCCAGCAGGGCGGTCAGGGACCCGTCCGGGACATCGATCGATACGTCGTCAAGCGCCTGAAAGTCACCGAAGCGCTTGTTGGCTCCCTCGACTGAGATTCCCATCAGGCGTCCTCCTTTCGTTTCAGCAGGTTCATTGCGAAGAGGGTGACCAGCGCCAGAAGCGCCAGCACCAGGGAGGCGCCGTATGCGCCGGTCTCGTTGAAGTTGGCGTACTGCTTCTCGACGAACAGCGGCAGGGTTTGCGTCTGCCCGCTGATCGAGCCGGAGACGATCGTCACTGCGCCGAACTCACCCAGGACCCGGGCGGTGGTGAGGACGACTCCGTAAGCGACTCCCCACCGGATCGAAGGCAGGGTGACTTTCCAGAAGGTCTGCCACCCGTTCGCCCCGAGGGTCGAGGCGGCCTGCTCCTGGTCGGTGCCGATCTCCTGCAGGACCGGGACCGTCTCGCGAACCACGAAGGGGAGCGAGACGAAGATGCTGGCAAGCACCATTCCCGGCACCGCAAAGAGGATCTTGAATCCTTCTTCGGCGATAAAGGCGAACCAGCCGCCGGTTCCGTAGAGGAGGAACAGGGAGAGGCCGATGACTATCGGCGAGACCGCGAACGGGAGGTTGATGATCGCGTCGATCAGCGGGTTCGCCTTCGATTTGTGGCGGACCAGCAACAACGCGCACCCGATCCCGAAGATCGTGTTCAGCGGCACCGCGATCACGACCATGATCAGGGTCAGTTTCAGCGCGTGCAGGCCGTCGGGCGAGGTGATCGCGTCGATCGGCGGGCTGATCCCGTCCTCGAAGGTCTTGAAGAAGATCATCACCAGCGGAATCAGCAGCAGCAGCGTCAGGTAGCCGAGTCCGAGGACTCGGAGGCCCCAGCGGCTGGCGGGGTTGGCGCTCATCAGACACCCCCCCCGTCGCCGCCGACGTCCTTTGCGAGGGTCGGGATGAACTCGCTCGAGCTGCGGTCGTGGCGGATCGCCCAGCGCTGGATCAGCGAGACGCAGGCGAGCAGCAGCAGTGAGGCGACGAGCAGCACGACCGAGACGGCGGAGGCGCCGACCAGGTTCCCGGACTCCACCTGGTTGCGGATGAAGACCGAGGCGACGGTGGTGTCGGCGAGGCCGCCGGCGAAGAGGAGGACCGACCCGAACTCGCCGAGGGCGCGGGCGAAGGCCAGCGCGATCCCGGCGGCGAGGCCGGGGAGGAGGTTGGGGAAGATGATGCGGCGGAAGATCGTGAAGTTGCTCGCACCCAGCGAGGCCGCCGCGGCCTCCATCTCTCGGTCCATCTCCAGCAGCAGCGGCTGCACGGCGCGGACGACGAAGGGCAGGGTGACGAACATGAGTGCCACGACGACCGCGGCGCGGGTTGCGGCCAGGTGGATCCCGAGCGGGCTTTCGTTGCCATACAGGCTCACCAGCGTCAGGCTGGCGACGATCGTCGGCAGCGCGAAGGGCAGGTCGATCACGGCGTTGACCGCGCTCTTACCTGGGAAGTCATCGCGGACGAGGATCCAGGCGAGGATCGTGCCGAAGAACCCGTTGAGGACGACGACGATCAGCGAGCAGACGACGGTCAGCTCGAGTGCCTTCTTCGCCAGCGGCGAGGTGACCTGCTCCCAGAAGTGACCGATGCCCAGGGAGAAGGCTTCGCTGGCGACCGCCGCAAGCGGCAGCAGGACGATGATGCTCAGGAAGAGCATCACCATCCCACCGCCGGCGGTGGTGCCGATCCCGGGCAGGCGCAGGCCTGCCCGGGTCGGCTTGGGGGAGTGGCTGAGGGTGCTGGCCTCCATGGATCAGCCGGAGGTCGAGACTCCGAGTTCGGTCTCGATTTTCGCAACCGAGCCGGTTTCGTCGTCGAAGAACTCGTCGTTGACTTTGCCCCAGCCGCCGAACTGATCGATCGTGAAGAGATCTTTCGGCGTCGGGAACTGTTTCTCGTCGACGAGAGCCGGGTTGACCGGGCGGTAACCCGTCTCTGCCCAGATTTCCTGCCCTTCATCGGACCAGATGAAGTCGAGGAAGTCCTGCGCGGCAGGCTCCGGAGCATCGGTGGTGACGGCGATCGGGGTTTCGATCTGGATCGTCGAGGGCGGGATCACGTATTCGACGTCTTCGCCCTCGTCGACTGCCTTGATCGCCTCGTTCTCGTAGCCGAGGAGCACGTCGCCCTGGCCCTGGGTGAAGGCCGAGAGCGCGTCGCGGGCGCTGCCCGGCTGCGCGACGGCCTTTTCAAGCAGGGTCTTGACCGCGGCCAGCGCCTCGTCGGGCGATTTGCCGGCGTTGATCTCCGAGCCGTAGACAGCCATGATGTTCCAGCGCGCGGCGCCGGAGCTGAACGGGTTCGGGGTGACCACGTCGACGTCCTTGTTGAGGACATCCTCGAAGGATTTGATTCCCTCGGGATTGCCTTTGCGCACGGTGATCACGACCACCGAGTTCTGGGCGATGCCTTTGTATTTGCCTTTGTCCCAGTCGGGCGCGACGAGTTCGCCTTCTTCGACGAGCCGTTCCATGTCGCCGCCTTGGGCGAAGTGGACGACTGAGGCGGGCTGGCCCGCAACCACGGCGCGACTCTGGTCGCCGGAAGCACCGAAGGAGTTGCTGAAGCTGACTCCCTCACCGCCCGACGTTTTCTCGAAAGCCGGCTCGAGAAATTCGGTGTACACGGCTTCCGGGGTGGAGTAGCCGACGACGTCGAGCTTTCCGCCACCGCTGGAGCTGCCTCCGGTGTCACCGGAGCCGGTGGAATCGTCGTCACTGCCTCCACAACCGATCGCGAAGACGGCGAGAAGCAGCGTGAGGATGGCGGCCGAGAGGCCGACCTTCACGCTGCGCCGCCGGGTATTGCGAGCGTTCCGCATCTATGTTTCCTTCCTATTTCGACTGACTTACTTCTAAATGGAAGTGCGGCACAGTAGCACAATGTCGACCAACAAACTAGAGAATCCCGATCTGGATTCAGGGGAACTAGACTCGCGGCGACGGGAAGCGGCGTGGGAAGCGGCATTCGCGCCGGGGAGAAAGCGGACAGAGAGGGGTCATAGGGGATGAGCGTCGACGCGGTGCGTACGCCGGATGAGCTGCTGGAGGGACTGCCGGATTACCCGTTCGAGTCGGTCTATCGCGAGGTCGACGGGCTGCGCCTGGCCCACCTCGACGAGGGGGAGGGCAAGCCGGTCGTCTTCTTCCACGGCGAGCCGACCTGGTCGTTCCTCTGGCGCAAGGTGATCCCGCCGGTGCGCGACGCCGGCTACCGCTGCATCGCCCCCGACTACGCCGGCTTCGGCCGCTCCGACAAGCCCACCGACGTCGGCTGGTACACCTACGACGGCCACGTCGAGCTGATGGCGATGCTGCTCGAGGAACTCGACCTGCGCGACGCCACCGTCGTCGTCCACGACTGGGGCGGGCCGATCGGGCTGCGGTTGGCGGTCGAGCATCCCGACCGCATCTCCCGGATCGTGGTGATGGAGACCGGGCCCTTCACCGGCCACCAGCGGATGAGCGACGCCTGGTTCGCCTTCCGCGACTTCGTCCGCGACAACGAGGACGTGCCGATCGGCGGGCTGATACGCGGCGGCTGCAAGAACGACCCCGGCGACGAGGTGATCGCCGCCTACGACGCGCCCTACCCGAACCCGGCCTCCAAGGCGGGCGCCCGCGCCTTCCCCCAGATCCTGCCGACGACGCCCGAGGCGGTCGGCGCGGTCGAGGGCAAACGGGTGGCCGACGGTCTGCGCAACGACGACCGTCCCTCGCTCGTCCTCTGGGCCGACTCCGACCCGATCCTGCCCTTCAGCGTCGGCGAGCGCGTCTCCAGCCAGCTCAACCTGACGCCGCCGCGGGCGATCGCCGACGCGGCCCACTTCCTGCAGGAGGACGCGGGCGAGGAGATCGGCCGGATAGTGGCCGAGTGGCTCGACTAGTCCTTAGCTCGACTAGTCCTTATATAGAGCAGGCGTCGGTTCAGGCGGGCGGGCGTTTCGCCCGCTCGACTAGCTCAGTCAACTCGCTGTGCGAGCGCTCCAGCAGCAGTTGGACGCGGCGCGGCGGGCCGTCGTCCTCGACCCAGGTGACCGTGCCGGGCCAGTAGGGGTTCGGCGGCATCCCAGGGTGGTGGAAGATCGAGGCGAAGACCCAGCTGCCGGTGTTGTGGAGGCTGCCGCCGCCGGGCAGCGGCCAGGCCTCCTCGCCGATCGGACCGCCGCGGTGGCTGTGGCCGGTGATCACGTGGGCGCCGTCGACGCCGAGTCGGCGCGCCATCTCGGTGGCGGCGACTAGACCGCTGTGGAAGATCGCCGGGCCGGAGATGTCTGCCTGGAACTCGGCGTGCAGCAACCGGTTGATCGCCTTGACCAGGACCGGGAAGCCGGCGCGGGCCGCGGTCATCCTGGCGCGGCGGCCGCGACTGTCGCCGTCCTCGGCTCCGGCCAGCAGCTCCCAGGCGGCCTCCGAGGTGCGGGCCTGGCTGCGGGCGACGGCGCTGCGGCGGACCTGGGCGAGGCCGAAGAAGAGGCCGTAGAGGGGGAGCAGGAGGCGCTCGTAGTCGGCCGGGGCGGCGGGATCCGGCAGCGCGCCGGCGATCCGCATCCGGGTGGCGATCGCGAGGCACTCGGCGCGGGGGAGGGAGAGGTGCGCGTCCATGTAATGGCCGTGGGTGGCGTAGACGTCGTCCCGCAACCAGAGCCCGGGGTAGGCGATCTCGAGCTTGGCGGGGCCGAGCCACTCGGCGATTGCGGCGGTTGGGCCGTCGCTGGGCGGCTGCAGATCGTCAAGGCTCAGCGGCGTCCCGCCCTCCAGGGAGAGCCGGTCGAGCAGCGGCTCGGCGAAGCGGTGGTCGTGGTTGCCGGGCACGATCGTCACCTCGGCCTCGCCGAGCGCGGCGCCGAGGTCCTCGAAGAAGGGGCGGGCGAGGTTGAGCGAGGCGCCAAGGGCACGCTCGCGGAGCTCGACCACGTCGCCGAGCAGCACGACCCGGTCGGCGCCGGCGATCTCCTCGAGCAGGATCGAGCGCACGCCGGGGTCCCGCAGCACGTCGCCGCCGCTGGCGAGCCCGAGGTGGAGGTCGGAGATGATCGCCGTCCGCATTGGGGGGTTCTACTCGACCGCGCTTCCCGGCGATGGGCGACTTTGTTCGCCTACGGGAAACAAACTCGCCCCTGGCCGCTCAGCCAGCCCTGGGTAAACTGCCCGGATGCACGCGTTCGGCGACGAGCAGATCGCACCCGTCAACGGGATCGAGCTTTGCTGCCAGGAGATGGGCGACCCCGACGGGGAGCCGCTGCTCCTGGTCATGGGGCTGGCGACGCAGATGATCGCCTGGAACGAGGAGTTCTGCTCGCTGCTGGTCGACCGCGGCTTCCGCGTCGTCCGCTTCGACAACCGCGACATCGGCCACTCGACCAAGTTTTCCGAGGCCGGGGTGCCGAGCCGCTTCGACATGCTGAGCGGTCGCCGCGCCACCGCGCCGTACCTGCTCAAGGACATGGCCCGCGACACGGTCGGCCTGATGGATCACCTCGGGATCGATTCCGCCCACATCGCCGGCGCCTCGATGGGCGGGATGATCGTGCAGACGACGGCAATCGAGCACCCTGAGCGCGTCCGCTCGCTGGTCTCGATCATGTCGACCACCGGCAGCCGCTGGACCGGGCTGCCGAGCCTCAAGGCCTTCGGCGTCCTCCTCGGCAGCCCGCCGCTGAGCCGCGACCAGGTCGTCTCCCGCGCCATCAAGACCTTCAAGGTGATCGGCTCGCCGGGCTTCCCCTTCGAGGAAGACCACATCCGCGAGCTCGCCGGACGCTCCTACGACCGCGGCCACGACCCCGCCGGCGTCGCCCGCCAACTGCACGCGATCATCGCCTCCGGCGACCGCACCCGCGCCCTGCGCAACGTCACCGCCCCGGCCCTCGTCATCCACGGCAGCAGCGACCACCTCGTGCGTCCCGCCGGTGGCCGCGCCACCGCCCACGCCATCCCCGGCGCTCGCCTGAAGATGATCGACGGCATGGGCCACGACCTGCCGCGCCAGCTATGGCCGACCTTCGTCGACGAGATCGCCGCCAACGCCGCCCGCGCCAAGCAAGGCGTCCTGGCCCCGCAGCCGGCCTGAGCATCAATGCCCAGCCGGCCGCCGAAATGCGGCTGAGAGGAGTCGAACCTCCACGAGCTTTCGCCCACACGGACCTGAACCGTGCGCGTCTACCAGTTCCGCCACAGCCGCGGGAGAAGGCAATTTACCGATTGCCCGCCCAAGGCCGATCCCCGACCCCGCCGATCCCCCATCCCTCCAGCTCGCTAAAATGCCGATCCCTCGCCGCTATCGTCTAGGGGACTAGGACGCCGGATTCTCAGTCCGGAAACCGGGGTTCGAATCCCCGTAGCGGTATGGCTCTGGGGAGCCGACGACCTTGAAGCAACCCTCGCCCGCCTCGCCGAAGAAGGCGTCAAGCCCGTAAGTCGCCCTGCCGCCCCGGCGGCTACGGCATCTGCTTCGTCCGTGACCCGGACGCCTACCGCATCGAGATCATCGGCGAGTAGCTCCGACCGGCGATACTGCGACCGTGGAGCTGCTCGCGGTTTCGACGGGGGTCGCCGTCGCCTACGGAATTGGCCTCTGGGTCGTGCTGATCATCGGGCCGGCGACGGTCACGGTGCTGAAGGGTCAGTGGCCCCTGTTCGATCACGGTTGGTACACGCTCGGGATCGTTTGGTGGATCACGGGCTTCAGACTGGCCCGACCCGAGTCCTGGTGGGCCCGCCATCTCTATGGCCCAGCCAAGCTTGCGCGCGCAAAAGCGCGTTACCCAGAAACCTTGGATGAAGAAGAAGGAATTGACGGAGAACCCGACCCACGGTGGGTCTACATCGCAACCGCACTCTTCCTCGCCCTCTGCATCCTCGCGGCGATCCTTGCGGTCGGAGGGCTCCTCGGTCTCTAACGCCGGACTACCGAGTGGGAGTACCTCGCTCGTTGTCTCGCCTAGGGACGCCTCGAATGACGACGGGGGAGGACAGTGATCGCGAAGGTGGTGGAGGCTTCGTGGATCAGGTCGACGGGGATAGGCGTCGTCTTCGTGGCGCTCCGCGGTGGTTTGTCCGAGCCGAAGAGGGCGATTGAGACCAGTTGTCCGCGCGGGTCGTGGCGGGCCTTGTAGCGGATGCCGGCGTAGCCGGCATCTTGAAAGGCGAGCGCCCAGCCCTGGGTTAGGTCGTAGTCGGTCGTCGAGTGGACCTCGGCGGTGAGGCCGATGAGCCCGAGGACGGTTGGGTCAGTCAGGTCAACGAGTTTCGCTTTGGGCGGGCGCAGCCTTGAGAGGCGTTGCGCATCTACCAGCGGCTCCGGGATCACCCCGCCGGGCCGCAGCAGGCGCCCGAACTTCTCGACGAAGGCGCCAATCGGCTCCTCGGCGAGGTAGTAAGTGCCTGACTCGGCGAGGTTGAACCTGCCATCGGGGCCGACGTCGAAGAACCAGGGGGTGGCATCCGCAGCGTGGATTCGCCACAGAGGTTTCGACCCGAGCTTCTTGCTGAGAAGCTCGGGGAGTTCTTCTGGGGGAGAGGGCAGACCCCGCGGACTCAACGGGTCAGGTCGGCCACGGTCCGCCGGGCCGCGAGAAGCAGGGGCTCGAGGTCCGCGTCGGCGAAGGCGTCGATCGGGGCTCGGTCGCCAAGCTCAGACTGCGGAGCGGTGGCAAACGCAGCGAGGGTCCATGGGTCGAGTCTCGCTTCATCGAAGATCTCGTTGAGCTTCTTGATCGCGGTGAAGGGCGCGCTGTTGGCGGCATCGAACTGCCAGCGCGGATAGCGGATCAGGTCGGCGTCGTCGCGCAGGGCGATTACGGAGCCGCTGACAACCCGCTTCCGCAGCGCCTCACGACTGACTCCACCAAGCAGGATGCGAGCTTCGGCGCTCGTCAGCAGCTCTCCGAGGGCCCGTTCCCATGCGCCGCCGGCGAGCACGACCATCGCCGCGCGACGGCCAAGTACTTCGGCGTCACCGGGCGAGCTTGGCTGCCCACCGATCTCGGTGAGGGTCCGCCGGAACTCTTCGACGGTGCGATCTAGGAGGGCTGATTTTGCTGCCATGGTTGGTGAGGATAGCGTCAACCCCGTCAACCATCACGAGAGTTGACGGGGTGACGGATAATCGCGGTGTGAACGCTCTCGTGGCTGCTGGGGCCGGCTTCCTGCTTGCGGTGCTTTGGTTCGACCTGATGTTCGACGTCCAGACGTTGCGGGCGGGGAAGGGTGAGTTGCCGGAGGCGGTGCTCTCGTCGATCGCGGGCTATTACAGGCGGGTGACGACGACCGCTCGGCCAATGGATCGGTTGATCGCGCTGGTCATGGTGGCGACGCTGACGGCAATCGTGGTCGAGATCGCGCGTGGGGACGTGCCCGGGTGGGTGGCGTGGGTCTCCCTCGCCTTCGCCGCCGGGCCGATCGGCCTCGCCGCCACCCACACCCTGCCGAACGCCGTTCGGCTGGGTGCACGGGAGGACGGCGTCGACCGTCAGAGTGCACTGGCGCGGTCGGTGGGTCGCGACCACATGCTCTGCTTTGTCGCGATCGCGGCGCTGCTGTTGCTTCAGCTCACCGCGGCCTGAGGCCTAAGGCAGCATCGACTGCGCCCCGCGGTGCTCGAACCCTCGCGGGACCGGCCCCTGGAGGACGTAGCTGAGGTGCTCGTAGATGCGGAAGTTGCCTCGGTCGACTAGGTGGATTAGGCGGATGCCGACGGGCGGGCGCTCTACTTCTTTGTTGGGCAGGTGGAGCAGCCGTTGCGGAGGTAGGCGCGGCCGACGGCTCTGACTTCGACTGGATTGCATCACACCACTACTCATAAATAGAACTTTCAGCAGAGAACCGCACTGTTAACTCAAACATCTGCTTAGCATTCTCGCGTCCTGACACACTGATGGGAGGCACTGGTGGGGAGACTGGGGAGTAGCAGTGCACGCGAGTGGCGGTTAGTCGCTCCGTTCCTGGCCATTGTGGTGAGTCTGGCTTTAGCCGGACTCATACCACCCTCCGCCCACGCAAAGCCATCCCTTCGGGTCGTCCTCGTAGGTGACTCGTACGCGGCAGGGAATGGTGCGGGTGACTATTGGGGCCCTGCGGGCTGTTACCGCAGCCATCGGAACTGGGCGGAGCGCTATGTCAACACCCTCCGCTCTGCTTACAGCGTGGTCTTCACCAACCGCGCATGCTCAGGGAGCGTCATAAGTGACGTACAGAGCAAGCGCTCAATGGGAACGCGGAGCCTGAGGGCGCTGATACCGGGTGGAACCAGTCCCGACAGCGGGGAGGCCCGGGCGATCGCAGAGGGAGTTTGCAGTTCGTCCCATCGTGATGATGAGCAGTACGAGGTGTCGAACATCGCCGGGTTAGGCGGTGGGCAGATCATTTTCGATTGCAAACGGTTCATGAAGCCCCAGTGGGACGCCATCGACCACAGCGCCGATTTGGTGCTGCTGAGCATTGGTGGCAACGACCTACATTTCGCTGACATCGTGAAACAGTGCTTTGCGGTCGGCTTTCGGGATCCCCACGACTGCGAGGACCGTATTGATGGCGCAAATGCGCATATCGGCGACGTACGGACGGACACGATTTCTCTTCTCAATGGACTCAAGAGCCGCATGCGGCCCGGTGCCAAGATCGTTCTCACCTCCTATCCGTACCTAGAGAAGAATTCTGACTTGACGCTTGGTCGAGAAATCCTCGGCGTCGGAACCCGGTACGCGGTGGGCAAGGAAATTCGAGCCTTGGGCGACAGGGGAGAGGGGGCACAACGAGAAGCGGTCAACTCGGTCAACGGGGCGAGCGGTGCGCGGGTGGTCTTTCTGGATCAGATCAAGGGCTTGTTCGCAGGGCATGAGCCCGACGGGAGGGCCACCGAGCGAAATCCCGATCGCTGGCTCCATGAGTTCGATACCACCACCTCGTCTGAGTGGTATCACTACAACTCCCTCGGGCATATGGCCTTGGGGGCATTGCTTGCTGGCAAAGGGACCTTCGGCGTCGAGTCTTCGGCGGAATCCGCGGGTGGGGGCGCGGTGGACATTGCCTTCCTGATCGACACCACGGGATCAATGGGACCATCGATTGACTCGGTCAAGGCTGCGGCAAGTTCTCTGATCTCGTCGGTGCAGGAACGAACTAGCAGCGCGCGGTTTGCTGTGATCGACTACCGAGATTTTCCGGAGCGCACCGAATTCCCCCTTGACTATCCGGCGTTTCTGGATCAGGACTTCACGGGAAGCGGAGAGCTCGCTGATGAAGCCATTCAGGGCCTAGTTCTAGGATATGGAGGCGATCTTCCTGAGACGATGTTCTCCGCATTCCACATGGCGTTCGATCTCTCATGGCGTGCGGGTGTCAAGAAGATGGCAATCGTTCTCGCCGATGCACCACCCCTTTCTCCTGAGCCGATCAGCGGTCTCACGGCGGAGCAGATCGTCGCAGAGTCCCTTGCAATTGACCCGGTCGAGGTTCACGGAGTCGACGTCGGGTTTGCGAGTGGCGGCTCACTGACCGAAATCGCCGAACAGACCAACGGTGGTATTCATCCGGGGTCACCCGAAACTGCCGCCGCCGAGATCGGTAAAGCAATCGGTGAGTCGCTTGATCACCCCTTTGCTTGGGCTGGGGGCCCGTACGTTGGTCCGGTTGGGACGCAGTTTGAGTTCGACGGATCTGGCTCGTTTGGTATTGATTCGGAGGTCGTCAAGTGGGAATGGGACTTTGACAGCGACGGGGCTGTGGATCTAGTTGACACCAGCCCTAAGTCGACCTTTTCCTACCCGGGCGAGTACGAAGGGCTCGTATCGCTCAAAGTGATAGACGAAGACGATCGAGTCGGTCTCGCGACTGCGCTTGTCTCGGTTTCGGCCGACGGCGACGGAGTACCCGACAACGACGACAACTGTCCGGATACTTCGAATATTGGACAGGAGGACGAGGACGGTGATGGCCTCGGTGATCTGTGCGATCCGACCTCGGGTCTGCCGAATGCTGACCTGCCGGGGGTCTTTGACGAGATCGGATTTCCTGTGCCTCCGGCACCCGTCTTGGGTGCCGGACCGGGCGTCGTAGTTCCCAAGGTGGAATCCCGTCTGAAGATCGGCAAACCACGACTGAACCGCGCGCTTGATCAGTTGCGACTCCCGGTCCGCTGTTTAGCGACGGGCACTGACTGCAAAGGGAGAATCAAGATCAAGATCGCCGGCATTGGGCGGCTCCGAGGTTCGTACGCAGTTGGCGCGGGCAAGCGGCAGGTCCTGCACTTTGCGGTACCGCTTCAGCTCTTGCTCCGACTCGGAGAGAACCGCAGCCTCGCAGTCTCGGTGGAGACGAGATCCACCGATGGTGTGTCGGTACGCAGCCAGTCGATGCTCTCGGTTTAGTTGGAGCAGCCCAGTCGGTGCCCTAAAGCATCGACTGGGCGCCGCGGTGCTCGAAGCTTTTCGGGACCGTGCCTTGGAGGACATAGCTGAGGTGCTCGTAGATGCGGAAGTTGCCTTGGTCGACTAGGTGAACTAGGCGGATGCCTACGGGCGGGCGCTCTACTTCTTTGTTGGGGCAGGTGGAGCAGCCGTTGCGGAGGTAGGCGCGGCCGACGGCTCGGGCTTCGTCGCTGCCGAAGGACTTCCAGTGGATCTTGTAGAGGTAGAAGGAGCCGTCTGCCGAGAGGGTGATTTTGTGGGGGCGGGTGGCCAGTTGGTCGTTGGCGATGCTGCGGGCGGCTCGGACTTTGGTGGGGCGGACTTCGGGTGGCTTTTCGGGGAGGAGGTCTGGGCCGGGGGTGGCGATGAAGTTGGCCTTGGTTTCGGGGCAGCCGGGGAGCATGCGGCTGGGGGCGACGACTTGGCCTTGGGCGCTGTCGGGCTCGAGGAAGTCGCCTTCGATCCAGGGACCCCTGAGGTCGGGGAATTTCCAGTGGCCGGTGGGTTCGATCGGGACGCTGTTCTTCGCCCCGCCTTCGAAGACGCCGCAGAAGCCCCAGCGGAACTTGAAGCGGGCGTTGACGATTTGGCCGGCATTGACTTCGAAGGTGATCGGGAGGCCGGCGGAGGTGGTTGCGCTCCAGGTGCCTTCGGTTGGCGTCGCGGTGCCGGCTTGGGCGGCCGTGGCGACCCCGAGCAGGCACAGCGCGCAGAGCGAGACGACGAACGTTCGCATACCGCCGACCATACCCCGGTCGCACCTGGCCCGCTTGGGGACCAGGCGCCGGGCAGGCTCAGCGGACGCGCTGGAAGAGGTAGATGGCGAGCAGGACGAGGATGATGACGATGAGGATCCCGACGATGGTCACTGTTGTTCCTCCCTATGGGTTGAGATTCCTCTGTGATCCCCCTTGTGGCTTCGCGGCAAACATCGGCGGCGACGCTGGGCCTCCGACCGCAGGCGGATAATCCAGGCGTGATCGTCAACTGCGCCGTGTACGAGGCCGGGCAGCGCCGCGAGGGGGATCTGCCCCTCGACGAGGCGGGCAAGGCGGCGCGGGGGCCGGACTCCTTCGTCTGGCTCGGAGTGGTCGAACCCTCGGCCGAGGAGTTCGAGGCGATCGCCGACGAGTTCGACCTGCATGAGCTCGCGGTCGAGGACGCGATCAACGCCCACCAGCGGCCCAAGGTCGAGGCCTACGGCGACAGCCTGCTGGTTGTCGTCAAGACCGCCCACTACGTCGACACCGACGAGGTGATCGATGTCGGCGAGCTGCTGCTCTTCGTCCACCCGACCTTCATCATCACCGTCCGCCACGGCGCCGGCGACCTCAGCGCGGTGCGGACACGGATCGAGCGCCGGCCCGACCAGCTCGAGCTGGGAGTGGGGATGGTCCTCTACGCGATCCTCGACCAGGTGGTCGACGGCTACGAGGAGGCGGCGCAGGGAGTCGACCTCGACATCCAGGAGGTCGAGCGTCAGGTCTTCTCCAACGACGGCAACAACCCCGCCGAGCGCCTCTACAAGCTCGAGCGCGAGGTGCTGGACTTCCACACTGCGGTGGCGCCGCTCTCTGGGGTGGTCGACGAACTCGCCCGCGGCCACTACGAGGTGGTGCCGGGGGAGCTGGCCGAGTACTACCGCGACGTCCACGACCACCTGCGGCGGGTCGAGACCCGGATCGGCGCCTTCCGCGACCTGCTCGGCAGCGCCCTGCACGCGAACCTGACCCAGGTCTCGGTGCGCCAGAACGAAGACATGCGGAAAATCTCCGCCTGGGTCGCGATCCTCGCGGTGCCGACGATGATCGCCGGCATCTACGGGATGAACTTCGACAACATGCCGGAGCTGCAGTGGCGTTTCGGCTACCCGACGGTGCTGGTCGTGATCGCCGTCGCCTGCCTGCTGCTGTACCGGCGCTTCAAGCGCTCCGGCTGGCTCTAGAAAAGACCTAATTTTGGGTGGGAGGGCTCTTTGGATTACGCCCGCAAACCCGTAGGGTCGAATATTCGTCTGACAATAAAGCCAGGGCTAAAGGACTTCAGAGATGCGAAAAGCCGTGCTCGCTGTGATCTTGGTTGGAGCTCTCCTGGGGCCTGCTCAGGCTGTGGCGAATGTCGAAGCGCTCGACCCCGCCGGGGCTGGCACGCCTTCGAGCGCCGCCGGCGCTGTGATCGGGAACGGCTCGCTGCTCATCGGCTCGGCCTTGCCTGAACGGCCGTTCGGCAGCACCGGCGCGGTCTCCTCGGTCGGCGTCGGCGACAGCAGCGTCGGACCGGCTCCGCAATCGCTGGCCGGCTTCCCGACTGCTGGCAGCACCTACGCGATCCTCTCGACCGGCGAGATCAAAACGGTCGCCTCCAGCTTCACCAGCGACGTCTTCGGCTCGACCGAGTTCCCCTCGCAGACCAGCCCCGCGCCTGCGCTGCGCGGCGTCGCCCGCGACTGGACCGTGCTCAAACTCGACGTCGACGTTCCCGCCCCCGCCAACTGCCTCGCCTTCGACTTCCGTTTCCTCTCCGAGGAGTTCCCGAAATACATCGGCTCCGACTACAACGACGCCTTCGTCGCCGAACTCGACGCGAATACCTGGTCGGTGCTGAAAGGCGGCGAGCTGGTCCGTCCCAACGACTTCGCCGCCTCGCCGCTGGGCGAGCCGATCTCGGTCAACGGCGTCGGCCCGACCGAAATGTCGACCGGGGAAGCCGCCGGCACCTACTTCAACGCGGCGACGAAACTGCTGACGACGCGGACGCTGGTCACGCCGGGGGCGCACTCGCTATACCTCTCGATCTTCGACGCCTCCGACAAGAAATACGACTCCGCGGTCTTCGTCGACAACCTGCGCTTTGTCAAAGTCGCGCCCTCCCTTTGTAAACCGCTGACCACGCAGCCCCTGGTCCCGCTCACCGTCGCCACGGCGGGGGAGGGCAACGGCACGGTGACCAGCGACCCCGCCGGCATCGAATGCGGGGAGGACTGCG
Source organism: Solirubrobacterales bacterium (assembly GCA_036376895.1). Taxonomy (GTDB): domain Bacteria; phylum Actinomycetota; class Thermoleophilia; order Solirubrobacterales; family 70-9; genus VAYN01. Next base: position 50,023 of record DASUZL010000026.1, read on the forward strand.
AAGAGGCGTACGAGGTCGGCCAGTTGGTCGACCTCACCGCCGTGCCCGAGCCGGGCTACTCGTTCAGTGGATGGTCGGGCGCGGGATGCACTGGGACCGGCCCCTGCGAAGTGACCGTGGCCGAAGCCGAAGAAGTGACCGCGACCTTCGAGCCGTTGCCGCCACCCGAGCCGCCGAGCCTGACGGTGACCGAACCCGCTTCGCCGGCAAACAACACGACGCCGCTGCTGTTCGGATCGGCGCCGGACGGCACCGCCGTATCGATCTACCTCAGCGCCGATTGCAGCGGCATCCCGGTCACCACCACTGCCACCCCGACCGAACTGGTTAGCGGCATCGCGGTCACGGTCCCGGCCAACGCCGTGACCGCGCTCAGCGCCACCGCCAAATCGGCGTCGCCCTCCCCGTCGGCCTGTTCGAACTCGGTCTCCTACATGGAGGACTCGACCGCGCCGGTGGCGACGATCGAGGCCAAGCCGGACAGCCCCTCCGCCTCGACCGTGGCCAGCTTCTCCTTCACCGGCGCAGATCCCGACGGCTCCGGCGTCGCCGGTTTCGAGTGCAGGCTCGGGGATGACGCCTTCGCCGCCTGTACCTCGCCGAAAACCTACGGCTCGCTCGGCGACGGCTCGCACGTGTTCCAGGTGCGGGCGATCGACCTGGCCGGCAACGTCGAGGCCGAACCGGACTCCTACACCTGGAAAGTCGATACCTCGGTCCCGGCTGGGCCGCCGGCCCCGCTTGTGACCGGCCTGATTCCCGTCAACGGCAAAAGCGTCGCCGTGGCGCCAGAGGCCGGACGGGTCTTTGTCAAACGGCCGGGGCAGCCCAAATTCGCGGCGCTGAAAGAAGGCCAGACGATCCCGGTCGGCTCGCTCGTCGACGCCACCTCGGGTAAAGCTGCGCTGACCTCGATCAACCCTGCCGGCGTGATCCAGACTGCGACCTTCTACGCCGGGCGCTTCCTGGTCGCGCAGCAGGAAGGCAGCGGCCTGGTCACCCTGCGCCTGCGCGGCGGCAACTTCTCCGGTTGTGGAGCTGAGGGACGCAAGACGCGGGCCACGGCCTCGGGTGGGCGCGGGCGCAAGCTCTGGGGCAGCGGCAAGGGCGACTTCAAGACCGAAGGCAACAGCGGCTCCGCGACCGTCCGGGGGACGATCTGGCTGACCGAAGACCGTTGCGACGGCACCTTCTTCGAAGTCAAACGCGGCGTCGTCGCGGTCCGTGACTTCGCCGCTGACAAAACGCTCTCGCTGCCCGCCGGCAAAAGCTACTTCGCGGAGTCGGGATAGCCGGGGAGGGCGGGTCAGGACGCCGTGACGTCGCCGACCTCCTGGCCACCCCAGCGATCGTCGACGACGTGGTGGGCGACCTGACGGCTGCGCCTGTGTCCGGTCACGGCGAGCAGGAACTGCTCCCGCTCGAGCACCAGCAGCCGCGTCTCGACCGTTGCCCGCACCGTCGCGGTGCGGGGCACGTCGTGGAGCAGGGCGATCTCGCCGAACGATTCGCCCGGGCCCTCGTTGCGGCGGAAGGTGCCGTTTTCGAAGACCTCGACCTTGCCGCTCTCGATCAGGAAGAAGCGGGTGCCGGTCTCGCCCTGGACGATCACGTCTTCGCCGGCCTCGGCGACAGTCGGGACCAGGTCGTGGCTGATCCGCTCCAGGGTCGCGATCGGCAGCGGCGCGAAGATCGAGTTGCCGCGCAGCAGCAGGAACGGGCCCTCTGCCACCGGGGCGCCGACCTCGAAGGCGCGCAGCCGGGTCCAGCAGACGATCACGAAGACCGGCATCAGGGCGCCGAGCGCGATCAGGGCGCCGTCGACGTGGAGCAGTTCGATCAGCCCGATTGCGCCGATCGATCCCAAGGCCATCGCCGCCAGCCGGCCCGATTCGAGCGAGGCGATCACGCGGCCCAGGGTCTCGTCGGAGCCGAGCCGCTGCATCAGCGTTTTCGCCGCGACCTCGACGAAGGTGAAGCCGAGGCCGATCGCGAGCCAGCCGGCGTAGGCCGTGACCGGCTGCGGCCAGATCCCGGGCAGCATCGTCGCCAGGCCGAGCACGAGGCTGCCGCCGGCGATCGCGATCACCAGCTTGCCGCGGTCGAGCAGCAGGGCCAGCCCGGCGCCGCCGATCAGCGCGCCGAATCCCCAACTGGCGTTGAGGAAGCCGACACTGCCCTCGCCGAGGTGCAGCAGCTCCAGCGCCATGACCACGACGAGCACGTCGGCGAAGCCCTCGAACAGCAGCAGCGCGATCAGCGTGATTGCCGAGAGTCGCAGCGGCGGGTGGTGGACCAGGGTGCGCAGGCCGAGTCCGATTTCGTGCACGGCGCCGACGACATCGCCCTCGGCGGCCTCGTAGTCGGGCCGGCGGTCGCGCCCGATCAGCGCGATCACCACCGTCGCCACGACCGTGACTGCGGTCGCGACGCCGAAGACAAAGCCGGGCGAGGTGGCGCCGAGCAGGATGCCGGTGGAGATCGCGGCGACGAGGAAGCCGGTGTTCTCCATCGCGCTGTGGGTGACGTTGCTCGCCGAGAGCTCCTGCGGCGTGTGCGCCAGCGATGGGGTCAGCGCCGACTCTGCCGGGCCGTATCCGCAAGATGCGACAGCAAAGAGGGCGGGGAAGACAAAGACGATCGCCAGCGGCGCGTCGAGCGAGGCGGCGACCGTCGCCCCGGCCAGGACCAGGCCCATCGCCAGGCTGCAGCCGAGCAGCACCGTGCGGCGCGGGTAGCGGTCGATCAGCAGCCCGGCGAAGGGGGAGGCGATCGCGCCCGGCAGGAAGCGGACCAGCGCAACCAGGCCGACGCCGACCGCTCCGTGCGCCTCGAAGCCGTAGACGCCGAGGGCGATGGCGAAGGACCAGTTGGCGAAGGAGGTGCCGACCCGGGCGACGCCAAGCAGGCCGAGGTCGCGATTGCCGAAGTCGATGGCCAGCGCACGAAGGGCAGATCCCAGCTTCCGTACGCCGCTCTTCATCGTCGGCCGCACCATAGTCACTGCGAGAGGGCATGGCAATGAACGGGAATGCGCCGAGTCGCGTCGGGTCGCTGCGCCGGCGACGCGGGCGGGCGATGATCTTCGTCGCCGTGGCCGCGGCGGCGCTGGGCACGATCGCTTACGCCACGCACCTGATGCGGGCGCTGGAGCTGCAGAGCGTCGACGCCCGCTTCTCCGTTCGGGGCGCCCAAGAGCAGCCCGAGGAACTTGTCGTCGTCCAGGTCGACGACCGCACCTTTACCGAGCTCGGGGTGCAGTGGCCGTTCCCGCGCTCGCTGCATGCCCGCCTGATCGACCAGTTGCGCCAGGCCGGGGCGAAAGTGGTCGCCGTCGACATCCAGTTCACCGAGCCGACCGTGCCGGCGCAGGACAACGCCCTGATCGAAGCGATCGAACGCGCGGACGGGGTGGTGCTCTCGACCACCGAAGTCGACGCCCGCGGCCACAGCCGCGTCTTCGGCGGCGAAGAAGTGGTGCGGGCGATCGGCGCCCGCGCCGCCAACACCGTCGTCCATCCCGACCCCGGCGGCACGATCCGCAAAATGACCTACGAGGTCGACGGCCTGACCAGCTTCGCCGTCGTCGCCGCCGAAGCGAGCACCGGCACCGCGATCGAACCCGACGAGCTCGAAGGCGACGGCCAGGCCTGGATCGACTTCCGCGGCCCACCGGGCACCATGCGCCAGCTCTCCTACTCGCAGGTTCTGCGCGGCAAGGTCCCCGACTCGGTCCTGCGCGGCAAGACGGTGGTTGTCGGCGCCTCGGCCCCCTCGCTGCAGGACGTGCACCCGACCTCGACCACCGGCGACGAGCTGATGTCGGGACCGGAACTGCAGGCGAACGCGATCTGGACCGCGATCCACGGCTTCCCGCTGCAGTCCACCGGCTTCATCCTCACCCTGCTGTTGATCTCTCTGATGGCGGCGGCGCCGGCGGCCGCGACGGTGCGCCTGAAACCGGTGCCGGCCCTATTGGCCGCGGCCGGCCTGGGTATCGCCTACGCCGGCCTCGCCCAGCTCGCCTTCGGCGCCGGGTTAGTCGTGCCCGTGGTCTACCCGCTGCTGGCGCTGACGCTGGCGGCGCTCGGCGCGCTCGCGGTCAACTACGTGATGACGAGCTTCGAGCGCCAGCGCGTCCACGACACCTTCGCCCGCTTCGTGCCGCAGGCGGTCGTCGCCGACGTGCTGGCGCGGGTCGACGACGGCGACCTGCGCTTCGGCGGCGTGCGGCGCGAGTGCACCGTTCTCTTCAGCGACCTGCGCGGCTTCACCACCTTCGCCGAGGAGCTCGATCCCGACCGGGTGATCGAGGTCCTCAACCGCTACCTGGAGGAGATGAGCGACGCGATCATGGACCAGGGCGGCACCCTCGTCTCCTACATGGGCGACGGGATCATGGCCGTCTTCGGCGCCCCCCTGGGGCAGGAGGACCACGCCGACCGCGCCCTCGCGGCGGCGGTGGAGATGCTCGAGGAGCGGCTGCCGCGCTTCAACCAGTGGATGGCCGAGCAGGGCCTGAAGGAATTTGCGATGGGCATCGGCCTCAACAGCGGCACCGTGATGTCGGGACAGGTCGGCTCTAAACGCCGGACCGAATACACGGCGATCGGCGACACGACCAACACCGCGGCGCGCCTGGAGGGCATGACCAAAGGCTCCGGCCACCAGATCTTCGTCGCCGATTCGACTCGAGTGGCGCAGACGCGGAAAGGCGACTGGCTGGAGCTGGTCGGCGAGCGCGAGGTCCGCGGCCGCACCCACAAAATCACCGTCTGGACCCTGCCCTGAGCGGACCGGCTCGGCGGCGCTAAGCGACGACGAGAAGTGCGGTGCCGAACAGGGTCAGCGCGTGGAAGGACTGGTCGACGGCGACCCGCAGCCCGGGCGAGGTGGTGGAGAGGCCCTTGACCCGGGCCATGTAGGCGTCGAGCAGCCTGCCGTCGTCCTGGATCATGTGCGGCACGGCGACCAGGGCGCCGATCGCGACGGCGCGGGCGAGGTCGTACTCGATCCCGATCCAGACCAGTGCCGGCACGAAGGCCAGCGTGTAGGTGGCGACGTGAGTGAGGAGGGCGCGACGGGCGACGGGGTCGCTGGTCAGGCCGTTCTGCTTGTGGCGCGCCTGCCAGTCGGTCTGCAGGAGGAAGTCCCCTGCGAGATGTGAGACGAGCAGAACCGCGAAGACTTCAACCCAGTTCAAGCTCGCCACACTAAACGAGCCGGTGGCCGCCAAGGGAACCGGTGACGTCGCACCGGCTCCCTTGGGGCCTCAGCTCACTTCTTCTTTTTCTTGCAGCCGTTGGCGACGGCCGGGGTGCTCTTGACGGTGGCGCCGTTCTGGCCGGTGATCTGCACCGTGGCGCGGTTGGTGGTGGCGCAGAGGTCGCGGCTGTTGACCAGGAGGCTCTTCTGCCCGCCTTTCAGCGCCAGGGTGAAGCTGGCGAGCGGGGCGTCGGGCACCGACTCGAAGGTGGTGCGGATGCCCTTCTTGAACGAGTCGATCCGGCCTGCGACGACGATGTCGATCTGGCCGTGCAGGGCCATCACCAGGTCCGGCAGCTTGTTGCTGGAGGAGCGCAGGTAGACCGGGCCCGACAGCGGCGCCCCGAGCAGCGGGGTGGAGGCGCTGGCGAAGCCGTAGACCGAGCCTTTCGGGCACGCCGCCCCCGGAACCGGCCCGGCCGCGAACTGCGCACGGGTGCAGATCGTGCGGATGTGGTTCTGGGCGAGGAACTCGGAGTGGGGCAGGGTGACCGAGACCCGCGCCAGGTTGGCGTCGCCCGGGCGGTAGCCGACCGTGGCGGTCAGCGCCGGGTACTTGTTGCGCTTCGTCCCGCCTTTGAGGCGGAGGGCCAGCTTGGGCTTGAAGCCCAGCCCGGCGCAGCCGCCGACCTGGAAGCGGTCGGTGACGGGGACCGCGGCTCCGCCGGAGCCGGCGATCGTGCCGCGCACCGCAGTTGCGGCGCAGTTGGTCGGGTTGATCGTGAAGCGCGGGCGGTCGACGGAGATCCGCAGGTCGCGGAGGTTCAGCGGGATCCCGGCGAGGATCGTCGGGATCGGGTCGCTGATCGCCTCGACCTGGGCCGTTTCGGGGTTGACCCGCAGCGCCGCCCGCACGACCACGTTGCCGACGTCGAAGGGACCGGCGAGCGCCGGCGCCACGACCGCGAGCGAGAGCGGTGCGCCTTTGTAGGGACCGGCGAGGTAGACCTTGCCGGTGTTGACGAAGAACGGGCTCGGCCCGGTTCCCGTCTGCACGCTGGCAGTTCCCACCTGGCTCGCGGCCGGGCAGGAGGGGCTGGCCGCCTGGGCCGCGCCCGTGCCGACCCCGGTCGGGATCCCGGCGATGACCGCGTCGCCGCAGTAGGGGATGCCGGTCAGGTTCGCCAGCAGGCCGTTGGGCAGGGAGACGTCGACGCCGGTCAGGCGCTGGGTCCCGTCCTCACGGCTGAGGTTGACGACGAAGGGGCTGTACTGGCCTCCGCGCGGGGCAACCGAGCCGGCCGAGAACTTCGGGCCGAAGCCGTTCGTCGGGCAGGCGGCCCCGCCCGGCCCGGTGTTGACCGTGAACGAGCTCGACTGGGTCACCGGCGCCGTCCCCGACCAGGGGGTCAGGGTCGCGGTGGTGTTGTAGGTGCCACACGAGGCCGGCAGCGTCAGGACGCCGCTGTTGCCGCCGAAGAGGTCGACGGCGACATCGGTGAACGGCAACTGCGGGTTGTTGTCGAAGGTCGCGGTGACCTGGCCCGTCTGGGCGTCGGTCTCGATCTTGCCCGGGAGCTTGATCAGCGCGCCTTCGGCTTCTGCCTCGAGGTAGACGGCGAGCAGGCTGCCGAACGGGTTCTTGCTCTGCTCTGCGAGGAAGACGCCGCCCTGCAGCGGGCTTACGGACAGTTCCGAGAGGATTTCGACATCGCCGATCCTGGAGGATTCCGGACACGCCACGGGGTTCGCGTTATTGGGGCCGAACTGCGCTTCGGAGCAGGCGCCGAGCCCGTTGGCGGCGGCGGAGTTGACCGTCGTGCCGGCGGGCAGGGTCACCACCGCCTTTTTCAGGTGCGCGGTGGCGAGATCCTCAGGGTCGTTGTCTTGCGGGATCTCGATGTCGACGCTGAGCGCCGCCGGCGAGTCGGCGTTCGCCGGGCTCACGGCCGCGTCGAACGTCGGCTCGAATTCGAGTTCCTCGCAACCGCTGGGATTGACGGGGTTGCCGTCGGCGTCGAGGTTGAAGACGGTGGCGGTGTCGAACACCTCTGGTTCCTGCCAGGAGTTGGCTTTGAGCTCGGTCCGCAGCGGACCTTCGCAGGAGGTCGGGGTCGTGAGGAAAGGCGTCGGGTCGGCTGCGTCTGCGCTGGGGCAGAGGGCCCCGCTCGGACCGAGCCCGGTCATGCAGGTGCCGCGTTCGGCGTCGTGGCTGTCGTCGGCCGGCACGCCCCAGAAGGTCAGGCTGGTGCCGCTCAGCGGCAGCACCTGCGAGAGGTTCGGCAGGTCGACGGAGATGCCGTAGTCGCCGCCGGTCCGCGCGTTGGGATGGAGGAAGACGCTGGCGGTGATGATGTGGAAGGCGAGCAGGGCGGGTTCGCCCGGGTTCGGCTGCAGGTTGAAGACCGGCGCGAATTTTTCCGAGCCGGTCGATTCGAGCACGCTGGCCACGCCGACCGCGGTCTCCGCTTTGCATTTGCCCTCTTCGAAGAAGTTCGCGCGATCCTGGAATTCGGTGATCGAGCACTTATCGATCGCGTTCTGGTTGCCGATCAGGCCAGCCGGGAGCTGGGCGCTGATGTCTTTGAAGTTGCCGTTGGGCAGCGGCTCGCCGCCACCGCCGATGATCGTGTCGAACTCGATCTCGGTCGTGAGCTGGAACGGGTGCTTGCCGGCCTGGGTGGTCGGATCGCCGTTCTCTTCGGTCATTTCGACCTCAGCGCGTTCGATCGAGAGGGCGCCGGCGCTGGCCGCCGCCACTGCGAGCAGTGCGCAGGTGGCGGCGAGCATCGCGATCAGCTTCAGGCCGCGTCGCAGGGCCAGGGGGGTGCTGTTGGTGGTTTCGGAATTCATCGTTTAGCTCCTCGTCTCAGCCGCGGCCTGGCGCTGCCCGTTGCGTTTGCCCGAACCCTGCTTGTGCTTTCCCTTGCCCTTTTTCTTTTTCTTCTTCTTCGTTTTCTCAGGTGGGGCGGTGGGCACCGGCTCGACCAGGGTCGAGCTGCCCGGCGCGGTTGCCGGCGGCGTCGGTGCGACCGGGCCGCGGCACTGCTGGCCTTCGCAGGGGGCGGGGGCCGGTGGCGGGTTCTGGCCCGCCAGGCCGCCGCCGATGCGGGCGGTGTAGACGTCGAAGTTGGCGTCGGTGTCGATGCCGACCAGGCGGTCGCGGGTGGCGAACGCCGCGTCGGCACCGTCGGCGCTGGCGTCGGCGAAGGGCGAGGGGAAGAGGCTGGTCCCGCTCGAGATCAGCGCCACCGTGTCGGTGGTGGCGTTGTACGCGTAGGCGTCGAGCTGCCCGTTGGTGTCCTCGGCGACGAGAGCTTCTTCGGTGCTGAAGAAGACGTGCTCACCGTCGTTGCTGAGAGTGCGGGCCATCCCGACCAGATCGCCGGTGCCCACTGCCTGGGCGTCGGCGGTGGCGGGGGTGTCGGCCGGGTTGCAGGACGCGCACTCGAGCTCGCCGCCTATCGTGAACAGGTAGGCCTCGAAGTGGCCTTCGTTTTCGAACCCGGTCAGGGAGCTGGTCGACTCGAACAGCAGGCTCTGGCCGTCCGGGGTGACGCGGGAAGTGAGCCTGAAGAACGGCGAGGCGAACTGCGACCAGTTGGAGGCGTCGACTCCGGTCGCGATGTGGGTGATCGTGCCCTTCGCCGTGCCGTCGTCCTGCCACATGTAGAGGTTGCTTTCGCCGGCCTCGGCGTCGCCGCCGAGATCGGCAGCGGCGACGAAGTAGAGCTCTTTGCCGTCGACTGAGCCGCCGAGAACGCCCTGGATCCCGGCTCCGCCGGCGGCGACGGTGATGTCGGTCAGCGTCTCGGTCGCGACGTCGTAGCGGTAGAGGTCTTCGCTGCCGGTCGCGGCCGTCGCGTCGTCAGTCAACTGCTCGGCGCTGCTGAAGAAGGCGCGCGAGCCGTCGGTCGAAGCGAAGCGGAAGGCCGCGGGCTGCGGGCCTTCGGGATCAGGTTCGGTCCGCTGCGAGAGGGACACCTGCTTCGTTTCGGTCCCGTCGAGGCGCACGTAGAGCTGCCCGCCGGTGCTGAAGAAAACGTGCGAGCCGTCGCTCGAGACCGGATTCCAGGACTGGGGGAAGGATTCGGGAGCGGTCGCGAGTTCCACCGGTTCGGGACTTGGGGTCCCATCGGGGAGCTCGTCGACGACGACCGGCTGCCCGGTCTCCGCGCTGAAGTCGTAGAGCGCACCGAATGGGTCGTCGGGGTCGAGCGGCACGGTCGTGTTGAAGAGGACGTGGCCGAGATCGGCGGAATGGCCGAGGACGGTCGCGCCGAAGCCGGGTTCGAAGGCCGGTGCTCCGGGGGTCATCAACTGGAAGCCGTCCGCCGTGCGCAGGTAGAGGTTCTTGACGCCGTCGTTCGCGCCGGGGACGAGCGGCCCCGAGAACGGGCCTTCCTGGACGAATGCGGTCAGGTCGGCGCTGGAACTGACGATGAAGGCGGAGCTGGCGTCGTTTTCGGGGTCGATCTCCGAGTTCAACTGCTCGGTGCCCCAGGCGGTGGCGCCGCGGGTGGAGAGGAAGGCGTTGATGAATCCGTTCGAGGTGCCGCCGGGAAGGCCATCGAGGGCGGTGAAGGCGACCCCGCTGCCGTCCGCCGAGACGATCGGCGCGAAGGCCGGTTCTTCCGACTGCGCGCGAATGTCGACCGCCAGCTTCTGGGCCGGGGAGACCAGCTCGTAGGCGCGGCCGTCGGGAAGCGCGGCGCTCGCGGCGGTGGGCCACAGCGCCAGGCTCAGAGCCAGGAGCGGCCCGGCGAAGCGACGAATGTTGGAGTACGACCAAGCGATCGCCCGCGTACCAGACGCGAACCGTCCCAGGCTTCTCACGTGAGTTATTTCCTTTCCCATGTGAGGCCGGTTGGTGGTCCGGGCCCCACGCTTTTCCCTGGCTCCCCGCCCCTCATCCAGCCCTGAAGCTGTCCGACGAGGCTCTGGGGCCGGCGCAGTAAAGCAATTAACAAACCGACGTGTCAAGGATCGGTGTCGAATAGACCTGCACTGGGTTGGACACCTGTTCCAGGGAAATATTTCGCGTGGTCAGGCACGCGGCGGCAGCGGCGCAGGCACCAGGAATACGCTGAGGCGATGCGAAGGTCGAGCACCCTCCTCGGTCTCGGCTCCGAGCCACCTCCCCCCGGTTGGGGGGTGCTCGCGGTCGGCGTCGTCGTCGCGCTCGGCACTCTGGTCGTCTTCCCGCTTGCCGACGTCGCACCGGTGGTCTCGCTCGGGGTCGTCTACCTGCCGGGCGTGCTTCTGGTCTCGACGATCTGGGGCTGGCGGCTGGGTCTGCTGACGGCGGTCCTCAGCGCCCTCGCCTTCAACTACTTCCACATCCCGCCGACCGGGCGGCTGGAGATCGCCGCGGATCGCGACGGGGTGGCGCTGGTCGTCTTCGCGATCGTCGCGGTCGCCAGCAGCACCCTGGCCGAGCTCGCCCGCGCCCGCGCCGCCGAGGCCGAGCGCGGCCGCATCGAGGCCGACCGGCTGCTGGCCGAGCTGCGGGAGACCGCGGCCGAGCGGGACCGGATGCAGGCGGAGGCGATCGAGGCCGGGGCGCTGCGCCGCAGCGACGAGCTGAAGACGGCGCTCTTGCGCTCGGTCTCCCATGACCTGCGCACGCCGCTGACCTCGATCATCGCCGCCGGCGCTGCGCTCGACTCGCCCAGCGCCAGCGCCGAGGAGCGCCACGAGCTGAGCGAGGCGGTGGTCGCCGAAGGGCAGCGGCTCTCGCGCCTGCTGGAGAACCTGATCGACGTCTCCCGCCTGGAATCGGGGGGCGCCGAGCCGCGGCGCGAACCGGTCGACCTCGCTGGCGTGCTGGAGGCCGCCCGCGGCTCGGTCGGCGCCGGCCACGAGCAGGTGCGACTGGCGCTTGACGAGGAGCTGCCGGCGCTCGACGCCGACGCCGCGCAACTGGAGCGCGCCTTCGCCAACCTGATCGAGAACGCGGTCCGCCACGGCGGCGGCAACCCGGTCCTGGTCCGCTCGCGGACCAGCGGCGGCCGCCTCCTGGTGCGGGTCGTCGACCAGGGCCCGGGCATCCCCGAGCCCGAGCGCGCCCGCCTCTTCGAGCCCTTCTACCGCCGCGAGGGCGGCGGCGGCTCCGGGCTCGGCCTGGCGATCGCGAAGGGCTTCGTCGAGGCCAACGGCGGCGAGATCGAGGTCGAGTCGGTGCCGGGACAGGGCAGCACGTTTATCGTCAGCTTCCAGGCGCCGGCCGCGGGCGCGGGGGCGGGGGAGACGGGATGAGCGGCGAGCCGCGGATCCTCGTCTGCGACGACGAGCCGCAGATCCTCCGCGCCCTGAGGGTGATCCTGCGCGACGCCGGCTTCGAGGCGGTGACCGCGAGCAAGGGGGAGGAGGCGCTCGACCTCGCGGCGGTGAAGCCCCCGGCGGCGGCGATCGTCGACCTGATGCTGCCCGACATCGACGGGGTCGAGCTGACCCGGCGGCTGCGCGAGTGGAGCGAGATGCCGATCGTCGTGCTCTCGGCCGTGGGGGAGGAGGACCGCAAGGTCGAGGCGCTCGCCGCCGGGGCCGACGACTACGTGACCAAGCCGTTCGGGCCACGCGAGCTGGTCGCCCGCCTGGAAGCGGCGCTGCGCCGGGCCAAGCCGGAGGCGGCGGAGCCGACGATCGTCGCCGAGGGGCTGGAGATCGACCTCGCCGGCCGCACGGTGCGCCGTGACGGCGAGCCGGTCCACCTGACCCCGACCGAGTTCGGCCTGCTGCGGGTCCTCGCCACGAACCGCGGCCGCCTGATGACCCACCGAGCGCTGCTGGTCGAGGTCTGGGGAGTCGAGTACGAAGACGACTTCCAGGTCCTGCGCGCCCACATCGCCAACCTGCGCCGCAAGATCGAGCCGCCCGACGGCCCGCGCTACGTCCTCACCGACCCCGGCGTCGGCTACCGCTTCGCCGCCTAGCGAGCCTTCACAGGATCTGTATACGGCGGGGCCGGAACTTCATGCGGCCTTGACGGGGGCGGGCGCATGATCGATCCGTGCTCTTCCTCGCAGACCTCTTCCCCGGTGGCGGCAGTCCCCTCGCCGACGCCTTCGCGATAGCGATCGCGGTCGGCCTCTTTGCGCTCCTCTACTGGGCGATCGACCTGATCGACCGCGTATGACTCTGCCGCTCGCCGGCCTCGGCGGCGCCGACGTCTTCGGCCTCGTGGTTGCCGCGGCGGTCTGCCTCTTCCTGCTCTACGCGCTGCTGCGCGGGGAGAGCCTCTGATGCTCCAGGGCTGGATCCAGATCGCGATCTTCCTCGCTGTCCTGCTCGCCCTGGTCAAGCCGGTCGGGATCTACATGGCCGGCGTCTTCAGCAACCAGCGGGTGTTCCTGACCCCGGTCGTCGGTCCAATCGAGCGCTTCGCCTGCAGGCTGTTGCGCGTGCGGCCCGACGCCCAGGGTCAGGACTGGAAGGGCTACGCCCGCAGCCTGATCGCCTTCTCGCTGCTCTCCTGGCTGGCGCTCTACGCGATCCTGCGCACCCAGGGCGTCCAGCCCTTCAACCCGACCGGCTTCGACTCCGGGCCCTGGGACGTCAGCTTCAACACCGCCTCCTCGTTCGTCACCAACACCAACTGGCAGTACTACGGCGGCGAGACCTCGCTCAGCTACTTCGCCCAGATGGCGGGGCTGACGGTGCAGAACTTCGTCTCCGCTGCGGTCGGGATCGCCGTCGTCGTGGCGTTGATCCGCGGCATCGTCGCCCGCAGCGGCGACCTGCTCGGCAACTTCTGGCAGGACCTGGTGCGGATCGTCCTCTACATCCTGCTGCCGGTCTCGATCCTCGGCGCGCTCTTCCTCGTCTCCCAGGGCGTGATCCAGAACCTCGGCGACTCCGCGGTCGTCCACACGCTCACCGGGGGCAGCCAGACCCTCGCGCAGGGGCCCGTTGCCTCGCAGGAGGCGATCAAGGAGCTCGGCACCAACGGCGGCGGTTTCTTCAACGTCAACTCCGCCTACCCCTTCGAGAACCCGAGCGGCCTCACCAACTTCTTCGAGATGCTGCTGATCCTGGTCATCCCGGCCAGCCTCACCTACACCTACGGCCGCATGGTCGGCAGCCAGCGCCAGGGCTGGGCGGTCTTCTCGGCGATGCTCGCCCTCTTTGCGGTCGCGGTCGCCGTCGTCTACGTCTCCGAGCAGCACGGCACCCCCGCCCAGCACGCCGCCGGCCTTCACACCCACGCCTTCGACGGCTCCACCGGCGGCAACCTCGAGGGCAAGGAGCAGCGCTTCGGTGTCGCCGGCTCCTCGCTGTGGACGGCGGTCACCACGGTCACCTCCTGCGGCGCCGTCAACGCCGCCTTCGAGTCCCTCACCGGGCTCGGCGGCGCCGTGCCCTTCGCCGACCTCGGCTTCAGCGAGGTCGTCTTCGGCGGCGTCGGCACCGGCCTCTACTCGATGCTGCTCTACGTCCTGCTGGCGGTCTTCATCGGTGGCCTGATGGTCGGCCGCACCCCCGAGTACCTGGGCAAGAAGATCGGCGCGCGGGAGATCAAGCTGGTCGCCCTGGGAGTGCTGGTGACCCCACTCTTCACCCTGCTCGCGGCCGGGGTGGCGTCGGCGACCAGGCTCGGCACCCGCTCCCTGTATGCCGGCTTCAACCCCCAGGGCTTCTCCGAGACCCTCTACGCCTACCTCTCCCAGGCCAACAACAACGGCTCCGCCTTCGCCGGCTACACCGGCTTCATCCAGCCCAACGCGCCCGGTAACGCCGGCGCCTACGGGATCACCTTCGCCGACCTGCTCGGCGGCGCGGTGATGGTCGGCGCCCGCTTCCTGCCGATCCTCTTTGTCTTCGCCGTCGCCGGCGCCCTCGCCGGCAAGAAGGTCTCGCCCGCCGGCCTGGGGACGATGCGCACCGACAACCCGACCTTCGTCGTGCTCCTGGTCGGCGTCGTGATCCTGGTCGGCGCCCTCACCTTCTTCCCGGCAATCCTGCTCGGACCGATGGTCCAGAGCCTGACCACGAGGTTGTTCTAGATGCGCAAGGACCTGATCACCGCGCTGATCGCGATCGTCGTCATGACCGTCTTCCTCGGAGTCGTCTACCCGCTGGCGATCGCCGGCATCTCCCAGGTCGTCTTCCCCGGCAAGGCCGACGGCTCGCTGGTCAGGGTCGACGGGCGGGTCGTCGGCTCCAGCCTGATCGGCCAGGAATTCAAGGGCAAGCGCTACTTCCACTCGCGACCCTCGGCGACGGAATACTCCGGCAACGTCACCTTCTTCGGCAACGTCGGCCCGAACACGGTCGAAGGCCGCGACATGGTGCGCGAAAACCTCAAGACCTACGTCGCCCTCGAGAAGCCCTACGACAAGGGACTGACCAAGGACCGGGTCCCGGTCGACGCGGTCACCCAGTCCGCCTCCGGCGTCGACCCGCACATCTCCGAGGCCAACGCCCGCATCCAGGCGCACCGGGTGGCTGCGGTCCGGCGGCTGCCGCTGGAGCGGGTCGAAGAACTGATTGCCGACAACACCGACGATCGCGCCCTCGGCCTGCTCGGCGAGCCCGGCGTCAACGTGCTCGAGCTCAACATCGCCCTCGACGAGGAGGCGCCGCTCCGATGACCACCGAGACCCAGGCCCGTTCGCTGTTCGACCCCGAGATCGTGCGCCCGGCGCTGCTGGAGTCTGTGCGCAAGCTCGACCCGCGGGTCCAGGTCCGCAACCCGGTGATGTTCGTGGTCGAGGTCGGCGCCGTGATCACCACCGCCGGCTGGCTGATCCAGGTCTTCGGCGGCGAGCCGCTCGGCGGCGGCAGCGAGCCCTCCTGGTTCACCTTCACGGTCACGCTCTGGCTCTGGCTGACCGTCGTCTTCGCCAACCTCGCCGAGGCGCTGGCGGAGGGACGCGGCCGGGCCCAGGCGGCGAGCCTGCGGGCGATGCGGACGGAGACCACGGCGCGGCTGCACGACGGCGGCGAGAAGCCGGCGGCGGAGCTGACCCGGGGCAACGTCGTCGTGGTCGAGGCGGGGGAGCCGATCCCCGGCGACGGCACCGTGATCGAGGGCATCGCCTCGGTCGACGAGTCGGCGATCACCGGCGAGTCCGCCCCGGTGATCCGCGAGGCCGGCGGCGACCGCTCGGCCGTGACCGGAGGCACCAAGGTGCTCTCCGACCGGATCGTGGTCGAGATCACGCAGGAGCCCGGCAAATCCTTCCTCGACCGGATGATCTCCCTGGTCGAGGGGGCCGAGCGGCGCAAGACGCCGAACGAGATCGCGCTCGGGATCCTGCTCGCCGCCCTGACCCTGATCTTCGTCGTCGTCGTGGTCACCCTGCGCCCCTTTGCCCTGTTCGCCGGTACCGAGCTTTCTGAGACGACGCTGATCGCGCTGCTGGTCGCCCTGATCCCGACCACGATCGGGGCGCTGCTCTCGGCGATCGGGATCGCCGGCATGGACCGGCTGGTGCGGCGCAACGTGCTGGCGCTGTCCGGGCGCGCGGTCGAGGCCTCCGGCGACTGCGACGTGCTCCTGCTCGACAAGACCGGCACGATCACGCTCGGCAACCGCGAGGCGACCGAGTTCATCCCGATGCCCGGCGTCACCGAGACGGAGCTGGCCGAGGCAGCGCAGATGTCCTCGCTGGCCGACGAGACCCCGGAGGGGCGCTCGATCGTCGTCCTCGCCAAGGGTTTCGGGATTCGCGAGCACGACTTCGCCGGCCACGAGCCGACCTTCGTCCCCTTCACGGCGCAGACGCGGATGAGCGGGGTCGACTACGACAACACCCGCCTGCGCAAGGGCGCCGGCGACGCGATCGAAGCCTGGGTCACCTCCGAGGGCGGCCGGCCGCCGGCCGAGCTGCAGCGGGAGCTGGACCGGATCGGGCGCGAGGGCGGCACGCCGCTGGCGGTCGCCCGCAACGAGCGCGTGCTGGGTGTGATCTACCTGAAGGACGTGGTCAAGGAGGGGATGAAAGCCCGCTTCGACCAGCTGCGGGCGATGGGCATCCGCACGATCATGGTCACCGGCGACAACAAGCTGACCGCGGCGAAGATCGCCGAGGAGGCCGGGGTCGACGACTTCCTCGCCGAAGCGACGCCGGAGCGCAAGCTGGAGCTGATCCGCGAGCAGCAGGCCGACGGGCGCCTGATCGCGATGACCGGCGACGGCACCAATGACGCTCCCGCCCTGGCCCAGGCCGACGTCGGCGTCGCCATGAACACCGGCACCCAGGCGGCGCGCGAGGCGGGCAACATGGTCGATCTCGACTCCAACCCGACGAAGCTGATCGAGATCGTCGAGGTCGGCAAGCAGCTATTGATCACCCGCGGTGCCCTCACCACCTTCTCGATCGCCAACGACGTCGCCAAGTACTTCGCGATCCTGCCGGCGATGTTCGCCGCGACCTACGCCCTCGCCGGCGAGACCGGGCCGCTCGACGCGCTCAACGTGATGTCGCTGGGCACGCCGGAATCGGCGATCCTCTCAGCGGTGATCTTCAACGCCCTGATCATCCCTTTGCTGATCCCGCTCTCCCTGCGCGGCGTCCGCTACCGGCCGATCGGCGCCACCGGGCTGCTGCGCCGCAACATGCTGATCTACGGCCTCGGCGGGCTGATCGTGCCCTTCGTCGGGATCAAGGCGATCGACCTCGTCGTCCACAACCTGCTGGGGGCCTGAGCCCGGAGGGGCCCCGATGCAGCGCGGCCGCTACAAGATCTTCCTCGGCATGGCGGCCGGCGTCGGCAAGACCTACCGGATGCTGCAGGAGGGCCAGGCGGCCGTGGCCGCCGATCGCGACGTCGCAATCGGCTACCTGGAGCCGCACAAACGCCAGGAGACGACCGACCAGGCGTGGGGGCTGGAGGTGGTGCCGCGGCGCCGCGTCTCCTACCGCGACGTCACCGTCGAGGAGATGGACCTGCCGGCGCTGCTGCGGCGGGCGCCGGAGCTGGCCCTGATCGACGAGCTCGCCCACACCAACCCACCCGGCCTGGAGCACGGCAAGCGCTTCGAGGATATCGCTGAGGTGCTGGCGGCCGGGATCGACGTCTTCTCCACGGTCAACGTCCAGCACCTGGAGTCGCTGAACGACCAGGTCGCCGAGCTGACCGGGGTGCGGGTGCGGGAGACGGTGCCGGACTCGGTGCTCGGCTCGGCCGACGAGGTCGTGCTCATCGACCTCACCCCGGAGGCGCTGATCGCGCGCCTGCAGGAGGGCAAGATCTACCCCGGCGGCACGATCGACGCCGCCCTCAACAACTTCTTCCGGATCGAGAACCTGGCGGCGCTTCGCGAGGTCAGTCTGCGCCAGGTGGCCGAGAGCGTCGAGTCGCAGCGACTGACGCTGGAGCGGGTCGAGGCGCTGGGGACGCGCGAGGAGGGGCTTGCGGCGGAGGTGCCGAAGGCGGTGGGGGAGCGGCTGCTGGCGCTGGTGCGGCCGCAGCCGAGCGCGCAGCGGCTGGTGCGGCGCGCCTGGCGCTCGGCGCAGCGGCTGGGCAGCGGGCTCGACCTGCTCTGGGTGAAGCCACCGGGGCAGCCAATCGAGGGCGAGGTCGAGCGCCAGGTGACGGCGCTGCGCCAGCTCGCCTCGGTGCTCGGCGCACGGCTCCTGATCGAGGAGCACGACGACCTCGTCGCCGCCGTCGCCCGGGTCGTCCGCGAGCACGGCAGCACCTACATCATGGTCGGCGAGTCGAAGCCGCCCCGCGGTCTGGCGCGGCTGCGCGAGCCGCTGCCGCAGCGGTTGATGCGGGCGACGCCGCCTGGGGTCGACGTGCGGATCGTCGCCCGCCGCGGCGGCGGGGAGGAGGAGCGGTGATCGAGGTCGAGCACCTGCTGATCGCGGCGGCCCTGGTGCTCGGGCTCGGCGGCGGCTTCCTCCTGGCGCGCTCGCGCTGGGCAGGCGGCGGCGCGCCGTCGGGCGAGCGGCTGCACCACATCCTCCTGCCCTTCACCGGCACCGAGATCTCCCGCCGCGCGCTCGACGCGGCGCTGCGCCTGGCTCGGGCCGAGGACGCGGCGCTGATGCCCGCCTACCTGGCGGAGGTGCCGATGCGGCTGCCGCTGGAGTGCCCGATCCCGGCCGAGGCCGGCACCGCGATGGCGATGCTGGAGGCGATCGAGCAGCGCGCCGGCGGCCAGGGCGTCGCGGTCGACGCGCGGGTCGAGCGCGGCCGCTCCTACCGCCACGCGCTGGAGCGGCTGCTGGCCAGGGAGGACTTCGACCGTGTGGTCGTCCCGGCGGGGATCAACGGCGCTGACGGCCTCAGCGGAGACGATCTGGTCTGGCTGCTGCGCAGCGCTCCCGCCGAGGTCTTGATCCTGCGGCCGGCCCCCGGTGACGAGAACCGGGTCAGGGTGCCCGCTGCGGGCTGGGGGGAGGGGAGCTAGAAGGTCGTCGGGCCGGTGGGCGCGGGTTCAAGCGGAGTCGGCTCTTCGCCTTCCTCGCTCGGCTTGGCGGGGATGAACCCGCCACCGCCTTCTTCGCCGCCACCGCCAACGCTTTCTTCGCCGCCCGGGCCGCCGGCGCTTTCGCAGCCTCCCGCGAGGCAGTTGCCGCCGCCGCCCGCGGCTGGTTCGCCGATCGGGTCGCCGCTGCCGCCACCGCCGCCGTTGCCGGCGGGGATGCCGCCGCTGCCACCGGGCCCGCCCGTGGGGCCGCCTCCACCGCTGCCGCCGCCGGAGCCGCCATCGGCCCCGTCGCCGTCACCGCCGCCACTGTCGGGCGCGTCTGCGGGGCCGTCATCGCCGTCATCGGCTCCGCCGCCGCCGCCGTGATTGCCGATCGGGCTGCCGACCACGCCGCCGAAGTTGTTGCTGCCACCGGTGCTGCTCCCAGTGCCCGCGGTGCCGGACGCGGGGCTGCCGGTCGCCGCCGCCTGCGGGCCCTGGGGGCTGGCCGCTCCGCCGCCGCCTCCCTGGCCACCCATCGGGTTGGCCCCGGCCACGATCGAGATCGCCTTGGGGCTGTTGCCCTGCTGCTCCGCGGCAACGAAAGAGCCTCCCGGGGCGGCGATCGCGCTGATTTCAGAGGCCTCGATCGCCCCGAGCTCGCCGGGGGATGAGGCGTCGAGGGCCGTCGGGACCTGTTCGGTCGGGCCGGGCACGAAGGGGATGCCGATGTAGTCGTGCCCGCTCAGTTTCATGAACGAGAGGATCTGGAAGACGAGGGCGATCGCAACCAGGATCAGTCTTATGTTCACCCAGTCCCAGAGCTTTTGGCCCCTGTGCGACGAACGCTCCTGCGACGTGGATTTTGCCCGCTCGGGCTGCATGGCTGGATTGCCGGGCGAGTGGAGGCTGAAACGGCCTCATCGGTCTCGCTGGGCCGGGGCAACCTAGGCGAGTACCCCGCATTGTGCAAACGAGACTGAACACCTGTTTAGGAGTAAGAGGGAGAACAACCGTTTAGCGCGTCGTGCAGGGGATTTGTCCACTACTGAAGCCGCCCGGAGTGTGCTTGTGGTCTTTTAGGAACACACAATTCGGAAGGGGGAGCGGCACCGCATTGACAGTCCCTCGCCCAGTTGGGAGGCTCCCTTCATACGTTCGTCCACTTAGAGGAGAGCCCGTGAAGCAGATCCGCAAGCGACTTACCTACGCCAACGTGATGTCCTCGATCGCCGTGTTCCTCGTGCTCGGGGGCGCGACCGCTCTGGCCGCGAACCAGCTCGCGAAGAACTCGGTCGGTCCCAACCAGCTGAAGAAGAGCGCGGTCACCACCGCCAAAATCAAGAACGATGCGGTGACCGGGCCTAAAATCAAGGAGCAGAGCCTCGGTGCTGTTCCGAACGCGTCCAACGCCTCCAACGCGGCTGCGCTCGGCGGCTTCCCGGCGGCTGACTACCTGAAGACCAGTGGCGTTCAGGCCTTCGGCGCGATCAGCTCGTCGACGATCAGCGGCTTCACCTCGAAAAACTTCACCCCGGTGATCGCGAAGTCGTTCTCGGTCCCCGCAAACGGCCTGCTGTTCATCGTCGGCTCGGTCACCGTCGCTGACGACGGCAGCATCATCGGCGGCAACGAACTGTATTTCCGCT
This sequence comes from Solirubrobacterales bacterium, assembly GCA_036376895.1. Classification (GTDB taxonomy): domain Bacteria; phylum Actinomycetota; class Thermoleophilia; order Solirubrobacterales; family 70-9; genus VAYN01. Next base: position 70,243 of record DASUZL010000026.1, read on the forward strand.
TCCGCCTCGACAGCACCAACGTCTCGAACGACAACTACTACCACGGCATCACGGCTGGCAACGGCGGCGAAGAACTTGCCCAGACCGGCGCCGGCTCCGCGGTGATCCCGGTCACCGCCGGCGCTCACACCGTGTTCATCGACGCGCGCGAGGAAGGAACCGGCTCTTACTTCTTCGGCCGCGACCTCTCGATCCTGTTCGTGCCCGGCGGCAGCGGGGTGCCGATCCCCGTCCCCGGTCAGTTCTAGGAAGCGACGGCCACGCCCCCGGCATATTTGGCCGGGGGCGGCGGTCGCGAAGTAGGCTCAGCCGGAGATGGGATTCCTTCAGCCCTCGCCGCCGCCGTTCGAGTACGAGGAGTGGCGCAAGCTCTCGCACCTGGAGCGGATCCGGCCGCTGAGCGAGGACTGGGCGCTGAACGGGTTCGGCACGCCCGTCTTCGTCTACCTGCTCTACGTCGTCAAGGTCCTGGTCTACGCACTCGGCGGGCTGCTGCTGATCTCGGCGACGACCTCGGGGCTGGGCGGGCTCGGCAACCTCGGTGACTGGTGGTACGAACCGATCGTCTTCCAGAAGGCGGTGGTCTGGACGATGCTGTGGGAGGTGCTCGGGCTCGGCGCCGGCTCGCTGCCGCTGACCCTGCGCTTCTCGCCGATGATCGGCGGCGTCCTCTACTGGTTGCGGCCCGGCACGGTGCGGCTGCCGCCGTGGCCGGAGAAGGTGCCGCTGACCCGCGGCAACACGCGCACGATCCTCGACGTCGCCCTCTACGCCGGCCTGCTGGGGATGCTGCTCTACCTGTTGATCGGTGCCGAGGTCGACGCTGTCGCCGGCTTCGCCGGCCGCCTCGACCCCGCTGCGGTCGGCGTCGCGCTGGCGCTGCTGGTCGCGCTCGGGCTGCGCGACAAAGTGCCGTTCCTCGCCGCCCGGGCGGAGATCTACGGCGCCCTGATGATCGTCTTCCTCTTCCCGCTGACCAACCTGGTGATCGCCTCCCAGTTGGTCTTCGTCTGCATCTGGTGGGGGGCGGCCTCCTCGAAGTTGAACCGCCACTTCCCCTTCGTGGTCACGGTGATGATCAGCAACACGCCCTGGAACCGCTCGCGGCGGGCCAAGCGCCAGCTCTACCGCGACCACCCCAAGGACCTGCTGCCGTCCCGGATCGGCGAGCTCTCCGCCCATATGGGGACGGTGGTCGAGTTCACCTTGCCGCTGATCCTCTTGGTCACGAGCGGCGGGGTGATCGGGACCATCGCCGTCGCCGGGATGATCGTCTTCCACCTCCACATCCTCTCGACCTTCCCGCTGGCGGTGCCGCTGGAGTGGAACGTGTTCATGATCTTCGGCGTCCTCTTCCTCTTCGGCCACTACGGCGACGTCCCCTTCTCGACCCTCGACGATCCGCTGCTCCTGGCCATCCTCGCCGTCACCTGCATCGGCTTCCCGGTGCTCGGCAACTTCCGCCCCGACCTCGTCTCCTTCCTGCCGGCGATGCGCTATTACGCCGGCAACTGGGCGACCAGCCAGTGGCTGTTCCGCAAGCAGGGTGAGGCGGAGAAGAAGCTCGACGCCAAGATCGTCAAGGCGGCGCCGATCGTCACCGAGCAGCTCTCCAAGTTCTACGAGCCGGAGATGATCGAGGTGCTCGTCTACAAAGGCCTCGCCTTCCGCTCGATGCACTCGCACGGGCGGGCGCTGAACGGGCTGGTCGGGCGCGCCGTCGACGACCTCGACGCCTACGACGTGCGCGAGGGCGAGCTGGTCGCCGGCGTCGTCCTCGGCTACAACTTCGGCGACGGCCACTTCCACAACCACCGGCTGCTGGAAGCTGTGCAGGAGCGCTGCCAGTTCGAGCCGGGGGAGTTGCGGGTGGTGACGCTGGAGTCCCAGCCCGCGCACGAATCGCGCCAGCGCTACCGGATCTTCGACGCGGCGACGGGGCTGGTCGAGGAGGGCTGGGTCGACGTGCGCGAGATGGTCGGCCGCCAGCCCTGGCTCGGCGGCGAGCCGTTCCCGGTCGAGCCGGCGGGCGGCGACCGAGCGACGACCGCCTCGGTATGAGCGAGGCCGTGGTCGTCGGCTCCGGCCCCAACGGCCTCGTCTGCGCGGCGGTGCTGGCGAGCCGCGGGGTGGGGGTGACGGTGATCGAGGCGGCGGCGACGATCGGCGGCGGCACCCGCAGCGCCGAGCTGACCCTGCCCGGCCTCGTCCACGACATCTGCAGCGCCGTCCACCCGATGGCGGTCGGGGCGCCCTCGATGACCTCGCTGGGGCTGGAGCGCCACGGCCTCGAGTGGGTCTGGCCCGAGGTCGACCTCGCCCACCCGCTGGACGGCGGCGACGGCGCCGTGATGGTGCGCTCGATCGAGCGGACGGCGGCCGGGCTGGGGGAGGGCGGTCCGGCCTGGCAGTGCCTCTTCGGCGCCCCCTCGCGTCGTTACGAGGCGATCGCCGAGGACTTCAACAAGCCGCTGCTGCGCGTCCCCAGTCACCCCCTGGCGCTGGCCCGCTTCGGCGCCGTCGCCGGGCTGCCGGCGACCGCGGTGGCGCGGGCGCTGCCGACCCCGCAGGCGCGCGCCCTCTTCGGCGGCGCCGCCGCCCACTCCTTCGGCAAGCTCAACTGGCCGCTCAGCGCCGCGATCGGGACGGCGATGATCTGCGCCGGGCACCACACAGGCTGGCCGGTCGCCCGCGGCGGCTCGCAGGCGATCGCCGACGCCCTCGCCGGGGTGATCCGCGAGAACGGCGGCAAGATCGAGACCGGCCGCCCGGTGCGCTCGCTGGAGGAGCTCCCGGCGGCCGACGCAGTTGTGCTCGACCTCGCCCCGGCCGGCGTCCTCGAGGTCGCCGGCGTCCGCCTGCCGGACCGGGTCGCCCGCGCCTACCGTCGCTACAAGCATGGCCCCGGCTCCTTCAAGCTCGACCTCGCGGTCGAGGGCGGGGTGCCATGGGAGCTGGAGGCCGCCCGGCGTGCCGGCACCGTCCACGTCTCCGGCAGCTTCGAGGAAACCGCCGCCGCCGAGCGCGAAGTCAACCGCGGCCGCATGCCGGCGCGCCCCTTCGTGCTCGTCGCCCAGCAGTACCTCGCCGACCCCGGCCGCTCGCGCGGCGACGTGCACCCGGTCTGGGCCTACGCCCACGTCCCCAGCGGCTACGAGGGCGACGCCACCGAGATCGTGATCGACCAGGTCGAGCGCTTCGCCCCCGGCCTGCGCGACCGCATCCTCGCCCGCGCCAGCATCTCCCCGCCCGAGTTCGCCACCGCCAACGCCAACTACATCGGCGGCGACGTGATCACCGGCTCCAACACCCCGCGGCAGATGGTCGTCCGCCCGCGCCTCGCGCTCAACCCCTACGCGACCGGCATCCCCGGCGTCTATGTCTGCTCCGCCGCCACCCCACCGGGCGGCGGCGCCCACGGCATGTGCGGCTACAACGCCGCCCAGGCGGTTCTCCGGGGGTTGGGCGGGTAGGGACTTCCTTACCGATGTCCGCGCCCGCGCTCGACGCCGCCCGCCACCGCGACGACCACCGCTTCGGCGCCTCGCCTCCGCTCTCGCTCGGGGTCGAGGAAGAGCTGCTCCTGGTCGACGAGCAGTGCCGGCTGCTGCCGGCGGCCGAGCGGGTGCTGGAGCAGATGCCGGCGCGGCACAGCGGCCGGGTCAGCACCGAGATCTTCGCCGGCCAGATCGAGCTGAAGACGGGAATCTGCCTCGACGCCGCCCAGGCTGCGGCCGAGCTGGCGGAGCTGCGGCAGGCGGTGCGGGGGACCGGGGTGGACCTGCTCGGTGCCGGTCTGCACCCGACCGAGGACGGCGAGCCGCGCCTGGTCGAAAAACCGCGCTACGACGTGGTCAAGCGCGACCTCGCCGGGATCCTCGACACCCCGCCCTGCGGCCTGCACGTGCACGTCGGCATGCCCGACCCCGAAACCGCGATCCGGGTCGCCAACGCGCTCCGCTACCACCTGCCGCTGGTGCAGGCGCTGAGCGCCAACTCGCCCTTCCGCGAAGGCGCCGACACCGGCCTCGCCAGCGCCCGCTCGGCGGCCGTCGCCAGCTACCCGCGCTTCGAAGTGCCGCGCGCCTTCCGCGACTACGACGAATTCCTCAGCGTCGCCGACCAGTTGATCGTCGCCGCCGGCGTCGCCGACTACACCTACCTCTGGTGGGACGTGCGGCCGCACCCGCGGCTCGGCACGGTCGAGGTGCGGGGGATGGACGTGCAGGCCAGTGTCGCCACCAACGTCGCCGTCGCCGCCCTGATCCAGGCCCTGGCTGCGAAGGAGATCGACCGCCCTTCGGAGCCGGGCCTCTGGCGGGAGGCGATCGAGGAGTCCTCATTCCAGGCCAACCGCCACGGCCTCGAAGCGCGGCTGATGGTCGACGAGAAGACCACGGCGCCAGGCCGCCAGTTAGGTCGTCAGCGGCTGGCAGAAGCAGGCGAGTACGCGCACCAGCTCGGCGGCGCCGAGGCCCTGGCGGAGATCGAGCGCATCCTCGACCACGGCAACGGCGCCGACGCCCAGCGCCAGGCCCACGCCGAGGGTGGGATGGACGGCCTGCTCGCCTATCTCGCGAAGCGCACCAGCTAGCCGCCGGGATCGAGCGGGCGTAGGAGTGGGGTGGCCGCCGGCGCCCCGGGGCGAGCCCGCATCCGTCGCACGCTGGGCACGCAGAGGACCCCGAGCTGGCAGGTCGTCAGCACCGCCGCGGCGGCCCAAAGGGTCGGCGACACCCCGAGCCCGGCGGCGACCGGACCGACCAGCGCGAGCCCGAGCGGCTCCAGGGCCAGCGAGCCGAACCAGTCGTAGGCGTAGACGCGCGAGAGCGAGGCCTGGGGCACGTTCTGGATCACGGTGGTCTCGTAGAGGATCGTTCCAAGGCTGATCGCGCCGCCGCAGACCAGGGCGCCGATGGCGATCAGCACGGTCGTCGAGGGCACGGCCAACAGGGCAACCGGCAGCGCGATCGTGCAGATCGCCGCCTCGCCGATCAGCAGCGGCCGCGACGGGCGGATCCGCAGCGCAACCAAGCCGCCGACGATCGAGCCGGCCCCGAAAGCGGCGGCGATCAGCGCCCAGGCGCCGGAGCCGCCGAGCGAGTCGTCCGCGACCACCGGCCCCAGCACCTGGAAGGCGGCGAAGAAGACGGCGTTGGAGAGGGCGGCCGAGAGCACGATCGCCCAGAGCCAGGTGCGGGAGGAGAATTCGCGCCAGCCGTGGCGCAGCTCGGATAGGAAGGCGGGCTCCGCGCCTGCCGGCTTCGGCGGCACCCGCAGGCGGTAGAGGAAGGCGGCGCTGAGCGCAAAGGTGGCGGCGTCGACGGCGACCGCCCAGCCGGGCGTGCCCAGCGCCAGCAGGACTCCGGCCAGCGCCGGGCCGGCGGTGCGGCCGACCGAGCGCGAGAGGTTGAGCAGCGCGTTGGCCTCCTGCACGCGCTCGGCGGCGACGACCTGGGGCACGATCGCGTCCGAGGCGGGGTTGAAGAAGGCGGTGCCGGCGCCCTCGATCGCGTAGAGCAGCGCCAGTTGCCAGACCTCGGCGACGCCGGCGATCAGCAGCACCGCCATCGTCGCCATCGCCAGCGCCCGCAGGGCGTCGGCCCGCAGCATCGCCAGCCGCGGGGAGATCCGGTCGGCGAAGACGCCGCCGGCAAGGACCAGCGCCGTGATCAGCAGGCTGTGGGCGGCGAAGACGAGCCCGAGGTCGGTCGCCGAGCCGCCCATCTCGAGCACGGCGAAGGCGATCGCGACCGGCGCGATCCCGTCGCCGACCAGAGAAATCGTGCGGCCCCAGAAGAGCCGCCGATACTCCGTCTCGCGCAGTACCGCTATCTGGCTAGCCGCGCGGGTGTTCGGCCGGCGGCAGCTCCAAGCGCCGGCGCGCCGCGGCCACCGCGGAGACAGAAGAGCGGCAGGCTTTGGCGATGACTCCGTCGCCGCATTCCGGGCGGCGGCTGACTTCGAACTCGATCAGGGCGGCGCGGCGCAGTTTCGCCCGCACTTCCAGGCTGGCGTCGGCGGGGGCGTTGTCGAGCGCGGCCTTGGCCGCTCTCTCGCGCCGGCAGAGCAGGCAGTAGGTGCCGCTCTTCGAGCTCGCCCAGGCCTCGGGCAACTCGACCCGCTGGCCACTCATCTGGCTGATCGCGACCCCGCACTCGTCGCAGGTCCACTTTTTTGCAGTCGTTGCAGTACTCATGTGCTCCTCAAAGGCAGAAATCGAACAGAACTATCGGGTGGCGGGGGCTCCAAACCCGAATATCTAAGGTAGCAGGCGGACCCTTTTACCCTGCTGGGGCGCTATTTTTCGCCCAGTTTGAGGATTCGGCCGGCCAAAGACGAGGACGCGGCGGCGGTGGCGGCGCTGTGGACCGAGGGCTACACCGGCACCGGGCCGGAAGGGCGGAAGACGCCCTACGCGGAGGCCGACTACTTCGCCGCGGCAGCCGGCGGTCGTACCTTCGTCGCCGAGCAGGCGGGAGGCCTCGCCGGGGTGATCGTCTTCCGGCCCGCTTCCAGCGAGGCCCGCGCGGTCGCCGCACCCGGCGAGGCCGAACAGTCGCGCCTGGTCGTCGGCGCCGCGGCCCGCGGTCGCGGCACCGGCCGCGCCCTGGCTGAGCTCTGCATCGAGCTGGCGCGCGAGGAGGGGGCGACGGCGGTCGCGCTCTGGAGCCGCGCCCACCAGGTCGAGGCGCACCGGCTCTACGAATCGCTCGGCTACCGCCGCGCGCCCGAGCGCGACTCGACCGACGCCGACGGCGCCCGCCTCGTCTTCGTGCTCCCGCTCGTCTGACCCCTTCACGGGGCTCCTACACTTGTTCCATGTCCTCAGAGGCAGGGATCGAGCCCACCTACACGCTGTACAGGCGTGGGATCGAGCTGCTCGAGGACGGTGATTTCGAGCACGCGACCGCGCCGCTCGCCGAGGCGGCGAGGCGGGCGCCGGAGAAGTCCTCGGTCCGCGAGGCGCTGGGCCGCGCCTACTACCGCGCCGGCCGCTTCGCCCAGGCCGTGGTCGAGTTCGAGGCGGTGGTCGAGTCCCACCACGTCGACGACTACGCCCACTTCTGCCTCGGCCGCGCCCTCAGCAAGACCGGTGACATGGACCGCGCCCGCCACCACCTGGCGCTGGCCTCGAACCTGCGCCCGGACCGGCGCGACTACCGCTTCTACCGCCGCCTGCTCGACGCCTGATTCGAAGTTCTCGACTGGTCGCTGATCCAATCCGCGCCGGGCTCCGTATTCGTTGCAGGCACCCCTGCAACCTCGGAGAGAGCTGAGCATGATCGAGCCACCCCCCATCCTCAATCCCCGTCGCCTGCGTGAGCGAAAGCGGCCGCTGGCGGAGACAATCCGCGACCACGTCCCCGAGGCCGACAGTCCGGCCGAGCTGGCCCGCGAGCTAGGCGAGCCGCTCTCGGTCGTCGCCTTCCACTGGCTGCGACTAGAGACCGGCGACTAGCTTGCCCACGGTTTCCTGCGTGAAGTAGGGACCGTAGGTGTGCGACTTGTTGTTGAGGTGGAGGTAGCTGTTGACGCCGTTGATCTGGGTGCCGGCGGCGATCAGCCAGCCGCCGCCGCTCGCGCCCGGCGCCCAGTGGCAGCGGATGCCGAGGGTGGGCGGGCCGGCGAAGGGGTAGGTGAGCGCGTCGTCGCCGACGTAGGGCGAGGTGCAGGACTGCATGCGCTTGGTTTCGCCGGGGTAGCCGAAGGTCTGGAATTCCTGTTTGCGCGGCAGCCCGAAGGCGATCGCGGCGCCGCCACCGACCGCGTCGGCGACGTTGATGCCTTCGGCGTTGGGGTTGACCAGGAAGGCGCCGAGGTCGAAGTCGGGGTTGCCGCCCTTGGTCCAGTTCTTCGGCGCCCGGAAGGTGCCGCGGCGGCCGACGAAGGCGCCGAACGGAGCGGCGCCGCCGGTGTAGGCGGGGACGAACATGAGCTGATTCGACCAGATCGCTCGGTGCCCTTCTTCGGGGCCGCTGTTGACGCAGTGCCCGGCGGTGAGGATTAGCTGCCGGGTAGCGGAGTTGATTGCGGTTCCGGAGCAGAAGCCGGCAAGGTTGCCGCGGCGGATGAAGATCCGGCCGTTGACCGAGAACGGCGGCACTTCCGGGGTCGGGACGGCGAGGAAGCTGGCGCTGGCGGCGGCCGGTTCGGGGCTGCCGACCCGCAGGCGGCTCTCGCCGCTGCCGTCGAGGACGAGGTCGAGCGGGCGGGCGTTGCGCATCCGCTCCGGGGTCCAGTAGCGCAGGATCTCCGCTTCGGCCCGCGCCTCAGCCGAGCCGAGCCCGCCCTCGGCGGCCGAGGGCGCGGCTAGCGCCGACGACGCGCAGCAGCAGACAGCCACCAAGAGGGCGGCCAGCGCCGCGAGAGTCCCCGCGACGCGCACGTTTGCCGGGTGCGAACCTGAACGCATCGCCGGCCAGAATAGAGATCGGGTCCGGCGGTTGCCCCTCAGCGTCCGCGAGTCTGGACGTTCGGTCAGCTGACGAGCGGGATCACGCAGCGGTATTTCCTGGTGAGTGAGGACAGCGTCGAGCTGAGCGCTCCCGAGGGCGACACAGTGACCACCCCGTAGAGATCGGCCCCCGAGACGTTGGTCACGTCCCCGCTCCACTCACCACCTTCCGCCAGCGTAATCCCCGCCTGCTGCGAGAACGCCGCCAGCTCCAGCGCCTCCGGCAGCTCTCCGCCCTGGCTGGCGCAGGCGAGCGCCGCGGCCGGCGCGCTCAGGGCCGTGCCGCCCGGGACGACCTGCCAGCAGGCGCCGGCGAAGTCGCGGGTCGCCGCGGTGCAGCCGGCGCTGTGGCCGTTGACGGTTTTGGCGTCGTGGGCGGAGGCCGCGACCAGCGCCGTCTCCGCATCGTGAGCCGAATCGGCACTGTCGGCGTGGACGGCGCTGGGGACCTGACCGAGGGTGGCGACGTCGATCTGGTTGCCGGTGATCGAGCCCGGCTCGATCTTGATGCCGGGAATGGCGCCGGGCATCAGCCGGTTGCCGGGGACCGAGCCCATCGCCAGCCGGTTGCCCGGCAACGACTTCACCTTGACCGCGTGGCCGTCGAGCTTCTTCGCCGCGTAGACGGTGCCGCCGAGCGCGGCGAAGAGGGCGATGGACGCGATCACCAGTGCCGGCCCGGGCCGGCGGAGTCCCCATTTCATGTCTGCCTCGTTTCCCTGTTGAACGGAACGTTAGAAACAGCGAAGTTCTTTGAGTGAAGGCAGGCTAACTGAGTAAAAACCATGCCTGGACGAAAATCCGGGCGCCACTCTGATGAACTTCTCCCTATGGGGAGCGTTGGAGGGGAGAACTCTTTTTGGCGCCTCGGTTGGGGTGCGGGAGCACTTGCCCTGGCTCTGGCCGCGGTCGCCCTCGCGCTGCTGATCCCGGCCGGGGCGCGGGCCGCAGACGCTGGCAGCGCCAGCATCTGGCTCGTCGCTCAGCAGAACGGCGACGGCGGCTACGGCGCCGCAGCCGCGCAGGCCTCGCGGGTGGACACGACCTGTTGGGCGATGCTGGGACTGGCCGCGTCCGGGCTCAACCCGTTCGACGTCGCCAAGGAAAGCCGCAGCGCCGTCGACTTCCTCCGCGGCCGGCTCGGCGAGGTGACCCTGGCCGGCGACCTGGCCCGGGCCGTGCTCGCGCTCGAGGCCGCCGCCGCCGATCCCCGCGACTTCGGCAGCCAGAACCTGATCGCCCGGCTGCGGGCGAAGCAGCGCGGGGACGGCTCCTTCGAAGGCCAGCCCAGCGCCACCGCGCTGGCGGCGATCGCCCTGCGCACCGCCGGGGCCACCGGCGGCGTCGAAGCCAACCTCGGCTGGCTGCACGGCGCCCAGAACGAGGACGGCGGCTGGGGAGAGAGCGTCGGCGCCCCCAGCAGCGCCAACGCGACCGGCGCCGTTCTCCAGGCGCTCTCACCCGGCACCAAGGTCTCCAAAGCCGGCCTCTCCTACCTGCGCAACACCCAACGCCAGGGGGGCGGCTTCGCGACCGGCGCCGACGGCGCCGTCAACACCGAGTCGACCGCCTGGGCGGTCCAGGGCATCGTCGCCGCCGGAGGCGACCCCAACGACTTCCGCCGCGGCGGCGCCAGCGCCCTCGACTACCTAACCGCCCACCAAGAAGCCGACGGCCACTTCCGCTACTCCGGCGAAAGCGACGAAAACCCAGTCCGCACCACCGCCCAAGCCATCCCCGCCGTCGTTGGCACTCCTTTCCCAATCCCGGCCCCACCTCGCGCCCCCAAGCCATCCAACACCAGCTCTTCAGTCTCTGGCGGCTTCCCGACCTCCCCCGTAGCCCCCGCTCCCGGCCTCGAAGCCCCGGTAGTCCCGCCGTCCGGCCCCGAAGCTGGGGGTGCCGGACCCCCCGCGAACGTTTTGCGTCCCCCGGGCCGGCGCGCCCCCAAGGCACCAGCCGCAAAGAACTCCCCCGCGGGGCGAGAGAGCCGGGGGTCCGGCACCCCCGGCACCGCACCCGCTCCACCGGACTACGTCAGCTCCGATCCCGAATCTGAATCGGAGCCCGACGGCGACAACCTCGGCAGCACGCTAGGCGCCGCCGGCCTAGGCCTCGCCGCCGGCGGCCTGCTCTTCGGCGCCGCCTGGGTCGGCCGCCGCGGCTGGATGCGCTGGCGCTACGGGATCTAGGAGGTCTGGGCGCGGTCGGCGGCCTATACCCTCGAACCATGGACGTCGAGACGGCCATCCGCACCCGCCGCACCCACAAGGCCTTCAGGCCGGAGCCGCTCTCGCGCGAGCAGCTCGACGGGTTGCTGGAGCTGGCCAACTGGGCGCCGAACCACCACCTCACCGTGCCCTGGCGCTTCCGCGTCGTCGGCCCGCGCACTCTGGAGCGGCTGAAGCAGGTGGCCGGGCCCGAGGGCGCGGCAAAGCTCGACCGCTGCCCGACCTTGGTCGTCGTCTCCGCCCGGCTCGGCGGCGAGCTGGTCCAAGACGAGGAGGACCTGCACGCCACCGCCGTCGCCTCCTACATCGTCCTGCTCGCCGCCCACGCTCGCGGGCTCGCCGGCTACTGGCGCACGCCGGCGCTGCTGCGCGAGCCCGAGGGCCGCGCTGCGGCCGCCATCCCCGATGACGAGCACGTCGTCGGCCTGCTCCATCTCGGCCACCCGCGCCAGGAGCGCCCGGCGCCGGAGCGCCCCGGCGCCGACGGCGCCGTCTCCTACCTCGACTGATGCTGACCCGGGCCCGCGCACTTGAGGAGATTGCGGGCCACCACTTCGAGGTGGTCGTGATCGGCGGCGGCATCACCGGCGCCGGCGTCGCCCTCGACGCCGCCTCGCGCGGCTACTCGGTAGCGCTGCTGGAGCGCGGCGACTACGCCGTCGGCACCTCCAGCCGCTCCTCGAAGATGGTCCACGGCGGCCTCCGCTACCTGCAGAACTTCGACCTCGGCCTGGTCCGCGAGGCGCTGCTGGAGCGCCAACTGATGGTGCAACTGGCGCCGCACCTGGTCTACCCGACCCCGTTCCTCGTGCCCTCCTTGGGGGAGGAGAGGCGCGACCGCAAACTCGGGATCGGGCTCAACATGTACGACGTGATGGCGACCACGCGGGTCGGCCGCAGCCGCCGCGAGATGCGCTCCGCCAAGGAAGAGGACGAGGACTTCTACTGGTCGCCGGACCGCCACCGCACGATCGACCGCGAGGAGGTGTTGGAGCTGATCCCGGCGCTCGCTGCCCGCGACCCCAAGGACGCCTACCTCTTCTACGACTGCCAGACCGACGACGTGCGCCTGGTCTTCACCATCCTCGGCGAGGCCGAACGCTTCGGCGCCGTCTCGCTCAACGGCGCCGACGTCACCGAGGTCCTCTTCGACAACGGCCGCGCCGCCGGCGTCGCCTTCGTCGAGGCCGCCTCCGGCGAGCGGGCCGAGGTGCGGGCCGACCACGTGATCAACGCGACCGGCGTCTGGGCCGACCAGATCCGGCCCGAGGAGGTAGTCGAGGAGGAGGACGTGCCGCGGATCGCGCCCAGTCGCGGCACCCACATCCTGCTCGACCAGGCCGACCTGCCGATGGGCCGCGCCGCCTGCATCGTGCCCGCCGGCGAAGGCCGGGCGATCTTCTCGCTGCCCTGGTACGGGCGCACCCTGATCGGCACCACCGACAACGACTTCGACGGCGACATCACACACCCGCGCCCGGGCGCCGACGACGTCGCCTACCTGCTCGCGGCGGTGAACGAGTTCTTCGACGTCTCCCTGTCCGACTCCGACCTGGTCGGCGCCTACGCCGGCGTGCGGCCGCTGATCTCCAGCGGCGACCCGCGCAAGTCGGTCGACATCTCGCGCAAGGCGGAGCTCTACGAGACCTCCTCGGGCATGCTGACGATCACCGGCGGCAAGCTCACCACCTGGCGGCGGATGGCAAAGCAGACCGTCGACCGCCTGGTCGAGCGCGCCGGGCGTGAGGCGCCCTGCCACACGGCCGAGATACCGCTCGGCATGGAGGCGCGCCCGGGCGACCTGCTGGCGCCGGATGGGGTGGGGGAGGAGGCACTCTCCCAGCTTGCTTTCCGCTACGGCCACGCCGCCCGCAACGTCCTCAACCTGGTCCACGACGACCCGAAGCTGGGGCAGCCGATCGTCCCCGGCCGTCCCGACCTGCTGGCCGAGGTCCGCGTCGCCGCCCGCCACGAGCAGGCGCGGAGCGTCGCCGACGTGCTGCTGCGCCGGACCCGGCTGGGGATACTCGCGGCGCCGCAACTGCGCGGGCCCGACGCGGTGCGCCCGGTGGCGGAGCAGTTGGGCGAGGAGCTCGGCTGGTCGCGGCGCGAGGTCAAGCGCGAGGCCGAGGCGTGGCCGGAGGCGATGGCGGCGGAGGGAGTCGATCCCGCCGCGCCGGGCGGGCCGGTCGAATAACCTGCCGCCTCGATGAACAAGGCCGAGCTGGAATCCAAGCACCTGTCCGATCTGCACGCGCTGGCCGCCGAGGCCGGCGTCGAGCGCTACCGGATGCTGTCCCGCAACGAGCTGATCGAGAAGCTCGCCGGCGGCGGTTCCGGTGGTGGGAGTTCCGCTGGAGGTTCCGGCAGCGGCGGCTCCGGCGGAGGCGGCTCCCGTGGACGCTCCGGCTCGCGCTCCGGGCAGGGCGACCGTCCCCAGCGCGAGCGCTCGCAAGGTGGCCGCGGCTCGCGCGAGCGTCCGCAGCGCGAGCGTTCCTCCAGCTCCGACCGCGAGCGGCCGCCGCGCCGCCGTCGTCCTCGCCAGGGCCAGGGCGACGCGCTCGCCGACGAGGCGCTCGACGGCGGTCGTGAGAGCGGCCGCGAGTCCCGGCCCGAGCCGAAACAGCCCGACCGCGCTCCCGAGCCGACGCCGCCCGCAACTCCTGCGCCGCCCCCGGCCGCGGCCGAGTCTCGTCCGCGCCGCAAACGCCGCCGCCGCTTCGGCCGCCGCAAGGAGGGCGTGACGATCCAGGACCTGCTGCTGCCCCCGGCCGCCGGTCGCCAGGCGATCCTCGCCGCGGAGACGCGCGAGGGCTGCACCGCGCTTCTGCGCGGAGTCGCCGCCGACCTCGCCGCCGACTCGAAGGGCCCCGACCCCGTCGTCCTGCTGATCGACCCGAGCCCCGAGGAGCTGGCCGACTGGAAGCGCGAGGCCCCGAAGGCGGAGATCGTCGCCGCCGGCCAGGCCCGCCACGCCAGCGACGCCCTCGCCCAGGCCGCGACCCGCGCCAACGGCGGCGAAGACGTGATGCTCCTGGTCGACTCCCTGACCCGCCTCGCCGAGGCCTACGGAGACCCCGACTCCGCCAAGGAGTTCTTCGACGCCGGCCGTGTGCAGGCCGGTGCGGGGGGCGGCTCGCTCACGGTCGTCGCCGCGATCGAGCGCTCTTAAGTCTTAGGTCGCCGAGCCGCTAACGGCGGTAAGCAATGCGGCGCCACGACGGCTCCTTGGAGAGCTCTATGAGCTCGGAGCTGCGATCGGGCTGGATGTAGCCGAAGGTCTGGGTGCGCTCGTCGAAGACGATGTCGAGCTCGCCCTCCTTGACCCGCTGGTCGAGCCAGGCGCCGCGGAAGACGAGGCGGCGGATCCAGTGCACGAGGGAGCGGTTGGCGGGGCCGACCAGCTCCTCCCAGTTCTCGTTGATGTGTTCGCCGAGGCGCGAGCTGGGCTCGGCGATCTCGCCGCTGACGGCGAGATCGAGGAGATCGTCGATCTCCTCGCGGCTCAATCCCTGGTCGACGAAGGCCAGCTTCACAGCCGCCTGCTCGACCCGCTGGGCGAAGTCCTCCTCGTTGAAGGCGAAGCGGAGCTCCCCGTACTCGAGCACGTAATCGGAGCCAGACTCGTAATTCCCTCGGCGGGTCGTCTTCTTATCCATGAGTTGAAGCCATCCCACTCGCGCAAGCCCTTGCACGAGCAGGTCAGTGATCTTGCCGATCATCCCATCTACGTGCCTGGCCGTGGCGTTGGTTGAACGCACGTTTGCACTCGGCACGAGGGATCGAGCGATGCATTGATGACCCCATGGCGACGTCAATGCATCGCTCGGTGGGGAGATTCTGTGGCTGGCGTCCCTTGGGTGGGGATGGAACCCGGAGAGAAGCTGGCGGCACGGTTGCGTCCCCTCTCGCGGCGGCTGGTCCTCGGCCGCGAGGTCCGGGTCGCCACCGGCTTCCGCTCCCGCCTGCTCGGGCTCGCCTTTCTCTCTCGCGCCGCGGTCGGCGCCGGCCTGCTGATCCCGCGCTGCGCCAGCGTCCACACCTTCGGCATGCGCTTCCGGCTCGACCTCGTCTTCCTCGATGGCGAGGGCCGGGTGCTCGCGGTCCGCCGCCGAGTGCCGCCGCGGCGTTTCGTCTGGCAGCGCGCCGCCGCCGCCGTGCTCGAGATCCCGTCCGAGGGGGGAGAGTCGGCCGCGCCCGGGACTTAGGGCGAGCATGTTGCCGCGCCGCCAAGAGATCGCCAGCGTCGTCGTCTGCGAGGACGACACGATGACCCTGGACCTGCTCTGCGACCACCTCTCGGCCGACCGCTTCGGCGTGCTGCCGGCGCCGTCCGCCTCGGACGCGCTCCGCCTCTGCCGCTACAACCAGCCCGACCTGCTCCTGCTTGATCTCTCGCTGCCCGACGCATCCGGCCTCGACGTGCTGCGCGAGATCCGCGAGGCCGACGGCGTCGAGTCCCGCTTCGACCCTGACCTGCCGGTGATCGTCCTCACCGGCCGCACCGCCGACACCGACCGGATCCGCGGCCTCGACTCAGGCGCTGACGATTACATGGCAAAGCCGTTTCGCTACGAAGAGCTGCGGGCCCGGATCAGCGCCGTCCTGCGCCGCCGTGCCAGCCGCCGCGACGGCCCGATCCGGGTCGGCGACCTTATCCTCGACCCGATCGGCCGCCGGGTGACGATCCACGGCGAAGACATCCCGCTGGCGAAGAAAGAGTTCGCCCTGCTCCGCATCCTCGTCTCCGACCCCACCCGCGTCTTCTCCAAGGAAGAGCTGATGCAACAGGTCTGGGGCTTCCGCAGCTCCGACCGCACCCGCACCCTCGACTCCCACGCCAGCCGCCTGCGCCGCAAACTAGACCCCGAGCACACCCGCTACATCATCAACTGCTGGGGCATCGGCTACCGCCTGATCGACGGGTGAACTTCTGCCAGTCGAATCACCACCGCCAGGCCCCTTGCCCTTGCCCGGCGGTGGATCTTCGACCGATACGGCGTTGCTAGTCCTTCTTCGCCGGTGACTCGTAGTGGAGGATCGAGAGCCGGGTGGGGATCGGGTCGGCCTTCTCCTCGGCGAGGCGGTTGGCTGCCTCTTCCTGGATCTCAATCGCGCGGTTGAGCGCGTCGGCGAGAACCTCGTTGAGCTCGCCCCATCCCTTCTCGTCAAGCAGGAGCTGGGTCTGGGTGATGTGCGAGTCGGTGCGGGCGTTGATCGTGCCGGCGACCATCGCCTCGGTTGCGTCCTGGCCGATCGAGGCCAGTATTACGCCCGAGATGCCCTTGCGGGCCGAGGCCGGGATTTTCGCCCACTCGGCGTCGCTGAAGAAGGCGCGCTCGGTCGCTCGGTAGAAATGCTCGACAGCACCGCGCCGCGGCTCGGTTTTGACGAGTTCGACGCAGTCGTATTCGAGCAGCGTCTTGACGTGGTAGCTGACGTTGCCGAGCGGCTCGCCGAGTTCCTGTGCCAGCTGGTTAGGGCTGGAGATCCCGCGCTGCAGCGAGGTGAGAATGCTGACGCGCAGGGGATGGGCGAGGGCCTTGGCGAGCTGCTGGGTAATGCCCTCCGGGGTGGTACGGGCCTGGGGCAAGGGAGGTTCCTCCAATCGTTGGAAGGCCTGAGGGGTGGGCTCTTTTGGTCAATTTCGGGCGCTTTCCACCCGAGTTTCTAATTCAATCATTCCAGAACGGTCGGGTACTTAGACGCTCGATGGGGATTTCCAGACTGGAAAAACTCCAATGCGGTAACAACGGTTGCACCGTTTGATGAAACGAAAAGGTTCGGAAAGCGGTCCTAACCAAGCGCGCCCGCCGTCTCGATGCGCCTGGCCGAGACCGCCTTGGGTCGGTGGGCGCGCAGTTTGCGCCCGTGACTTGGGCCGCTTGGGGGGAGACTCGGAGCGGGCCCGGACTTAGGTCGGCATGACTTCCGACCCGAGGCCGAACCTTGCCGCTCGAGCTGGCGCAGATAGCTAACGCGTGGCCGTTCGAGGTCTCGCTGGCCGCCGCGATCACCGTGCGCACGGTCTGGCAGGGGCGGCGCCGGACCGTGCTCAACGAGGCGCTGCACGAGCTGCGCCGGCCGTTGCAGGCGTTGGCGCTCGCCGCTCCGGGCGGTGGGTCCGCGGCCGCTCGCGTCGGTGATCGGCTCGAGGTCTCGGTGCAGATGGCGGCAGCGGCGCTGGAGCGACTCGATCACGAGATCAACGGGGTCGCGGCGGCCCCGGTCAGGGAGCTGATGGCGGCACTGCCCCTGGTCGAGGCTGCGGTGAGTCGGTGGCAGGCCCGGGCGGAGGCGGCCGGCGGCTCGCTGGGGCTGTGCTGGCGGGCTGCGGACGCGGAGATCTGCGCAGACCGCTGCGAGATCTCCCAGGCGCTCGACAACCTGATCGTCAACGCGATCGAGCACGGCGGCCCGCGGATCGAGCTGCGGGCGACGTTGGGGGTCGGCTGGCTGCGGCTTGCGGTGATCGACTCCGGGCGCGGTTCGCTTTCCGCCTCACGTGGCTTCAGGCCGGCGGACCTGGCTGCCCGGATCTCCGGCAAACGGCGCCACGGCCACGGCCTGCGGGTGGTGCGGCGGACGGCCACCGCGCATGGCGGCGAGTTCGCGCTGCGGACGACGGCGGTGGGCACCGAGGCGCGGCTGGAGCTGCCGCTGCTGGGCGGCGAGGAGGAGCGATGAGGAGGCGCGGGCGCTCACTGGCCTTTCTGCTGGCGGCGCTGATTGCCGCCGCCGGCGCGGCGGCAATCGCCGACGGCTACGGCACTCGGGTCGCTCGCGGGTACGGCGAGCTGCGGCCAGTGCTCGTTGCCGCCGAGGTGCTGAGGAAGGGGCGGGAGATCGACCCCGCACTTGCCGGCGCCGGGCTCGAAGTGCGCCGGGTCCCCGTCCGCTTCGTGCCGCCCGAAGCTCTGGCGGCGCCGGCCGAAGCGGTCGGCCTGGTCCCGGCGGCGCCGATCCCGGCCGGGTCCTATCTGCTCGCTTCACAGTTGCGACTGCCCCAGGCCGGACAGCTTGGCCCAGCGCTCGGCCGCGGGCGGCAACCGGTCGAGATTGCGGTCAGTGGCGCCGACGCCCTGGCGGTCGGCGGCGCCGATCTCGCCGGAGCCCGGGTCGACGTTGTCGTCACCACCGAACCCAGCGGCTCCGGCTCCGGCCGCACCTACATCGCCGCCGTGGCCGTGCCGTTGCTGGCGCTGAGCCCGGGCGTCGACGGTCCCGGCCCTGGCGGCATCGCCGCCGCGACCCTTGGCCTCACCCGCGCCCAGGCCCTGCGGCTGATCGCCGCCCAGAGCTTCGCCCGCCAGGTGACGGTCATACCTAGGGGTCCGGGATGAGCGCGCACGAGCGGGCAGTGGCCGAGCTGGCCGTCTCGATCCGGTCGCGGCTGGTCGAGCGGCGCCGGGCCGAGGCGGCGGCCGGCCGCCTCGCCGAGGGCGATCTGCGCGCGGCGGTCACCGCGCTGGTCGACGAGGAGGCGGCGATCCTCGGCGCCGCCGAGCGGGAGGAGGTGGCGGCGCGGATCGTCCGCGACAGCGTCGGGCTCGGGCCGCTCGAGGTGCTGCTCGCCGACCCCGCCGTCGAGGAGGTGATGGTGAACGGGCCGGGGACCGTGTACGTCGAGCGGGGCGGCCGGATCGAGTCCACCAACGTCGTCTTCAGCGGCGAGGAGGAACTGCGCAACGCGATCGAGCGGATCCTGGCGCCGCTTGGCCGCCGCGTCGACGAGCTCAGCCCGATGGTCGACGCCCGCCTTGGCGACGGCTCCCGGGTCAATGTCGTGATCCCACCGCTGGCGCTCGACGGTCCTGTCGTCTCGATCCGGCGCTTCGGGGCCGAGCGCCCAGGACCCGAGCGGCTGGTCGAGCTGGGGACGATCGGCGTCGAGCAACTGCAACTGCTGGAGGAGGCGGTGCGGGCGCGCCGCAGCATTCTGGTCAGCGGCGGCACCGGCTCGGGCAAGACGACGCTGCTCAATGCCCTCTCCAGCTTCGTCCCCGCCGGCGAGCGGCTGGTGACGATCGAGGACGCGGCGGAGTTGCGGTTGCAGCAGCCGCACGTGGTCCGGCTCGAGAGCAGGCCGGCGGGGGTCGAGGGCCGGGGCGAGGTGACGATCCGCGACCTGCTGCGCAACGCCCTGCGGATGCGCCCGGACCGGATCGTGATCGGCGAGGTGCGCGGTCCCGAGGCGCTGGATCTGTTGACCGCGCTCAACACCGGCCACGACGGCGCCCTCTCGACCGTCCACGCCAGCTCGCCCGCGGACGCCCTGCGCCGGCTGGAGACGCTTGCGCTGATGGCCGGGCTCGGCCTGCCGCACGCGACGATCGCCGAGCAGGTGCGGCGCGGCGTTGACTTGGTCGTCCACCTGGCCCGCGAGGCCGACGGCCGCCGCCGAGTGACCGAGCTGGTCGAGGTCGAGGGCTGAGGTGGCGACGGTCTGGCTGCTGCCCGCTGTGGTTGGAGCCCTCGCCGGCGGGTTGCTGGTGCTGGCGATTCGGGAGGCCGTGCTCGCGAGCCCAGCGGCGGCGCGCTGGCTGCGGCTGGCGTTGGAGCCGCTGCGCCGGGCTGGGCTGGAGGGGTATGCGCCCTCGACTCTGGAGCGGCGGCGGCTGGCGGCGCTCGGGGCCGGCGCCGCGGTCCTCGGCGGCTGGTTCCTCGGCGGCCTCGCGGTTGCGCTGCCGCTTTCGGTCGCCGGGCCGGCGTTAGCCGCCTGGGCGATCTCCAGTCGCCGGCGCCGCTACCGCGCCGCGGTCGAGCGCTCGCTGCCGGAAGTCGCCACCGCCGTCGCCGACGCGCTCGGCGCCGGGCGCTCGCTGCGGGCGGCGCTGCCTGCGGCCGCCGCCTATCTCGACGGACCGCCTGCGGCCGAGCTGGCCCGGCTCGGGGCGGAGCTCGACCTCGGCGCCCCGACCGCGGACGCGATCGCGACCTGGCGGCGGCGAATGCGATCGGAGCGGGTCGACGCCCTCGCTGCGGCGCTGCTCAGTCAGCGGCTCGCCGGCGGCGACCTGGCCGGGCTGCTGCGCCGCTTCGCTGCCGGCGCCGCCGAGCGCGACCGTGCGGCCGAGGATGCCCGCTCGGCCACCGCCCAGGCCCGCTTCACCGGCCTGCTGGTCGTGGCGATGCCGAGCGGCGGCGCCCTTTTCGCCGAGCTGGTCCAGCCGGGCTTCATCGCCAAGCTGCTCGGCTCCCCGGCCTCGGCCGTGCTGCTGGTTCTCGCCGCGGCGCTCCAGGTCGCGGGATTCGTCGCAATTGGGCGCCTGGCGCGGGTGGCCGAGTGAGCGCCGCCGGGGCGCTGGCAGCGCTCGCCGTCCTGCTCGGGCTCGCCGCTTTTCGCGAGCTGGCGGCCAGCCGACGTGGGCGCCGGCTGCCGGCGCTGCCCTTCGGCCTCGGCGGCCGCTCCGCCAGGGCGGCGCTGCGGCTGGGGTTGCCGGAGCGCCTGCGTCGCTCGGGCCTGCAGCCGCGCCACTCGCTCGGCGCGGTGCTCGCGGCGAAGCTCGCTGGCGTCGCCTGCGGTGGACTGGCGGCGCTGCTCGCGGCGCCGGCGGCGCCCGGCCGCACCGCGATCCTGGTCGCGGTTGGGATACCGGCCGCCGGCTTCCTCGTCCCCGACGCGCTGCTCGAGCGCGAGGCGCGCCGTCGACGCCGTCGCCTGGTCGGAGCCCTGCCCGACGCCCTCGACCTGCTCGCGGTCAGCGCCGCCTCCGGCCGCGGTCCCGGCGACGGGCTGGAGCAGTTGGCGCGGGCGGGGGAGGGGCCGCTGGCCGAGGAGCTGCGGATCGCGGTCGCCGAGATCTCCTGCGGGACGCCGCTAGCCACCGCCCTCGCCTCGCTCCGCGCCCGCGTTCCCGGCAGCGAGCTGGCGACGCTGGTTGCCTCGATCGAGCGCTCGCGCCGTTTCGGCTCGCCGCTCGCTGAGCAACTGCGCCGCCAAGCCAGCGCCCTGCGCCGCGACGGCCGCCGCGCGGTCGAGGAGCACGCCGCCCGCGCCGCCCCCAAGATCCAGCTCGTCGTCGCCCTGGTCCTCGTCCCCTCGGTCCTGCTGATGATCGCCGCTGGCCTGATCGCCAACGCCGGCACTCTGCTCGCCGGGTTTTGAGCCAACGCGTGGTTCCTTACGTGCCCCGCAGGCGAAAAAGGAACCGCGAGCTACTCGAGCGACTCCTCGCGCAGGCGCTGCGCCACCGCGGCGGTGGCGGCGGCGACTGTGTCGAGCTCGGCGGCCGACTCCTTGTGGCCGCTGACGTAGCAGCAGAGGGCACCGTTGACCAGCTCGAAGGCGAACTTGGCCGGGGCCGCGTCGGTCAGCCAGACGATGAAGGTGGGGGCGAATAGCTGGCGCAGCCAGGCGGCGTCCTGGCCTTCGCGGGAGAAGATCTCGTACTTGTCGCTCAGCGCCTCGCTCTCGAACTCGACCCGGTCTTTGGAGCCGCGGAAGGCGTCCTCCAGCCCCTCCAGTGCCTTGAGTCCGAACTTGCGCTGGCAGTAGAGCTCGGGAACGAAGCCGGCGCACTCGGGGACCTCGACCAGGCCGAGGGTGTAGCGGTAGTAGCTGGTCTGCTTGTTGCCCTTGGAGTCGTAGCTCTCTTCCTCGTAGGTGTAGAGGGCGAGGCTGCCCTCGAGCCCCTCGGCGATCGTGCCGGTCAGGGTGCGGTTGGCGTAGCGCTCGTCACCCTTGCGCAGAAGCGGCGTCGAGGGCGGCAGCGGCGCTTGTCCTCCCAGGGCCAGCCCTTTCGCCTGCGCGTAGGTTTCGAAGAAAGAGTCGGCCGCGCGCGAGTCGGCGATCGCGAAGACGATCCCGATCCCGATCAGCAGGGCGCCGAGCCCGGCGGCGACGCCGACGACGGGGGAGACGAGCGCCGCGCAGCCGCCGCCGACCGCAAGCGTGACGAGCGCGAGCAGTGCCAAGGTCAGCTTGCTCCCCATCAGCCGCTTGAAGTGGAAGCCGCGCAGGTCGTTGGCGTCGTCGGGCGCGCTCACGGGGCCGAACCTATCGTCTGCTGCAGCGACTCTTCTGACTCTTCGCGCAGGCGACGGGCGACGGTGGCAGTGGCGTCGGCCAGGGCGTCGAGCTCGGCGGCCGATTCCCGGTGCCCCTTGAGGTAGCAGCAGAGCCAGCCGTCGACGACCTCGAAGCGGAACTTCTCCGGCGCCGACTCGGCCAGCCAGACGATGAAGCTGGGACTGAATAGCTGGTGCATCCAGTTGGCGTCCTGGTCGGGGCTGACGAAGATCTCGTAGCGCTCGGCGAGCGCCTCGCTCTCGAACTCGACCCGACGGTTTGCGACGACGGCGTCTTCGAGGCCGTCGGCTCCTCGCGGGCCGAGCTTGCGCAGGCAGTAGAGCTCGGGGACGAAGCGGGCGCACTCGGGGGTCTCGACCAGGCCGAGGGTGTAGTTGAAGTACGTGGTCGACTTGTGCTGGGCGGTGTTGACCCTGCTCTCCCAGGTGAAGAGGACGAGGCTGCCGCTGACGTCGGCGGCGAGCTCGCCGCTCCAGGAGGCCGTCGCGTAACGGTCCTCGCCCCGGCGCAGCAGCAGCGTCGCCGCGGGCAGGGCCGCCTTTCCGCCCAGGGTGAGACCGCGCGAGCGGGCGTAGCTGGCGAAGAAGTCCTTGCCGGCGCGCCGGCGGGCGACCGCGAAGGCAATCCCGGTCGCGACCGCGAAGGCGAGCACGCCGCCCCCGATCGAGATCGCCGGACCGGGGGTCGGGGAACTCATTCCCTTCGCGACTGCGATCACGAGGAGCAGCGTCAGCGCCGCGGCCCAGTTGCTGCGCATGAGGCGCTCGAAGTAGAAGCGGCGCAGCTCCTTGAAGTCGTTGGCGGCGTTCACCGGCCGCAACCTACCGGCAGCGGGACGGATGCAAATGGGCTTGCAGAGGGAGGTGGTGTTGCAAAGTGGGGGAGTGTGGGTTATTGTGGCGCTCGAGTTGAAGCCCAGGACCGGGGTGGTGAGGTTCCTCCCACCTCATCACTCCGGTCCAACTTCTTTCTTCTTTCCGCCCTCCCGCTCAGAAAGGACTCACCGAGGTGGCTTTTCGGGGTCTCTACGAGCACAGTCTCGATTCCAAGGATCGGCTGACGGTTCCGTCGCGCTTCCGCGCCTCGCTCTCCGATGGGGTGGTTCTGTCCAAGGGCTTCGACCCCTGCGTCTGGGTCCACACGACCGACGAGTTCGAGCAGCTCTCCGACCGCTTCCTCTCGCCGCACAGCCCCTTCGGGCGCGACGCCAGGCAGTTGCGCCGCCGCTTCCACGGCGGCTCCTTCGACGAGAAGCTCGACTCCGCCGGCCGCATCCGCGTCCCTAAACCGCTGATCGAGCACGCCGGCCTCGACGGCAACTGCGTCGTCATCGGGGCGGGGGAGTACCTGGAGATCTGGAACGCCGAGGCCTGGGCGAAGCAGGAGGAGGAGCTCGACTCCTCCGCGCCGGAGATCGCCGAGGGCCTGGCCGCGAACGGAGCGCCTGAGTGAGATGGCGGCCCGAGCGCAGAGAGCCGTTGACTTCGACCGCCCGCCGGCGAATCGCGCAAACCTCTTCTTCATGACCACCGAGCACCAACCCGTCCTCGCCGCCGAGCTGACCGAGCTGCTCGCTCCTCAGCCCGGCCAGACCGCGGTCGACTGCACCTTCGGCGGCGGCGGCCACGCGCGCCGCATCGCCGGCGCGATCGGGCCGGCCGGAACGCTGATCTGCGTCGACCGCGATCCCGCCGCCGAGGCCCGCTTCGATGCCTTCGCCGAGGAAGCGCCCTGCGCGACCCGCTTCATCGGCGCCGACTACGCAGCAGGGCTTCGCACCCTGGGCGGCGAAGGCATCCACCCAGACATGGTCTACATGGACCTCGGAATGTCCTCGATGCAGGTCGATGCCTGGGAGCGGGGCTTCTCCTATTCCTACGACGCGCCGCTCGACATGCGCATGGATACCCGCCAGCAGTTGAGCGCGTCCGACATCGTCAACGAGTGGCCCGAGTCGCGCTTGGCACAGGTGCTGCGCCGCTTCGGCGAGGAGCGCTACGCGGGCGGGATCGCCCGAGAGATCAGTCGCCGCCGCCCGCTTGCCACCACCTCTGAGCTGGTCGACGCGATCAAAGCCGGGATGCCGGCCTCGGCCCGCTTCGGCGGCGGCCACCCGGCAAAGCGGACCTTCCAGGCGATCCGGATCGCGGTGAACGGAGAGCTCGACTCGCTTGAGGATTCGCTGCCGACCGCATGGGCGATGCTGGCCCCCGGCGGGCGCCTCGCCGCGATCTCCTTCCACTCGCTTGAGGACCGCCAGGTGAAGCGGTTTCTGGCCGAGAAGGCGCGCGGATGCGTCTGCCCGCCGGAGCTGCCGGTCTGCGTCTGCGGTCACGAG
>DASUZL010000027.1:0-6769 GCA_036376895.1 Solirubrobacterales bacterium
CCCGAGAGACCACTACGCGCGGCGGGCGAAGGAGGAATCCTTCGCAGCGCGGTCGGTCTACAAGCTCGAGGAGATCGACCGCCGGTTCTCTCTCCTCCGACCGGGCGACCGGGTCGTCGACCTCGGCTGCGGCTTCGGCGACACGACCCAGCGGCTGGCCGAGCTGATCGGGCCCGAGGGCGATGCGCTCGGGGTCGACGTCTCCGAGCCGTTCATCGAGCTGGCCCGCGAGGAGGCGGCGCAGGCGTCGGCAGACAACGTCCGCTTCGCCGTCGCCGACGTGCAGTCGACCGAGTTCGGCGAGCGCTTCGACTACGCCTTCTCGCGGATGGGGATCATGTTTTTCGCCAACCCGGTCGCGGCGCTGCGCAACATCCGCGCGTCCCTGAACCCCGGTGGCCGGCTGTGCGCGGTCGTCTGGCGGCGCAAGGAGGACAACGAGTGGGTGCGGCGGGCCGAGCTCGTGGTCGAGGAGTATCTCGACCACCCCGAGGAGAGCGACGAGCCGACCTGTGGCCCTGGCCCCTTCTCGATGGCGAACGCTGACACCGTGACCGAGCAGCTGAAGATCGCCGGCTTCGAGCGGATCTGCCTGCAACGCAGCGACCTGCCGCTGAAGATCGGCAACGACCTCGACCACGCGGTCGAGTTCAACATGTCGCTCGGCCCGGCGGGCGAGGTGCTGCGCCTCTGGGAAGACCGGATCGAGGAGATCCGCCCCAAGATCGCCCGCGACCTGCGCGAGTCCCTGGCCGAGTTCGAGGGCCCGGACGGGGTGGTCGCGCCGGCCTCGACCTGGATCATCGGCGCCACCGCCCCCTGATCCCGGCGGATACGCTGTTCGAATGGCCGAGGCCGCCTCAACCGAATCGGTGCCGGCGCGGCTGGCCGAGATCCGCGCGCAGTTGAAGCTGCTCGCGGACTACCTTTGACCCCGCTTCGCTGGAGGCCGAGGCCGAGCGCCTCGAGGCGGAGATGGGGCAGCCGGGCTTCTGGGGCGACCAGGAGGCGGCCGCGCGCATCTCGGCCGCCCACGCCCGCGCCCAGCGCAGGCTGAAGACCTTCCGCGAGCTGGAGGCCGAAGCCGGCGACCTCGACGAGCTGGCCGAGCTTGCTGGCGAAGACGAGGAGATGGCGGCGGAGCTCGCGACCCAGCTCGCCTCGGTCGAAAGGCGCCTGGCCGAGCTGGAAGAGGCGCGCCTGTTCAGCGGCGAGTACGACGGCGGCGACGCGGTCGTCTCGGTCCACGCCGGCGCCGGTGGCACCGACTCCCAGGACTGGGCCGAGATCCTGCTGCGGATGTACCTGCGCTGGGCTGAGCGCCGCGGGTTCGAGGTCGAGATGAAGGAGGCCTCGCCGGGGGAGGAGGCGGGGCTGAAGTCGGCGACCTTCGTCGCCCGGGGCGAGAACGCCTACGGCCTCTTCGCCGCCGAGCGCGGCGTCCACCGCCTGGTCCGGATCTCCCCCTTCGACTCCTCGGCGCGCCGCCACACCAGCTTCGCCCAGGTCGACGTGGGGCCGCTGGTCGACGAGGGGGTCGAGGTCGAGATCGACGACGCCGACCTGCGGGTCGACACCTACCGTGCCTCAGGCGCGGGCGGCCAGCACGTCAACAAGACCGACTCCGCGGTGCGGATCACCCACCTGCCGACCGGCGTCGTCGTCCAGTGCCAGAACGAGCGCTCCCAGACCCAGAACAAGGCGGTGGCGATGCAGTTGCTGCGCTCGAAGCTGATCGAGCTGGAGGAGCGCAAACGGGCCGAGGAGCTGGCCAGGGCCCGCGGAGAAGTCAAAGACGTCGCCTGGGGCTCGCAGATCCGCAGCTACGTGCTCCACCCCTACACGATGGTCAAGGACCACCGCACCGAGCACGAGGTCGGCGACGCCCAGCGGGTGCTCGACGGCGACATCGACGAGTTCGTGCGCGACTACCTGAACAAGACCGCGGCCTCCTCGGCCAACTGATGGCTGCGCTGGTCTGGCTGGAGCGGGAGGCCGAGGGCGAGCCCGAGGGGCTGCTGGTGCTGCACCACGGGCGCGGCACCGAAGAGCGCGACCTGCTCGGCCTCGCCGACCTGCTCGACCCGGGCCGGCGGCTGCGGGTGGTGACGCCGCGGGCGCCGATGCAACTGCCGGGGTCGCCCGGCTACCACTGGTACCTGGTGCCGCGGGTCGGCTATCCCGACCCCGAGACCTTCTTCGCCGCCCGTGCGGCCCTGGCCGAGCTGCACGACGAGCTCTGGGCGCAGGGCGGGGTGGGGCCGGAGCGGACCGTCCTCGGCGGCTTCTCGATGGGCTCGGTGATGAGCTACGCGATGGCGCTCGGCGCCGAGCGGCCCGCGGTCGCCGGCATCCTCGCCTTCAGCGGCTTCGTGCCGACGGTCGAGGGCTGGGAGCCCTCGTTTGCCGACCGCACCGGCACCCGCGCCTTCATCGCCCACGGCCGCAACGACCCGGTGATCGAGGTCGGCTTCGGCCAGCAGGCGCGCGACCTGCTGCTCGGCGGCAGCCTCGACGTCACCTACCGCGAGTCCGAGATCGGCCACCAGATCGACCCCGGCAGCCTGCGCGACGCCACCGAGTGGCTCGGCGAAACCTTGCTCAGCTAGCCGCCGAAGACGGAGTCCGACTGCATCCAGGTGACCTGGTCGCCGACGGCGCGCCGGGTCTTCAGGTGGCGGTCGAAGTAGCGGCCGCAGTAGCGCGGGGCGTCGAGCACCTTGATCTCCAGCGTGAAGTTCCTCGCCGCCAGGACCTTGGCCAACTGGCCCTTGCCGAGGCGCTCGCTGGCGTGGACGACGCCGCTCTGGCCGAGCCGCTTGTGGTCGCGCCACAGTGTCAGCGAGCCCCTGCCGTTCAACTGCAGCGTGATCGCGACCTTTACAGGGTCGAAGGAGGTGTAGCTGACCTGGGTGCTGATCGCGGAGCGCGACTCGTCGGCGACGACGGCGCCGCGGGCGGTGCGCAGGCCGCATTCTTCCGGCGGTTCGCCACCGCGCCGGTCTTCGGGGCCTTCTTCGAATTCGCCTTCATCTTCTTCGCCTTCGTCGAATTCTTCGAATTCGAAGCCTTCGTCTTCTTCTTCGGCGTCGTCGATCAGGACAGCGCCTGCGAGGGGAGGATTGGGCGCGCCTGCGGCATGAGCCGATTTGATCAGCAGCAGGCCGGAGATGACTGCGATGGTGATCGCGAAAGAGAGGAGCCAGGCGATCCGGACAAGGCGGGCGCTCTCGGCTTGGGCCGGGGTGGTGGGGGAGCCGATCCGCATTGCATCCGCAACATCGGAAACTGGCGGTTACTCCTTTAGCGACTTACCAAGTTCTCAGGATGCTCCAGCTCCAGCAGCGCCTCCTTCATCGGCAGGCCGCCGCCGTAGCCGCCGAGGGCGCCGCTGGTCCGCAGCACCCGGTGGCAGGGGACGATTACCGGGATCGGGTTGCTGCCGCAGGCGCTTCCGGCGGCCCGTACCGCCCGCTCGTTGCCGGCTTTGGTCGCCATCTCGGTGTAGGTGCGGGTCTGGCCATAGGGGATGCGGGCGATCGCCCGCAGCACCCGCTGGCGGAAGCCATGGCTGAGCTGCCAGTCCAGCGGCAGGTCGAAGCGGTCGAGCTTGCCGGCGAAGTAGAGGTCGAGCTCGCGCCGCACCTCGTCCAGCTCGGCCGGCGCCTCCAGCACCCGCGGCGAGACCCGGCCGGCGAGATCGGCGAGCAGCTCGTCGGCGTCTTGGTTCGGCAGCCCGACCCGGACCAGGCCGCGGCGGGTCTTGGCCAGCAGCAGCGGCCCGAAGGGCGAGTCGGTCGTGGTGTAGGCGACGTCGAGCAGGCCCTCCTCGGAGGCGCGCTCGGCGAGGCGCTGGAGCGATGCCTTCATGCCATCTCCTTTCTCAGTCGCTTGATTCCCTCGTGCAGGCTGCGTCGCGCCGCCTCGGGGCTGCACCCGAGCGCGGCGGCGATCTCGGCGTGCGGCAGGTCGGAGGCGAAGCGCAGCGTCACCGCCGCCCGCTGCTTCGGCGGCAGCGCCCCGACCGCGGCCCAGACGTCGCCGCCGGGCTCGGGGTCGGTGACCGCCACCTCGGGCAGCTCGGCCACCGGCAGCGGCGCGCGGCCGTTGGCGCGGTGGTGGTCGATCGCCTTGCGGTGCGCGATCGTGATCAGCCACCCGCGCAGGTTGCGCCCGTCCTTCAGCTTCGGGTAGGCGCGCAGGGCGGAGAGCCAGGTCTCCTGGAAGCAGTCCTCGGCGCCACCGCGGCCGACCGCGCCGCGCAGCACCGCCATCACGTCGGTCGCGTAATCGTCGATCAGGGTTTGAAACGGGGGCAGTTCACTCACCTATGGGATTAAACGCGTCCGCTGGTCCCGACGTGAGACGTTGAGGTCGTATTTGGTCCCGGTATGCGGGCGAAAGTACGACCTCAACGGTGGACTAGGGTGGCGCGATGGTGGAGCTCGAGGAGTTGGTGGCGCGGGCGTTGGCCGAGGACCTCGGCGGCGGCGACGTGACCTCGGAGGCGACCGTGCCGGAGGCGGCGCGGGCGCGGGCGCGGATCGTGCAGAAAGCGCCGGGGGTCGTCTACGGGCTTGGCGCCGTCGCCGAGACGATGCGCCAGTGCGGGGTGGCGGACGTCGACAACCTCGTGGTCGAGGGACAGTGGCGGGAGGGGGTCCCAGCCGATGCCTTGCTCGCCGTCGGCAGCGCCCGCTCGCTGCTCGCCGCCGAGCGCACTGCGCTCAACTTCCTCGGCCGCCTCTCCGGCGTCGCGACCCTGACCGCCCGCTTCGTCGAGGCGGTCGAGGGGACCGGCGCCCGCATCCTCGACACCCGCAAGACGACCCCGGGCCTGCGCCGGCTGGAGAAGGCAGCGGTCGCGGCGGGGGGCGGCCAGAACCAGCGGATCGGGCTCTACGACGCGATCCTGATCAAGGAGAACCACGTCGCTCTCGCCGGCGGCGTCGCCAAGGCGATCTACGCGGCCCACTCCGCCCATCCCGACCTGCCGGTCGAGATCGAGGTCCGCGACCTCGAAGAGGTGGCCTACGCGCTCGGCACCGGCGCCGACCGGCTGCTGCTCGACAACATGGAGCCGGGGAGGCTGCGCGAAGCGGTGCGGCTGCGCGACGAGCAGGGCAGGGGCGAGGGGCCCAAGCTCGAGGCCTCGGGCGGGATCGACCTCGGCAACGTGCGCGCGGTCGCCGAGACCGGGGTCGACTTCATCTCGATCGGCGCCCTCACCCACTCGGCGCCGAGCCTCGACTTCAGCCTCCTGCTCGAGCAGGCGTAGCTACTTCAGCAGCCGCGAGAGCCGGCGGTCTTTGAGCACGCGGCCGCCGGTCTGCTCGGCCGGGCAGTAGTTGGTCTGGTGTTCGGAGAAGAAGACGGCCTCGATCGTCGTCCCGCAGCGCGGGCAGGGCTCGCCCTCGTGCTTGTGGACCTGCAGCGGCATCGGCACTTTGTCCGGCACCTCGGAGCCGATCGTCTGCTCGTAGTGGTCGATCGCGTCGCCGAGCACGTGCAGCGCCGCGTGCAGGCGCTCGACCTCCTCGGGCTCGAGTTCCGAGCCTTTCTTGAACGGCGAGAGGCGCGCCTCCCAGAGGATCTCGTCGACCCAGGAGCGGCCGATCCCGGAGATGTCTCCCTGGTGGCGCAGCAGCGGGTGCAGGTGGCGCGGCAGGTCGATCGCGGCGGCGAAGTCCTCCAGCGGGGGAGGGGGCCAGGCTTCCGGCCCGAGGCGCGCGACCATCTCGTCCGCGGCGACCGCCTCGACCGGCAGCAGCTTTGCCCAGGCCCGCTGCTTGGTCCCGAACTCGCGCAGCCGCAGCTCGCGGCCGTCACTGAGCCGCACCAGCACCCGCGAGGCGCGGTCTTTCGGCGAAGCCCGCTTGTCAAAGACCCGCAACCGCCCCGCCGACATCAAGTGGATCAGCAACGCGAGGTCCCCAAACTCGACCACCGGCATCTTCCCGACCCGCCGCACCCCGCTCACCTCGCGCCCGACCAGCGCGTCCAGCGGCGGATCGAAGGTCTTCATCACGTTCATCCCCGGCGCCAACGCCGATTCCACCTCGGCTCCCCTTAGGGCGGCGTCCAGTCGACGCGCAGTGATCTCAACCTCAGGCAGCTCTGGCATCTAGGGAAGTCTGGCGCGTCCACGGGGTCGGTAGACTTTGACTACGTTCATTCGACTGGTTTCAAGGCGCGAGCCGGGCCAGCGAACATCAGGAAAGGAAAGGGCTCATGCAGGAGCTCCCGACGATCCAACCTCCGATGCCGGCGGGGCTCTCCCCGGACGAGATCGCTGCCCTGAGCGAGGAAGTGCGCGCGCTCGCAGCGCAGCGCAACGCCGTCATCCTCGCCCACAACTATCAACTGCCCGAGGTCCAGGACGTCGCCGACCACATGGGCGACTCGCTCGGGCTCTCGCGCGAGGCTGCCGCCACCGACGCCGAGGCAATCGCCTTCTGCGGCGTCCACTTCATGGCCGAGACCGCCTCGATCCTCTCGCCCGAGAAGACGGTCCTGATCCCCGACCTCGATGCCGGCTGCTCGCTCGCCGACTCGATCGATGCCGACCAGCTGCGCGCCTGGAAGGCCGAGCGCCCGGGCGCCCTGGTCGTCATGTACGTCAACACCTCGGCCGAGGTGAAGGCCGAGACCGACTACTGCTGCACCTCCTCCAACGCGGTCAAGGTGGTCGAGCACATCCTCCGCGAGCACGGCCCCGAGACGGAAATCCTCTTCGGCCCAGACATGTGGCTCGGCTCCTACGTCGAGC
>DASUZL010000028.1:0-144437 GCA_036376895.1 Solirubrobacterales bacterium
AGCATACTTTCGAGACTCCAATGAGCGACCTCTTCTCGGACGCGGCGCGCGGGCGCGCGGCGACGGTCGCACCGCTGGCGATGCGCGTGCGTCCGGCGTCGCTCGACGAGTTCGTCGGCCAGCGGCACGTGCTCGGCGAGGGCTCGGCGCTGAGGCTCGCGATCGCCGGAGACCGCGTCGGCTCGATGGTCCTCTACGGCCCGCCGGGGAGCGGGAAGACGACGCTCGCTCGCATCGTCGCGAACGCGACCGGGGCCGGGTTCGAGGAGCTCTCGGCCGTCTCCGCAACCGTCGCACAGGTGCGCGAGGTTCTCGCTCGGGCGCGCGAGCGTCTGGGCGCACATGGCCGCAGGACCATCCTGTTCCTCGACGAGATCCACCGCTTCAACAAGGCCCAGCAGGACGCGCTGCTGCCGGCGGTGGAGGACGGGCTGCTGACGCTGATCGGCGCCACCACCGAGAACCCCTACTTCGAGGTCAACTCGGCCCTGCTCTCGCGCTGCCAGATCTACGAGCTGCGCCCGCTCGACCCGGCCCAGGTGGAGGAGTTGCTGCGCCGTGCGCTCGCCGACCCCGAGCGCGGCTTGGCCGAGCCGCCGCCGGTGGAGGACACCGCCCTGGAGATGCTGGCGACCCGCAGCGGCGGCGACGCCCGGGTAGCCCTCTCGGCCCTTGAGCGTGCGGTCGAGCGCTCGCGCGGGGAGCCGGTCGATGTCGCCGCGATCGAGGACGCGCTGCAGCGCAAGGCGCTCGACTACGACCGCCAGGGGGACCGCCACTACGACTTCGTCTCGGCCTGGATCAAGGCCACCCGCGGCTCCGACGTCGACGCCTCCCTCTACTACCTGGCGGTGATGCTGGAGGGCGGCGAGGACCCGCGCTTCATCGCCCGCCGCATGGTCATTCTCGCCTCCGAGGACGTCGGCAACGCCGACCCGCAGGCGCTGCTGGTCGCCGACGCGGCGGCGCGCGCGGTCGACCGCGTCGGCCTCCCGGAGTGCGCCCTGAACCTCGCCCAGGCTGCCGTCTACCTCGCCCTGGCGCCGAAGTCCAACGCCTCCTACAAGGCGCTCGGCGCCGCCCGCGCCGAGATCCGCGCCAACGGCGCCAAGACCCCGCCCGACTACCTGCGCGACGCCCACTACCCCGGCGCCGAGCAGCTCGGCCGCGGCAGCGGCTACCGCTACGCCCACGACGAGCCGGGCGGAGTCTCCGACCAGCCGCTGCTCCCCGAGGGCCTCCAGGGCCGGCAGTTCTACGCGCCGACCGACCGCGGCTTCGAGGCGGAGCTGAGCCGCCGGCTGGAGGAGCTGCGCAAGCGCTTTGGCAAGGGATAAGAGCGGCGCAACTTAAGTGGCGACATGGTGTTTCAGTGGTCGGCTTTCCAAGCTAAGCCAGGGAGAGCCAGACACCGGCCGGAGGCCTAGACTGGGGGTCTCCGGCCGGGATTTGAAACAGGGGGAGGGGGCGCCGAGATGACTGGACTCGGCGCCCTCTGTTTTTGGGGGGCGGGCACGTCCATCACCTATGGTGATGCGATGTCTTCGAACGGTCAGCAACCGCTGCGGCTCGGCGGGATGGCGCTGCGCAACGGCCTCCTGATCCACGGTCCGACCCACTG
This sequence comes from Solirubrobacterales bacterium, assembly GCA_036376895.1. Taxonomy (GTDB): domain Bacteria; phylum Actinomycetota; class Thermoleophilia; order Solirubrobacterales; family 70-9; genus VAYN01. The sequence continues at coordinate 1,622 of DASUZL010000028.1, forward strand.
GGCGGCGGCGGTGCGCGACGCCGACGGCGCCGTCCAGGTCGCCTCCGAGCGCAAGCCGGAGCTGGCGCCGAAGTTGGTGGCGAAAGTCCCGGGCGTGCGCGGGCCGGTGAAACTGGCCGAGGCGATGGTGGTGCTGCCGCTGGTGCGGCGGCGGATGCCGGCGGCACGACTGCCGTTCGAGGACTGGCGCGTGGTCGGCGCTGTGGCCGCGACCCTGGGGCTGAGCGCGCGGCTGCGCCGCCGCGCCCCGGCCGGTGCCCTGCGCGAGGGCGCCCTGCAGGCGATCGGCGCCGTGCCCGCGGTGGTGGCGCTGATGGACCGCGACCTCGCCGCCTACCACGGGGTCGAGCACAAGGCGATCGCAGCCCACGAGCAGGGGATCGAGGACGTCGCCAGCGTGCCCAAAGAGCACGACCGCTGCGGCTCCAACCTGATCGTCCCGATGATGCTGCTCTCCGCCGGCGGCACCGTCCTGCTGGAGCGGCTGGTCGAGCGGCCGGGCCCGGCGGCGCGGGCCGCGGTCGGCCTCGGCGGCGCCTCGATCGCGGTCGAGATGTTCGCCTGGAGCGACCGCCACCACGGCGACCCGCTGGCCGAGGCCTTCCACACCCCTGGGCGCGAGATCCAGCGCCACCTGGCGACCAAGGAGCCGACGCCCGAGCAGCTCGAGGTCGGCCTGGCGGCGATGGCGGAGATCCTCCGCGCCGAGCGCGGCGCCGCCAGCGCTGGCGAGGACGCCTTGCCGCCGGCCGCATAGACTGGCCGCCTTGTTCGGAAGGATCGATCACATCGGGGTCGCGGTCGAGGACATCGACGCGGCGCTCGCTCTCTACGAGGGCAGCTTCGAGATGGCTCTGGCTCACCGTGAGACGGTCGAGTCCCAAGGCGTCGAGGCGGTCCTGCTCGACGTCGGCGAGGGCCACGTCGAGCTGCTGCGCCCGCTCGGCCCCGACACCCCCGTCGGCAAGTTCATGGCCAAGAACGGGGCGGGCCTGCACCACGTCGCCTACGCAGTGGACGACATTGACGCGACCCTGCGTGCGCTCGACGCCGCTGGCCTGAAGCTGATCGATCGCGAGCCGCGGGTCGGCATCCGCGACAGTCGCGTCGCCTTCCTTCACCCGCGCTCGACCGGCGGGGTACTGACCGAGATCGTCGAACCAGCGGGAGGGCATTGATGGCCGAGGCACAGCGAGTTGAGATCGGTTTCGAAGGCGGCCAGGTGATCTCCGCCCGCCTCTCCGAGGGCGACCTCAAGGACCTTCGCAAGCAGCTCGATAAGGGCGGCTGGCACGACCTCCACACGGAGGACGGGGTGATCGCGGTCTTCCTCGGCAAGGTCGCCTTCCTGCGGATCGAGTCCGGCGAGCACCGGGTCGGCTTCGGCCTAGGGGATTGATTTGACGCTCGAGCGCAACCGCTGATGCGCCCGCGCCTGCTCCTCGGCGCAGCGGCTGCAGCGACGCTCGGCGCCGCCCTCTGGTGGCGCAAGAACCCCTCCGCCTGCCCCTACGGCCAGCGCTTCTGGGTCGAAGCGCCGCACCCGATCATCAGCCGCGAGCGCCTGCAAGCGGTGCTGGCGCCGGAGCCGGGCGAGCGGGTGCTGGAGATCGGCGTCGGCACCGGCTATTACAGCCTCGACATCGCCGGTTGGCTCGCCCCCGACGGCCGCCTGGAGCTGTTCGACCTGCAGCAGGAGTTCCTCGACCACGTGATGCGCGGCGCCACCGAGCGCGGGCTGACGAACCTGGTCCCGACTCAGGGCGACGCCACCGCCCTCCCCTACGAGGACGCCTCGGTCGACGCCGTTGTCCTCACCGCCGTGCTCGGCGAGATCCCCGACTCCATCGCCGCCCTGCGCGAGATCCGCCGCGTGCTCCGCCCCGGTGGGCGCCTGGTCGTCGGCGAGCTCTTCGGCGACCCCCACTTCACCACCCGCGCCAGCCTCGAGCGGATGGCCGCCGAGGCGGGCCTGCGCCTCGAGCAGCGCTCCGGCAACTGGTTCGGCTTCTTCGCCCGCCTGGTCTAGGCGGCGCGGCGGGAGATGTAGACGGCCTTGTGGTGCCGCTCGTCCTCGAGCGGTTGCTGGGGGATGGCGTCGTCGGTGTGGCCGTAGACGTCGAGGCACTCGAGGCCGGCCCGCTCCAGGGCCGCCAGCACGTCGGCTTCGGGGAAGTGGCGCTCGCGGTGGAACTCGGGCGGGATCGGCTCGCCGTCTCCCTCGATCGGCTCGACCTCAAAGCTGGCCTCGACGATCGAGCGCGGCTTCGCGTCGGCGGTCGAGCGCCCGCGCCAGATCATCCGCCGGCCGTTCTTCTCCACCACCACTTCTTCGGCGAAGAAGGTGCGGTAGGTGGTGATCGTGTTGACGTCGAACATCAGCAGCCCCTCTGGCGCCAGGTTCGCCGCCATCCCGGTCAGCGCCCGCTCCAGGTCGTCGCTGCTGAGCAGGTAGTTGACCGCGTCGTCGAGGCAGAAGACGAGGTCGAACTCGCCGAACCTGGGCAGCTCGGTCATGTCCGCCACGTGAAACTCGACCGCGCCGCCGACCTTGGCCCGAGCCCGCTCGACCATCTCCGGCGAGATGTCGCAGGCGGTCACTTCCCACCCTTTTTTCAGCATCGGGATGAAGCTCTTGCCGGTGCCGCAGGCGACGTCGAGCAGGCGTTTGCCGTGCAGCCCGTGTTGTTCGGCCTTCGGCATCAGGTTGCCGAGCCAGGAGTCATAGTCGTGGTGCGCGGTGAAGTCGTCGTAGGCGGGCGCGATCGCGTCGTAGGCGATCAGCGCCCAGCGCGAACCCCTCTCCCCTGTGCTTCCTGCTGCCTCCATCCGGCCGTGAACCCTACTGCGATCAGGACACTTTCAGCGGTTTTTTTCACTCTCCCCATTTCACTTATGTAAGTTCGTTCAATCATCACTTCAGTGAGTCATCGGCGCGGGAACGACGATGGCTGGGAGTGGGGAGAGGCACATAGGGTTTGTCTCCGTCTGGCGTATCGCTACGCGAGCAATCCGAGCGAAGCCGAAGACATAGCCCAGGACGCCTTGCTCCGCGCCTGGCGGCGGCGCTCGACCCTGCGTGAGCGCGAGCGGCGCAACCAGTGGCTGGCGACGATCGTCCGCAACGAGGCCTTCCGCCAGCACGCCCGCACCCGCCCCGACCCGATGGCGACAATCGAGCTGCATGAGGGGGCCGAGGACGCCCGGGTGGTGGCCACTGTCGAGCTGGCCGATCTGCACGCGGCGCTGGGGCGGCTGAGCGAGCGCGAGCGCGAGCTGCTGGTGCTGCGCTACGAGGAGGACCTGACCCAGGCGGCGATCGCGGTCAAGCTCGGGATCCCCGAGGGCACGGTGAAGGTGCGTTTGCACCGCGCCCGCGACAAGCTGCGCCGCGCCTACGTGCTGCAGTAGCTGTACACGCGGGCGAGCCCGCGGTCGAGAACTTCGGACCGCTGTACAACGACGCCGCGCCCGCTCGCGTCGACTATTAGGTAGATGAAAACGGTACCTCGGCAGATCGTCGCCTTCGGCGGCGGCGGCTTCTCGATGGAGTCGGGAAACCCGCTGCTCGACGACTACGTGCTCGGCCTCACCGGGGCGGAGCGGCCGCGGGTCTGCTTCCTGCCTTCGGCCAGCGGCGACGCCGACCACTACATCGTCCGCTTCTACCGCGCCTTCAGCGCCCACCGCTGCGAGGCCAGTCACATCTCCCTCTTTCGCCGTGAGCAGGGCCCCGAGGACCTGCGCCGTCACCTGCTCTCCCAGGACCTGATCTACGTCGGCGGCGGCAGCGTCGTCAGCCTGCTCGGGGTCTGGCGGGCGCACGGCATCGACGTCATCCTGCGCGAAGCGTGGGAAGCGGGGGTGATCCTCTGCGGCCTCTCCGCCGGCTCGCTGTGTTGGTTCGCCGAGGCGGTCACCGGTTTCCACGGCGCCCCCCAGCGGCTCGAGGGGCTCGGCCTCCTGCCGTTCAGCAACTGCGTCCACTACGAGCGCGGCTCACGCCGGCGCCAGTCCTACCACCGCTTCCTGCTGGAGGGGATGCGGGCGGGGTACGCGGCCGAGGACGGGGCGGCCCTGCACTTCACAGGCGAGGAACTGAGTCGGGTCGTCGCCTCGCGGCCGGAGGCCCGCGGCTACCGGCTCGACGTCGCCGGCCAGCGCGTGGTCGAGATGCGGATCGCAACCACCTTCCTCGGAGATCGCGGGGTCGCGCCCGCCGCACCGCTGCCGGAGGCGCTCTCGACCGCGGTCGCGGCCTGATGGTCCGCCGCATCCTCGCCCTCGGCGGCCACGACTTCACCTCGCGCCCGCCCGACCGCGCGGTCTGCGAGCTGCTGCTGCGCCTGGCCGGCGAGCGCGGCGCCGAGCGGCCCCGGATCTGCATCCTGCCGACCGCCAGCGGCGACACCTCGGAGCAGATCGGCCGCTTCTACGCCGCCTTCGGCGAGCGCGCCTGCGAGCCCTCCGACCTCTCTCTGTTCCGGCTCGGGCGGCGGCCGATGGAGCTGCGCGACCACCTCCTCTCCCAGGACCTGATCTACGTCGGCGGCGGCAGCATGGTCAACCTGCTGGCGGTCTGGGAGGCCCACGACATCGCCTCGATCCTCAGCCTCGCCTGGCGCCAGGGCATCGTCCTCGCCGGCCAGAGCGCCGGCGCGATGTGCTGGTTCGAGGCGGGGGTGACCAAATCCTCGGGCAAGCCGCTGGTCGAGGCCGGGCTCGGCCTGCTCTCCGGCAGTCTCTGCGTCCACTACAACAACGAGCCCGAGCGCCGCGCCGCCTACCTGCAGGCGGTCGGCGGCGGGATGCCGGGCGGCTACGGCCTCGACGACTACGCCGGTCTGCTCTGGGAGGGCGAAGGGACGCCGTCCGCACTGACCGCCCGCCGCGGCGCCCGCGCCTACCGCGTCTGCGCCCGCGAAGACTCCGTCTCCGAGTCCCCTCTCCCCGCTCGCTTCCTCCCCGCCCCAGCCCCCGCCGCCCTACGCGAGGACATAGCCGAGTTCCGCCGCATCAAAACGATGCGCAAACGAGCGGGGTGGCTGGGCTGACTACTCGCCCGCGGTCGGCGGCGCGGTCGGGTCGCTGCTCTCCTCGCCGAGGCTCTCGCGGGCGATGTAGTCCTCGGCCAGCAGCAGGTTGTCCTTGGAGCGCTCGACCACGTTCAGCAGGTCGCCCATCAGCGCCACCTCCTCGACCTGCTCCTTGACGAACCACTGCAGGAACTGCTCGGCCCGGTAGTCCTTGATCTCACGCGCCAGCTCGAACAGGGCGAAGATCTCGTCGCTGACCCGCTTCTCCTGCTCCAGCGCCATCTTCACCGGCGCGCTGCCGTCGGCGTAGGTGGTCTCCTGCGACTTGATGTCGGGGATGTGGATCTCCTCGCCGACGTCGAGCAGGTACTGGATCATCATCATCGCGTGCTCGCGCTCCTCCAGCGCTTGGCGGTAGAAGAAGGCGGCGAGGCGGGGAAGGGTCTCGGCGTCGTAGTAGACGGCGGCGCCCACGTACTGCTGCGAAGCGGCGAACTCGTTGGAGATCTGGGCGTTGAGGGCGTCGGCGAAGGACTTGTCAGGCATCTCGCTGCTCCTTGTCGCGGGGGCGGTCGGCTCGTCCCAAAGTAGCCGAAATCGCAAGTTCGGTCGGCCGAAGCAGGCGTTCGGGTTCCCTCACAGTTTCCAGCGAAAACCGACCGGCTCGATCGCCGGCTGCAGCGGGCTCGAGGGCAGCCCCGGCTTGGTCGCTTGGGCGGGATCGTTGTAGCCGCTGGGGGCGACGTCGTTGGGGGTGTCGGGATGGAAGATCGAGGCCAGGTACTGGATCTGGCCGCGGCCCTGGCCGAGCTCGGTCTGGCCGCCGCCGTAGGCGCCGATGCCCTTCTGCTCGCAGTAGTCGTAGGCGGCGAAGAGGTTGCTGATCGGCCCGAAGCGCGAGGGCTTGACGTTGACCGTCTTCGGCGGCGACCACGGCATCGCCTCGATGTCGGCGATCGAGTGGATCGGCGCGTCCCAGGTGACCCGCTCCGACACCGGATCTAAAAGGGGCTTGGTCTCGGCCGTTACGTCGGGATCCTCCAACCAGGCATCCGGAAAGGCGTGGATCAGCTTCGCGTAGAGCTCGGGGTCGGTCTCGACGTCGACCGGGGTGCCTTTGTAGAAGCCCTTGAGGTCGAGCGAGTCGACGGCGCCGGTCTCGACCAGGGCGGCGATCAACCCGTCGTCCCAGTCGTTGGTCGGGTCGAGCTTGAAGCGCAGCGTCGGGTAGTTGGCGAGGCGGGCCAGCAGCGGCTCGATCGACGAACGTGCGCCGGGCTCCATCGGGGCCAGCCGCATCGAGCTGACGAAGGTGAGCGGCCGCGGCTCGCGCCCGAGCGCCTCGGCCAGGTTGGTCCCGGCCTGGCGCAGCGCCAGGTCCAGAGCGGCCGACTCGAAGGCCCAGCGCCGGTAGTCGACGGAGATGTCGCGCTGCGGCGCCGCAGCCGGGAAGAGGTCGATCGAGTCCAGCCGCTCGGAGAAAGCGGCGAAGGTCTCCTTGCCGCCGGCCAGCCCCGCGGGCGGCCCGGCGTCCTGCTGGGCGATGTGGTCGACGGCGTCGTAGACGACGTCTTCCCCGACCCCCTCGTGCCCACCGCCGCGCAGCGTCACGACCGTGGTCAGCCGTTCGAACTCCCCCAGCACGATTTCCAGCCCCTCGAACTCACACGCCTCGATCTCCAGAGGCAGATCCGCGATCGCGTCGTAGCTGGCCATCGCGGTGACCCTAAATCATCGGGTTCGCCGGCTTTTTCAGCGAGCGACGCGGAGGGTCTTCAGCTCGCGGTCGCTGCTGCCGCGGACGTAGCCGCCGTGGGCGACGCTTTCGCGGATGTAGTCGAGCGTTTCCGCGGTGAGGCGCTCGCCGGGGAGGACGTTGGGGATGCCGGGTGGGTAGGCGGCGAGGCCCTCGGCGGAGATGCGGCCGGCGGCGGAGTCGAAGGGGATCACTTCCTGGGCGCCGAGGAAGGCTTCGCGCGGGGTCATCGCCAGTTCGCCCCAGGGCGGCGGCGGCGCCAGCTTCGTCTGCGGCTTGGTCGGCTCGGCCTCGAGCTGGTCGATCGCTTCGCGCAGCGCCGTGACCAGGCGGGCGCCAGTCTGCTCGGCCGGCTCGCCGACCCCGAAGAGGGCGACGACGACGTTCTCCGAGTTCAGCTCCAGGTCCATGCCGAAATCATGGAAGAGGGTTTTGGCGAGCTGGTACCCGGTGGTGCCGGTCTCGCGGACGTCGATCGAGAGCCGCAGCGGGTCGAGGCCGGCGACCCCCGGCCGCCCGACCATGGTCTCGTCGAGGACGGCGAGGCCCGGGATCTCGGCCACCGCCGCGCGGGTGGCGGCGATCCCCGCCAGGGTCTCGGTCAAGAGCTCCTCGCCGTGCACCTGGGCCTGGCGGCGGGCGGCGTCGAGCGAGCCGGTGAGCAGGCCGCTTGGGCTGGTCGTTTCGACCAGGCTGACGCAGCGGTCGACGACGGCGGCATCGATGCGGCCGCCGCGGCCGAGGTGGAGCATCGCCGCCTGGGTGAGGCTGCCGACGATCTTGTGGGTCGAGGAGACGACCAGGTCGGCGCCGCAGGAGAGCGCGTCCGCGGGCAGGTCGGGGTGGAAGTGCAGGTGCGCGCCCCAGGCCTCGTCGACGATCAGCGGCAGGCCGCGCGAGTGGGCGACCTCAGCCAGGGCCGGGATGTCGGCGCAGGCGCCGAAGTAGGTCGGCGAGACGACCATCGCCGCCACCGCGTCGGGCGTCCCGTCGAGCGCCTCGGCCAGCGACTCGGGGGCGAGGCCGTGGGCGATGCCCAGCTCGGAGTCGAGCTCCGGGGCGACGAATGTCGGCCGCATGCCGCTGAGCACGAGGCCGTCGATCACCGAGGAGTGGACGTTGCGCTGGACGACGATCTGGTTGCCCATGTGGGCCAGCGCCATGCAGATCGTGTGGTTGCCCTGGGAGGCGCCGTTGATCAGGAACCAGGTCCGCTCCGCGCCCCAGGCCTCGGCGGCCAGTGACTGCGCTTGCTGGAAAGGCGTCGGCTCCGGGCCGATATCGACTCCCTCGGTGACCGAGGGGATGTCGTTGACGAGGCCGGCCTCGCCGACCAGCTCCAGCATCGCCGGGTCGGCGCCGACCCCACCCTTGTGCCCGGGGACCTGGAAGCGGCCGGGGTTGCGGGCGGCGTAGGCGAGCAATGCGTCTACGTAGGGCGTCTGGTCGTAGCGGCTGTCGGGCATCCGCGCGAGTGTAGGGATCGATCTCATCGGCGAACATCGCAAACCCGTCCGTTTACCTGGCCCGCCGCGGTCCCGATTCCGCGAGACTCCTGGACTCCATGGAGCACACCCCCTACGGCTACTGGTTGGAGGAGGCCGGCGCCCCCGACCCGGCGCAACCGCTGGCCGACGATCTCGAGGCCGACGTCGTCGTTCTCGGCGGCGGCTATACCGGCCTCTGGGCCGCCTGGCACGTGACCCGGCTGGAGCCGGAGGCGCGCGTCGTCCTGCTCGAGGCCGGTGTCTGCGGCCGCGGGCCGAGTGGCCGCAACGGCGGCTTCTGCAACGCGATGTGGTTCTCGCTGGCGCGGATGCGCGAGTGCTGGGGGGGCGAGGCGGCGCTCGCCGTCGGCCACGCCGCCGCGGCCGCGGTCGAGGGCGTCGGCGCCTTCTGCGAGGAGCAGGAGGTCGACGCCTGGTTTCGCCGCGGCGACTACATGCAGGTCTCGACCACGCCTGCCCACGACGCCGTCTGGGGACCGTCGCTCGCCGCCTGCCGCGAGCTCGGCGTCCCCGGCGCGCTGCGCGGGATCAGCGCCGAGGAGGTCGCCTCCCGCTGCGCCTCGCCGCTCTTCCGCGCCGGCGCGGTCTCCCCCGGCGCGACCCTGCAGCCGGCCCGCCTGGCGCTGGGGCTGCGCGCCCGGCTGCGCGAGCGCGGCGTCCAGATCTTCGAGTCGAGCCCGGTCCGCGCCCTGCGCGACGCCCCCGACGGCGTTCTCGCCAGCACCGCGGGCGGCAGCGTGCGGGCGCACACGGCGGTGGTCGCGATCGGCGGCGCCGGCAAGGGCTTTCGCGGGCCGCTGCGCGACCGCCTCAGCATCGCCTCCTCCCACGTGGTCATCACCGAGCCGGTTCCGGACCTGATCGAGCAGATCGGGTGGACCGGGGGCGAGTGCATCATCGACGGCCGCTCCCTCGTCGACTACTTCCGCACCACCCCGGACGGGCGCATCGCCTTCGGCTGGGGCGGCGGGCGGATCGCGATCGGGGCGCGGCCGGCCGGTCGCTCCGAGCTCGACCCCGAGGCGGTGGCGCGGACCGAGGCGCACCTGCGGGCGATCTTCCCCGGGCTCGCCGGGCGCCGCGTCACCCACGCCTGGGGCGGCCCGATCGACGCCACGCCGACCCACCTGCCGATGGTCGTGCCGCTGGCCGGCGGCAGCGCCTTCGCCGCCGCCGGCTACACCGGCAACGGCGTCGGTCCCTCACACATGGTCGGCCGCACCCTCGCCTCGCTGGCGCTGGGGATCAACGACGAAGCGGCGCAGTTGGCCTTCGTAGAACCCACGCCACAACGGATCCCGCCGGAGCCCTTGCACTGGATCGGCGGCGAAGCGATCCGCGCCGGGATCTTCGTCAAGGAGGAGGCCGAGGTGGATGGCCGCTCTCCGCACCCGGTGGCTAAGGCCCTGGCCGGAGTGCCGAAACTGATCGGCTTTCACATAGGCCGTTAGGCGGCGCTGCTGGTTGCCGGAACCGCCGGGACCGTGGCCTCGGGCCGGACCGCCGCCATCTTTTCCGCGCGGCGCTGCTGCCAGACCACGAGCCCGGCGGCGATCACCGCGACCAGGAAGAGCAACGTCGCCAGCGCGTTGACCTGTACCGGGATGCCGCGCAGGCTGACCCCGTAGACGTAGAGCGGGAAGGTCACGGTCGTGCCGGAGTTGAAGTTGGAGATGACGAAGTCGTCGATCGAGAGCGCGAAGGCGAGCAGGCCGGCGGCGAGGATTCCCGGCGCCAGCAGCGGCAGGGTGACCGTGCGGAAGGTCGTGAAGGGGCTGGCGTAGAGGTCGGCCGCCGCCTCCTCGAGTTTGCGGTCGAACCCGATCAGGCGCGAGCGCACGACCACCACCACGAAGCTGATCGAGAACATCACGTGGGCGATCAAGAGCGTCGTGAAGCCGAGCGAGAACGAGTAGTAGATGAACATCGAGAGCAGCGAGGCGCCGATCACGACCTCGGGCGTCGCCATCGGGATCACGATCAGCAGGTTGGAGACGTGGCGGCCGCGGAATTTGTGGCGGACCAGGGCGATCGCCATCGCGGTCCCGATCGCGGTCGCGATCAGGGTCGAGAAGAAGGCCAGCCGCAGGCTCGTGAACAGGGCTTCGTTCAGTTCCGGCAGCGAGAACATCGTTTCCCAGTACTCGAAGGTGAAGCCGTTGCCGAGCGCGTAAGTGAGTTTGCCTTTCGGGGTGTCGCCGAAGGAGAAGATGGCGATCACGAAGATCGGGATCAGCATGTAGGCGACCGCGAGGCCGGCGTAGATCAGCAGCGCGTTGTGGCGCAGCCAGCCCCAGGCTCGTGCCGGCGCGCTCATTTCGCCTCCTCCTCATCGCCCATGAAGGCGCCGGTGCCGGCGAAGCGGATGTAGATCGTCACCACGGCGAGGATCAGGGCCATCATCAGGAAGGAGAGCGCCGCCGCTTCGGGGTAGTTTCGCTGACTCAGGTAGAGCGACTGGATCACGTTGCCGACCATCGCCTGGCCGGTGCCGCCGAGCAGTTGCGCGTTGACGTAGTCGCCGAAGGCGGGGATGAAGGTGAGCAGGACGCCGGCGACGATGCCCGGCATCGTCAGCGGCAGGGTGACCCGGAGGAAGGCCTGGGTCGAGGAGCTGTAGAGGTCCTTGGCGGCCTCGATCAGGCGCCCGTCGAGCCGCTCCAGGTTGGCGTAGAGCGGCAGGATCATGAACGGCAGGAAGTTGTAGGTGAGGCCGGCGATCACCGCCCCCGAGGTGGCGAGCACGCGCCCGTCCTGCGGCACCAGCTGCAGCGTCTGCAGCACGCTGACCACCGGGCTGGAGTCGCTGAGGATCGTTTTCCAGGCGACCGTGCGGATCAGGTAGGTGGTGAAGAACGGCGCCACCACCGCGAACAGCAAGAGCAACTGGAAACGCTTGGCGCGGAAGGCGATCGCGTAGGCCAGCGGGTAGGCGATCAAGAGCGCCAGCAGCGTCGCGGCCCCGGCGTAGAAGACCGAGCGCAGGATCTGCTCGGTGTGGCCGGAGAGCGAGTCCGGGAAGTTGGACCACTCCCAGGTCAGGGTGAAGCCGGTGGTCAGCGAGCCCGAGCGCAGCGCCAGTTCGCCCATGAAGAACATGGGCACGACGAAAAAGAGGATGAGCCAGAGCAGCCCCGGTGCCAGGAGCCAGTACGGGACCGATCGCTGTCTCAGGCTCATCCTCGCCACCTCAGCCGGTGATCACTGCCTGCCAGGCCTCGTTCACAGCTTCGGCGTCAGGCGGTGAGACCTGGGTCGAGCAGTTCTCCTGAAACTCGTCGCTGGGAATGACCAGTGGGTCCTTGGCCAGCTCCGGGTTCGTTTTCGCCAGCAGCGGCTTGAGGCCGTCCACCGGAGAGATGTAGGTGATGTATTCGGTCAGCCCGGCGGCCACTTTCGGCTCGTAGGCGAACTCCATCCAGCCCAGCGCCGCGGCGGTATTCGGGGCCCCGACCGGGATCACCATGTTGTCCGACCAGAGCACGCAGCCCTCCGTCGGCATCCGCCATTCGGCGTCCGGGTTTTCGACGATAGAGGCGTCGCCCGACCACCCGATCGCGGCGACGATGTTGCCGGCGGTCAGTTCCTCGGTGTAGTCGTTGCCGGTGAAGTCCCGGATTTGCCCGGACTCGGCTGCGTCCTTGATCTTGTCGACCGCTTTCGTCCACTCCTCGGCGCTGGCCTCCTCGGGGTCGACCCCTTCTGCCTTCATCACCAGCGGGACGCTGTCGCGGAGCTCGGTCAGCATCGTCACCTTGCCCTTGTATTTGGGGTCGAAGAGGTCGTTGACCGATTTGATCCCCGGCGCCTTCGCGGTGTCGACCCAGATCCCGGTCATGCCGCTCGTCCACGGGACGGAAAATTTGCGACCGGGGTCGTAGGCGGCGTCGAGGAGGCTGGGGACCATGTTCTCGAACACGGTCGGGAGGTCGGCGTGGTCGATCTCCTGCAGGTAGCCGAGGTCGTACATCTGCTTCGCCATCCAGCCGGTGACGACGAAGATGCTGCGGCCGCCGGAATCGCCCTGTTCGAGCTGCGGCTGCAGCTTGTTGAAGAAGACCTCGTTGTCGTTGACGTCTTCGATGTACTTGACGCCGACGCCGCTCGCGTCTTCGAACTGGGCGACGGTGCCGTCCTTGCCCGGGACGATGTACCCGGGCCAGCTGGAGATCGTCACCTCACCGGCGACTTCGCCGCCTTCGGCCACGCTCACCTCACCCTCGTTGCCGCCTCCGGTGGTGCCGCCGCACGCGGCCAGGCCCAACGCCAGCACGGCCGCCGCAACCAACATCGCGACGAACGCGGTTGCCCTCTCAGTCCTCTTCTTGCCGGGTTCCATCTTCACCCCTCCCTCGATTTCGCTGCGTTTGCCACCGGCTCTGGGCTTGCCGTCTGCGGCTCGCCTTCGCCCGGGGATTCCATGACCATGTGCACGTGCTCGGGCTCCCATCTGAGGGAGACCCGGGCGCCGCCGCCGGGAAGCCGCTGGCGCTCGGCCTCGTCGGCGTTGGGGACGAGGACCGTCATCCGCACCTCGTCGCCGAGGTCGACGACGATCTGCGTCGAGGTCCCCAGGTAGAGCGAGCTCTCGACGATCCCGTCGACCCGCGGCAGCCCGTTGCCGGCGGCGTCGCCCTCGCCGGCCAGCTCGACCCGCAGCTTCTCCGGGCGCACGACCGCGTAACAGCCTTCGCCGGGGCTGAGGTCGCCGGTGTTGCCCTCGATCTCCAGCCCTTGGTCGAGGCGGACCCGGCCTGGTCCGCTGACGCTCGCCGGCATCAGGTTGGAGACGCCGATGAAGCCGGCGACGAAGCTCGTGGTCGGCCGCTCGTAGACCTCCTCGGGCGGCGCGATCTGCTCGATCCGGCCGCGGTTCATGACCGCGATCCGGTCGCTCATCGTCAGCGCCTCCTCCTGGTCGTGGGTGACGTAGACGAAGGTGATGCCGACCTCGCGCTGGATCCGCTTCAGCTCCACCTGCAGGCCCTTGCGCAGTTTCAGGTCGAGGGCGCCGAGCGGCTCGTCCAGCAGCAGCACCTTGGGCAGGTTGACGAGGGCGCGGGCCAGCGCCACCCGCTGCTGCATGCCGCCGGAGAGCTGGGCCGGTTTGCGCTTGGCCTCGGCGCCGAGGCCGACCCGCTCGAGCTCGGTGGCAACCCGGGTCGCGATCTCCGCCTTCGGGACCTTTTTCCGCTTCAGCCCGAAGCCGACGTTGTCCTCGACCGAGAGGTGGGGGAAGAGCGCGTAGCTCTGGAAGACCGTGTTCGTCGGGCGCTTGTGCGCCGGCAGCCGGGCGACGTCCTCGCCCTCGATCCGGATCTCGCCCTCGGTCGGGCGCTCGAACCCGGCGATCATCCGCAGGGTCGTGGTCTTGCCGCAGCCGCTTGGCCCCAGCAGCGTGAAGAATTCGCCCTGCCCCAGCTCGAGGCTGAGGTCGTCTACAGCAGTGAAGGCGTCGAAGCGCTTGGTCACGCCGCGCAGCTCGACGCTTGGGTGCCCGCCTTGTCCGTCCATCGACCCTGCCTCTCCCCCTCAGTCCATGGCTCCCGCGGGCGCCGCTCTATCCGTCAATCGCTATTCGGTCGCATCACCCGCCGGCACGACAAGGATTGGACGTTCGGCCAGGTGTAAAAGCTTTGACGGCGTAGAGCCCAGGATCATTCCCTTCAGCGGCGCTTCGCCCTGGCTGCCGACAACGATCATTCGAGCCTCGCGCTCGGCGCCGACCCCGATCAGCGCCTCGACCGGGCGTTTCGCGACCAGCTCCTCCTCGATCTCGGCGCCGCGCGCGGCGGCCTGGGCTCGGGCCTGGGCCATCACCTTCTCCCCAAGTTCCTCGATCGCTTCCTCGTGCTCGGCGATCTCGCCGCCCCACGGTCCCGGCGGCGCGTAGCCGAAGACGACAACCACCTTGTCGCCGAGCGGCGGCGCCAGGTCGAGCGCCGCGGCAAGCGCTGCGACGCCGGCGGGAGACCCGTCGTATCCGACGACGATCTGGCTCATGGGACGTTCTCCGGCTCGGGCTCGGGCTCCGCGGTGCCCTCGAGGAACCCAGCGGGGACGACCTCGGGCTTGCGCTTGAAGAAGGCGCCGACCTTGTGCCACTGCACCGCCATCAGCAGCACGCCGAGGACCATGAAGGCGATCGCGATCACCAGCGGCGGGCCGAGCCCGGCCCAGGAGTTGCCCGATTCGGAGTTGGCCGGGTCGGAGAGTTCGATCGCGTTCTTGATCAGCAGGTAGAAGAGGATCGCGCCGCCGACGCTGGGGCCGACGCCGACGAAGAAGAAGTTTTTGACGCTGTGCAGCAGCTCGCGGCGGTAGTAGATCGTGCAGGCGAAGCCGGTGATGCCGATGTAGAAGGAGATCATCAGGCCGAGCGCCGCCAGCGAGTCGAAGAGGATGTCTTCGCTGACGATCGTCAGCGCGACGTACCAGATGATCGAGAAGGCGCCCATCAGGATCGTCGAGACGTGCGGGGTGAGGAAGCGGGGGTGGACGGCGCCGAGGCTGCCCGGCAGGGCTTTGGCGCGGGCCATCGAGAGGGTGGTTCGCGCCGCCGGCAGGATCGTCGTCTGGGTCGAGGCCGCGGCCGAGGTGAGCACGGCGATGATCAGGATCTTGTCCAGGGGCGAGCCGAAGACTTCGGTCCCGAGCGCGCTGAGCACGTCTTCCTGGTTCTTGAGCAGGCCCTCGACCCCGGCGTAGGCCTGGGCGGCGAAGGAGACGACGACATAGATCCCGAGCAGGATCAGGGTGCTGATCACCGTCGCTCTGCCCGGCGCCTCGGTTGGGTCCTCGGTCTCCTCATTGACGGTCGCGGTCGTATCCCAACCCCAATAGATGAACACGGCTAAGAGCATCCCTGCCGAGATCTCGCTGAGGCTGAGTGAGAACGGGTTGAGCCAGGCGATGTCGGGGTGGACCGAGGTGTCCGGTGCGTCGCCGGCGTAGACCTTGACCAGGGCGACGACGGCAAAGAGGCCGAGGGTGATGATCTCGGCTCCGAGCAGGCCGACCTGGGTGCGGGCGGAGAGCTCGATCCCGATCACCACGATCGCCGTCATCAGCGCGATCCAGACGACGCCGACCGCGGTCACCGCCACGGTCGAGGCGGCGGCGGATTCCCAGCCGACCAGGAGGAAGGTGTAGAGGCCGGCGATCTGGGCAAGGTTCGCCATCACGACGATGTCGGTGACGATGATCACCCAGCCGACCATCCAGCCCAGCTGCGGGCCCATGCCCTTGGTCACCCAGGAGAAGCTGGTGCCGCAGTCCGGGTCGGCTTTGTTCATGTAGTAGTAGGCCCCGGCGACCAGGAACATCGGGATGAAGCTGACCAGCATGATCGCCGGCGATGCGAAGCCGACGGCGGCGGCGACGAAGCCGAGGGTGGCGGCGAGGCTGTAGCCCGGGGCGGTGGAGGCGACCCCGATGACGACGCTGGAGACGAACCCGATCGCGTTCTTCTTCAGCCCCTTGTCCTCGACCGCCATTCGCCGACGTTAAGCCCCCGCGGAGGGGGATGCAAGTGGCGAATGTCCCAAAAGTACATTTGCAACTTGTACCTGGTGTACAACGGCGCTTCTCAAAACTGACCCATTGACCACTTGCAGATGTGCCATTCTCGGTCTAGCTTTATCCATACCGTCGTAAGAAACTTTTTCTGGGTAGGAGGAGACGCATGGCCACCGCGCCTCAAGTAGTCGACACCGATCTGCAGCAGCTGGCGCGACGCCATCTCTGGATGCATTTTTCCCGCATGGGCGGCTATAGCGCCGAGCATGAGATTCCGATCATCACCCGGGCCGAGGGCTGCTACGTCTACGACGAGCACGGCAACCGCTACCTCGATGGCCTCTCCGGCCTCTTCTGCGTCAACGCCGGCCACGGCCGCACCGAGTACGGCGAGGCGGCCGCCCGCCAGGTCGAAGAGCTCGACTTCTACGTGCTCTGGAGCTACGCCCACCCGCGGGCGATCGAGCTCGCCGCCCGGATCGCCTCGCTGGCGCCCGGCGACCTCAACCGCGTCTTCTTCACCTCCGGCGGCTCGGAGGCGGTCGAGTCGGCGCTGAAGCTCGCCCGCAACTACCACCGCATCCACGGCAAAGGCCAGAAGCACAAGTTCATCGCCCGCGAGGTCGCCTACCACGGCACCTCCTACGGCGCCCTCACGGCAACCGGCATCACCGACCTGCGCTCGCAGTTCGAGCCGCTCGTGCCCGGCGGCTGCCACGTGCCCAACACCAACATCTACCGCTGGCCCGAGGAGCGCGACCCGATGTGGGCCGCCGACGCGATCGAGGAGCGGATCGAATTCGAGGGCCCGGAGACGGTCGCCGCGGTGATCCTGGAGCCGGTGCAGAACGCCGGCGGCTGCTTCGTCCCGCCCGACGGCTACTTCCAGCAGGTGCGCGAGATCTGCGACCGCCACGACGTGCTGCTGATCTCTGACGAGGTGATCTGCGCCTGGGGCCGGCTCGGCCACTACTTCGGCTGCGAACGCTTCGGCTACCAGCCGGACATCATCACCACCGCCAAGGCGCTGACCTCGGCCTACGCCCCGATGGGCGCGGTGATCGCCTCCGACCGGGTCGCGGAGCCGTTCATGGAAGGCACCGCCTCCTTCGCCCACGGCTTCACCTTCGCCGGCCATCCGCTGGCGGCGGCGATCGCGCTGGCCAACCTCGACGTCTACGAGCGCGAGGACCTCTGCGGGCACGTGCTGCGCAAGGAGGGCGAGTTCCGCGGCATGCTGGAGAGCCTGCGCGACCTGCCGATCGTCGGCGACGTGCGCGGCGCCGGCTACTTCCAGGCGATCGAGCTGGTCAAAGACAAGGACACCAAGGCGAGCTTCAACGACGAGGAGTCCGAGCGCTTGCTGCGCGGCTTCCTCTCCGGCGAGCTCTACAAGCGTGGCCTGATCTGCCGCGCCGACGATCGCGGCGACCCGGTGATCCAGCTGGCGCCGCCGCTGATCGCCGACAGCGAGCAGTTCGAGGAGATCCACGACGTCCTCCGCTCGGTTCTTTCCGAGGCCTGGAACCAGGTAGTCGCTTAGGACTGGCGATGCTCACCGTCCAGAGCCTGCTCGATGAGCTCGACCTCGAACTCGCGGCCGGCTCTAAAGCGGCGGCCGCGCCGGTGCGCTGGGTCCATATCTCGGAGCTAGCGGACCCGACGCCGTGGCTCTCGGGCGGGGAGCTGATGCTGACCACGGGCATCCCGCTCGACACCGCCGCCAAGCAGCGCTCCTTCGTCAGCATCCTCGCCGACCGCAACCTCGCCGGGCTCGGCTTCGGCACCGGCTTCAGCCACCGCAAACTGCCGAAAGCCCTGGTCGAGGAGGCCGAAAAGCGCGAGTTCCCGCTCTTCGAGGTCCCCTACTCGATGCCGTTCATCGCGATCACCGAGAAAGCTTTCGCCCGCCTGGTCAACGAGCAGTACGAGGTCCTGCAGCGGGGGATCGCGGTGCAGCGGCGGCTCGAGCGGCTGGTCCTGGAGGAGCGCGGGCTGGAGGAAATCGCCGCCACCGTCGCCTCCGCCGTGGGCGGCACCGTGGCGATCCTCGACAGCCGCGGCGAACGTCTCGCCGGCCGCGGCTTCCGCCGCCAGCTCTCCGCCGACGCGATCGCCGGCATCCGCAAAGAGGCGCTCGGCCACTCCGGAGACGGTCACCCGTTCGTGCCCTCGCACCCCTCGGTCGCGGGCCGGGCGCTGGCCCACCCGGTCGTCTCCCCGGGCGGTGGGCCGCCGCAGGCCTGGGTGGTGATCGTCCGCGACTCCGGCGGGCTCGGCGACTTCGAGCGGCTGATCCTGCAGCAGGCGGTTGCGGTGGTGGCGCTGGAGCTGATGCGTCGCCGGGTCGCGCGCGAGACCGAGCGCCGCCTCGCCGGCGACGTCCTCGCCGGGGCGCTCGGTGGCCGCATGGAGGCGACCGAGCTGCGGCGCCGGCTGGAGCCGTTCGGGATCGGCGAGGAAGCCGCCGTCCTCGTCTTCGACCTCGACCACCCGGGCAGCGCCGCCGGCGTGCTCGAGCGCGCCCTCGCCGCCGACGCCTGTCCGGCCGTCGTCGCTCCTCACGCCGTCGGCAACCGCGAGCTGCTCTGCGCCGTCGTCGACGCCGCCGACCGCGACCCGATCGACGTCGCCGCCGACGCCCGCCGCGCGCTCAGCCCCGAACGCGGCGCCGTCCGTGCCGCCGCCAGCCGCCCGGCGCCGCCGGAGCGGCTGCGCCACTCCTTCCACGAAGCCCGCTGCGCCCTCGAGGCCACGGCGCTGGCCAACGGCGGCGCTCCTGAGGTCGCCTCCTGGCGAGACCTCGGCGCCTTCACGCTGCTGCTCTCGATCCAGGACGACGAGGCGCTCGGCCTCTACTGCGAGAGCGTGCTGGGCCCGATCGAGTCCGGCGACGAGGAGTACGGCGGCGAGCTGCTGCGCTCGCTGGAGGCCTTCATCGAGCAGAACGGGCAGTGGGAGAAAGCCGCGAAACAGGTCTACTGCCACCGCCACACCCTGCGCTACCGGATGCGCAAGGTCGAGGAGCTGACCGGGCGCGATCTCTCGAGAGCCCACGACCGGATCGAGTTCTGGCTCGCCCTGCGGGCGCGGGAGCTGGTCGCGTGAAGATCGGCGTCCCGACCGAGATCAAGGCCGACGAGTACCGGGTCGCGATCACCCCCGCCGGGGTGCGCGAAATGAGCGAGCACGGCCACAAGGTGCTGGTCCAGGCCGGGGCCGGCGAGGGCTCGGCGATCGCCGACTCCGAGTACGAGGCACAGGGGGCGACGATCGTCGCCACCGCGGCCGACGTCTTCGCCGAGGCAGAGATGGTCCTCCACGTCAAGGAGCTGCAGCCGCCGGAGATCGAGATGCTGCGGCCGGGGCAGTTGCTTTTCACCTACCTGCACCTGGCGCCGGACCCAGAGCAGACCCGCGGCCTGCAGGGCTCGGGTGCGACCTGCATCGCTTATGAGACGGTCGAGGACGCCCGCGGCAGATTGCCGCTGCTGGCGCCGATGAGCGAGGTCGCCGGCAAGATCGCGACCCAGGCCGGCGCCTTCATGCTGGAGAAACCGCTCGGGGGACGCGGCATCCTGCTCGGCGGCGTGCCCGGCGTCGCCGCCGCCAACGTGATGGTGATCGGCGGCGGTGTGGTCGGGATGAACGCGGCCTTCATCGCGATCGGGATGGAGGCCGACGTCTTTGTCTTCGACCGTTCGGTCGACCGCCTGCGCGAACTCGACGTCACCTTCGGCGGCCGTTGCTCGACGGTCTACTCGACGACGCTGGCGGTGGAGGAGATGCTGCCGCGCGCCGACCTGGTGATCGGCGCCGTACTGGTCCACGGGGCGCGCGCGCCCTACGTGGTGCGCCGCGAGCAGTTGGCGCTGATGAAGCCCGGCGCGGTGCTGGTCGACGTCGCGATCGACCAGGGCGGCTGCTTCGAGACCTCGCGGCCCACGACCCACCGCGATCCGACTTTCGAGGTTGACGGGATCACCCACTACTGCGTCGCCAACATGCCCGGCGCGGTCCCGATCACCTCGACTCATGCCCTCACCAACGCGACGCTGCCGTACGCGATCGCCCTGGCCGACCATGGCGTCGGCGAGGCGATCCGGCGCGATCCCGGCCTGCGGCCGGGTGTCAACGTCGCCGCCGGCCAGGTCACGCACCCGGCCGTGGCGGATGGGGTGGGCGTGGAGTACGTGACGGTCGAGGACGCCCTCGGGCTGGAGCACCCCGTGAAGGGGTAGTAAGACTTTGGAAACGAGCATCCACAAGGGAGTTGAATGAGCACTTACGCGGTAGTCAACCCAGCCACCGGCGAGACGATCAAGGAGTACGCGGAGATCTCCGACGACGACCTGCGCGCGGCGATCGACCGGGCCGACCAGGCATCCCGGACCTATCCCAGATCCACTTCCGTGGCCGAGCGCGCGGCGCTGGTCCGCAGGGTCGGCGAGCTGCACTCCGAGCGGCGCGAGGAACTGGCCGCGATCATCGTTCGCGAGATGGGCAAGCCGATGGAGCAGGCGCTGATGGAGGTCGACTTCGCCGGCATGATCTACGGCTTCTACGCCGACAACGCCGAGAGCCTGATGGCCGACGAGCCGATCGAGCTGTCCGAAGGCGAGGGCACCGCGATGATCCGCCGCAGCCCCTACGGGGTCCTGCTCGGGATCATGCCGTGGAACTTCCCCTACTACCAGGTGGCCCGCTTCGCCGGCCCGAATCTGGTGATCGGCAACACGATCCTGCTCAAGCACGCGCCGCAATGCCCGGAATCGGCCGAGGCGATGCAGAAGATGTTCGCCGACGCCGGCTTCCCCGAGGGCGCCTACGAGAACGTCTACGCGACCAACGAGCAGGTCGAGTGGGTGATCGCCGACCCGCGGGTGCACGGCATCTCGGTCACCGGCTCGGAGCGCGCCGGGTCGGCGGTGGCCTCGATCGCCGGCAAGCACCTGAAGAAGGTCGTGCTCGAGCTGGGCGGCTCCGACCCCTTCATCCTGCTCGGCACCGATGACCTCGACGAAGCGGTGACGGCGGCGGCCGAAGCCCGGCTCGACAACACCGGCCAGTCCTGCAACGCGGCCAAGCGGTTCATCGTCGCCGACGAGTACTACGACGACTTCCTCGCCAAGTTCAAGGAGCAGATGGGCGGGGCGAAGCCCGGCGACCCGACGGCCGAGGACACCGCGGTCGGCCCGCTCTCCTCGCAGGCCGCCGCCGACCGGCTCGAGGACCAGGTCAAGCGGGCGATCGAGAACGGCGCCGAGGTGGTCGTCGGCGGCAAGCGCGACGGCAACTTCTTCGAACCGACGATCCTCACCGGGATCGAGCCGGGCAATGAGGCCTCCCAGGAAGAGTTCTTCGGGCCGGTGGCGCAGGTCTACCGGGTCGGCTCCGAGGAGGAGGCGGTCGAGCTCGCCAATCAGACCCCCTTCGGGCTGGGCTCTTACGTGATGACTACTGACAAGGAGCAGGCCGAGCGGGTCGCCGACCGGATCGAAGCCGGGATGGTCTACGTCAACCTCGTCGGCGCCGACGCTCCCGAGCTGCCGTTCGGAGGCTTCAAGCGCTCCGGCTTCGGCCGCGAGCTGGGCCGCTACGGGGCGGACGAGTTCGTCAACAAGAAGCTGATCCGCAGCGCCTGAGTCCTTGGTCTGGCGGGATATGGCGACTGCGGTTCGCCATATCCTTGCCAGCCCCGGCGTCCGATTCGAACAGGGAGAACATGAAGAAGATCGTTGCCCTCGCCTTTGCGCTGCTTGCCGTCGTCGTAGCCACTGCCTTGGCTGCGGAAGAAGGCGGGACGATCGACAACCCGCGCTGCCATGGGCGGCAGGCGAAGATCCTGGGGACCGACGGCAACGACGTCATTTACGGGACGCCTGAGCGCGACGTGATCTGGGGCGGCAAGGGCGACGACACGATCTACGGCAGCCTCGGCAACGACCTGCTCTGCGGCGCCGACGGCGCCGACCTGATCCACGGCGGCCGCGGCAACGACGAGGTCGACGGCGGCGCCGGGGCGGCGGACAGGGCGATCGGCGACCTCGGCGACGATCACGTGATCGGCGGGGCCGGGGCCGGCGACGAGGTCGCGGGCGACCTCGGCATCGACATCGTCAACGGCGGCGCCGGCAACGAAGACCTCGTCCACGGCGACTACGGCTACGACCGCATGTCCGGCGGCGCCGGCAAGGGCGACATCGCCTCCTTCGCGACCGCGGTCGCCGGCGGCAAAGGCAGCGGCATCACCGCCTCGCTGAAGCGCCACCGCGCCCGCGGCGACGGTCACGACAAGCTGTTCGGCTTCGAGAGCCTCGAAGGCTCGGCCTTCCGCGACGAGTTGACCGGCAACGGGCAGGCCAACGTGATCGACGGCGGACCTGGCGACGACCACATCTCCGGCGGTGGCGGCCCCGACCAGATCGACGGTGGCCAGGGCAGCGATCGCTGCCTAGGTGGGGCGACGAAGCTGTCCTGCGGCAAGGAAGCGCCGCCGAAGGCTTCCGCCTACATCCAGCTCGACCCGACCCCGGGCGGCGGCGCCGGCCTCGAGATCGTCGGCGGTGGCGGCCCCGACGAGTTCACGGTCGCCTTCGACGAGGCGACCCAGACCTTCGGCATCGCCGCCCAGAAGCCGCTGGCGATCGGCCCCGGCTGCACCCGCGTCGGCGGCACTGCGACCCAGGTCTCCTGCCCCGCTCTCGGCCCCGGGCGCTGGCTCACGGCGGACCTCGGACCTGGCAACGACAAGCTGCGGGTCGAAGGCTCGCTGCTGGCGGTCGGCAGCGTCCGCTTCGCCGGTGGCTTCGGCAACGACGAGATCCACGGCGGTGACGAGGACGACCTGATCGAGTCGGGCCCCGGCAGCGACCGCCTCTACGGCGGCGCCGGCGCCGACGGTCTGGTCGGCGGCCTGCCCGGCCCGACCTACCTCTACGGCGGCCCCAACGGGGACCTGCTGGCGGCCGGCGGCGGCTGCGCCGGCGGCGCCCTGGTCGGCGGCCCCGGCCGCGACGACGCCTCCTTCGCCGAGACCCAGGCGCACCCGGGCCTGCTGATCATCTCCTTCCCCAAACGCGCCGCCTGGGTCACCACGGTCAAGGGCTGCGACAGCGTCCACCTCTCCCGCACCAACGAGGACATGGAGGGCTCGTTCGACTGGGACGTGTTGATCGGCGACGCCCGCGCCAACGCGATGCTCGGCCAGCCGGGCGAGGACCGCTTCTACGGCAACGGCGGCGACGACGTGATCGACGCCCGCGACGGCGTCCGCGACTTCTCCATCCAGTGCGGCCGCGGCACCCCCGGCACCAAAAAGCGCCCCCCCCGAGGCAAATCCGCCGGCCGAGCCCTGATCGACAGCTTCGACCCCGCCCCCTTCAAATGCTCCATCACCAAACACGGCACCCCAGTCCCCGGCCTCAACGGCTGACCCCCTAACGGCGGCGCCAGCCGGGGGCTTCCTTGGACTAGGCTTGGGATGTGGCCCGGAAGACCGCGACTGGAGACGAGGCGGCGGCTGTTGCCGCTGCAATCGCGCGGTTCGAGGCGGAGGTCGGCGCGACCTCCGGCGAGGCACCGGCGGCGGTCGATCCGTGGCAACGAGCAGCGTTGGTCGAAGGGGTGAGCGCGAAGGAGTCACCCATCCAGGACCCAGGAGGAGGAGCGAGATGGCTGTCGTGAAGATCATCGAGCTGGTTGGCAGTTCGAAGACGTCCACCGACGACGCAGCGAAGCAAGCCCTCAGCCAGGCCGAGGGCTCGATCCGCAACATCCGCGCGGTCGACATCGTCTCGACCGGGATCCGCGGCGAGAACCTCGACGAGTACCGGGCCCACGTCCGGGTCGCGTTCCTGATCGAGGGAACCGAGGTCGATTGATGGCAGCAACTTACGAAGAGGAGAACGTTTGATGGCAGACGCAGAGGGCAGGGAGGTCTCCCGCGAGGAGGCCCAGGAGATGGTCGAGGCCGGCGCGCAGTTGATCGACGTGCGCGCCGATCACGAGTGGGACGCGGGCCGGATCGCCGGCGCCAAGCACGTGCCCCTGGCCGAGCTGGCGGAGCGCGCCGGCGAGATCGACCGCGACCGTCCCGTCGTCCTCTACTGCCGTGGCGGCAACCGCTCGACGATGGCGGCGGCGGCGCTGGCTGAGGCTGGCTACGAGACCGCGAAGCTGACCGAGGGAATCGTCGGCTGGGACGCGGCCGACCTGCCGCTGGAGCCCGAGGGCAGCGGCTACGTGGCCGAGTCGGGAGAAGCCGCAGCCGTGCTGCAGGCGCAGAAAAAGGCCGCTCAGAGCTAAATACCCGAATCCCGGTCAGGTTTTGCTATTTTCCTCCACATGGAGGTAGCAGTAGCTGAGAACAAGGAGCAGCGCGGCAAGGGCCGCGTCGGCACCGTCGATAACCCGGAGACGTACGAGAACGTCCCGGGCAACGTGATCCCGATCATCGAGCGGGAGTTCGACGACTTCGACAACGAAGCGGAGAAGTTCCTCTCCGGCGAGCTGGAAGAGAACCAGTTCATCGGCTTCCGCCTCAAACAGGGCGTCTACGGGCAGCGCCAGCCCGACGTGCAGATGGTCCGCGTCAAGCTTCCCTTCGGCGGCGTCACGCCGGAGCAGATGGACATGTTCGCCCAGGTGGTGGAGAAATACGCGCCGCTGAACAAGGGCCACGTCACCACCCGCCAGAACATCCAGATCCATCACGTGCCGCTGCGCGACATGGAGGCGCTGATCCGCGAAATCTCCTCCGTCGGCCTCTCCTCGCGCGAGGGCTGCGGCAACACCGTCCGCAACGTCACCGGCGACCCTTGGGCCGGCGTCGCCCAGGACGAGATCTTCGACCCGACCCCCTACGCCGGCGCCTTCGTCCGCTACTTCGTCCGCCACCCGACGACGCAGCTGATGCCGCGCAAGATCAAGACCGCCTTCAGCGGCTCCGACGAGGACCGCGCGATCACCGGCATCCACGACATCGCCTTCATCTCCCGCGAAAGGGACGGCGTCCGCGGCTTCGAGGTGCGGGTCGGCGGCGGCACCTCGATCATGGCCCGGGTCGCGCCCACCGTGTACGACTTCGTCGAGGCCGACAACGGCGACTACCTCAAGGTCGCCGAGGGCGTCTTCCGCATCTTCGACCGCCAGGACTGGCTGCGCGTCAACCGCGCCCGGGCCCGGATCAAGGTTCTGCTCGACAAGATCGGAGTCGAGGCCTTCCGCGAGCTGCTCGACGAGGAGCTCGAAGGCGACTGGGTGGCCGAGCGCGAGTTCGACGTCGACCGTCTGCGCTTCGACGACGACGAGCAGGCCGGCGCCCCCGACGTGCCGCCCGAGTACGCCTCGCCCAACGGCGACCACACCGAGTTCGAGCGCTTCTGCACCGCCAACGTGCAGGCGCAGCGGCAGGAGGGCTTCTCCGCGGTCGAGGTGAAGATCACCCGCGGCGACCTCACCCCGGAGCAGTTCCGCGGCCTCGGCGCGATCATGCGCGAGTACACCGGCGGCCACGCCCGCAGCACCGTGCAGCAGAACTTCGTCCTGCGCTGGATCCGCGACGAGGCGCTCTACGACGTCTGGGTGCGGCTCAACGAGCTCGGGCTCGGCGAGGCCGGCGCCCGCGAGATCACCGACGTCGTCAGTTGCCCCGGCACCGATAGCTGCAAACTCGGGATCACCAGCTCGATGGGGCTGAACCGGGCGATCAAGGAGCGGGTCGAGTCGATGAACATCACCGACGAGCTGACCCGCCGGATCCACGTGAAAATGAGCGGCTGCCCGAACGGGTGCAGTCAGCACCACATCTCCAACATCGGCTTCTACGGCGCCTCGTTGAAGGTCGGCGATCGCCAGATGCCCGCCTACATCCCGCACATCGGAGGCAACTTCGAGGGCGGCGAGGTGATCTTCGGCAAGCGGCTCAAATCACGGCTGCCCGCCAAGCGGGTGCCGGAGGCGGTCGAGCGCTGGGTGCGGCTGTACGAGGCCGAGCGCAACGAGGGCGAGGAGTTCAACGCCTTCGCCGAGCGCACCGGCGCCGGGACCTTCGAAGCCGCGGTCAAGGAGCTGACCCTGCCGGCTGAGTTCAGCCTGGAGACGATGCAGCAGTTCATCGACTGGAACCGCTCCAGCCCCTACAAAGTCGAGCGCGGCGAGGGGGAGTGCGCGATTTAGCGCCACCAGCGATGAAGCCTCCGCCCATAACGCTTTCGGGAACGGTCCCGACAATCACCGACATCGACCACGAGGCGATCGCCGCCGAGCTCGAGGACGGCAGCGCCCAGGACACGATCCGGTGGATGTTCGAGAACTTCGGCGATCAGCACTACATCGCCTGCTCGTTCCAGAAAACGAGCTCGGTCACCGCCCACATGGCGAGCCAGATCAACCCCGACGCGCGCTTCTTCTACCTCGACACCGAGGTCCTCTTCGAGGAGTCCTACGAGACCCGCGACCGCCTGGCGGAGACGCTGGGGATCGAGTTCGACCGCTTCCACAACCTGACGCTGGAGGAGCAGGCCGCCGAGTACGGCGACGAGCTCTGGAAGAGCGACCCCGACACCTGCTGCGGCCTGCGCAAGGTAGAGCCGATGCGGAGGGCGCTTTCTTCCGTAGACTGCTGGGTCGCCGGCGTCCGGCGCGGAGATTCCAGCTCACGTTCCAAGACCCCGAAGTTCGGCTGGGACAAGAAATTCAACCTCTGGAAGTTGAATCCGCTTGCTGACTGGACCGAGCGCGACGTCTGGAACTACATCCGTGAGCACCAGCTTCCGTACAACCCGCTCCACGATCACGGCTACCCGTCGATCGGCTGCACGCATTGCACGCAGCCGGTGGTCCCGGGTGGCTCCTCGCGCGATGGCCGCTGGGCCGGCCTCGCCAAGACCGAGTGCGGGATCAACTAGCGCCGCCCTGGCGCCACGCCCTCCATTCCCCTGTACCCCGACCCGATTGGTGAGATCTTCCGATGAGCGAGACGATGGCTGAGCTGTCCCTGACCCTTTCCGAGCGCCACACGGCGGACTTCGAGATGATCGGAAACGGCGGCTTCGCGCCGCTGACCGGCTTCCAGGGCTCCGCCGACTGGGAGCGCGTCTGCACCGATATGCGGACCGCCGCCGGCGACTACTGGCCGATTCCGATCACCCTGGCGACCGACCTCGAGTGCGAGGTCGGCGACGTGGTCGAGCTCTCCAGCGACGAGGGCAAGCCACTGGGCCGGCTCACGGTCGAGGAGATCTTCGAGCGCGACGTGCGCAAGGAGGCCGAGCTGGTCTACCGCACGACCGACGAGGCGCACCCGGGCGTCGCGGCGATCTACGAGGAGGGCAACCGCTGCATCGCCGGCCCGATCGAGGTCGACGCGCTGCCCGACCACGAGGCCGCCTTCATGCGCCGCTACAAGACCCCGGCCGAGACCAAAGCCGAGTTCGCCGAGCGCGGCTGGAAGAAGATCGTCGCCTTCCAGACCCGCAACCCGATCCACCGCGCCCACGAGTACCTGACCAAGGCCGCGCTGGAGACCTGCGACGGGCTCTTCATCCAGCCCCTGATCGGCAAGACCAAGGCCGGCGACATCCCCGCCGACGTTCGCATGCGCTGCTACGAGGTGCTGATGGAGAAGTACTACCCCAACGACCGGGTGATGCTGGGCGTGAAGCCGGCGAAGATGCACTACGCCGGCCCGCGCGAGGCTGTTCTGCACGCGATCGTCCGCCGCAACTACGGCGCCACCCACTTCATCGTCGGCCGCGACCATGCCGGTGCCGGCGACTACTACGGCACCTACGAGGCGCAGCAGATCTTCGACGAGATCGACATTCAGGAGCTCGGGATCGAGCCCCTGATGTTCGAGCACACCTTCTGGTGCAACGAGTGCGAGGGGCTGGCCTCCAACAAGACTTGCCCCCACGACGCGGAGGCGCACCTGTTCCTATCCGGCACCAAGGTCCGCGAGATGCTCGGCAACGGCGAAAGGCCGCCGCACGAGTTCTCCCGCGACGAGGTCGCCGACATCCTGATCGACGCTTACAAGGAGGACTGACAGAGCATGGCTGGCGAGAAAGGCTTCACCCTCTGGTTCACCGGGCTTTCCGGTGCCGGCAAGACGACCATCTCCGAGCACCTGGAGACGCAGCTGCGCGAGCGCGGCTCGAAGCTGGAGATCCTCGACGGGGACATCGTGCGCGAAAACCTCTCCAAGGGCCTCGGCTTCTCGAAGGAGGACCGCGACACCAACATCCGTCGCATCGCCTTCGTCGCCGACCTGCTGAGCCGCAACGGCGTGCCGGTGATCACCGCGGCGATCTCCCCCTACGCGGAGATCCGCGACGAGGCGCGCGCCAAAATGGGCGACCGCTTCATCGAGGTCTACGTCAAGGCTTCGGTCGACACCTGCGCCGAGCGCGACGTCAAGGGTCTGTACGCGAAAGCCTTCGCCGGCGAGATCAAAGAATTCACCGGCGTCTCCGATCCCTACGAGATCCCGGAGAACCCGGACTTCGTCGCCGACACCGAAAACGAGTCCCCCGAGGAGTCGGCCGCCAAGCTGCTGGCCTACCTGGAGCAGCGTGAGCTGATCCCGGTCGCCGCCGCGGCCTAGCGCCAGGCGACAAAGCTGTGCCGAAGGGCGGACGAGAGTCCGCCCTTCGTCGTTCTGTCGAACTTTCGCGGGTCACCGTCCGTAATAGGGCGAAATGGGTCGAACCGCTCGCATTCCGCTTCTGGCCGCGCTGGCGCTGGCGATCGCCGCGTTGCTTGCGCCGGCGAGTGCGCTTGCGTTCGGGCCGCTTTCCAGCTTTGGCTCCGAGGGCAAAGGCGCTGGGCAGATGAACAGCGCGGAAAACGTTGCCGTCGGTCTCGACGGCGACGTCTACGTCGCGGACAGGAACAACAACCGCATCGACGTCTTCGCCCCCGCCGGGCAGTTCCTCTTTGCATTCGGCAGGGGTGTGAACGCGACCATGGGCGCGGCCGATCCGAGCCTCTGCACCACGGCGAGTGGCTGTGTCGAAGGGGAGCGCTCGGCGGCAGCTGGGGGATTCAACGACCTGCGAGACCTCGCGATCGCACCCAGCGGCAACGTCTTGGTCGCCGACAACAGCAACGGTCGGGTCGACGTCTTCTCCTCCCAGGGCCGGTTCCTCTTCGCCTTCGGCAAGGACGTCGGTCCGAGCGGGTCCGACGTCTGCACCGAGCCCTGCGGGGTCGGGAACGGGGTCGGCGCAGGGGGATTGGGGGCGCCGAGAGGCGTTGCGATCGACTCGGGCCGGGTCTACGTCGCCGACAACTCCAACGGGCGGGTCTCGGTCTTCACCGAAGCGGGCGAGTTCCTCTTCGCCTTTGGCAAGAAAGTGAACCCCGTGGACCTTCCAACCGATCCGGCCGCAGCCGACCCGAACGTGTGCACGGTCAACACTGATTGCAGGCCAGGAGCCGCTGAAGGCGCCGGCGCCCTCTCGACCCCGCACGGGATCGAGGTCGCCGCCGCCCGCGTCTACGTGGCCAACACCAACAACGGGCGCGTCGAGGTGTTCTCGACCGCCGGCCAATTCCTCTTTGCCTTCGGCAAAGGGGTCAACCCGAACGGTGGCGACGTCTGCGACCGAGCGTCGGACTGCCTGGACGGGACCGGCGAGGAGGGCGCGGGGGAGTTGGACGACCCGCTCGCAATCGCCGCGGACGCCGGGGGTGCGATCTACGTCGGCGACGGCAACGCCAGGGTCAACGTCTTCACCGCCCAGGGCAGCTTCATGCGGGCATTTGGACTCGGTGTGATCAACGAAGCAGCAGAGTTTCAGCAGTGCACCGCGATGACCGGATGCAAAGAAGGCGCAGGTGACGTTCCCTTGGCCCCCGGCTCCGTCCTCAAACCGCTCGGGCTCGCGTTCGACCGGACGGGCGCGCTCTATGTCTCCGAGAGCGCGACCGGCAAGGCCCGGGTCGAGCGCTTCGGCGAGCCGGAGCAGCCGGTCGTGGCGAAACCCAAGCCCTCGAAAATGTTCACGTTGGGCAAGCTGAAGCTGAATAGGAAGAAAGGGACGGCGACGCTGGCGGTGACGGTGCCAGGGGCGGGTTCCCTGGGGCTGGCGGGCAAGGGCGTCCGCCAGGTCAGCCGCTCGACGGCGAGCGCCGCCACGGTTCAGCTGACGGTCAAGCTCACCGGCAAGGCGAAGCGCAAGCTGCTCGCGAGCGGCAAGGCGAAGGTGCGGGTGAGCGTGACCTTCATGCCGACCGGCGGCGACGCGACGACCCAGGCTCGGGCGCTGGTGCTGAAGAAGGCCCTGCGCCGCCCCTCGCGGCGCTAGCACCGCGCAGCTAGACGGGCCGCGCGGGCACCTGCGGCTCGCCGAGGCCGTAGGTCTCGTAGGCGCCGAAGGCGGCGAAGGTCTTGTGGGTGGGGCCGTGGTAGTCGGAGGAGCCGGTGGGCACGAGGTCGAGCTCCTCGCAGATCTCCAGCAGGTGCGCGGTCTGCTCCTTGGAGTGGGTCGGGTAGAAGGTCTCGACCCCGTCGGCTCCGAGCGAGCGGATCAGGTCGTCGACCTCCTCCGGCGCCGAGATGTCCCAGTAGGGGTGAGCGATCACCGCTACGCCCCCGGCGCCCCGAATCAACTCGATCGCCTCGGCCGCATTCGGCCAGCGCCGCGGCACGAAGGCCTTGGCACCAGGCACCAGGTACTCCTCGAAGAACGGCCCAAGGTCACCGGTCGCTCCCGCAGCCCGGGCTATATGGGGACGTCCAATCGAAAGCGCATCCCCCGCTTCCCGGATCGCATCCTCGAGCGTCAGGTCGAAGCCCTCCCCCCGCAACTTCTCAACGATCTCCCCGGCGCGGTTGACGCGTTCCTTCTGGGCCCGCTCACAAGCCGGCCCAATCTTCTCCAGATCGACCCAATACCCGCATATATGCAGGTCTTCCGCGTACTCATGCACGCAAGACATCTCAATCGCCGGCACCAGCTCAATACCCACCCGCTCAGCCGTCTCGGCGGCCTCAGCAACTCCGGCGATGGCATCGTGATCCGTAAGCGCCAACGTGGTCACGCCCGCCTTAGCGGCTTCCTCCACGACCCCAGCCGGCACCAGCTGCCCGTCCGAGACCGTCGAATGACTCTGAAGCTCAATCACGGCGACGCAGACTATTTGTCTTTGGCCCGTCCCGCCCCAGAGATAAATAGACTGCGCCGCCGTGTTCCAGAAGGTGCTCATAGCCAACCGCGGCGAGATCGCCATCCGGGTCGCCCGCACCCTGAGGGAGATGGGCATCACCTCCGTCGCCGTCTACTCGGAGATCGACCGCGACG
The DNA here is from genome assembly GCA_036376895.1 of Solirubrobacterales bacterium. Taxonomy (GTDB): domain Bacteria; phylum Actinomycetota; class Thermoleophilia; order Solirubrobacterales; family 70-9; genus VAYN01. Next base: position 32,748 of record DASUZL010000028.1, read on the forward strand.
CTCCCCACGTGCGCGCCGCCGACGAGGCCTTCCTGATCGGCCCCGCGGTCCCGGCCGAGAGCTACCTGAACATTCCGAAGATCATCGAGACCGCGAAGGAGGCCGGCGCCGAAGGGATCCACCCCGGCTACGGCTTCCTCGCCGAGAACGCGGAGATGGCCCGCGCCTGCGACGAGGCCGGCATCACCTGGATCGGCCCGCCGCCGGAGGCGATCGAAGCGATGGGCTCGAAGACGCGGGCGCGCGAGATCATGGAGAAGGCCGGGGTTCCGATCGTCCCCGGCTCGACCGAGGTCGCCAAGGACGTCGAGGAGGCCCGCAAGCAGGCTGAGGAAGCCGGCTACCCGGTCGCCTGCAAGGCCGCCGGTGGCGGCGGTGGAAAGGGTTTCCGCGTGGCGATGACGCCCGATGACCTCGAGGAGGCCTTCGAGGGCTCGGCCCGCGAAGGCGAGAAGTTCTTCTCCGACGACCGCGTCTACGTCGAGCGCTACCTGGAGGACCCGCGCCACGTCGAGGTCCAGGTCCTGGCCGACGGCCACGGCAACGTGATCCACCTCGGCGAGCGCGACTGCTCGATCCAGCGCCGTCACCAGAAGGTGATCGAGGAGGCCCCGGGCCCGCACGTCGACGAGGAGATGCGCGAGCGGATCGGCAAGATCGCCACCGACGCGGCTGCCGCCGTCGGCTACCGCGGCGCCGGCACGATCGAGGGCATGCAGGTCGGCGACGAGTACTTCTTCCTCGAGATGAACACCCGGGTCCAGGTCGAGCACTGCGTGACCGAGATGGTCACCGGGATCGACATCGTCCGCGAGCAGATCCTCGTCGCCGCCGGCGAGCCGCTCTCGGTCGCCCAGGACGAGGTCGAGCTGAGCGGCTGGTCGATCGAGTGCCGGATCAACGCCGAGGCCGCGCACAAGAAATTCGCCCCGGCGCCGGGGCCGATCGGCGACTCCTACCGGGAGCCGTCGGGCCCGGGCGTGCGGGTCGATTCCGGGGTCGAAGGCGGCTCCGAGGTGACGCCGATGTACGACCCCATGGTGGCCAAGCTGATCGTCTGGGACGTCGACCGCGAGAAGGCGACCAAGCGGATGCTGCGGGCGCTCTCCGAATACGACTCCGGCGGCCTCACCACGCTGATTCCCTTCCACGAAGCGATCCTCGCCACCGAGCAGTGGGACAAGGGCGAGACCTGTCGCGACCTGATGGAGGACCGGGACTGGCTCAAATCGACGGCGCCGGAGACGGCACCCGACCCGGTCGCCGAGGACGGCACCGAGCTGGTCAGCCGCGATTACAAGGTCGAGGTCTCGGGCAAGCTCTTCGACGTCAAGGTGATCGGCCAGGCCGGCGCCGGCGGCGGTGCCGCCCCCGCGGCCAACGGCAAGCGGCCGCCGAAACGCGAGCGCAAGAGCGGCGGCGGTCCCTCCGCCTCGAGCGAGTCGCTGCCTGCGCCGCTGCAGGGCACGATCCTCAAAGTCGCCGTCGCCGAGGGCGCTGAGGTCGCCGAGGGCGACCTCGTCTGCGTGATCGAGGCGATGAAGATGGAGAACGAGATCGGCGCCCACCGCGCCGGCAAAGTCACCTCGCTGAATGTCGCCGAGGGCGCCGCCGTCAACGCCGGCGACGTCATCGCCGTCATCGAGTAGTCCCCCTCAGTTAGAACGCGAAAACAGCAGCCCTATTTCTGGGGCTGTTTCTGTTTCTGCTGCTGCTGTTTTTCGCGTCGTTCTTTTTCTTTTTGCCGTTTGAGTTCGAGCTGCTGCTTCTTGGTCAGCGGCATCGGCGGGGTGACTTCCTGGCAGGCGCGGCCGACGCAGTCCTCGAGCAGGCGGAGCTGAGTGTGGAGGAAGTTCCGGATCGGCGCGTAGTTGCCGTCGCGGACGATGTTGTTGAGCTCGTACGGGTCTTTGGTGACGTCGTAGAGCTCCTTCTGGCCGTCGGGCCACTCGATGTACTTGTAGGCGCCGAGGCGGATTCCCTCGTAGTCCTTGGGCGGGGCGACGATCGAGGCGCTCGCTTCCTCGCCGCGGCTGCTCCGCGGGCGGGCGCTGGCGCGGGCCGGCTTCGAGGGTTCGGCTCCGTTGGCCTCGACGTCGTTGGTCTCGACGAAGGACTCGAAGAGGATCGGGCGACGGCTGCGAAGGGTGCTGTCGGTGATGTACGGCACCAGCGAGCGGCCGTCGATGCTCTTGTCGGCGGTCGCGTGCGCGAGCTCGAGGATCGTCGGGGCGATGTCGATGTTGGCTGCCAGCTCGCCGGTCGAGGTGCCGGGTTTGATCCCTGGGCCGCGCATCAGGAACGGCAGGTGGGTGGAGGGCTCATAGGCGAGGAACTTGCCGCCGATCAGGCGGTGCTCGCCGTAGAAGAAGCCGTTGTCGGAGGTGAAGATGATGTAGGTGTTGCGCAGGCGGCCGAGCCCGCCGAGCGTGTCGACGACAACTTTGACGCCCTCGTCGACGGCGCGAAGGGACTCCAGCGCCTTCTCGTAGTAGACGCGATAGGTATGCAGCTCGGTCGGCGAGAGGAACGCGGCTTCGCGGATGAACTGCGGCTTGTCGCCGACGTTGCCCTCGTTGACCCCCTGGGAGAGCGTGTGCGGCAGCTTGGCGCCGGCGAAGGAGTTGTAGTGGCGGATCGCCGGCTCCGGCCCGGCGGGGCGGCGGAAGTCGCCGTGCGGCGCGGTGTAGTCGAGCTGCAGGTAGAAGGGCCGTTCCGGGCTGGTCCCAGACATCTCTTCGTAGGCGATGCGGCTGAAGACGTCGGTCTCGTAGTAGCAGGGCAGGCCGTTGAGCGGCGCGGCCGGGCAGCCGAAGTCGTCGCGTTCGCCGTATTCGCGCGTGTCCCAGCTGCCAGGGTCGCCGAAGGGGCCGCCGATGACGCCGTTGTCGTTCAGTTTGTAGCCGTAGAAAAGGTGGTCGGTGTCGGCTTTCAGCACCGTGTGCCAGGCGTCCCAGCCGGGCGCGACGGCGGTTCCGTTGTCGTACGGTTCGTCGCCGTAGCCGTTGAGGAACTTGCCGATGTGGATCGTCCGGTAGCCGGCGCCCTGCAGCCAGGTCGCGAGGTTGTGGGTGTAGGCGCCGCGGGCCGAGAAGCCGAGGTAGCCGCCGTTGGGCTGGACGTTGCCGCGGACGTTGTGGTTGTGGGCGTAGCGCCCGGTCAGCAGGCTGACCCGCGAGGGGCAGCAGAGGGGGTAGGGCACGTAGTAGCGGTTGAGGGTCACGCCTTTTTCGGCGATCAGCGCCAGCGTGTTCGGCATCACCTGGACCGGCACGCCGCCGGGGCTGACGGCCGCATACAGGCTGTCGAGCGTCTGGTCGTCGGTCTGGATGACGACGAAGTTGGGCTGCTGGCCGGGCGGCAGCAGCGCTGCGTCGGCCTTCTCCTGGCCTGCCAGGGCGAGCGCGCCGAGCAGCGCGAGAACGCCCGCGGCCAGGGCGAGACGCGCGACCGCGAGGGCACGCTTAGGGGTGCTTTGGTGAGCGAACATATTCATCGGGTGGTGGCGCCTACCCACGACTAACCGACGCCTGTCGTCGGAGTTGCGCCGCGAACGCTAGAAGATGTTCAGGACGCGCCGAGCTTTTTCGCTGCTTCGCGAAAGTTTTTTACCGTGGCGCTGGGCGCTTTGCGCCCTTCGAGTTTCTCGCCGTGGCGGTTGACCCAGATCACCGGCACGTTCATTTTCAGCACCGGAGCGATGTCGGTCGCGTAGTTGCAGCCGATGTGCAGCCAGCCTTTCTTGCCGCCGATCCGCCGCGCGCACTCTTTGAAGTGGACGGGGTCCGGCTTGTAGCTGCGCACCTGCTGGGCGGTGACCACGAGGTCGAGTTCGGTCCGCAGGTGGCGGCGCGAGATCCCCAGAAGTTTGTCGTCGGTGTTGGTGATGATCCCGATCTCGTACTTTTTGCCGAGTCGGTCCATCGCCGCGTTGGCCTCGCGGAAGGGCAGCCAGTAGGCGACGCTGTTGGGCAGGAACTGGGCCCGCGAGGGCTCCACCTCCCAGCCGATCTCGCCGGCGACTTTGACGATCGTGCGGCGCAGCACCTCGGCGTAGAGCTCGTAGGAGCCGGCCATGATTTCGGCCTCGACCTCCATGAAGCGGGCGAGGAAAGGGCCCTCTTCGAAGCTGAACCCGTCTTTCGACGCCTCTTTCTTGCAGGCGTCGATGATGCCTTTCTCCCAGTCGATCAGGGTGCCGTAACAATCGGCGGTCACCCAGTTGATGTTTTTCAGACTTGGAAGGGCCATCGGCAGGCGCGGCATTATGCCAAGCGGCAGAGCTTGGGGGTTTCACCTATGCCGCGAGGGGTGTGACGGCGCGGCCGTGCGCGCTTCTCGGATAGTGTGCCCGGCCGCGCCCCGGCGCCAATTCATGGACCTCCTCGAGTACCAGGGAAAGCAGCTGTTCGCCAAGCACGGCATCGCCGTGCCAAGCGGTGAGGTCGCGGCCACGGTCGACGACGCCGTCGCCGCGGCGGAGCGGATCGGTTACCCCTGCGCGATCAAGGCCCAGGTCCTGATCGGCGGTCGCGGCAAGGCCGGCGGCATCAAGATCGCCAAGGACGCCGCCGAGGCGCGAGAGTTCGCCGACGCGATCATCGGCATGGACATCATCGGCCCCCACGGCGAGGGTCCGTTCCGCGTCGACCAGGTCTGGATCGAGGGCGGCTCCGACATCGCCGAGGAGTACTACGCCTCGGTCATCCTCGACCGCGGTGAGAAGAAGCTTCTGGCGATGGTCTCGGCCAAGGGCGGCATGGACATCGAGGCGGTCGCCGCCGAGGATCCCGACGCCCTGGTCAAACGCCACATCGACCCGACCAAGCCCTTTGATGCCGCCGCGGCGCGCGGCATCGTCGCCGACGCCGGCCTCGCCGAGGACGCGCTCGACCAGGCCGCCGAGGTGCTCGTGAGGCTGGCCACGGTGGCGAGCGAAGAGGACGCGACGCTGATCGAGGTCAACCCGCTGATCGTCACCGCCGGCCGCGAGGTCATCGCCCTCGACGCCAAGGTGACGATCGACGGCAACTCCGTCTTCCGTCACGAGGACCTGGCCGAGATCGCCGACACCGTCGACGATCCGCAGGAGGCGATGGCGAAGGAGAAGGGCCTGACCTACGTCAAGCTCGACGGCAACGTCGGCATCCTCGCCAACGGCGCCGGCCTCTGCATGTCGACGCTCGACGTCGTCGCCCAGGCGGGCGGCGCTCCCGCGAACTTCCTCGACGCCGGCGGCGGCTCCAAAGCCGAGGCGATCGTCAACGCGCTCGAAGTCATCAAGTCCGACGCCAAGGTGACGGCGATCCTCTTCAACATCTTCGGCGGCATCACCCGCTGCGACGAGATCGCCAAGGGCATCGTCACCGCCTCGGCCCAGATCGACCTCGGGATGCCGCTGGTCGTGCGACTCGACGGCACCAACTCCGAGGAGGGCCTGAAGATCCTCGCCGAGGCCGCCCTGCCCGACCTGCACCAGGAGAAGACGATGCTGGACGCAGCGCGCCGCGTCGTCGAGCTCGCCGGGAGCGCCGCATGAGCATCATCGTCGGCTCCGAGACGAAGCTCGCGGTCTCCGGCCTGACCGGCCGCGAGGGCTCCTTCCACGGACTGCGCAACAAGGCCTACGGGACCGACCTGGTCGCCGGCGTCACCCCCGGCAAGGGTGGGCAGGACGTCGAGGGCGTGCCCGTCTTCGACACGATCAAGGAGGCGGTGACCGAGGCCGGCGCCAACACTTCGATGATCTTCGTGCCCGCCCGCTTCGCCGCTCCGGCGATCGACGAGGCGATCGAGTCCGGGGTGGAGACGGTGATCGCGATCACCGAGGGCATCCCCGTGCTCGACATGCTCAACACCTACTGGAAGGCGAAGGAGGCGGGGGTGCGGCTGATCGGCCCCAACTGCCCCGGCATCCTCTCCCCGGGCAAGGCCAACGTCGGCATCATCCCGGCCCAGTTCTTCGACCCGGGCCCGATCGGCGTCGTCTCCAAGTCGGGGACGCTGACCTACCAGATCGGCAACGAGCTGAAGCAGGCCGGGACCGGCAACTCCTCGATCGTCGGCATCGGCGGCGACCCGATCGTCGGCTCCGACTTCATCGACATCCTCAAGCTCTACGAGGCCGACCCGGAGACCGAGCTGATCGTGATGGTCGGCGAGATCGGCGGCGACGCCGAGGAGCGGGCCGCCGAGTTCATCGCCGCCGAGATCTCCAAGCCGGTGGTCGCCTACATCGCCGGCTTCACCGCCCCGCCCGGCAAGCAGATGGGCCACGCCGGCGCGATCATCTCCGGCTCTTCGGGCACCGCCCAGGCGAAGAAAGACGCGCTCGAAGCAAAGGGCGTGCGGGTCGGCGAAAGCCCGACCGAGACGGCCGCAATCGCGGCCGAGACGCTGCGTAGTCAGTAGACCTACAGCTACGTAGCCAAACTCTGAGTCCAGATAGGCGACGCGACGACTACTCGTTTCTGCAGCGGTTGACGCTGTCTGATCGCTATGGAAGACTGTTCCGCAGTCGATGCACGATGTCGATGGGAGCGATCCAGCTACAGAAACCTGGACGCGCAGCAACTTCGGCCCCGGCCGTCACGCCTAGCTCGTCGCATCCATGCAAAGACGCCAGCCGACACGCCGGCACCGTCGCCGGATCTCGGAGGGGACGCTGAGAATCTCGGTGCTCCCCGTTGTTAAAGGAGTTAACGAGAAAGAGAGGCCCCCGTGCCCGATGGCGTCCCCAGTAGTTCATCCAATGAGCAGCATCTCGCGGTGCGCGAAATCGCGCGTCCACCGAAAGCAAGCGCTGTCAAAGCCCTTGTCGAGAAGTTCGAAGGCAAGGGCTTCGACCGAGGCTCCGCAACTGCACTTGCGCGCACTGCTGTTGACCCGGCGGACGTGCGTAGGCGCCTAGAGCGGCCGACGCCGATTCGGGTTCCCGGCGCTCTGCTCTGGGTGGTTGAGGCTGACGTCTGGACCCCAACCGTCGTTCCCTACGTCGTCAACTACCGCGAGGCCGCCGGCCGCGTCTTTCCGGCTGACGCGACTGTTCCCGCTGCCAAGTTCCCTGAGCACCCGCCGATCCGAAGGCCCAGCGGCGATCATCAAGGAAGGCCCGTGTTGGACCTTCAGGTCAACGACGAGGCGCATCTGGTCCATGCAATCGAGAGTTCGGTCAGCTATCTCGTTGAGCACAATCCGCTGGGGGACTCGATCGAAGAGAAGGGTGTGATGTTCCCGATCACGCTCGTGTGCACTGCGGTCGACGTCGCCGGGGGCAAGGCGCCGATTCACCTGCCTGCCACGGCCGACGGCAGCAGCCGAGCATCCGGCGCGCTTGACGTGCTCGGCATTGGTGCGGAGGAGATCGTCGGGCGCTTCCGCAGCGAGCCCAGGGATCTCGCGGCGCTGATTGGCAGGGTTCGCTCGATCTTCGGTCGCTCCACGAGTGAGGTCTCGGAGGCAGAGTTTGGTCAAGCAAACGCCCTCACTCTGCCGGCTCGGATCATCGTCGGCTTCGATCCCGACGCTGCGGGGACTGCCGACTTTGCCAAGGCAGTGCACAACTACGTTCAGCTGATCCATGGCGACCTGCCTCCGACCCCTTGGTCCGCAACTGCGAAAGTCGACGCAAAGGCGGACAGCGTGGTGGCTGAGCTCGAGCGCTGGGACCTGATCACTCTGAACAAAGCGCTCTACCTCGAGGGGATGCTCGATCCGGCGCAGGCGCGGAAGCTTGGCTTCCCGGCAACCCCCGATGAGCGGGGCTTGGTAATTACCAGCTTGCTCTCAAAAAAGGGGCCGGTCCATGCGGCGATCAAAGCTGGGGTCGTTCAGGCATCCGATCGGAAAAAGCTGACGAAGAAAGCAAAGAGCGAGATTTGCGCGGAGCTTGCCCTCCGCAGCGCTCGGGGTGGGATGTCGGCCAAAGAGGCTTCGATCGCAAGGGAGGTGCTTGCGAATATCTACGGCAATCCCCTCATATGGGAGCAGGGCCTAGAGCCGAGCGACAGGAATCCAGACGAGCTCCTCGCCGAGGCCTTGAAAGAGCGAAAAGCTGGGAAAGCGGGTGTAGCGACTGCGGAGCTAGCCGCGTTGGGTGGGTTTTGGCTGGTGGTTCACCGGGTTCTTCGCGAGCCACGCTTCTTCAAAGAGGAGGATTTCAGCGACAGCAGGACCCCCAGCGCCGTCCTGACCGCGTTGATGGATTCGGATTGGGGCTTGAGGGTCCTTGCGCAAGCAGTCGTCGACGGCAGGGAAGCAAGACGTCCTGCACGTGTGGATGCCAAGGGTTCGAAGTCCCGCAGCGCGAGGCAGGACGCTACCGAGGCGCACCATGCCTGGCTGCGAGGAAAGGTTGTGCCCCCCGCACACCTCGACCGGAATGGCTCGGGTCCTGACTCTGTTAAAGAGGCGCCGCGCCTACGCGAGCGCATCCTCAACGATCGTCGCAAGAAGCTGGAGGAAGCGATTGCGCTGGTGGAGCAGCGACATGTCGAACTGAGGGAGCCGGAGACGGTGGAGGGAAGCGCCCTAGTCGACGACAGGGGACTTCCCTCTTCCAAGGCAGAGGAGCTTCGCGAGCGGCTCGAGGTCATTACCCGCGCGCTCGTGGTCTACGGTGCCCGCTGGACCGAGAACTCTGAGCCGGTCGAGGAAGGAGTGCAGCGATGAACCCCCCGGACTTCAGGCAACAGCTCGCGGACAAGGCTGCGAGAGTGCACACGGAGGCTCCCAGCACCACCAAGTGGAATGGGGTTAGGAATCTGATCGCGGAGCAGGTAGGGCTCGGCCCCGACGATGTCTACGTCACCACCATCAGCAAGCCCGAGAACGTCTCCGTTCGCTTCTTTCAGTCGAAGCGGGTGTTCCGCGCTTCTGTTCTGGTCGCGATGCATACCGATGCTCCGGAGAATATCCCTGGCACCACGAAGGCGCTGTTAGAGATCGCCGCCGAAAGGGACGCTTCTGCGCTGGTGGCGACCCGCGACGGAGACGACTGGTCGATTGTGGCGATCTTGAAACGATCCGGGGACAAGCTGCTCGAGCCACTGGCCAAGGCTTGTCCCACAGCAGTTGTGTTGCCCGTCTGAGCAGCTGTCCGTGCTCTTCGACATGATCGGGCGGTGCCGGCCCAGCGACAGGACGATGGCGAAAAACCGAAGGCAGTGGGGCTCTTCGCCGGGATCGGCGGGATCGAGGTCGGCCTGGCAGAAGCGGGGTTCGAGACGACTCTGCTGTGCGAGGTCGATCCGGCGGCGCAGCTGGTCCTGCGTGACCGGCTGCCGGGAATTCCGCTTCACGACGACGTCACTAAGCTCGCTGAGTTGCCGGCTGCGAACCTCTTGGCAGCCGGCTTTCCCTGTCAGGACCTGAGCCAGGCCGGGAGGACGGCTGGCATTGGCGGCGCTCAGTCGAGCTTGGTCGAGCACGTGTTCCGACTCCTCGACGGCGCTGCTTCGCCGCCGAAGTGGCTGCTGCTCGAGAACGTGCCGTTCATGCTGACCCTCGATCGGGGCGAGGCGATGACGTACCTGACGCGCGAGCTATCCTCGCGGGGCTGGGAGTGGGCGTACCGGGTTGTCGACACGCGCGCTTACGGCTTGCCTCACCGGCGGCTCAGGGTGATCCTCATCGCCTCTCGCGAGGCGGACCCGAGGCCGGTTCTCTTCGAGGAGGAGGAGACCCCGGTCGAGCAGGAGTTCTCGGCCGGGGCTTGGTGTGGGTTCTACTGGACCGAGGGACTGCGGGGGCTGGGCTGGGCGGTGGAGGCGGTGCCGACGCTGAAGGGGGGCTCCGCGGTGGGAATTCCCTCAGCGCCGGGGATCTGGAACTCTGCGACCAATGAGATCGGGACTCCGGACATTCGCGACGCCGAGCGGTTGCAGGGACTGGCGGCAGACTGGACTCTGCCTGCGATCGAGGATCCGAAACGGCGCAACAACCCGCGCTGGCGCTTGGTCGGAAACGCAGTCAGCACGCCGGTGGCGCGCTGGGTCGGTGAACGACTCCTTAGTTCTCCTGAAGACGGGTCTTTCCCCTGGGAGGAGGTGTCGAAGGCGCTGGAGGGCTCTTGGCCCAAGGCGGCATGGGGAAACGCCTCGGGCACCTTCGCTGTTCCTGACCTAGGCACCTGGCCCAGGTCAGAGCCATACACGCCGCTTTCGGAATTCCTCCAGCACGATCTTCATCCGCTTAGTCATCGGGCGGCGTCGGGTTTCCTGGGGCGGACCTACAAAGGCAACCTGAAAACCTTCGCTGACGGTTTCCGCGAGGCGGTGGCCGCGCACGTGAAGGCGATGGATGCTCTCCAGGTCGTCTGACCCCGTACCCTTGGGATATGTCGGCGCGGGTCGAAGCTAGCTCAAGCGATGCTCTGGCGCGGATGAGACGGGCACGGCGCAGGGATACCGCGCCGGAGCTCGCGCTTCGCTCGGCGCTACACCGGCGTGGGCTGCGATTTAGGGTCGATCGAGCCGTGCTGTCGGGAAGTCGCCGCCGTGCGGACGTCGTCTTCCCGAGTCTCCAGGTGGCGGTGTTCGTTGACGGTTGTTTTTGGCACGGTTGCCCTGAGCACGGCACCATGCCAAAGGCCAACCGCTCCTTCTGGAAGGAGAAGCTCGCTGCGAATGAGGTCCGGGATCGCGATACCGACGAACAGCTTGAGCAGGCCGGTTGGATGGTTCTGCGGTTCTGGGAGCACACTGACCCGGAGGCAGCGGCTGAGACGGTAGCCGCTGAGGTGGAGTGGCGTCGTCGGGCAAGAGATGCCCGGCCAGGGGTCGGTTGTTGATAGCGCGTTGCTAGTGTCGAGGGCGATGGCTGGCGACACGATTTCCTTTGCGCGCGGCGCTCCCAGCGCCGACATCCTCCCCCACGAACAGGTGCGGGATGCGGCGGCGCGGGCGCTGGCTGAGGACTGGGAAAAGGCGCTCTCCTACGGGACCGGGATCGGGCACCCGGGGCTCTGCCAGTGGATCGCCGAGCGGCACGGTGGGCTCGACGCCTCGCAGGTGATGGTCGCCAACGGCTCGCTGGAGGCGGGGGCGATGCTGTTCGAGCACCTGCTCAGCGCCGGCGACCGGGTCGTCGTCGAGCAGCCGACCTACGACCGCACGCTGCTGCTCCTGCAGCGGCTCGGGGTGGAGCTGGTGCCGGTGCCGTTGGAGGCCGACGGCCTCGACATCGGCGCGCTGGAAGCGGCGCTGGCCGAGGGGCCGATCCGGCTTGCCCACATCATTCCCAACGCCCACAACCCGGCCGGCTGCACGCTCTCCGCCGAGAAGCGGGCGCGGCTGGTCGAGCTCGCCGACGAGCACGGCTTCTGGATCTTCGAGGACGACCCCTACCGCGAGCTCCCCTTCGAGGGCGAGCCACTGGAGACGATGCTCTCGCTGGACCAGGCTGGCCGGGTCGTCCACGCCTCCTCCTTCTCGAAGACGGTCAGCCCCGGCATCCGCGTCGGCTACCTGGCTGGCCCGGCGGAGGAGATCGCGAAGCTGGCCAAGCGGGCCAACGAGACCTACATCTCGCCCAACATGCTGGCCGAGTCGATCGTCCTCGACCTCTGCCGCACGGGTGAGCTCGACCGCAACATCGCCTTCGTCAAAGGTGAGCTGAAGGCTCGCTGCGACGCGCTGGTCGCGGCGCTGGGCGAGAAGCTGCCCGAGGCCGAGTTCGTCGTCCCGGACGGCGGCTACTTCCTCTGGCTCGACCTCGCCGCCGGGACCGACACGGTGGCCCTGCTCGCTGAGGCCAAGAACGACGGTGTCTCCTTCGTCGCCGGCCCCGACTTCATGATCGAGGGCGGCGAGAACAGCCTCCGCCTCTCTTTCGCCCCGGTCCCGGCCGACCGCGCCGCCGAGGGCGTCGGGCGCATCGCATCCGCGCTTGAGCGCCTGCGCGCCGGCGCCCCCGCCTGAATTACTCGACGACGATGGTGCCCTTCATGAAGGGGTGGAAGGCGCAGAAGTAGGCGAAGGTGCCGGGCTGCTCGAGCTTGATCTCGCCCGTGGCGCCGCCTTTGATCGTGCCGCTGTCGAAGGCGCCGGACTCTTTCGAGGTCGCGGTGTGAGCGGCGGAGTCCTCGTTCTCGAAGCTGACGGTGGTGCCGGCGGGCACGGTGATGTTGGGCGGGATGTACTCGAAGTCGACGATCTTCACTGCCTCGGCGCCGGCACTTGAGGCGCTGCTGGTGTCGGTCGCGGTGGTGTCGTCCCCGCCGCCGCAGCCGGCGAAGAGGGCCGCGCAGACGGCGAGGGTCAGGGCGGGGAGAGCGAGCGTCTTCTTCATGCCACCCCCTTACGGCATTGGGCCCTGCTTCGGATCAATTCGCCGCCATTTTGATCCGCCGGCCGCCCCCCTCGCGTAGGGGACCGGCAGAAGCGCAAACGACTTTTGAGGAGGCCCCGAATGCCCGAGGCAAAGGAACGCGAGAGAGGAGAGGGAGCGAGCGGCGCGATTGCCCGCGTCGCCCAGGACCCCGTCTCCAGGCGCAAGTTCATGGCCCTGACCGGGGGCTCGGCGGCGATGGCCGCCTTCCTCGCCGCCTGTGGGTCTGATGACGACACGACCGGGAGCACCGCCAGCACCGCGAGCAACACGAGCAAGGGCGGCGCCAGCGAAACCGCCCAGTTCGGCAAGGGCGACGTCGGCATCCTCAACTACGCCCTCACGCTCGAGTACCTCGAGGCGGCCTTCTACGCCGACGTCGTCAAGAGCGGCCTGTTCAAGGGCTCCGACCTGGCGACGATCCGCAAATTCGGCAGCGAGGAGTCCGAACACGTCGACGCGCTGACCGCCGCGGTCAAGCAGCTCGGCGGCACTCCGGCGCCGGAACCGAAATCCGAATTCCCGCTGGAAAGCGCCAAAGCCGTGCTCGAACTGGCGGCGACGGTGGAGAACCTCGGCGCCGCTGCCTACCTGGGTCAGGCCGCCAACATCGAGAGCCCGGAAGTGCTTGCTTCGGCGCTGGCGATCCACAGCGTCGAGGGTCGCCACGCGGCTGCCCTCAACACCCTGCTGGGCGAGTCGATCGTTCCCGATGGCGCCTTCGCCAAGCCGGCGGACGCCAAGACCGTCCTCAAATCCGTCGAACCGTTCATCGTCAGCTAGCGCGGGCGAGAGAGCTAAAGGAGACAGCAATGAGCCAGGAGCAACTCGCACATCCGGAGCTCGCCGGCGTCGAGGTCATCGAGGACAGCGAAGACCTCTCGCGCAGCGACGTGATCCTCAAAGGCGCGCTCGCGGCGGGCGCCGTCTACGGCACCTTCATGGTCGGCCCCTACGTCCGTAAGGCGCTGGCGATGTCCGGCGGCGGCGACGTCGCCATCGTCAACTTCGCCCTCACCTTGGAGTACCTGGAGGCCGCCTTCTACGAAGAAGCGAAGAAGCGGGCCGGGGCGAAGGGCGAGCTGAAGAGCCTGATCGACCTGATCGCGACCGACGAGAAGCAGCACGTGGAAGCGCTGACGGCGACGGTGAAGCAGCTCGGCGGCAAGCCGGTGGCGGAACCGAAATTCGACTTCCCCTACTCCGACACCGCCGGCTTCCTCAAGCTGGCGCAGGTCTTCGAGGACACCGGCGTCAGCGCCTACAACGGCGCCGGCCCGGCGATCAAGTCGAAGGAAGTGCTCGGCGCCGCCGGCTCGATCGTCCAGGTCGAGGCCCGTCACGCGGCGGCGATCCGGCTGCGGAACGGGGAAGAGCCGTCCCCCAATGCCTTCGACCCCTCGCTCGACGAAGCGCAGGTGCTGAAAGCGGTCGAACCGTTCATCGCATAGAACTGCGGATACCGGTAAGCAACCAGGAACCGAATGAGCGTCAAACGCGACAGAGCCGAGCGGCTGGCAGACGAGGAGCTGATGCCGCTGGTCGGGGAAAAGGACCCCGAGGCATTCGAGGTCTTCTACGACCGCCACGGCGGCGTCGCCTACTCGCTGGCGTACAGGATCGTCGGCGAGCGCGGCGCGGCCGAGGACGTGACGCAGGAGGCGTTCATCTCGATCTGGCGCAGCGGTGCCCGCTTCGACCCGACCCGCGGCAGCGTCCGCTCCTGGCTGCTCAGCGTCGTCCGCAACCGGGCGATCGACTTCCTCCGCAGCAAGGCCGGCAAGGCGCCGAAACTCGCCTTCGACGACGACGCGATCCTCGAGCAGCGGCCGGCCGAGGAGCAGACCGAGGAGGAAGCGATGCGGCGGGAGACGGCGAGCGAGGTCCGCGGCGTGCTCGGGCAGTTGCCCGGAGAGCAGTCGAAAGTGATCCAGCTCGCCTATTTCGGCGGCTTCAGCCAGTCGGAGATCGCGCAGATGCTGGGCGTGCCGCTGGGAACGGTTAAGGGCCGGATGCGTCTTGGACTGGAGAAGATCCGCGGCGAGCTCGCGGAGGGACTGGCATGAACGAGAACCACGAGCGCTGGAACGACGACGTCGCCGCCTACATGCTGGGCGCGCTCGACCCTGCCGAGGCGGCGGAGCTGGAGCGCCACCTGGAGGGTTGCGAGCGCTGCCGCGAGCGGGTGCGTTGGCTCGAGCCGGCGGTGCGGCTGCTGCCCGAGGAGGTCGAGCGGGTGGAGCCACCGGCGCCACTGCGCGAGCGGGTGATGGCCGAGGTTCGCGCCGACGCCGCCGCGGCGGAAGCGGGCGCGCCCGAGCGCGAGTCCCGGACCGAGAGCAAGAGGTCCGGCTGGCTGCGTCGCCTTGGCGGCGGCGCGCTCGGCTGGCGACCGGTGGTCGGGCTGGCGGTGATGGTGCTGGCGCTGGTCGCGGTGGCCGGTTACGAGATCGGCAACGGCGGTTCGGACGGCGGCGGCACGGCGCAGACCTTCACCGCCGGCAAGGCCCCGGGGATCACCGCCGAGATGGTCGCCGAGGGCGAGGGCGGCACGCTGCAGCTCGCCAACGTCCACCAACTGCCCGAGGAACAGGTGCTCGAGGCCTGGGTCCAGCGCGACGGCGAAGTGGAACCGGTGCCGGCCCTGTTCGTCCCCGACCGCGAAGGCAACGCCTCGACCATGATCGAGAGCATGGACGGCGTCGAAGTGGTGATGGTCACCTACGAGCCCAAGGGCGGCAGCGAAGCGCCGACCTCAAAGCCGATCGTGACGGTCCCGATCCAGTAGTGGTCAGCGGCCGTAGCGGTCGCTGGAGAGAACTAGCTGCTCGGGGATCGCGGCGCGCGGCGGTGGCGCGGGGTCGGCGCGGACCGAGACGGTCTCGGCGACGCTGCGGCTGACCTCGTGCTTGCCGTCGGCGGAGGCGATCACGACTTTGTCGGAGTCGGAGCTGTCCAGCGTGCCCTCCAGCCCCGGCTCCAGGCCGGCCGCCTTCAGGTAGTGCAGCAGCTCCTCGGCCTCGTTCTCGAAGCGCAGGACCACGACCGAGGCGCCGACCTCGACGTCGGCCAGCAGCGAGCCGGGCTCGCGGATGCCCTCGAGGATCGGGTGGCCGTGGGGACAGGTGGTGGCGTCGCCGATCGCGGCGCGCATCCGCTCCTCCAGGACCGGCGACATCGCGTGCTCGATCCGCTCCGCCTCCTCGTGCACCTCGTCCCAGGGGATGCCGAGCACGTCGGTGAGGAAGCGCTCGATCATCCGGTGGCGCCGCACGATGTAGCTGGCATGCTCGCGGCCGGACTCGGTGAAGGTGAGCGATTTGTTCGGGTTGCGTTCGACGTAGCCGTCGTCGATCAGGCGGCCGACCATCTCGTGCACGGTCGGCGGCGAGAGCTGCATCGCGCGGGCGATATTGGCCCCGGTCATCTGCAGCCCGGCCTCCTCCAGCCAGAACATGATCTCCAGGTACTCCTGCTCTGCAACGGTCGCGCTCTCCGACGACAAGCTTCGCTCCTCAAGGTTGAAAACGTCGTGGCGCCGATATTAGCGGCGCCAGGTCCCCGCTCGTCCGTGCCGGGGGGCGGGCGATTCGAGGGTCGGCTGGTGTTCACCGAGCGCCGCATGGCACCGACCCGCGCGCGTGCGGGGAGGCGCCAGCGCGTCTTGCAGGGGAAACGGAGCGAGGCGCCGGGGGAGAGGTGAACCGACCGGACACGATCGCTCGTAAATCTTTGACCTTTGGGGATACCGGGCCTATGGATTGGGCGTCTCGGCGCCAACTCAACCAAACGGAAAGAGGAAGAAATGTCTCGCAATCTGAAGATGCTTGGGCTCGCCCTGGCTGCGGTATTCGCGTTCGGCGCGATCGCGGCCTCCGGAGCCTCGGCGGCAGTGGAACACACGTTCAACTCCGAAATCGAAAAAACCGTCCTCACAGGGGACAACGACGGTCTCGGGTCCCTGACCCTGACTGTCACCGGCAAAAGCGGCACCAAAGTCCCGGTCACCTGTACGACCGCGTCTTTCGCGGGCGACCAGGCCGGCAAAACCGCCGACGGGATCACACTGCACCCGACATTCGGCAAACCGAACACAAAAGGCGAAGCTGGCTCCTGCAAACTCGCGGGGCTCGGTGTGACGATCACCACGACCGGGTGCAACTTCACCTTCGACAGCGACACATCGGCTAACGGGCTGGGTGGCGAAGACGCGACGACCAGCGTCGAGTGCGAAGCCGGGAAAGCCATGAAATCCGCGGCGGCGGGCTGCACGGTGAGCATCGCCAGCGAATCCGGCGGCAAACCGGTCAACCAGAACCTGCACGGAATCAGCTACGCCAACGAAGGGGCCGGGGAATCCCGGACGGTGAAAGTCACCTCCGCGGTGAAAGGCATTCACTGGACCGCAAGCGGCGTCTTCTGCGGCCTGGTCGGCTTGGCCAATGGTGAGACAGGGACCAACGGTGAATTCACCGGCACCGTCTCGACCAAAGGGTTCGAATACATCTCAGGCCCGGAAGTCCCCGCAGGCGGCGGCGACAAAGACAGCTACAAAGAGGGCAAACAGCGCGGCATTTTCATGACGACACCGTAGATCGTCAGGTGTCTGTGGAGGGCCGGGAGCGATCCCGGCCCTCCACCTCAGCCCCGTTCCATCAGGGTCGTCACCACAGCCTCGTAGACCCCGTCTCCCATCGCCCCTTCGGTGACCGTGACGTTGTCCCAGTTGCCGAGCGCGGCGCGCAGGCCGGCGTCGCGCTCGGGGCCGTTGGCGACGACGAAGAAGCGGCCGACCGCGGCGGCGACCTCGAGATCCTCGACCGAGTCGCCGACCCCGATGCACTCGGCTGGGTCGTAGCCGCGGGCGCGGGCGTGGGCGGCGACGGCGCCGGCCTTGCTGACCAGGCGCGGGACCAGGTGGTAGGCGTGGGTGCGGCCCTCGACGGTCGCCATCGGGCGGCCGATGGCGCCGTTGTCGAGCAGGCGCAGGTCGTCGTCGCCGCGCTCGCCGAGCAGGGCGTTGGCCTCGTCGACGTCGACCTTGCCGCGGAAGAGGTGGGAGAGGACGCGGCCGTGGTGCCAGGGCGCGTGGTACTCCAGGCGCCCTTCGAAGTGCTCGAACAGCGCCTTCGGGATCCCGCGCTGCTCGATCTGCTCGTAGATCGTGCCGTCCTCGTTCGGCTCCATGTCGCCGGTCAGCAGCGTCGTCTCGCCTTCGATCGCGAAGGCGCAGCCGGCCTCGTATATGTAGGAGGCCTGGCCCATCAGCCGCGCCGCCTCGTGCACCTGCGGCTCGCGGCGGCCGGACATGATCACGACCTCGGCCCCGGCCCGTTGGCAGGCCTCCAGCGCCCGCGCCTGCGCCAGGGAGAAGCCGCCCTCGGCGTCGCGGAAGAGCGAGGCCCCCTGGCCGAGCAGGGTTCCGTCGAGGTCGGTGTAGACGCATCTCAGTGCCACGGGCCGGTCGCTACCGTAGCGAGCGATGAGATGGCGGCTGGCCGACAGGACGCTGGACCTCGCCCAGCCGATCGGCGCGGGCATCGTCAACGTCACCGTCGACTCGATGTTCGAGGGGGCACGCAGCGGCACCTCGGAGCAGGCCGTGCGGGATGGTCTGGCGCTGGTCGAGGCGGGCTTCGAGATGATCGATATCGGCGCCGTCGCGGCGCGGTCGGGCCCGCCGGTCCCGGCCGAGGACGAGGCCGCGGCGCTGGTTCCGGCGATCGAGGGGCTGGTCGCTTCCGGTGCGCCGGTCGCGGCGGACACGTTCTCGGTCGAGGTCGCACGGCGGGCGCTGGCGGCGGGGGCCGGCACCGTCAACGACATCTCCGGCGGCGGCGAGGAGATGTTCGAACTGGTCGCCGAGAGCGGCTGCGGCTACGTGCTGATGCACATCGAGGGGCCGCCGCGGGCCGACCGGCCCTGGCGCGAGTACGGCGACGTCGTCGACCACCTCAAGTCCTGGTTCGAGGGGAGAGTCGAGCAGGCCCGGGAACTTGGGGTGGCCGAGGAGCAGATCGCGATCGACCCTGGACTTGACTTCGACCTCAGCCCTGACCAGGACCTGGAGATCCTGCGGCGGCTCGGCGAGCTGCGCTCGCTGGGGCTGCCGCTCTACGTCTCGCTCTCGCGCAAGGACTTCATCGGCGCCGTCTTGGCCGGGTCGTGGGAGGAGCGGCTGCCGCCGGGCGAGCGCGAGTGGGGGACGGTGGCGGCGGTGGCGCTGGCGGTCCGCGAGGGCGCCGACATCCTCCGCATCCACGACCGCTCCAGCCTGCAGGCGATGAGGGTTGCTGGCGAAATCCGGAGGCCGCCAGACAAGGACGCAGGAAGGCTGACAAGGGGAGCGCACAACCGTGCGTGACCTGCAGTCAGCCGACCGAGGACACAGTCTGGCGGCCTCCGGATTCGCCAGATGGTCGATTGCGATCGACCCCGCTCGGCGCGACGGGCGGATCGTCGCCGAGAGCGCCGAGGCGGAGCGGCGGGCGAAGCCGGTCTCCCTCCCCAGCTCGCTCGACCCCGCCTTCGTCGAGTCCCTGCACCGGGTCGGCATCGACTCCCTCTACACCCATCAGCTCGCCGCCTACGAGGCCGCAGCGCACTCCAACCTGGTGATCACCAGCGGCACCGCCTCGGGCAAGAGCCTCGCCTTCAACCTGCCGGTCCTCGACGGGATCGCCCGCCAGCCGAAAAGCCGGGCGCTCTACCTCTACCCGACCAAGGCGCTGGCCCAGGACCAGGCGCGCAAGCTGGCCGAGCTGCGGCCGCCGCACCTGCGCGAGGCGATCTACGACGGCGACACGCCGAAGGAAGAGCGTCCGGCGATCCGCCGTCGCAACAACCTCGTGCTCACCAACCCCGACATGCTCCACGTCGGCCTGCTCCCGCACCACAAGGTCTGGGGGGACTTCCTCGCCAACCTCGGCTGGGTCGTGGTCGACGAGGCTCACACCTACCGCGGCGTCTTCGGCTCCCACGTCGCCAACGTGCTGCGGCGGCTGCGGCGGGTGGCGCGGGCCTACGGCTCCGAGCCGCGCTTCCTGCTCGCCTCGGCGACGATCGCCAACCCGGTCGAGCTGGCCGAGCGGCTGGTCGGGATGCCGTTCGAGCTGATCGACGACGACGGCGCGCCGCGGGCCGGGCGCGAGATCGCGATGTGGAACCCGCCGCTGCTCGACAAGGCGACGGGGGCGCGGCGCTCTGCTCTGTCGGAGGCGGCGGACCTGCTGGCGGAGCTGGTCAGCCAGGGGGTGCGGACGATCTGCTTCCTCAAAAGCCGGCGCGGGATCGAGCTGATCCAGCGCTTCGCCCGCGAGAACCTGGAGCGGCGCGGCAAGCCGGAGCTGGCCAAGCGGATCGCCCCATACCGCGGCGGCTACACGCCGCAGCAACGGCGCGAGATCGAGGCCCGGCTCGGCAGCGGCGAGCTGCTGGCGGTGGTCGCGACCGATGCGCTGGAGCTGGGGATCGACGTCGGCGAGCTCGACGCGGCGATCTGCGTCACCTTCCCCGGCACCGTCGCCAGCCTGCGGCAGATGTGGGGACGGGCGGGGCGGCGCCGGCGCGGGCTCGCGGTCTACGTCGCCGGCCAGGACGCGCTCGACCAGTTCTTCTGCCGCCACCCGGAGGAGTTCCTCGAGCGGCCGGTCGAGGCGGCGATCCTCGACCACGGCAACGAGCAGATCGCCTCCCGCCACCTGATCGCAGCCGCCTACGAGCTGCCGCTGAGCGACGAGGACGCCGACGTCTTTGGCCCGGACTGGCGCGAGCGAGCGGAACGACTGCAGGCGGCGGGGGAGCTGCGCAGCGCCGGCGGCAAGCTGCTGCCGAAGCGCAGCGAATTCGTCGCCTCACGGATCCCGCTGCGCTCGGCCTCGGCCGACTCGGTGGCGGTGATCGAGCGCGATTCGGGCGAGATGCTGGGCCTGGTCGAGGCCGAGCGGGCGTTCACGACGATCCACCCCGGTGCCATCTACCTGCACCTCGGGCGCTCCTATGAGGTCGAGCGGCTCGACATCGCCGAGCGGCGGGCGATCGTCTCCAGCTTCGACGGCGACTGGTACACGCGGCCGAAGAAGGAGACCGACATATACATAGAGCGCACGCACGAGCAGCGCCAGGTTGCCGGCGTCCAGCTCAACTTTGGCGAGGTCTCGGTCAGCGAGCAGGTGATCGCCTTCCAGCGGGTCTCGATCTCCGACCAAGAACCGATCGACATCGTCGCCCTGGAGCTGCCGGAGCAGAACTTCGTCACCCAGGCCCTCTGGTACGTGCTGCCGGACAAGCTCAGCGCCTCGCTGCCCTCCGACGTCCTGCTCGGCTCCCTGCACGCGACCGAGCACGGCCAGATCGCGGTGCTGCCGCTGATCGCGATGTGCGACCGCTGGGACATCGGCGGCCTCTCGACCAACCTCCACTTCCAGACCGGCCGGGCGACGATCTTCATCTACGACGGCCACCCCGGCGGGGTTGGCATTACCCAGCGCGGCTACGAGCAGCTCGAGCGCCTGCTCGGCGACGCCGAGCGCCTGATCGCCGAGTGCCCCTGCGAGTCTGGCTGCCCCTCCTGCGTGCAGAGCCCGAAGTGCGGCAACCTCAACGAACCGCTGCACAAGGCGGGGGCCCTGGAGCTGATGCGGACGATGCAGGCAGGCGGGCCGCGCTAGGCGCTGGGCCAGAGCTCGCGCAGAGCGAGGATCGCGAAGGCGTGGGACCAGGCGAGCGGAGTGGTTGAGGTGGGGATGCCGGTGCGGGCACCGACGCGCTCCGGCAGGGCGCCGGCCGGGGTGGCGGCGCGGCGCAGGTCGGCGAGCAGGCGCAGCGCGGTGGGGCGCTCGCCGAGCGCGGCCAGACTCCAGGCCGACCAGGCGGTAGGTGCGGACCAGGGGTCGGAGCCACCGTGCCAGCCCTCGCCGGGGGTGATCCCGAAACGGGTGCCGTCGGCAGCGAGGCGCAGCAGGGTGCGGCGGGCGGCCGGGAAGAGCGCCGGCTGAACGAACGGCCGCACTGCCCAGGCGGCGGCGGAGTCGAGGTCGGCGTCGGTCTCTTCGACCCGGTTCAGCCCGAGTGCCGACTCGAACCGATCGGAGATCTCGGCGGCTGGAAGCCCCGAGGCGATCGCGTTGGCGAGGAAGTCGCCGGGCTCGCCCTCGCGGTAGTCGGCGCGGTCGCGCCACTCTCGCGGTTCCTTTTGGGCCTCCTGCGACCAAAAGGAACCACGATTCGCTGCGCGCACTGCGACGGCCCAGCCGGCGGCGTCGCCCTGGGCGGCGCGTCCCTCGACTGGGGTGCCGTCTCCGTGGAAGCGGGCGCCGGCGTCTAGGCCCAGGCCGAGCAGGAAGCTTGCGACCCGGCGCGTCTCCGGCCGGTACCCGGCCGCGGCGAAGGCGAGCGCCGCCGCCCCTGCGTCGCGCGGCCAGACGTAGGCCCAGCCATCGCGGGCGCCGGCGGCGACCGCCCCGGTCCGCCGGTCGGTCAGAGCGTGAAGGGTCAGCAGCGAGCGCTCGTACATCCCTCTGGCCCAGGCGGGCGCCCCATCCCCCAGCGACCACCCCCGCCGGAGCCAGGCGCGGTCGCCGAAGGTGGCTAGCCGGATCGTCTCCGCCACGCCCTCGGCGCTGCTCCCCGGAGCACGACAGAGCAGCGCTGCCTTACCCATCCGCTGTTCCGTCTCGCACTTCGCACTGGCCTCGACGTTCACGCCCAGCGAAGGAACCATCCGCACCCCCACCGGCCCCTCGGTCTCGACCACCCGCGCAAGGACCCCGCCGGCCACCGCGTCCGTCACGGTCACCGAGACCACGCCCGCGGTTCCTTTTTCGCCTCCCAGGCGCAAAAGGAACCGCGCAACGGTTCGAACCACGTTCGTCCCACGCAGATAGCTCTGGGACACCGAGTCCGCCCGCCACAGCGGCAGCGCCGGGCCGTCCCCGATCGCCACCCGGGGCACGATCCCGGTGTCCGCCTCCACACTTCCCGCGGCCTGCCGGTCGGCGGGGTTGTCGATCAGCGCCTGGCCCGCCGGTCCCGGCGCCCGCAGGTCGACGACGTTCCCGTAGGCGTCGATCGCCGCCGTCATCCCCCCGTCCCCGACCACCGCGGTCCCGAAGAACGGCGGCGGCAGGCCCGGCAGCGCCGGCGGGGTCCGCGGGTCAGCATCCGAGCCGCCCGAGACCAGCACCAGGCCGACCACTGCCGCGGCGGCGACCAACAGCAAAGCCCGAACCCAGCCCATCGCGGAATGGAATCAGCCCTGGCGCGGTCGGACATATGTCCTGCCGGTAACACCCGGCCCCAGCCGGACACCTACAGAGCGATGCACGAACCCCACAGATCAGAGGCCGAGGCCGAGTTCAACCGTCTCTACGGCGAGTACGGCCGCGACGTCCTCGCCTACGCGCTGGCGCGCACACCGAGGCCCGAGGACGCGGCCGACGTCGTCGCCGAGACCTTCCTGGTCGCCTGGCGGCGCGCCGCCGACGTGCCGGCCGGGCCCACCGCTCGCCTCTGGCTGTTCGGCGTCGCCCGCAGGGTGCTCGCCAACCAGCGGCGCGGCGAGGGCCGGAGGACCCGGCTCGCCGAGCGCCTGCAGACGGAGCTGCCGGCGGCGGTGGCGATGCCGCCGGACCCCGACGTCGCTCACTCGACCGTGATGAGCGCGCTGGGACGCCTTGGCGAGGAGGACCGCGAGGTTCTGCTGCTCGCCGGCTGGGAGGGGCTGAGCTCGGCGCAGATCGCTGCCGTGCTCGGCGTCTCGAAGGTCGCGGCGCGCACGCGCCTGCATCGCGCCCGGCGGCGCTTGCGCAAAGAGCTTGCTTTGGAGGAGGACGGGACCGCCGTCCCCTGTACCGGTGAACTGGAACTAGAGGAGGCACGATGAGGAAGCGTGAGATCGACAGAGCCCTGGCGGGCGCCTACCCACTCGACCGAGCGGCGATCGCGAAGCTGCCGCTGGAGGAGGCCGAGGGCGAGCTGGTCGGTCAGATCGTCGCGGAGCCGCAGGAGGCACCGGCGCTTGACGCCGCCTCCGCTGCTCCCATTCCGCACCACTCGCACTCCCCGCGCTGGCGGACCCGGTTCGCCGGTCTCGCTGCCACTTGCGCGATCGCCACGGCGGCCTTCCTCGGCCTCACCGGCAGCGGCCACGGACCGGCGGGCACCGCCGAGCCGGCCTACGCGGCCGAGCTGGTGCGCCTGGCCAAGATCTCGCCGCCGATCCTCTTCGACCTCCCCAACTGGCGGGTAGCGGTCACCGAAGTCGGCCAGGCGGCGGAGGGCTTCACCGAGTTCCAGATCGGGATCCACGAACAACCGGACCCGGAGAAGCACGCGAAGTTCCGCTGGCACTCCAGGTCGGTGCAGGCGCGGGCGGGGCAGCTGACCGCTCACGGCGCGGTCGAGGTCGGCACCGCGCCGGTCCTCGAGACTGAGGCCACCGTCTACGAATACCCGCACGGCGGCAGGCGCGCGTTCGAGCTCGTCGCGCTCTGGGACGAAGGCGGCCGCGCCTTCGAGTTCCGCACCTCGGTCCCCGGGATGCCGGCCTTCGAACGGCGCCTGCTGGCGCTCGAGAGAGTCGACCGAGACAGATGGCTGGAAGTCGTCGCCCGGGACATCGAGTCGGCCCCGTCGAAGAACACCTGGATCGACGAGGACGGGAGCAGGTACACCTACACCTGCGTGAACGGACACCCCCTGCACCCCGTGCCCGAGTCCGTCGTGCCCAAAGGCATCGACCCCTGTCCCTCCTCGACGCCCGAGCCGAAGGACCGGGACCGGAGCACCTCACCCCAGGCCAGCATCTGACCCACCGGGGCGGGGCGGTCGGCCCCGCCCCGCCCCCTCCCGCTAGCCTTCCCGCAGCGCGCTCTCAGCGCCCCAGGCGAGGTAGCTCAGTTGGTAGAGCACACGACTGAAAATCGTGGTGTCGTGGGTTCGATTCCCACCCTCGCCATTGGAATAGGCGGGTTCAAAGAAGACAATGCCGGTCCCAGCACGGCTGTTGCTAGTTCAGCGTCCAGGTCGCGGCGCTTGGATCCCAGGCGCCGCGCGCGCTGCCGTTGAGCAGGGGGTCGGCGAAACGAGCCATCAGCTCGAGCGCCTCCTCGAGGGTGAGGGCCACCTCCAGCAGCGAGCGCGCTGCTTCGGCTTCATATCCCCGCTTCCAGACCTCTCGGCTAGGCACTGCGAACGCGGTGGGCAGCTCGATCGACCGCCGTTCGGCCTCAGAGCGCAGAGCGGCGATCTGGCCCTCGGCCTCGACCGCGGCGGCACTGGCGATCGCGACCAAGTCGACCAGATCCTTGTAGCGGGTGGAGGGGGAGCGGGACTTTCCGTAGCGGTCGAAGGTGGCGGCGATCTTGTCGGCGATGTGGTCGACCAACGGGTAGACGCGGTAACCATGCTGCTCGATGTCAGGCATCGTCACCCGCGCCAGCGCCGGCATCTGCTCCGGCGCCCCAGTCATCGTCACCTCGTTGCCGACCAGGTCGACATGGAAGGCCGCCCACTCGGTCGGCCCGATCAGGGCGCGGACCGGCACCCGTAGTCCGGCCGCTCCGTCGCCGGCCTCCTGTGCCGGGCCCACCTCGAAGACGAACCAATCGTCGAGGTCATGCGCGATGGCTTCGCGCAACTCGCGCTCCGCGATCTCGAGTGCCGCGGCGCGGAAGACATCGACGTCGATCGAGGCGCGGACCCCGAGGTCGCGGGCGAGCAGCGCGGTGGCGCCCTTGACAACCCAACCCTCGTCGACCGCGTAGAGGCGCTCAAGAAGCCGGTCGTAGGCGATCTGCCTCTGTAGCTGGGGCAGCGTCCACTTGCTGTCCCTCGCCACCCCTTTCAGCTTGTCCGTCAGGCCTCGCCGGAACGCCGCCGGGTTGGCGTAGCGTCGTGCAGCCATCAGGGGGCGCCCACTTTGGCCAGTGTGACGTCGGTCGACTTCGCGTCTGCCTCTTCGAGCCAGCGCTCCGCCTCGGGCGCGCCGCTGAGGTCCAGCAGCCAGGCGAGCACCGCCCGCCCGTCGCCGCGGCGGAATTGCAGCTGGGCGGCTCGCGGTGCCAGGTCGGGGGGGAGGTGACCCGCCCACACTTTCTTCTTGCGCAGCGCGTCGGCGACGACGCGAGCGACGGCTTCCGGGTCCTCCCTGTCGGCGAGAAGGTCGCTCGCGGTGCGGCCGGGCGAGGTGACGGGGAGGCCGTCGAGGATCGCGGTTTCACCTGCGACGAGCTGACCGCGATGCAGGCGGATGCCCCTCTGTCGGGTCTGGCGACGCTTGGGCAGGGTGAATTCGTGCCGGTCGGGGGCCAGGTCGCCGAGTCCCCAGAGCGCGGCGGCGGAGCGATGGGAGACGGTTCCCTGGGCGGGCTTTCGTTCCCAGGCAGGGGCCCCTGGCGCCAGGGCCAGCCAGGCCGAGCGCAGGCCGGGGTAGGGAGGCAGCGGCGCTCCGGCCAGGTGGTAGACGCCGTGGGCGGTGCGCTCGAGAACTCCTCCGGGCCCGCTCAGCCGCTGCAGGGTGGCAGCGGAGACCCCCGACGCTTCTGCCTGGCGGCGGGTGAGCAGCCCCCACTGGTCCTCGGCGATGCTGGCGAGCTTGTTGGCGGTCGCGGTTTGCATGCTACTGCAAAACATATCAGTTTCGACGTACTTTGCAGCAATAGAAGGAAGCTAGACTGCGAACTAACTCAGAGTTGAGCTAGTTCGCAGTACCCATGCGGTAGCGGTGCGTCCTGCGCGATCAGATCACCCAGTAAGCGAACTGGTTGAATCGTGGTGTCGGCGTTTTCCCACCCTCGCCACTAGGATCACCCTTGGGTGAAGGCAGAGGGCACTGGAGACGACGGCTCCGGCCGGAGCTGGTCGGCTGAACTCTTGACGCTGCGGCGGCTGCCGATCGTCGCGCTCGCGCTCGCCGTTGTCGCCTCGGGGATCCTCCTGATCTCCTACGACTCGCAGCTCACCTTCATCGCCGACGACTGGATGCTCCTGGTCAAACGGCACGGGTGGAGCGCCGACTATTTCCTCCACCCCTTCCACGGCAACATCGTCGCCGGCCCGGGCGTCACCTACAAGCTGCTGCAGGAGACCTTCGGGATGGGCTCGGCGACGCCGTATTACTGCCTTGCGATCGCGACCTTCTTGGCAAGCGCCGTGCTGCTCTTCGTCTACCTGCGGAGGCGGGTGGGCGACTGGCTGGCGTTGTTCGCCGCTGTCCTCATCCTCTTCCTCGGCGCCGCTTTCGAGGACCTGCTCTTCGCCTTCCAGATCGGTTACTTCGCCGGGGCGGCCGTGGGGCTGGGCGCACTGATCGCCCTCGACCGCGAGGACGATCGCGGCGACACCATCGCCTGCGTGCTCCTCTCCGTCTCCGTCGCCTTCTCCAGCGTCGGCCTCGTCTTTGTCGCCGGTGCGCTCATCGACCTCGCGCTCGGGCGCCGGCCGAGGGCGCGCCGCAGCTTCGTCGCCCTGGTCCCGATCGCGCTCTACGTCCTCTGGTGGATCGGCTGGGGCCACGTCGCCGGGCAGCACATCACCGGGCACAACATCCTCACCACGCCCGAGTTCGTCTTCAAGGCGGCCTCGGCCGGGATCGTCTCCCTGTTCGGCCTCGCCACCGGCGACGGCAGCGAGCCGAGCCAGCCGCACCTGATCTGGGGACAGATCGTCTTTGTCCTCGGCGTGATCGCGATCGCCGCCCGGATCGTCAAGGACGGCAAGGTCTCACGCGGGCTCGGCATCGCCCTGGCGATCGGCTTCGCGTTCTGGATCCTGGCCGGGGTCAACCGCGACGTCAGCCGGCTGCCCACCTCGAGTCGCTTCCAGTACCCGTCGGCGATCTTCGTGCTCCTGATCGCCGCTGAGCTGTTGCGCGGCATCCGCCTCCCGCGTTTTGTGCTGGTCGCGGCGGCGGTCGGGACGGGCGCCGCGGCGATCGCCGGCATGTCGCTGCTCCAGCAAGAACACGAGGAACGCTGGGCCCCTTACGCGGATTCGCTGCACTCCTCCCTGGCGGCGATCGAGATCGCCGGCGACAGCGCCAATCCCCAGTTTCCCGTCTTCTTCCCGCCGGACATCGAAGCGCCGACCCGGTGGTACCTCTCCTCGGTGGGGGAGTTCGGCTCACCCGCGTTCAGCGAGGCCGAGCTGGAAGCGCGGCCGGCCACGGAGAGGGCGAGCGCCGACCTGACGATCGCCCAGGCCGAGGTCCTCAGCCTCGTCGCCCAGAAACCGGGGGAGCGGACGCTGCAGTGTCAGGTTCTCGAAGCCTCCGCCACCGGCGCCACCGGCGTCACGCTCCTGCGCGGCGGCTTCACGCTGACCAACCGCGGCAGCGCAGAAGTCGAGGTCCTGCTGAGCCGTTTCGCCGATGAAGCGTCAGTCGTCCTCGGCACGATCCCCGCCGGCGCGCCGACCTCGGTGGAGATCCCGCTGGACAACTCGAGCAGGCCATGGAACCTGTGGCTGCGGGGTGAAGGGCCGGTCCGCCTCTGCACCACTTAAAACTCTTGGACTAAACTACGGTTCTATGTCCAAGGTCTTGTCCGCGTTGCTCCTGTGTGGTCTTGCGCTGCTCGTGACCGGATGCGGCGGGGGCGACGAGGGGAGCTCGGGGGCGGATGCTTCCGACCCCGGCAGCCTGCTCCTGATCGCCGATGAGCTGCCGGAGGGATCCACGACCGGCGAAACCGCGCCAGAACTTTGCGGGCCGCTGCCGATCCTGCAGAAGAACGGTGGCCAGACGGCGATCTCGAAGACCTTCGTCGTCGACGAGGCGAAAGTGGTCGAGGCGGTCGGCGTCTTCGAAGCGCCGGCCGACGCGAAGGCGGCCTTCGCTGAGCTCAACACCAGAGAACGCTTCGAATGCATCGCCAACGCTGTGCAGACGTTGGGTGGCGCCGCCTCGGTCAGAGCGGCTCCGCCCAAGTCATCCGGTGTCGGTGACGATGACACGGTCATGCGCTTTGTTGCCTTTGACGACGAAACCGCGGGTGCAGGTGAACCCGAACCGAACGGTTACAGTGACATCGTCGCGATCAGGGTTGGTCGTTGCACCGCGTCTTTGCTGATCGGAGTCGAAAGCGGCGATCCACCGGACCCGGTTTCCGGGGAGACGGTGCAGACGGTTGCCGATCGTCTCTCGGGCGCCTGCGAGTAGAAGCGGTGGCGGAGAATGACCGTCTTCTACGACGGCGACTGCGGCTTCTGCGCGTTCTGCATGGCCCTGCTGTTGCGCTGGGATCGGGCCCGGCGTTTGTATCCGTTGCCGATCCAGGATCCCCGGGCGCAGCTCCTGCTCACGTCGGTACCGGAGGACGAGCGGTTGCTCAGCGCGCACGTCCGCACGCAGGAGGGCCGGGTTCTCTCCGGCGCTGACGGCGCCCCGGCGCTGCTCCGCCAGCTGCCGGGCGGGCGGCCGCTGGCGGAGCTGACCGCGGCGACCCTGCCGCTTGCCAGGCTCGCCTACCGCTTGCTGACCTGGGCGCGACCGGCGATCGGCTCGGTGCTCCCCGCCGCGTGGCGCAACTGGGCAGCCGCCCTGATTGCCGACCGCCGGCGCGGGACGACTCCGCCGACGTCCGCTCTGTAGTCGACGTATTCGTCGCCGAGGATCGCGATGCAGCGCCGGTCCTCGAGCCGGACGTAGAGCGGACAGGCGAGGGCGTTGACGACTCCCACCTCGATCGCCACGGCCGTCCCGGTGCAGATTGCGAGCCCGAGCGAAACCAGGGCCCCGCCGATGAAGAGGGGATGGCGGACGAACCTGTAGATGCCGGCTCTCACGACTTCGCGCTTGCCGAGCACGTACTCGTGGACAAAGAGCGTCCGGGACACGCCGAGCACGGAGACGCCGACGACAATCATCGCCGCCCCGCTGACGAGTAACGGAAGGCCGATCAGGAGTGCGTGGGTCGGGGGGAGGGAGGTGCCGCCCTCGAGCAGTCCCGCTGCGGCCGGGCGCAAGAACTGGCTGAAGGCGACCGAGATCCCGAGGAGGATTTCGCGGAAGAAGGCGCGCCGGTAGGGATAGGCGCCCGGCGAGGCCATATCGCGGCGACTGTTGCGGGGAAAGACGACGCCGAGCCAGACCAGCCAGACGACCCAGATGATCGCCTGCAGTAGGACGACCGAAATCGAGGTCGCCTCGGCGAAGGCCAGGGCAGCGGCTACGCACACACTCGTCGTCGCAGCGATCAGGACGGTGAGGCGAAGGTAGTGTGCCGCGTCCGCTCGCCAGCCGAGCGCTTCGAACAGTTCGGTAACGGTGTCGATCACTTTCACCCGTCGACCCCCAGCGAACGGAACCTGATCACCACTATCGCCAGGGCACCCATGGCGAGGGCAAACGCGAGGCTCGCGAGAAGTGCGTCGACCAGCGCCTGACCGTCCCAACCCTCGATCAGCAGTGAGCGCATCCCTTCGGTGACGTAGCGCGCCGGGTTGACGTCGGCCGCCGCCTGCATCCACGGCTTCAGGTACTCATAGGGCACCAGCAACGGCGAGAGGAAGATCAGTGGGATGAAGATCAGGTTCGCCGCCGCGGTCACCTGCATGTCACGACTGAAGACCGCGACCGCTACCGAGTAGGCGGCGAAGCCGAGGCCCCAGACGAAGGCGAGTCCGAGCACGCAGAGGATGCCGGGAACGCCGGTCTTAGGGTCGGCGCCGAGGGCGAGGCCGAAGAGGATGACCACGGTCGCCTGGAGGACGACCTGGACGGCCGAGGTGAGGACGAGGCTGGTCACCAGTGCGGATCGGCGGATCGGCATCGTCAGCTGCCTGCTCAGGTAGCCGGACTGAATGTCGGAGACGAGCAGCAGCCCTGCGGCGCCGCCGCCGACCGAGGCCGCGAGGATGGCCGCCGGCAGGATGAAGTTGTAGTAATTGCCGCCGGCGAAGCTGACCAGTAGGGAGACGCCGCCGACGGTACCGTCGTAGACGACCAAGAAGAGCAGCGCCAGCAGCAGGTTGAGGATCAGGACCGGATTGCGAAACGCTTCGATCGCGACGCGACGGGTCAGCAGCACGACCTGGACGATCCAGGGCGGTGGGTACACCCCGCGGACCGTGATGGGACTGGTCTCAGCGGTCGCTGACATTGCCCGACCAGGCTTCGCGCACTTCCGCCATAGAGGCGTTGTCGCGCCAGATGACGCCCCCCAGGAGAACCGTCACCCGGTCGGCCAACTGCTCGGTCTCTTCGAGGCTCTGGCTCGCAAAGAGGATGCAGGTCCCCGCGTCCCGGAGGCGCCCCAGCTCCCCCCAGAACTCGTGCCGCGAGAAGGGATCGAGGCTGCTGGTCGGCTCGTCGAGGAGCAGCACCGGCGGTCGGGGGAGAAGGGCGAGCCCGAGGTCGAGGCGCCGGCGCGTGCCGCCGGAGAGGCGATGCACCCGCTGGCCGGCGACCTTGGTCAGGCCGGCGAGTTCGACCACTTCGTCGCCGCGCCGGGCGGCGGCGAGGCGATCGAACCCGAAGAGGCGGGCGTGGTGATGGAGGACCTGGCGGACCCTGCCGGCGCCGTAGACGCCGACGTCCTGCAGGGCGACCCCGATACAGGTGCGGACCCGGGATGCGTCCTCGACGGTGTCGAAGCCGGCGATTGTGGCGCGGCCGGAGTCGGGCCGGCAGAGGGTGGCGAGGATGTGCACCACCGTCGACTTCCCCGCTCCGTTGGCGCCGAGCAGCGCGACCGCCTGTCCCGCCTCGGCAGTGAGGCTCAGTTGTGAAAGTGCCGGTGGCGATCCACTGTTCCTCGAATAGTTCTTTGAAACCTCATCGAGCTGAATCGCCCCCATTACTACTTACTACTTCAGTTGTTTTTATAAGTCAAAAATGTCCAAGTTTTCGACTCCGCTCGCGAACCATCCACCAGTCGACCACGTAGCCGCCGAAGGGGACGACGGCGCCGACCAGGACCCAGAAGGTCGTCTTGCCGCTCCAGCCGAGCTGCTCGCGGATGCTGAAGACGTTGACGACGTAGGCGATGAAGAGCAGGCCGTGGATCGGGCCGAGGATCTGGACGCCGATCTCGTTGTCGGCCGTGCGTTTGATCACCGCCGCAACCAGCAGGGCGAGGAAGGTCGTCGCCTCGGCGAGGGCGATCCAGCGCATGGACTTCTCGGTCACGGGCGGGACCCTATTGGTGGCGGCGCGGGGCCGGAGCGTGCATCCGTCACGCGGCGGCGAGAGGAATACGGGGCGGCGATGCCGGGTAGCTGGCACCGCGATGGACCAGCCGACGGCGAAGGAGGCCCTGGTCAGACTCGAGCCCCTGCTCGGCGAATGGCGCCTGGAGGCCGGGCCGCCGGACGGGGAGCCGTGGCCGGGGGAAGGCCGGATGAGCTTCGAGTGGCACGAGTCCCGCGTGCACTTGATCCAGCGCTGGAGGGTCGACCTGCCCGAGGCCCCCGACGGGGTCGCGATCATCGGCTGCGACGCGGCCAACGGCACCTACTTCCAGCTCTACTCCGACAACCGCGGCGTCTGCCGCGTCTACGAGATGAGCATCGGCGACGGCGAGTGGCGGCTCTGGCGCGAGGGCGAGCCGTTCGCGCAGCGCTTCCACGCCCGCTTCAGCGAGGACGGGCAGACGATCTCCGGCCGCTGGGAACGAGCCGAGGGCGAAGAATTCGTGGTCGACTTCGACATCACCTACAGACGGCTGTCCTAGAGCGAACTCGCGCAGCGGCTCTGAGTGCTTCCAAATGCCCGTTTTGCGGGCTTTCGCCCCGTCTGGGCCGCGCATCGCGATTGGTAAAGTGGTCCAACCAATGTCCAACCGCCCCAGCCACGCATGAGCCGCTACACCGCCGTCTCCCCCGAGGACCGCAAGGAGATGCTGGCGGCGATCGGCGTCGAGTCGGTCGACGAGCTCTTCGACCGCCTGATCCCGGCCCCGGTCCGGCTCGGCCGCGACCTCGAGCTGCCGGAGGGGATGGGCGAGCAGGACGTCTACGCGCACCTGCGCGACCTCGCCGCCGCCAACGTCTCCACCGAGGACGAGGTCAGCTTCCTCGGGGCGGGCATGTACGACAGCTACGTGCCGGCCCTGATCGACATGCTGATGTCGCGCTCGGAGCTGCTGACGCCCTACACCCCGTACCAGCCTGAGGTCTCGCAGGGCAGCCTGCAGATCATGTTCGAGTACCAGACCGCGATCTCCGAGCTGACCGCGCTGCCGGTCTCCAACGCCTCCGTCTACGAGGGCCCGAGCGCGCTCGCCGCCGCCGGCTACCTGGCGAAGCTGGCGAACAAGAAGAGCCGCTTCGTGATCTCCCGCGGCGCCCACCCGCACAGCCGCGAGACCCTGACCACGGTCGCCCGCGGCTACGGCGTCGAGGTGGTCGAGGTGCCGCTGCGCGACGGCGTCACCGACCCCGACGCCTGGGCCGCGGCGATCGACGACGAGACCTCCGCCGTCTTCTTCCAGAACCCGAACTTCCTCGGCGCGGTCGAGGACGCGGCGGCGCTGGCGGCCGCGGCCAAGGATTCGCCGGCTGTGGTGATCGGCCAGTACGACCCGATCGCCCTGGGCATCCTCGCCGCGCCCGGCGAGTGCGGCGTCGACGTCGCCGTCGGCGAGGGCCAGCAGCTCGGCAACCGGCTCGACTTCGGCGGCCCCTCCTTCGGCTTCTTCGCCGCCACCGAGGCATACCTGCGGCAGATGCCGGGACGGATCGCCGGCGAAACGACCGACCTCGACGGCAAGCGCGGCTTTGTCCTCACCCTGCAGACCCGCGAGCAGCACATCCGCCGCGAGCGCGCGACCTCGAACATCTGCACCTCCCAGGCCTTGAACGCGCTCGGCGGCGTCGTCTACCTCGCCTGGCTCGGCCGCCAGGGCATCGTCGAGCTCGCCGACCTGCTGCTGCAGCGGACCGCCTACGCGCGCGAGCGGCTCAGTGCGGTCGCGGGGATCGAGCTGCTGCACTCGCAGCCGGCGGTGCGCGAGTTCGCGGTCACCCTCGACGCACCGGTCGAGGCAGTTGTCGATTACTGCGCTGCCCGCGGCGGCAACCCGGGGCTTCCGCTCGCTCCTTATTACGAGGAGCACCCCGGCGGGCTCCTGGTCGCGATCACCGAGCAGCGCACGCGCGAGCAGATCGACCGCCTGGCGGAGCTCCTGGCCGAGGCGATCGCCGCCACGGGCTCGGGCGCCGGCGGCGCCAACGGCCACACAGCGGGGGCGCTCGCATGAGCCTCACGACCAGCCAGGAGACGATCTTCGAGAAGGGGCGCGCCGGCCGCCGCGCCTTCGTCTGCCCGCCCTCCGGCGTGCCCGAGCGCCCGCGCGAGGCGCTGCTCCCCGCCCACCTGCAGCGGCAGGCGGCGCCGCGCCTGCCGGAGGTCTCCGAGCCGGAGATCGTGCGCCACTATGTGCGCCTCTCGAAGCGCAACTTCGACCTCGACTCCGGCTTCTACCCGCTCGGCTCCTGCACGATGAAGCACAACCCGCGCCTGCACGAGCGGGTCGCGGCGCTGCCCGGCAACGCCCGCCTGCACCCGCTGCAGCGGCCCGAGGGCTCGCAGGGCGCGCTGGAGCTGATGTCCCGGCTGGAAGGCGCGCTGGCGGAGATCGCCGGCCTGCCGCACGTCTCCCTGCAGCCCAGCGCCGGCTCCCACGGCGAGCTCGCCGGGGTGCTGCTGACCCGCGCCTACCACGAGGATCGCGGCGAGACCCGGCACAAGGTCCTCACCCCCGACACCGCCCACGGGACCAACCCGGCGACGGTGACGATGGCCGGCTACGAGGTGGTGAAGATCGGCACCGACCCCGAGGGCGGGATCGACCTCGATGACCTCCGCGCCAAGGCCGACGAGGACGTCGCCTGCCTGATGCTGACCAACCCCAACACGCTGGGACTGTTCGACCGCAACATCGAGGAGATCGCGTCGATCGTCCACGGCGCCGGCGCGATCCTCTACTACGACGGCGCCAACCTCAACGCGGTGATGGGGCGGACGCGGCCCGGCGACATGGGCTTCGACATCGTCCACTTCAACCTGCACAAGACCTTCACTCAGCCGCACGGCGGCGGCGGCCCCGGCGCCGGCCCGATCGCCGTCTCCGAGCGGATCGAGCCCTACCTGATGACGCCGCGAGTGGCGCGCGGGGACGACGGCGCCTTCGCCCTCGACTTCGACAAGCCGAAGTCGATCGGGCGGCTGCGCGGCTTCCACGGCAACTTCGGCACCTTCGTCCGCACCTACGCCTACATCCGCTCGCTCGGTGCCGAGGGCCTGAAAGATGCCTCCGAGGTCGCGGTCCTCAACGCCAACTACCTGCTGGCGCGGCTGCGGCAGGAGGGCGTCGACGAGCTGCTGCCGCTCGCCTTCGGTGAGCTCTGCGGCCACGAGTTCGTGCTTTCCGGGGCGCCGATGAAGCGCGAGCTGGGGATCAAGACCCTCGACCTGGCGAAGCGCATGCTCGACCATGGCGTGCACCCGCCGACCGTCTACTTCCCGCTGCTGGTCGACGAGGCGCTGCTGGTCGAGCCGACCGAGACCGAGACCAAGGAGACGCTCGACGAGTTCGTCGAGACGATCGTCGAGATCCTGCGCGAGGCCAAAGAGGACCCCGAGATCGCCCGCACCGCCCCGCACACGACGCCGGTGCGCCGCCTCGACGAGGCGACCGCCGCGCGCAAACCGGTTATCCGCCAAGCCATCACCTGATGGCCCCGCGCCTCCCGGACCGGCTCGGCTACGACGAGCTGGTTCGCGCGCACCGCCTCTCCGCCGAGATCGCCCGCCACACCCCGGTGCTGACCGCCGGCAGCCTCTCCGAGCGGCTCGGCGGGCCGCTGGTGCTGAAGGCCGAGAACCTGCAGCGGACCGGCTCCTTCAAGCTGCGCGGCGCGCTCAACAAGCTGCGCTCGGCCGACGCGGAGGCCGGGGTGGTCGCCGGCAGCGCTGGGAACCACGCGCAGTCGCTGGCCTACGCGGCGCGCACCGCCGGCGTCCCCTGCGAGGTCTTCATGCCGGCCGACGCCGCGATCGGGAAGCTGGCCGCGGTGCGGGCCTTCGGGGCCGAGGTCCGGCAGAGCGGCGAGGCGGTCGACGAGTGCGTTGAGCTGGCCCGCGAGCGAGCCGAGCGCGAGGGCCTGCTCTTTGTCCACCCCTTCGACGACCTCGACGTCGTCGCCGGCCAGGCCGGGGTCGGGATCGAGATCCTCGAGGACGTGCCGGAGCTGGACCTGGTTGTCGTCCCGATCGGCGGCGGCGGGCTCGCCTCCGGCGTGGCGGCGGCGGTGAAGCAGCAGCGCCCGGGGGCGAGGGTAGTCGGGGTCCAGGCGGAGCGCTGTGCTTCCTTCCCCGACTCGGTCGAGGCGGGAGAGCCGGTCCTCGCCCGCGCGGTGGCGACGATCGCCGACGGGATCGCGGTCAAGCGACCGGGGGAGGTGACGCTGCCGCTGGTCCGCGACCTGGTCGACGAGGTGGTGACGGTCTCCGACAACGCGATCGCCGAGGCGATGGCGTTGCTGCTGGAGCGGGCGAAGCTCGTGGTCGAGGGCGCCGGGGCCGCCGCGCTGGCGGCGGTCGCGAGCGGCCAGGTCGAGCTCAGCCCCGACGGCCCCAACGTCGTCGTCCTCTCCGGCGGCAACGTCGACATCGGCCTGCTGGCGACGATCGCCGCCCGCCAGGAGACCTTGCAGGGACGGCGGCTGCGCCTCTTCACCCTCGTCTCCGACCGCCCCGGCGGGCTCGCCGCGCTGCTGGCGACCGTCGCCGAGACCAAGGCCAACCTGCTCACGGTCGAGCACGTGCGCGAGTCGGCCGAGCTCGACGTGCGCGAGACCGGGGTCGAGCTGACCCTGGAGACCCGTGGCCACGACCACGCCGACGCCGTCCGCACCGCCCTGCGCGAGGCGGGCTACGAGGCAAGCCCTCCTAGACTGGGGTGACCGCTATGGCCGAGCCTGGACTCCAGCGCATCGAGCGCAGTCCGCTGTACGAGGTGGTGGCCGCGCGGCTGCAGGAGTTCATCGACTCCGAGAAGCTCGAACCCGGCGACCGGCTGCTGCCCGAGCGCGAGCTGGCCGAGCGGCTCGGGGTCAGCCGCACCTCGGTCCGCCAGGCGCTGACCGCGATGCGGGTGATGGGGCTGATCGAGGTCCGGCCCGGCGCCGGCGCCTACCTGCTGCGACCGCCGGCGGACCTCGTCTCCGGCCTCGCCTCCGAGGTGGCCAAGGCCGAGGTCGACCACCCGATGATCTGGGAGGTGCGCGAAGGGGTCGAGGTGCAGGCGGCGCGGCTCGCCGCCGGGCGCCGCAGCGAGGCCGACCTGGAGGCGATGCAGGATGCGCTGGTGGCGATGTCGCGCTCGATCGACGGCGGCGGCGACGGGGTCGACGGCGACCGCCTCTTCCACCGGGCGATCGTGCTCGCCGCTCATAACGACCTGCTCACCCACCTGATCGACGAGCTGGCCGAGGTCGTCGACCGCACCTCGCAGGTCTCGCTCACCCTGCCCGGCCGGGCGCCGCGCTCGTTGCAGGCGCACGGTGAAATCCTCGCGGCGATCGAGGCCGGCGACGCCGAGGAGGCGGCGGAGGCGATGCGCCGCCACATCGCCGAGTCGGCGGAAAGCGTGGTCAGCCGCTGAGCGGCGGGAGGCGCCGCGCGACGATGGAAGCCCCGACCCACTACGCCGACTCCAACGGAGTCAACATCGCCTACCAGGTGCACGGGGAAGGACCGCTCGACCTCGTCTTCGTGCCCGGCTTCGTCTCCCACGTCGAGTTGATCTGGGAGGAGCCCTCGGTCGCCCGCTTCTTCCGCCGCCTCTCCTCCTTTGCCCGCCTCGTCGTCTTCGACAAGCGCGGCCAGGGCCTCTCCGACCGCGGCGAGCGCCCGCCGACCCTGGAAGAGTCGATGGACGACCTGCGGGCGGTGATCAAAGCGGCCGGCTGCGAGCGGCCGGCGATCTTCGGCATCTCCGAGGGCGGGCCGATGTCGCTGATGTTTGCCGCCACCCACCCCGGCGACGTCTCCTCGCTCGTCCTCCACGGCACCTACGCGCGGATGCTGAAGGCGCCGGACTTCCCCGAGGGAGTGCCGCCGGAGAAATTCGCCGCCTGGCGAGATCGGGTGCGGGACGAATGGGGCGGCCCGGTGGCGATGGAGCTGTGGGCGCCGAGCGCCGTCGGCGACACCGCCTTCGAACGCTGGTGGGCTCGGTTGCTGCGGCAAGGGACGAGCCCCGCCGGGGCGACGGCGCTGATGGACCTCTACACCGAGATCGACGTGCGCTCGGTGCTGCCGGCGATCGACGTCCCGGTGCTGTTCATGCACCGCCGCGACGACAAGCTGATCCCGGCCCGCCAGAGCCGTTACCTGGCCGCGCACGTGCCCGGCGCCCGCTATGTCGAGCTCAGCGGCTCCGACCACCTGGCCATCGTCGGCGACCAGGACGAGATGCTCGACGAGATGGAGGAGTTCCTGGTCGGCAGCCGCCGCGCGACCGAGACCGAACGGGCCCTGGCGACCGTGCTCTTCACCGACATCGTCGGCTCGACCGAGATCGCCGCCCGGCTCGGCGACAGCGGCTGGCGGCGCCTGCTGGAGCGCCACGACGCCCTGGTCCGGCGCCAGCTCGGCCTCTACCGCGGGCACGAGGTGAAGACGATGGGCGACGGCTTCCTCGCCACCTTCGACGGCCCGGCACGGGCGATCCGCTGTGCCTGCGCCCTGCGCGACGAGCTCGAGGGCATCGGGGTCGAGGTGCGGGCGGGGATCCACACCGGCGAGGTCGAGCTGATCGGCCACGACGTCGGCGGCATGGCGGTCAACATCGGCGCCCGGATCGGGGCGCTGGCCGGGGCGGGCGAGGTCCTGGTCTCCAGCACGGTGCGGGAGCTGGTCGTCGGCTCCGGCCTCGAGTTCGCCGACCGCGGCGTGCGCCCGCTAAAGGGCGCGCCGGGCGAGTGGCGCCTGTTCGCGGCGGGCCAGCCGCCGAGTTGATTGGCGCGTTTCTCGGCGTACGGCCGAGTAAGGCGCCAATCTTTCAGCCCCCGGTCGCCGAGAAGTGCTGGTAGTCCTTTGGCCAGTCCCAGTTGCCGCCCCACTCCCAGCCGGCTTTGGCGAAGGCGGCGACTACGGGACCGTTGCGGTGGATCAGGCCTGGGGCGCGGCGGGAGCGGTCGGCGTAGGGGGCGCCGGCGGGTGGTGAGACGTAGCCGTCGCTGTCGGCGTAGGGGTTCTCGACCGGGTTGAGGTCGATTGCGCGGCCGTAGGCGTGTTCGGACCAGCGGTCGGTGCCGGCGACGACCCGGCAGTTGAAGGCGGAGGTGTTGTCGGCGTCCATGCTGCGGTGGTCGTCGGCGCCGTAGGCGTCGACCAGGCGCATCCGCCTGATCGGGAAGTGCAGGGCGTAGAGGCGATGCATGACCGCGAGCATCGCCCGGGCGGAGTCGCGGTGGACGACAAGCCGGCCGCGGTGGACGGCGCCGTCGAAGCTCCAGTGGCGGACTCGCAGCAGCCGCAGGCGGTTGAACCCGACCGGGCAACCCTGGTGCCAGGAGACGCCGGCCATGCGCTGGCGCAGGTGCGGTCCGATCGGCTCGGCGCTGCCGCGGAAGGGCGCCTCGGCGGCCGCCGGGGCCGTGGCGACAGCGCTCAGCAGGCAGAGCGCAGCCAGGGCGCCGAGTGCCCGGGTCCGGCTATGCCCGAGCTCATTCTTCGGTGCGGAGTTGATCGACCGGAGCGTAGTCGTCGCGCAGGGGGTCGGCGCTGATTGCCAGCTGTTCCACGAACGACTGGTCGTAATTGAAAGCGCCTTTGCCTTCGGGGCCGAATTTCTTCGGCAGGGGGCGGTCGGAGGCGACCATGACGATGTTGCCGCCGACCGGCCGGTCGGTCCGGTCGGAGAACGTCATCAGCCTGATGTACTTGAACTTCTTCAGCAGCGTTGCCGCCTCGGCCCGGATCAGGTCCATCGGCCCTTCGTCGATCATGTTCAGCGTGTAGATCCCGTCCGGCCGCAGCACTCGCTTGACTTCGTCGATCCACTCTTCGGTGGTCAGGTGCCAGGGCACGGTGAAGCCGCTGAAGGCGTCGCCGACGACGACGTCGGCGCTGTCGTCGGGGATGTCGAGCATCGTCACCCGTGCGTCGCCGACCCTGACCTGGAGGTCGGGCGAGGGCTTGAGGCCAAGTTTTTCTTCGTCCAACTTGACGAGGTCGCTGTCGACCTCGAGCGTGATCGATTTCGATCCGGGCCGGGTGGCCTGCAGCCAGCGCGGCATCGTGAAGCCGCCGCCGCCGACGAAGACCACGTCGAGCGGCTTTTTCGGCGCGTAGGCGGCGTCGATCGCCCTGGCGATCCAGCGGGTGTAGGCGAAGGCGAGGTAGTCGGGGTCGTTGAGGACGACGTAGGAGTTGTAGGTGCCGTCGAGGATCAGGTTGTAGGCGGGGTTGGTCGTGGTCGGGTCGTGTTCGAGGTCGAGGCAGTGGTAGTTCGTCTCCGTGATGCAGGGGGAGTCGGAGGCGGCGGAGAGCCCGCCGAAGCCGAAGGCGAGCACGGTGACCGCGAAGAGCGCGGCCGAGCCCAGCAATCGCGCCCGGGTGCCGAGCACGACCCCGATCCCGACCAGGACCAGCCCGATCGTCAGCACCGCGGTGCTCGCCGGCATCAGCGGGATCACGATGAAGCCGGTGCCGAAGGTCCCGATCAGGGCGCCGGCGGTGGCCCAAGCCGAGAGCCGGCCGACGATCGTGCCGCTGACCTTGAGGTCGTGCAGCTGCAGGTGGGCGACTGCGGGGGAGACGGCGCTGAGCACGGCGGCGGCGGGGACGAGCGCGAGCACGGTGATGCCGAGCGCCGCCAGGTCGCCGTCGCCGGTGGCGCCGGGGCCGAGCCAGCGCACGACCGGGACCGTGAGCAGGGTGAGCAGGCCGCCGCCGACCAGCAGGCCGACGATCAGCAGGCGGGTGTTGGTGCGGTCCGCCAGGTAGCCGCCGACGGCGGCGCCGATCGCGATCCCGGCCAGAGCGGCGCCGATGATCGAGGTCGTCGTCTCCAGGGTCAGGCCGACGTAGGGGGCGAGCAGACGGACGGCGAGGATCTCCAGCATCAGCACCGCGCCGGCGGCGACGAAGACCAGGGCGGCGGCGCCTACCGGGGGCAGCGCGCCGGGAATGCCAGCGTCGGCCGGCGCGCGCCCCTGCGCCGGTTTGCGTGCGGGCTTGGGCCGCGGTGGCGGCTCCGCCGCCGAGCCGTCCTCGTCGGCCGGCGCCTCGGTCTGCTCGACCTCCGCCTCCACCGCGGCAGCCCGCCGCGCCCGCGTTTTCTTCCCCCTCGCCATTTGCGCAGACGATATTAAGCGGTTATCGCCACTATTCCGGAATTTCGTACGGAAGATTTCTCAGAACTGGCACTCCGCGGGGTTGTTCTGTTGCAGACAGAAGATTACGGTAAGGTCATGCAGACGATGACGCGAGACAACTGGACCGGCGAGCGCCTCGACGACCTCAACGACCGCGTGCGCGTCATCGACGATCGGATGGCCGACGGCTTCCACCGGATGGACGAGGAGTTCAAATCCGTCCGCGAGGAGGTGGTCGCGCAGGGGAAGGAATTGCGTAGGGAACTGCGCGCGGAGACCCAATCTCTCGCCGCCGAAATGAATACTCGCTTCAGCGCCGTTGACGCCCGCTTCGACGCGTTGAACGCCCGGATCGATTCACTCGGCCACAAGCTGCTCTACGTCTGCGTCGGTTATGCCGGCATCCTCGTCACCGCTCTGATCGCGACCGGCGGCTGAAGCCGCCGGTGCCAATCCAGCTCCACCCGGGCCGCAAGTTGGCGGCTATCTATGCCGGCGGCGTCGTCGGGGCGCTGGTCAGGGTCGGGCTGGCTGAGGCGTGGCCGCCCGCGGCGGGGACCTGGCCGTGGCCGACTTTCGCCGTCAACCTGGCCGGGGCGCTGCTGCTCGGCTACTTCTTCGCCCTGCTGCGTGACCGCCCGGAGGAGAGCCTCGCTCACCCGCTGCTGGGGATCGGCATTTGCGGCACCCTGACGACCTTCTCGACCCTGCAGCTGGAGCTCTACGAACTGGTCGACGGCGGCGAGCTCGGGCTCGCCGCCCTCTACTGCGCCGCCACGATCGCCGCCGGCTTCGTCTTCCTCCGGCTCGGGGTCCAGCTGGAGGAACGGCGGCCGCGCTGGGCTCGGTGGGCGCCGTGAGCGCGCTGGGATGGATCGCGGTCGGGCTGCTCGGCGGCCTCGCCGCCGGCGCCCGCTTCGTCCTCGACCACGAGATCGGCGCCCGCTTCGACGGATCGTTCCCACTCGGGATCCTCGCCGTCAACCTTTCCGGTGCCCTTGCGCTCGGCCTGGTCGCCGGAGCCGCCCTCGACGGCGAGGCCCTGGTGATCGTCGCCGGCGGCGGCATCGGCTCCTTCACCACCTTCTCGACCTGGATCCTCGACTCGCAGCGGCTCGCCGAGGCCGACCTGCCGCGCCTCGCGGCGCTCAACATCGGTCTCTCCGTGGTCGCCGGTTTCGCCGCGGTGGCGCTCGGCCACTGGCTCGGCTCGACGCTCGTATGAGCGCCTGAACCCGGGCGGGGGTGCCTGCGTAGGACCGCCGAGCTCGATTACGTCGAACCGAACCGAGAGGACCGAGCCAGCTTGACTGCGCGTCGCCTTCGCCGCCTTATCCCGACCTTGTTTGCTCTCGCCGCGCTGAGCCTCGTCTCGGCTGCGGGTTCGGCCCTTGCGGCGGATTGCGACATCGACATCCGCGACGGTAGTGACTACCTCTTCGACTTCAACTCCGAGGTCAGCGACCCGCCGCGGGTTGCGGCTGCCTACGGCGGGGTTTTCGAGGGCGAAGCGCCCGGCGGGCGCGACGACTCCTGGGACGACTGGGGAGGAATCTTCGTCGCTGCTCCAAGCGCAGACCTCGCCGGGCTGGGAGTGGAGGACAGGTACCTGGGCCCGAATGCGTGCGAGGTCGTCGCGGGCGGTCGCGAAGTCCGATACCCCGTGGTGCCGATGAAGGGCCTCGAGGTCCAGCACGCCTGGTTCGTAGATCCAGGCCCGCTCAACGGCGCCCGCATTCTCACCGTGCTGCGCAATCCCGGCGCCGCGCCGATCTCCGTCAAGCTGGTCCAGGGCTTCCCGCTCGAGGGCTTTCGCGACGAAGTCGATCTCGGATCCGACAGCGGAACGGTCCTCGCAGCGACCTCCGATGGAACCCGTGTCGCAACCCCAACCTCCACTTGGGGAGTCACGACCGACCACGAGCCGCTCGCCGGCAGCATCGACTTCGATCCCGCGCTCGCCCATGTCTGGGACGGCCCCGGCGGCGCCACGCGGGTCGCCGAGGTCTTCGCGAAAACGGGCGACGAGAGGCTCTACTGGACCTGGGTTGCAACCGTTCCTCCAGGCGGTACCTCCTCCTTTATCTCCTATGAGATCCAGGCGACCGTCCCGGATGCCTCGGCGATCGCCGAGGTCGGGCAGGCGTCAGCTCAGGCACAGGCCCGCCAGGCTCAGGGCCCGGCCTCGCTCTATCAGGGGATGAGCGCGGCCGAGATCGCCGGCACGATGAACTGGGCGCACCCGGCGCCGACCGCGACGATCAAGTCGGTCGCAGGGGCCAACTCAGGGAGACCGGTCCTGCTCGACGGCAGCGGCTCCCTCGGCGCCGCCGGCCTGCCGCAGTGCGGGATCGTCTCCTACGCCTGGAAAGCCGACGATGGCGCCACCGCTACCGGCCCGACCTTCAGTCACGCCTTCAAGCCGGGCGCCCACAAGGCGATGCTGACCGTGACCAGCACCTGTGGCGCCAGCACCGGCGCCGAGACCTCCTTCGTCGTCGCCCCGAGCTTCAAGCTCGGCAAGGTGAAGCTGAACCGCTCCAAGGGCACCGCGACGGTGAAGGTGACGACGCTCGCCGCCGGCAAGCTCACCCTCTCCGGCAAGGGCGTCAAGAAGGTCTCGAAGAAGCTCGCCAAGCCCGGCACCGTGACTCTGGTCGTGAAGCCGACCGGCAAGGTGCGCAAGCGGCTCTTCGCCCGCGGCGACGCGAAAGCGAAGATCGTCGTCAGCCTCACGCCGGCGAGTGGCGCGCCGACCTCGCTGCGCAAAACGCTGCCGCTGAAGCTCGGCGACTGACGCCGCGCTCGCCCGCCGTCCTCACTTTGGAATAGTTCTGGCTTCCCGCCCCAGCAAAGGAACGAAGAGATGAGCGACGACCAGAAGCGACCGACGACGACCACCGACTCCGGCATCCCGATGACCAGCGACGAGCGCTCGCTGACCGTGGGGGAGCAGGGCCCGACCGTCCTGCACGACCACGCGACCGTGCAGAAGATGCAGCACTTCAACCGCGAGCGCGTCCCCG
Source organism: Solirubrobacterales bacterium (assembly GCA_036376895.1). GTDB lineage: Bacteria > Actinomycetota > Thermoleophilia > Solirubrobacterales > 70-9 > VAYN01. The sequence continues at coordinate 76,427 of DASUZL010000028.1, forward strand.
AGCGGGTCGTCCACGCCAAGGGCTCCGGCGCCCACGGCTTCCTCGAGGTGACCGAGGACGTCAGCCAGTTCACCAAAGCCGGCCTCTTCCAGCCGGGCGCGCGGACGCCGCTGTTCCTGCGCTTCTCCACCGTCGCCGGTGAGCTCGGCTCCCCCGACACCGCCCGCGACCCGCGCGGCTTCGCGATCAAGTTCTACACCGAGGAAGGCAACTACGACCTGGTTGGAAACAACACCCCGGTCTTCTTCATCCGCGACGCCTCCAAGTTCTCCGACTTCATCCACTCGCAGAAGCGCCTGCCCGACACCGGCATGCGCTCCAACGACATGCAGTGGGACTTCTGGACGCTCTCGCCGGAGAGCGCCCACCAGGTGACGATCCTGATGTCCGAGCGCGGCACGCCGCGCACCCTGCGCCACCTCAACGGGTACGGCAGCCACACCTTCTCCTGGATCAACGCCGCCGGTGAGAAGTTCTGGGTCAAGTACCACTTCAAGACGGTGCAGGGAGTCGAGAACTACACCGAAGCCGAGGCCGTGGCGATGGCCGCCGAGGACCCCGACGCGCACCGCCGCGACCTGCGCGCGGCGATCGACGGCGGCGACCACCCGGAATGGCGCCTCGAGGTGCAGGTGATGCCGTTCGCCGACGCCGCCGACTACCGCTTCAACCCGTTCGACCTGACGAAGATCTGGCCGCACGGCGACTACCCCCCGATCCAGGTCGGCCGCATGGTCCTCGACCGCAACCCGGAGCACTTCTTCGCCGAGGTCGAGCAGTCCGGCTTCTCCCCCGCCAACCTGGTGCCGGGGATCGGGCTCAGCCCCGACAAGATGCTGATGGGGCGGATCTTCAGCTACCACGACACCCACCTGCACCGGATCGGCGCCAACTACGAGCAGTTGCCGATCAACTCGCCGAAGTCCCCGGTCCACTCCTACAACCAGGACGGGCCGATGACCTACCACCACTCCGGCTCGCAGCCTCCGTACGCGCCGAACACCAAGGGCGGCCCGGTGGCGGACCCCGACAACGGGGCGGAACTGAACTGGTCGGTCGAGGAGGCCGAGATCGGCCGCTACGCCAACGCCAAGCACGCCGAGGACGACGACTTCGTCCAGGCGGGCACGCTCTACCGCGAGGTGTTGAGCGACGGCGGCCGCGACGAGCTGGTCGAGAACGTGGTCGGGCACGCCAGCGCCGAAGTCAGCAATGAGGTGCAGGAGCGCGTGATCGCTTACTGGACCCAGGTGGATTCGGAGCTCGGAGCGCGGGTCGCGGCCGGGCTGAAGGCGAGCGGGAACGGGGCGACGCCGGCGCAGGTCGAGGTACCTGACAGCGTCTGAACACGAGTTGCAGAGGGGGAGGGGAGGTCTCGCCGCAGCAACAGCGGGGAGGCTGCGTCGAGACCTCCCCTCCCCCTCGACCAAACGCTGAGCAGCGTCCGCTGACGGCTCTAACTTGAGTCGGGATGGATGGGCAAAGCGCAATGGGTGCCGAGCAGACGGCGCTGGTGGCTCCGGAGATGGCGCCAGTTGAGGTGCCGGAGCCGGCGCTCGAGGAGATTGCCCGGGTCCCGATCCGCGAGCTCGAGGATGGGCAGCGGGTGCGGGGTGTGTACGCCGTGCGCGAGCGGGAGCTGCGGCGCAAGAAGAACGGCGAGGCCTGGCTGCGGCTCTCCCTCGGTGACGCCAGCGGCACGGTTGAGGCGGTTTCCTGGGAGGACGCGGAGGGGCGCTACGTGCTCTGCACCGGCGGCACCCCGGTCTGGCTCACCGGCGTCTTCGAGGTCAGCGAGCGCTGGGGGGCGAAGATCAAGATCGCCGAGCTGCGCCCGGCCGAGGTGCACGAGTACGAGACCGAGGACCTGGCGGCCGAGTCCGAGGTCTCGCTGGAGCACCTGGAGCGCGACCTGCGGGCGCTGCTGGCGACCGTGCAGGACCCGGAGCTGCGGCAGCTTCTGGACCTCTTCTTCGGCGAGGACTCGCCGACCTGGGCCCGGTTCCGCGACGCGCCGGCGGCGAAGGTCTACCACCAGGCCTACCGCCACGGGCTGCTCGAGCACACGCTCTCGGTCGCCCAGGCGGTCTCCGCCGCGGCCAACTTCTTCCCCGGCATCGACCGCGACGTCGCCGTCACCGGCGCCCTCCTGCACGACATCGGCAAGACCGTCGCCTACAACGACGACCCGCTGGCGATCGACCTCACCGACGCCGGCCGCCTCCAGGGCGAGATCCCGCTCGGCTACTACACCGTGCGCCGCGCGATCGAGGACCTGCCCGGCTTCGACCCCGCCCTCGCCCAGTGCGTGCTCCACATCATCCTCAGCCACCACGGCTCACTCGAACACGGCTCCCCGGTCGTGCCCGCCACCCGCGAGGCTGTCCTCGTCCACATGATCGACAACCTCGGCGGCCGCCTCGGCAGCTTCGACCGCCTCGAGCGCCAGCTCCCCGCCGGCGAGTCCTGGTCCGGCTTCGACCGGGCGCTCTCCGGCTCGGCCTACTTCGGCCAGCGCGCGGCTTAGCTCCTAGGAGGGACTGGGCTCCCGCTCCACCGGAGCCGTGGCCGGCGGCCCCGGCCAGACCGCGAGGATGTGCTCGGCGAGCAGCTCGCCGCGCTCGGCGATCGAGCTCTCGTCGAAGCCCTCGGCGTAGCGGTCGACCAGCTGCCGGTTCATTGCCAGCAGGCTGTGGTCCGACAGGGCAGGCTGCTTCTTCGCCCAGGCGCTGTTTGACATCGCGGGGTTGAGGCGGTGGGTGACGAGGGTCAGGTTGCCGAGCAGGTTGACCGCGTGGTCGCGCTCGGCGCGGCGCTCGTCCAGCCCCGCCGGGTCCCCGTCCGGCAGCGGCCAGTGGGCGGTCCAGGACCGCGGCATCACGTGCTCGATCTGGAGTTTTTCGGGCCGCTGCAGGTCCTCGTGCTTGTCGGTCCTCAGCCGCCTCCGCTCCACTTCCCAGAGGACGTCGAGCAGGCGTTCCTGCGCGATTGCCCCCGGTCCGTAGGCGCGGCTCTGGGTCAGCACCTGCTTCAGCTCGCCGTCCCGCGGCCAGTTCCGAGAGGCCCCCTCCATCTTCGTCAACTGCTGCTCAAGGACCTCCGGGGCGCGCCCCGGGTCCTGCCTCACATCCTTGACCAATTCGGTGAAGGTGCGGTTGTACCCCTGCGCCGACCCTCGCATCAGCATGCGGCGGACCAGGTAGTCCTCGATCGTCGCCAGGCAGCGGTCGACCTCGCCGCCGGACAGCGTCCCCACCTGCTCCTGCTTGAAGAGGAAGAGGACCAGGGGGAAGGGCGTGGTCGTGTTGAGGACCTTCAGGCGGCTGAAAAACCCGGCTCGCGCGGTGCCGGCGGGTTGGGCCGAGAATGAGCGGTAGATGCGGGAGTCCTCGGCGAACTCGGGGATCAGGGCGGCGACGTCGGGGGAGTCGTCCCCGTCGAACATCTTGGTAAACGATTTGAACAGGTAGTCCGAGTTCACCTCGATCCCCAGCCGCATCTGCAGCCAGTGTTGGAGGAAAACGTCGGCCCGCACCCGGTCGAGACGTCCCAGCCGCACCTTCTCCTGCCACCAGTCGTCCTCGATCCAGACCCAGTGCTGCTCGTAGAGGTCCTCGGTGTCGGCGCCGCCGTGCTCATGCTCGCGCTGGAAGACGAAGTTCTTGACCAGGTCGATCGCGTTGAGCGGGGCGCCGCGGTCGTTCAGGGTCTCGAAGATCACCTGCGAGTTGTCGCGTTTGTCGAGGTCGATCCAGACGATCTTCAGCTGGGTGCGGATCACCGCCTCCAGCGCCTGCAGGTGGAGCTCCCGGTCGGGCTCCGGAATCGACTCCGCCCATTCCGCGATCGCCTCGCAGAAGTAACGGTGTGCCTGGGCGATGCGATCCTTCTCCAGTTCTTTGTCGAGCTCGCTGCCACTCATTACTGCTCGGAAGGCGGCGCGGTCGTGCTTGGTCGGCCAGACCTTGAAGACCGCCTCGGGATCCCCCTGGGTCTGGCGGCGGTTGGCGGTCAGGTCCCGCAGCGCTTCGGCCTGCTCGCTGGCGCCGAGCTCCTCGAGCACCTCCGCCGCCGCCCCGATCAGCAGCTGGATCGTGGTCAGGCGCTGCTGGCCGTCGATGATCTCCCGCAGCTCGAGTTGGCCGGTGCCGAACTGCATCAGCTTGACCACGATCGCTCCGAGGAAGTGGTTGGGCAGCTCCTCGGCCGGCGGCACTGCACCGCCCTCTCCTACCGCACTCACATAGGCTTTGACGACTTCGAGGACGTCTTTCCAGAAGGGCTCCCACTGCCGCTCTCGTGCCCAGGCGTAGCGTCGCTGGTAGACCGGGACCAGGTAGCGGACGTTGCGGTCGAAGATCGCTTCGAACGATTGCGCCTTCGCGTCGATCGCGCCATCCAATCACAGCCTCGCCGCGCGGTGGAGTTGCTTTGAGCGAACCGGAGTGTTCGCGCGATCAGAACTTCACGGTGCAGCGCTTGATGCGCTGTACGTCACCCTCGGCATGCTTGATGCAGCGGATCAGCTTCTTGGGGTGACCCTTCTTCTCCGCCGTGTGGAATGAGCGGCGGATCTGGGTTTGGACTTGGTGGTTGACGCTCTCGATCGTGCCGCCGATGTCGCTCAGGTCGAGCTCGCCGCCGATTGACTTCTGGAAGCTCGAATTCGCTTCCTTGGAGATGTCGCTGGTCGTCTTCAAGACCGGCTTTACCAGGAAGAAATAGGCCGCCGCGAGGATCCCGACGGTAACCAATAGTCGGATGATCCCGGAAGTCAGGCTCCCGAACAGGTTGCGCAGGATGTCCATTACTTGGCTTGCAGACTATCCTGCGACCCGTGGCGAAGGACACCGAGAAGCTGATCCGCCAGCTCTCGCTGATCTCGTTCCTGATGGCACAGGGGAGGCCGGTTTCGGCCCTCGAGATCAAGCGCGAGGTGGAGGGCTACAGCGATATGAACGACGACGCGTTCGCGCGTCGCTTCTATGCCGACCGGGCTGAGTTGGAGAGCCTCGGCATTCAGCTTGGCGTCGAGAAGCCCGGCGAGGGCTTCTTCGAGGCCGAGCTCTACTCGCTGCCGCCGGAGAACTTCTACCTCGACGCGATCTCCTTCTCCGACAACGAGCTGGCGGCGCTGAGCACGGCGCTGATGCTGCTGACCGACGGCGGCTTCGCCTACGCCGAGCCGCTGCGCCTCGCTCTGCAGCAGGTCGCCTGGGGACACCCCAACCCGCTGAACGAGGTCGAGCGGGCGCCGGTCGAGATGGCGATGACCGCCTCCGCCGGCGGGCGCGACCTCTCCCAGCGCCTCTCCAAGATCGAGACCGCGATCTCCCGTCGCAAGACGATCGAGTTCACCTACTACACGATGGAGCGGGGCGAGACCGAGAAGCGCAAGGTCGACCCGTACCACCTGGTCTTCCGCGGCGGCCAGTTCTATTTGATCGGCCTCTCGCACGAGCGCGAGGCGGTCCGCGTCTTCCGCCTCTCGCGGATCCAGGGCAAGGTCGGGTACGCCTCCAAGGCCGAGCACGACTTCTCGCCGCCGGAGAACTTCGACCGCCGCGACTACGGCAGCCGCGCCGACTGGCAGTTGGGGGAGACCCAGGGCACGGCGAAGATCTTCATCCGCGAACGGATCGCCTGGCTGGTCGAGCGCGACTTCGGCGGCTACGGCGAGCTGCGCGACGCGAAAAAAGCCGACGGCGCGCCCGGCAAGGGCAAGGTCTTCGAAACCAGCTACGCCTCGGTTCGTGAGCTGATCGCCTGGGTCCTGCGCTGGCGCGCCAACGCCGAGGTGCTGGGGCCCGACGACCTGCGCGCGGAGGCCGGCAAGCGGCGCGAGCTGCTGCGCGAGCGCCACGAGAACGGCTTCAAGCCGGCCAAAATCGTCGACCGGCCGCTGCGCGAGGCGCCGAAACGGAGCCGCTCCAACGGTCGCGGCGAGGCGGCGATCCGGCCCGAGCGCTTCGCTCGCCTGGTCACCTTGGCCGGCATGCTGATCGAAGCGGCGAAAGCCGGCGAGCGGCTGCACGTGGCCGAGCTGCGCCAGCGCCTGGAACTGACCGACGAGGAGCTGCGCGAGGACGTCGACCTGCTCAACGTCGTCAACTTCGGCGGCGGCACCTACGTGCTCTACGCCGAATACATCGGCGACGAGATCGAGGTCGACTCCGAGCCCTACGGCGACAACTTCGCCCGCCCGGCTCGCCTGCTGCCGCTGGAGGCGAAGGCGCTGGTGGCGGCGATCGACCTCTTCGGCGACCACCTGCCGCAGTCCAACCTGCAGTCGGCGCGGCGCAAAATCGTCGGCGCGCTCGGCCACGACCCCTCCGAGGAGGGGCTGGAGATCGCCTCCGCCGGCGGCGGCGACGCCGCCGTGGCGCGGATGGTCAACGACGCGATCGCCGGCAGCAAGGTGCTGGAGCTCAGCTATTACAAGGAGAACGAGGACCAGTTCACCGACCGCCGGGTCGAGCCCTACCGGCTCGAGAACGGGCGCGAGGGCTGGTACGTCGAGTGCTACGACCTGACCAAAGGCGGGGTCCGCCACTTCAAGCTCGACCGGGTCAAAGAGGCGAACGTCTCCAAGGAGAGCTTCGAGCCGCGGCCCGAGGTCGAGGAGCTGGCCGGGGTCGAGGGCTGGATGACCCACGGCGAGGTGCCGACCGCCGAGGTGGCGCGGGTCTGGGTCTCGCCGGAGCGGGCGCGCTGGCTGCGCGAGGAGCGCACCGTGGTCGAGGAGCTGGCCGACGGAGCCGTCGTCGTCGAGCTGCCCTACGCCGGCAAGCCCTGGCTGGTGCGGGAGATCCTCCGCGGCGCCGGCGACCTGGTCGTGCTGGAGCCGGCCGATGCCCGCGAGGCGATCGCGAAAGAGATCGCCGACGAGTGATGGACAGCGCTCCGGGCCACCCGGAGATAGTGCGGATAGTCGCCCCGAACCCCGGTCCGATGACGCTGGAAGGGACGAACACCTACCTCTACGGCGACGGTCCCTGCGCGGTGATCGACCCCGGCTCCGAGGACGCGGGGCATCTCGACGCGATCCGTGCCGCCGCGGCCGAGCGCGGCGGTATCGGCCTCGTCCTCCTCACCCACTCCCACGGCGACCACGCCGCCGGGTCGGACCAGCTCGGGGCCGAGGTGGTGCAGCCGCACGGCGGCGAGGAGCACGCCGGCCTGCGCGTGCTGGCCACCCCCGGCCACGCCGCCGACCACGTCTGCTTCGTCTCGCCCGACGGCGTCTGCTTCGCCGGCGACCTGGTGCTCGGGCTGGGCTCGACGATCGTGCCGCCCGGCGGCGGCTCGCTCGCCGCCTACATGGACTCCTTGGCGCTGGTGCAGAAGGAGGAGCTCGACCTGATTGCCCCCGGCCACGGCCCCTGGATCACCGACCCGGCGGCGAAGCTGGCCGAATACGTCGAGCACCGCGAGGCCCGCGAGCGCGGCCTGGTCGAGGCGCTGGGGAGCGGAGAGCGCTCCCGTGCCGCGCTCCTCTCCGAGGTCTGGTCCGACGTCCCGATCGAGCTCCTCCCATGGGCCGCGATGGCCATGGAGGCGCACCTCGAAAAGCTCGAGGGCGAGGGTCGGTTGCCGACCAACTTGCGCGAGTAACTGGCTAGCTGGCCAGTTCTCTGATACACACTCTGGATGGGGCGTCTGACCAAAAGCCGCGCTGCGCGGGCCGGGTTGCTGGCCGGGGCGGCCGGAACCGGGCTTGCCGCCGTCGCCACCGCGGCGGCCTGGCACTGGTTGGCGCGGCGACCGCTGCCGCAGCAGAAGGGCACGATCGAGCTCGACGGGCTGGCCGGTCGGGTGCGGGTCCGCCGCGACCGCTGGGGCGTCCCCCACATCGAGGCGGACGACCGCGAGGACCTCTACTTCGCCCAGGGCTTCTGCCACGGGCAGGACCGGCTCTGGCAGATGGACTTCTACCGCCGCGTCGTCCGCGGCCGGGTCGCCGAGATGGCTGGGCCCGAGGGACTGCCGGTCGACCGCCTGCTGCGCACGCTCGGCATCCGCCGCGTCGCCGAACGCGAGGAGGCTGAACTCGACCCGGCGCTGCGGGCCCAGCTCGAGCGCTTCTGCGCCGGCGTCAACGCCGCCGCTGCGAAGGCGCCGGCGATGCCCTTCGAGATGCAGTTGCTGCGGCTCCAGTTCGAGCCCTGGCGGCCGGTCGACATCCTCAGCCTCGGCAAGCTGCTCGCCTTCGGCCTCTCGACCAACTGGGAGCGGGAGCTCCTGCGCGCCGACATGCTGCGCGACCTCGGTCCGGAGCTGACCGCCCGCCTCGACCCGACCTACCCGGCCGACAACCCGGTCGTGATGCAGGCGCCCTGGAGCGGCGACGGGCTCTCGATCGTCGAGCAGATCGACGCCGTGCGCCGCACCATGGGCCTCGCCGCCGAGGCCTCGGGCTCCAACAACTGGGCCATCAGCGGCGACCTCAGCGCCACCGGCGCGCCGCTGATCGCCGGCGACCCGCACCTGCCCCCGAGCATGCCGGGCATCTGGTACCAGGTCGGCCTGCGCCAGGGCGATCGCTTCGTCCGCGGCGCCTCGATGCCGGGCATGCCCGGCGTCTACATGGGCCAGAACAACGACGTCTGCTGGACCTTCACCAACGTCATGGCCGACGTCCAGGACCTCTTCGTCGAGCGGGTCGAGGGCGACAACTACCTGTTCGAAGACGAGTGGCGCCCGCTGGAGACCGTGCGCGAGGAGATCGCCGTGAAAGGGCGCGACCCGGTCGTGCTCGACGTCCGCTGCACCCACCACGGCCCGCTCGTCAACGAGGCGCTCGGCGCCGACGAGGCCGAGCCGCTGGCCCTCTCCTGGCAGACCCTGTCCGAACCGACCGCTTTCGCCGGCATGTTCGAGCTGCTCGACATCGGCTCCGGCACGGAGCTGGTGGAGCGGCTCGAAGGCCACACCTCGCCCGCCTCGAACCTGATCTGGGCCGACCGCAAGGGCTCGATCGGTTACAAGCTGATCGGCCGCCTGCCGCGCCGGCCCGGCGGCTGTCCCGACCTGCCGAAGCCGGGCTGGACGGGAGAGTTCGAGTGGGACGGCACCATCCCTTACGACGAACTGCCCGAGGTCGTCGACCCCGAGAGCGGCTTCCTCGTCACCGCCAACAACCGCATCGTCGGCGACGACTACCCGCACCACATCACCAGCGAATGGCTCGACGGGTTCCGCGCCAAGCGGATCGAGCAACTGCTGGGGGAGAGCGAGGAGCACGACCTCGCCAGCTTCGAGGCAATGCAGTCCGACAACCTCTCGCTGCCCGGTCTGGAGGCGGCGGCGCGCCTGGGCCGCCTGCATCCGAGCGGCCAGCGCGAGCGCTCGGCGATCGAGCGGCTGCGCAGTTGGGACGGCCGGCTCGATCCCGACACCGTCGCCGGCACCATCTACCAGGCTTTCCTGCTGCGGCTCGCCCGCGAGGTGGCCCGCGGCGTAATCGGCGACCGCGACCTCTCCGAGCGCTGGCTCGACCGCGCCGACAACGGCTTCACCCCGCACATCACCTCGCCCTGGCGTTGGCACTCGCACCTGATGGGCCTCTGGGAGGAAGCCGACGAGGAGCTGATCGGCCGCCCCTGGGACGAGCTCGTGCTGGAGGCCCTGGCCGGCGCCCTCGACGACCTCACCGAGCGCTTCGGCCCCGACCCCGAGGCCTGGCGCTGGGGCCGCGTGCACGAGATGGAGTTCCCGCACCCGCTCGGCGACGCCAATCCGCTGCTGCACAAACTTCTCAATCGCCGGCTTCGCGCGGGCGGTGCCCAGGAGACGGTGAGCCAGATCGCCTACGACCCCAACGACCCCTACCGGGCCGTCTGGGCGCCGAGCTGGCGCATGGTCGCCGACCCGACCGACGCCGACCGCTCCCGCTGGCAGATGTTCACCGGCCAGTCCGGCCACCCCGCCAGCCCCCACTACGACGACCTCCAGGCCGACTGGCTGGAGGGACGGACGCAGCCGATGGCCGGCGAGGGACCCTGGCTGGAGCTGGACCTTCTGCCGCTGCCTCGCTAGCCGGACTCCTTCTAGCTTTCGACCTTCTTTTTCATCGTCCCGGTGAGCAGGCCGAGAATCGCGGCGCCAGCGGCGACGATGATGAAGGTCCAGACGGTTTGGTCAGTTCCTGAGAGTTCCGCCGCCAGAGGGGATTCGGGCATGACCAGTCCCCACGCGCCGAAGGCGATGATGGCGCTGGTGATCTCCGGCAGCGGCAGCTTCCGGTCCCGGTCCGCCTCTGGGCGGCGAAGGTACGCCGCGACCATCCAGGCGCAGATGAGTAATGCGGTTGCGCTGAAGATGATCCAGCGCATCGTCAGGCGCTGGTCGGTGCCAGGGTCGATCGTCGCGACGATGCCGGCGATCACAAACGTGTAGAGCGCCAGCGGCTCGGTCGGGATCGCGGTTACCAGGAGGTCCATGTATCCCTTCGCCTGTGCTCTGGTGTTCTCCCGCTCTACGGCTATCTCGTTCATCCCTTTGACACTCACTGATTCCTCCCCCGAATCGCTGAACGGACCGGCCGACGCTCTCACACTCGTCCAGACTGCGCAATTCTTCTTAAGTAAACGTCTCGGTTCACCTTGCGGCGAACTCTGGTTCCGGGGACCCCTTGGTTCTAGGAAGTTATAGCCACTTATAGCGTTTCTCCTATAACTTGCTATAACTCACTAGAACCTCTTTGGACCCAGTAGCGAATCCCTACACCCCCAACGCCGGATCTCGGCCGCCTGAGCTGGCGGGACGGGAGCGCGAGCTGGAGCAGTTCGAGACCCTCATTGGTCGCCTGAAGCGCGGCGCCACCGAGCAGAGCATGGTCGTCAGGGGACTGCGCGGCGTGGGGAAGACGGTTCTCCTCAACGCCTTTGAGGATCAGGCTGAGGCGGCCGGATTCATCACCTTCTACCACGAGCTTACTCCCGGCTCGAACCTCGTCGATGAGCTCGCGCGGGATGCTGAGCGGGCTCTCGGCAGGCTCGATCTCGGCAAGAAGCTCACCAGCCGAATCCGCGCGGCACTCGGCCACCTGAAGACGATCAGGCTCACCGGGCCGGATGAATTTGGTTTGGCGGTTGACCTCGGCGGGGCCGACGAGGGGACGATTGCCGCCGATCTAACCGACCTCTTTCTCGAGCTCGGCGCCGCTGCGCGGGGGCAGGGGTCCGGCGTCGCGATCTTCCTGGATGAGTTGCAGTTCGTCGATGAAATCGAGTACCGGTCGCTGATCAGCGCCCTCCATCGGGCGACTCAGAAAGAGCTTCCTATCGCTGTGGCGGCCGCTGCACTGCCGCAGATCCCACTCTTGACGGGCGAGGCTCGCTCGTACGCAGAGCGCCTCTTCGACTTCCCCAGTATCGAGAATCTCGACGAGGCATCGGCCACCCTCGCGCTGGTCGAGCCGGCGCGCCGTCAGGACATCGAGTACCAGCCTGACGCGGTTTCATTGGCACTCGAGTGGACGGCGGGCTACCCGTTCTATATCCAGCAGTTGGGCAAGCATGCCTGGAACCTTGCCGCCGAGTCACCGATCGCGGAGGACGACGTAAAGCGTGCGATGCCCGCGGCACAGGCGGCGCTGGACAAGAGCATCTACGAGGTTCGGGCGCAGCGGGCGACCGAGGGTGAGCGGCGTTACATGCGCGCGATGGCGGAGTTGGGGGACGGGCCATATCGGTCCGGGCAGGCCGCCGAGAAGGCGGGCCTGTCCGTCACCCAGGCATCGCCGACTCGGCAGCAGCTAATGACCAAGGGCCTGATCTACGCAACCGAGGATTTCGGTTTCGTCGATTTCACGGTTCCGCGCTTCGCCGAGTTCATGCGGCGATACATGCCCTATGAACCCCCCGGCTGAGTGCCTCAGTCGAGCACCCTCAGCGAGGGGTCCGACTTGGAGACCGCGGTGACCAGCTCGACGATCTCGGGCGCGGCCTTGTGGGGGGCGCCGGCGTCGAAGGGGGGCTGGGGGTCGTACTCGATCGCCAACTGCACGGCCTGGGCGACCTCGGGGCCGGCCTCGGTGGCGACCAGGTGCAGGGCCATGTCGATGCCGGCGGAGACGCCGGCGGCGGTGATCACCTTGCCGTCCTCGACCACGCGCTGGGCGGTCGGCTCGGCGCCGTAGGTGCGCAGGGGCTCGAGGTAGAGCCAGTGGCCGGTCGCCCGCTTGCCCTCGAGCAGGCCGGCGGCGCCGAGCACCAGGGAGCCGGTGCAGACGGAGGTCGTCCACTTGGTGGTGCGGTCGACCTCGCGCAGCCAGGAGAGCACCTGCTCGTCGTCGAGCAGTGGCCGGTTGCCGGCACCGCCGGGGACGAGGACGATGTCGGAGTCGGTGACCTCGGCCAGGGCGCGGTCGGCGGTGATTCCGAGGGCGCCGCTGTCGGTTCGTTTCTCACCCGTGCTCTGGGCGACGAACTCGACCTCCCAGCCGGGGACCGAGCGCAGTACCTCGTAGGGGCCGACCGCGTCGAGCGCGGTGATTCCGTCAAAGATCAGGATTGCGGTTTTCATATGAGCAGGATCGCCGTTTTGCCGTGAACTTTCCAGAGCCAGGGCTGCCAACGTGCGCTCGATTCCTGCCATGGTGGGAGCGATGAGCCGTCGCGACCAGATCCAGCTCAGCGCCGAGGAGCTGGGGCAGCTACTTGAGACGGAGCGGGTGGCGGTCGTATCCAGCCACGGGCCGCGCGGCTGGCCGCACTCGATGCCGCTCTGGTTTGTCGTCCGCGCCGGCGAGCTCTGGATCTGGACCTACGCCAAGTCGCAGAAGGTTCGCAACCTCGAACGCGACCCGCGGGCGACCCTGCTGATCGAGACCGGCGAGGAGTACGGCGAGTTGCGCGGGACGATGATCGAGGCCGAGGCGGTCCTGCACCGCGACCACGAGACGGTGCTCGGCTTCGCCGAAGAGCTGGCGCTGCGCTACGGCGGCGGCGACTCCGAGCTCGGCGAGGACGCCAAGGCGGCGCTGGCGGCGCAGGCGCCGAAGCGGGTGGCGATCCAGTTCAAGCCGGTGCGCACGGCGACCTGGGACCACCGCAAGCTCGGCGGCGTCTACTAGGCGCGGTGGCGCCAGCGCCGGGCGATCCCGCTCAGGCGGCGCAGCGGCGCGGTCAGACGCCAGGAGCTGGACCCGAGCACGACCGCGAGCATCTGCCGCGCCTCGGCGTCGCTGCGCTCGGCCGCCTCGGCCCGGGCTGCGGCCGCCTCGGCGCGGTCCTCGGCCTCGCGCAGGGCTTTGGACAGCGCCTCCGCCTTGGCGTCGGCAGCCGAGCTGTTCAGGGGCTTGGCCGCTGGCGGGCCGTCCTCGCGGACTCGGTAGGACTGGGGCAGCCCCAGCGCCCGCTTGCCGCGTTCGACCAGCGGTGCGACCGCCTGCTCGAGATCGGCGCGGCGGTTGTCCCGGATCGATTCGAGCAGGCCTTCCCAATAGATCAACTGGATCGGCTGGGTCATTTCGAAATCGGCGAGGAGGTCGAGGTCGAGCTCGGCCGGGAAGGAGGAGACCTCGGCCCGCGCCCCGATCGCCTCCAGCCCGATCATCGTCAGCACGCACTTGCGGCAGCGGCCGCAGTTGTAGGCGCCGTCGGGGTTCTGCCAGCAGACCCGCAGGTCGCGCTGGACCACCGGGTGCCCGGCGATTCGCTGCAGTCGCTGCTCGCGTCCCAGGCGGCCGCAGGCGTCGACGATCTCCAGCCGCTCGGTGTTCCAGAGCTGGTCGATCATGCGGCCGGCGCCGAGTGGGAGCTGCGTCGCGTGGTCGCTGTCGCTGGCGATCAGGACGCGGTCGAAGAGCGGCGCCATGAACAGCGCCACCGCGACCAGGGCGCAGGAGTTGTAGGCCTCCCAGGGGGCCAGGGGGTCGGAGAGCTCGCGGACGTTCGTAGCGACGACGTGCAGCGGCATGCCCAGCTCCGCGGCGGCGGCGCGCATCCGCTGCTCGACTTCGTCCACCAGCCCCTGGTGCTCGGGGACGCCGGGGATCAGGTCGACGCCGCGGACGAAGATCAGGTCGGTCAGGTCGGGGTTCTCGAGCACGGTGGCGAAGGAGTCGACGCCGCCGCTGAAGAAGGCGGCGACCCGGCCGCTCGCCGGCGCTGGGTCGAGCGGGCGCTCCGGTGCCTCCAGCTCGACTTCCTTCAGCGGCGGGACCCCGAAGTTCCACTCGCGCGACCAGGCGACCTGGATCGCCTGGAACTCGCGCTGGTTGCGGAGGATCCGCGGGCTGACCGGGTCGGTCATCCGCAGCCTGCCGCCGTTACGCATCGCCGGCATCAGGCAAGCGGCCAGGGCGGCGTCGGCGTTGGGCGTCAGCTCGCTCTCGGTGCGGAACCAGACCCGCCGTTCCTCGCCGCCGATCCTCGCCTCGAAGGAGAGCTCGCCCGGCTCGCAACGGAGGGCGGCGATCTCGGCTCTTGCGCCGAACTCACGATGCTGCGCCAAGCGGAGCCCGTCCAGCAGCCGGGTCTCCGCCTCGAGGTGGCGCCCACCCAGCTCGGCCGCGCGGCCGGCGAGCTGCTCCCGCAGTTGCGCCCCACCGTCGAGGGCGGCGCCGACGATGCGGCCTGCCGCTTGCTCGGCGACCGCGCCGGTGACGGCGGCGAACGCCGGCTCCGCTCCGAACGCGTGGCGCAGCCCCTCCGCCTTCTGCCGGTAGTAGGCGTTTTCCTCGTGCAGGACCGCCGGGACGCCGAGCATCAGCGAGGTCAGCGCGACGTGGTAGGAACAGCTCAGGGTCAGCGCCGCGTCGCCCAGCTGCGGGGCCGCGTCCGCCAGCCCGGCCGGGCGCAGCAGGATCGGCTCGTCGACCTCGATCCCAAACTCCGCGCAGGCCTCCAGCAGGCGCGCCAGCGCTGGCCCCTCGTCGATTCGCGGGTCGGAGTAGGCGACCAGCGGCTGCAGGACCACCTGCTCGGGGCGCCGCGAGAGCTCGCCGAGGAAGGCGAGGTAGGAGGGCAGCAGGGAGTCGGGCTGGTCGCTGATCCAGGCGTGCTCGGCGAAGTGGAGGTTGACCCTCACCCGCCCGTTCTGGCCCTTGCGATCAGCGACCGGGAGGCGGCGCAGGATGCCCACCGCGTCGTCGCCGCCATTGAAAGTCTCGGCGCCGTTGGCGAGCTCGGCGAGCGCTTCCCGCGAGCCCTCGTCGCGGGCGCCGAGGGGGTCGAACCGCTTCAGCATCGCCTTGTCCTCGCTGCCCAGGCCCGCGAACCAGTCGCGGTCGACCTGGAGGCCGGAGGCCACGCGCCGCACCTTCGCGCCGCCCTCTCCGAGCAACTGCTCCGCCGCCTGCAGCATCGTCAGCTTGCGCTCGCCCCAGGCCGGGTTGAGGTAGCCGCCGCCGTAGAGATAGAGGCAGGCGAAGGAGAGGTCCTGCGGCGCTCGCACCGGGACCAACCCGTCGCTGCCGCCTTCGCCGGGGTCGAAGTAGAGCGCGTGCTCGAACGGGTGCACGAAGTCCTCGACCAGGTCGCCGTGGTCGCCGGCCAGGGCGCGCTCGACGACGGGCAGGACCAGCAGGCCCTCCGCGTGGGGCGCGAGCAGCTCGCGGGCGCCGTCGAGCTGCAGCAGGTCGCCGTAGTTGCCGGAGCCGTCGTAGCTGCCGACCAGGACCGCCACGGCACTGGCGCTCGCTAGCGCCTCCGCCGTGGCCGGGGTGGCGAGGAAGCGCTGGCCGCCATCGGCGCCGGCGAGCACCGGTGGTGGTCCGGGCGAGCGCCGGCGCCGGTAGTCGGAGGGCAGTCCGAGGGCCTGCCTGCCGTGCTCCACCACCGTTTCGGTCGCCCGCTCGAGATCGCGCCTGCGGCCACGGCGGGAGGCGTCGAGCAGGTCTTCCCACAGCGTCAGCAGGACCGGCTGCGATATCTCGATCTCGCTTACCGCGCCGAGGTCCAGCTCGGCCGGGAAGGTGGAGATCTGCTCGCGGGCGCCGATCGCCTCCAGCGCGATCATCGTCATCAGGCACTTGCGGCAACGGCCGCAGTTGTAGGCGCCGCCGCGGTTCTCCCAGCAGACGCGCAGCGCCTGCTGGACCGCGGGCTCGAAGGCGATCCGCTCCACCCGCTGCATCCGGCTGAGGCGGCCGCCGACGTCGCAGATCTCCAGCCGCTCGGTGCTCCAGAGCTGGTCGACGAGCCAGTTGGCGCCGAACTTCTGCTGCACTTCGTAGTCGGAGTCGCCGGTGATCAGGACGCGGTCGAAGAGCGGCGCCATGAACAGCGCCACCGCGGTGGTGGCGGCGCCGAAGTAGTAGTCCCAGGCGACCAGGCCGTCGCTGAGGTCGCGCAGGTTGGTTTCGACCACGTGCAGCGGCATGCCCAGGGCGCCGGCCGTCTCCCGCAGGCGTGCATCGACCTCGTCGAGCAGGCCCGCATGTTGTGGCGCGCCCAGCATCAGGTCGAAGCCGCGGACGAAGATCAGGTCGGTCAGGTCGGGGTTTTCGAAGACGGTCGAGAAGGAGTCGACGCCGCCGCTGAAGAAGGCGGCGACCCGTCCGGTCGGTGGCGCGCTGTCGAGCGGACGCTCCGGCGCCTCGACCTCGACCTCGCGCAGGGGCTGCTCGCCGAAGTCCCAGCGCTGCGACCAGGCGGCCTGGATCGCCTGGAACTCGCGCTGGTTGCGGAGGATCCGCGGGCTGATCGGGTCGATCATCCGCAGCGTGTCGCCGTTTCGCATCGCCGGCGTCAGGCAGGTCGCGAGCGCGGCGTCGGCGTTCGGCGTCAGCTCGCTCTCGGTGCGGAACCAGATTCGCTCGGCGCGCTCGCCGATCCGTGCTTCGAAGGAGAGCTCACCGGGAGCGCTCTTGAGGTCAGTGATCTCCTGCCGCGGCGCTAGCGCCATCTGGCACGGTGGTCACGAGCCTTGCCGGCCTTGCCTTTGTGCGCCTTTTTCTTTGAGATGCGGATCTTCAGCTTGCGCGAGGTCGCGGATACGTAGGTGTCGTCTTCGGCGATGCTGGCGCGGAAGGCGACCTTGCTGCGGATGCGCGGCCGGAAGTGGGCGGTGCAGGCGCGGTCGAGGCGGCGGCCGGCGATGCGGCGAGCGCCGCGCAGCAGCCGCACGGGGTCGCCGCGGCGGCCGTTGCAGGGGGCGACGACGACGCTGATCAGGGCCCTGCGGTTGCGCCGCACCTTGCGGCTCTGGGCGCGGATCCCGATCCGGCTCGCCAGTTTCGGGCCGACCGGGCCGGCGCAGGGGTCGGCGCTGGCGCCGGCGGTCGCGTTGCTCTGCGCGGCGGGTGCGGGGACGGCTTCGGGGCCGCTGAGGCGGAAGACTTTGCCGCTGCCGGAGGCGGCGTAGAGGTGGCTGCAAGCGTCTTCGCCGAAGGAGGTCAGGCCCGGCACCTGGAGTTGCTCGGAGCGGTCGCTGCCGAAAGTGGCGGCGGGGTTGAACGAGCGCAGCTCGCCGACGCAGGTGTCGCTGTAGAGGTAGCGCCCGTAGAGGTCGCCGAGGTTCTCGTCGCGGACGACGTAGCCGCCGATGATCGCCGAGCAGCCAGGGGGATCCGCATGCTGGTACTGGAAGATCGGATCGACGTAGCCGCCGGTCGGCGGCGGGGTGCATTCGGGGTCGCCGATCGAGGGGCCGGCGACCAGGCCCTCGCGGCAGCTCCAGCCGAAATTGAAGCCGGCGCCGATGCCGAAGGGGACGTAGTCGACCTCCTCCTGTTTGTCCTGCCCGACATCGCCGATCGTCAGCGCCTTGGTCACTCGGTCGAAAGAGAAGCGGAAGGGGTTGCGCAGGCCGTAGCTCCAGATCGTGTCGGCAGGCGCCGGCGCGGCCGGGAACGGGTTGCCGGCGGGCACGCCGTAGGGGAGAAGGCCGGTCGGCCGCGGGTCGATCCGCAGCAGCTTCCCCAGCAGGCTGCTGAGGTCCTGGGCGTTTTCGAGTTCGTCGTCGCGGCCGCCGCCGTCGCCGGTGGAGATGTAGAGGAAGCCGTCGGGGCCGAACTGGAGCTGGCCGCCGTTGTGGTTGCTTTTCACGGGGTGTTCGATTTCCAACAGATCGCGCAGGCTGGAGACCGGGGCGGTGCTGCCGGATGCGGTCAGCTCGGCGACGTGGATCACGCCGTCGTCGTTCTGCGCGTAGTCGACGTAGAGGTGACCGCTGCTGGCGAAGTCGGGGGCGAAGGCGATCGAGAGCAGGCCGCGCTCGCCCGTGCAGGCGCTGCCGCAGTCGACTACGCCGCGGAGGTCGGCGAAGGTGCTGGCGGTGCCGTTCTGGACCGCCACGATCCGGCCCTTGCGCTCGACCACGAAGAGCCGGTCTTTGTCGCCCGGGGCCGCGGTGACGTAGATCGGTTCGTCGAATTCGCCGACCGGGACCAGGGCGGTCGCGGCGTGGGCCGAGGGGGCCGCGGCGAGCGCGAGAAGCGCCAGGGCGGCGGATGCGATTAGTCGGAGCTTGGTCATATGATCCAAAAGAACAGGCAACCGGGTGAATCGTTGCGCTACTTCCGAGCGGCGACGGAGTTTAGGGGTGACGCTCCCGGTACCTTTCCCATCCGCATGAGACGACGCCACCTCGCCACCGCCGCCATCTTCGCCTGCCTCGTCGCGTTGATCCCGGCTGTGACCAGCGGCGCACCGCGCCCTGCAGCCCCCGCCAACTTCTTTGGGATCGCGCCGCAGACGGGCCTGACGCCGGAAGACGCCCGCTACATGAAGGCGGGCGGGATCGACAGCGTCCGGCTCGGGCTGATCTGGGCGGCGATCCAGCCGACCGCGAAAAGCCCCTATGACTGGAGCAGCTTCGACGGCGCCATGGAAGTCGCCAGCCGCGCCGGGCTCGAAGTGCTGCCTTCGATCGGCTCGCCGCCGAAGTGGGTCGTCAACAAGCCGACGACGATGCCGGTCAACAACGCCAAGCAGCGCAACGCCTGGCAGGCCTTCCTCCGCGCCGCGGTCGCCCGCTACGGCCCCGGCGGTGAATTCTGGAAGCAGCACCAGACCGAAGGCGTCAACTACGAACCGGCGATCCCGGTGCCGAAACCGATCAAGGCCTGGCAGATCTGGAACGAGTCGAACTTCTTCTACTTCGCCTTCCCGGTCTCGACCAGCCGCTACGCGAAGCTGGTGACGATCTCCAGCCAGGCGATCAAATCGGTGCGCCCGGGGGCGAAGGTCATCCTCTCCGGCCTCTTCGGCGAGCCGACCGCCGGCGGCAACCGCGGCATGCCCGCCTCCACCTTCCTCGAGCGGCTCTACGCGGTGCCGGGGCTGAAAACCCGCTTCGACGGAGTCGCCCTGCACCCCTACGCGGTCGACGCCGAAACGCTGGAAGAAATCGTCGAGGAATTCCACGAAGTCAGCGTCGAGAACCGCGACCGTCCGGGCCTCTACATCACTGAGATCGGGTGGGGCTCGGAGAACAACTTCCAGCAGGTCGCCTTCGAGCAGGGGATCCAGGGCCAGGTCCGCCAGCTCAGGGACTCCTACACCTACCTGCTCGAAAACCAGCGCCGGCTCAACCTCAAGCAGGTCTACTGGTTCTCCTGGAAGGACCTGAAAGGGCTCTGCACCTTCTGCGACTCGGTCGGGTTCTTCCGCGAAGGCCCGCGCTTCAAGCCGAAGCCCGCCTGGCATGCCTTCGTGGCGCTCAGCGGCGGTCGCGCCCGTCCGTAGCCGCCAGGGTCAGGGCGCGGCACTCGTCCTGCTCGGCCTCGCCATGCTCACCGCCGCGGCGGTGCTGCTCGATTACGGCTCCGGGCTGACCTGGTTCCAGGACAGCTGGGAGTTCCTGATGAACCGGCGCGACCCTTCGGCCGCCGCCCTCTTCGACCCTCATAACGAGCACATCGTTCTCCTCCCGGTGCTGATCCAGGAGGCGCTGCTGCGGGTCTTCGGGATGGACTCGATGACGCCGGAACTGGTCGCCCTGGTGGCGCTGCTGCTGGCCACCGCGGCGCTCGTCTTCGTCTACGTCCGCCGCCGCCTCGGCCCCTGGCCGGCGCTGATGGCGGCGGTCCTGCTGCTCTTCCTCGGCCCCGCCTGGCAGGACCTGCTCTGGCCCTTCCAGATCGGCTTCGTCGGCTCGGCGATGTGCGGGGTGGGGGTGCTGCTGGCGTTGGAATCGGAGCACCGCCGCGCCGACCTGCTCGCCGCCGCCCTGCTGGTGCTCTCGGTCGGGTTCTCCAGCCTCGGTCTGGCCTTCGCCGTTGCTGCCGCCGTCGACGTTCTCCAGCGCCGTCGCGAGCGCGGGCTCGGCCGCCTCTGGGTCGTCGCTGCGCCGCTGCTGTTCTACGCCGCCTGGTACGCGGGCTGGGGCCACGACGCCGAGAACAACCTCTCCGCCCACAACGTGCTCGTCTCGCCCCGCTACGTCGCCGAAGGCCTCGCCGCCTCGCTCGACGCGCTGCTGGGGCTGGCGACGATCTTCGACGAAGCCGTCGGCCGCTCCGACTGGGCGCTGGGGCTGCTGGTCGTGCTGGCCGGCTTGGTCGCTTACGCGGCCTGGCGGGGTCGTCGCTTCGACCCCCGCCTCTGGCCGGTCGTCGCCGCCGCGGCGACCTTCTGGTTCCTCGCCGCCTTCAACTCGGTCCCAGGCCGCGAGGCCTACTCCAGCCGCTACCTCTACGTCGGCGCCCTCTTTGCGCTGCTGATCGCCGCCAACCTGTTGCGGGGCCTGCGGCCGAGCCGGTGGGTGCTGGTGGCAGCCGGGGCGGCGACGGTCGCGATCGCCGTGATCAACCTGACGCCGCTGCGCGAAGGGCGCGACTTCTTCGCCTCGCAGACGGTGCTGACGCGAGCGGATCTGGGCGCGATCGAGATCGCCGCCGGCAGCGTCGAGCCCGAGTTCGCGCTGCCGCCGGAGATCGCCGGCACCAGCTTCCTCAACGAAATCCAGGCCGGCGAGTACCTGCAGGCGGTCGACGAATACGGCTCGCCTGCGTACACGCCTGCCGAGCTGGCGCGCGCGGCGGAGGCTGGCCGCCGCCAGGCCGACATCGTGCTCGCAAACGCCCTGCCGCTGGGGATCGAAACCGGCGCTGAGGAGGCTGCCGCGGGCGGCGCCTGCGTCGAGGTGCGGGGAAGCAGCGAGGCGCGGCCCCTGCTGCTGCGCCCCGGCACGACCACGGTCGAGCTGCCGCCGGGCGGCCCGGGGACGATCAGCCTGCGCCGCTTCGCCCGCGACGGCTACCCGCTCTCGACCGAGGGCGTGGCCGCCGCCTCGACGACGCGGCTCGTCATCCCCCGAGACCGCGCTCCGCAGCCCTGGCGGCTGCTGGTCGAGGCCGGGCAGGGCGCCACCGTTTGCCGTGCCCCGGCGGGGCAATAGGGTGCGGCGATGAACCGGCCTGCGGCCAACGGTCCGGCCTGGCTCGTGCTCCCGACCTACAACGAGGCGGAGAACCTCGAGGCGATGGTCGCGGCGGCCCGCGCCAACCTGCCGGACTCGGCCCGCGTACTGGTCGTCGACGACCGCTCGCCCGACGGCACCGGCGAGATCGCCGACCGCATCGCCGCCGCCGACGCCGCGGTCGAGGTGCTGCACCGCCCCGGCAAGCAGGGCCTCGGCCCCGCCTACGTCGCCGGCTTCCACCGCGCGCTCAAGCGGGGCGCCGGGCTGATCCTGCAGATGGACGCCGACTTCTCCCACGACCCCGCCGACCTGCCGCGCCTGCTCGAGGCCAGCGAGCGCGCCGACCTGGCGATCGGGTCGCGTTACACCGCGGGGGGCGGGGTCGGCGACTGGAACGCCGTGCGCCGCGGGGTCAGCCGTTTCGGCAGCGCCTACTCGCGCTTTGTCCTCGGCCTCGGCGTCCGCGACCTCACCGGCGGCTTCAAGTGCTGGCACCGCGAGGTGCTGGAGGCGATCGACCTCGGGACGATCGACGCCAAGGGCTACGCCTTCCAGGTCGAGCTCACCTACCGGGCGGTCCGCAAGGGCTTCAGCGTGGCCGAGATCCCGATCATCTTCAGCGATCGCCGGGCGGGCAAATCGAAGATGAACGCCCCGATCGTCGCCGAGGCGATCTGGCGGGTCCCCCTACTGCGATACCGTCGCGGATCTTGAACCGCCTGCTGATCACCGGAGGGGCCGGATTCGTCGGCTCCAACCTCGCCGTCTCGCTCGCCGCTCGACACCCCGAGTGGGAGATCCTCGCGCTCGACAACCTCTACCGCAAAGGCTCGGAACTGAACCTGCCGCGGCTGGAAGAGGCGGGTGTCGAGTTCGTCAAGGGCGACGTGCGCGAGCCGGAGGACCTGCGGCGCTTGCCGGAGATCACCGCCCTGATCGAGTGCTCGGCCGAGCCCTCGGTGATGAGCGGCGTCGACGGCGACTCCAGCTACCTCGTCCACACCAACCTCACCGGCGCCTACAACTGCCTCGAGTTGGCCCGCCGCGACGGCGCCTTCGTCGTCTTCCTCTCGACCAGCCGCGTCTACCCGGTGGCGCCGCAGGCCGAGCTGGCGCTGGACGAGGCCCCGACCCGGTTCGAGATCGCCGCTGAGCAGGCCGTCCCCGGCGTCTCCCCGGCCGGAATCTCCGAGCAGTTCCCGCTGGAGGGCGCGCGCACGCTCTACGGCGCCACCAAGCTGGCAGCCGAGCTCCTGATCGAGGAGTTCCGCGCCAGCCTCGGCGTGCCCGCCGTGATCGACCGCTGCGGCGTCATCGCCGGCCCCTGGCAGATGGGCAAGGTCGACCAGGGCGTCTTCACCCACTGGATGCTCGCCCACCGCTTCGGCAACCCGCTCACCTACATCGGCTTCGGCGGCGAGGGCAAACAGGTCCGCGACCTGCTCCACGTCGACGACCTGGTCGACCTGGTCGAGCGCCAGCTCCTCGACCCAGCCTCCTGGGACGGCCGCACGGTCAACGTCGGCGGCGGCCGCGAGTGCAGCCTCTCGCTGGCCGAGACGACCGAGATCTGCCAGCGCCTGACCGGCAACGAGGTCCCGATCGCGCCGGTCCTCGAGACCCGCGCCGGCGACGTCCCGATCTACCTCTCCGACTGCACCAGGATCTTCGGCCTCGACCAGTGGCGCCCCCAGCGCAGCGCCGAACAGGTGCTGGCCGACATCAACGACTGGGTCGCAACCGACGAGGACCGCATCGCTGGGGCACTCGGCATCTCCGCCGCCTGAAAGGTCACTCTGGCGGTTAAGGGCTTTCTGTCCACTCGGCTGGATCTTCGCCACTTCGCGACGTTTGTCTGGTAGGAATCCACTCCGGCGCTCGCGGCTTGCGGGCGATCAAGAGACGGGGAGGGGCTGATGCAGGGGAGAAGCTTTCTGGTTGCGGTTCTGGCGGCTTGCGCATTCGCGCTCGGACTCTCGAGCACCGCATCCGCTGCCCCTGCATCGAAGATCGGCGAGCTGGAAATCCAGACTTACCGCGACGACTTCGGCGTCTCCCGCGAGGTCGCGATCGATCGACTGCGGACTCAACGCTTGGGGGCGACCATCGTCGAGAGTCTCGAGAACGCGCAGGGCTCCGAGTATGCGGGCGTCTGGTTCGACAACGACGCGGGCGAGTTCGTTGTGCCGATGCTCGACCCGACCGAGGCGGCCGACGTTCCTCCGGCCCTCGCGAGGCTCGGGCTGGCCGGTGCGTACCGGACCGCCGCAGCCGAGTTCAGCTGGGAGGAACTGGAAAAGATCCACAGCGGTGTTGACGACCGAGTGCTGCCCCTGGTCAAGGACCGCCTTGTCCAGACGTCCCTCGACCCGCGCACGAACTCGGTCGTGGTCGAGGTGGCGGAAGCGGCCACCGAGTCGCAGCAGTCCCAGGTCCAATCGCTGGCGGTCTGGGTCGACGGGCCGGTGGAAGTGCGGGCGAAGAAGATCGACCTTTTTAGGGTTGCTCCCGCTGCCTGTGCGCTCGAATCAAAGAGCTGCAGTGCGCCACTGCGCGGCGGAGTTCGCATACAGAGCGCCGGAGGTGTCTGCACGGCTGCGTTCAAGGCGACCAGCATGTCCGGCGATAGGTTCGTTCTCACCGCGGGCCATTGCGCCCCTGGGTTCCCGGGTTGGTCGGCGACCGATCCATTCGGCGCCGGTGCGACGCCGATCGGGCCCACCACGGCGGCGGTCTTCCCGGAACACGACTGGGCGGCGATTGGAGCAAATGGGTCCGCCTGGGATACCAGCCCCTGGCCATCCCAGGTAGCCGTGTGGGGCGTTGACGAGCAGCGCCCGATCACCGAGGAAGGCTCCAGCTTCGTCGGTGAGCAGGTATGCCACGTGGGTGTCACCACTGGCTCAAACTGCGGAACCGTTACGGGCCTCGGCAAAACCGTGCCGTATGGGAATCAGAACAAAGAACTCATTGGTTTCGGACTCAACACCACCGAAGTCCAGGGGTCGAGTTTCTGCGTGATTTCAGGAGACAGCGGCGGCCCAGTCCTGGCTGGGAATACCGCCCTCGGCATCATTTCTCAGCGCCTGCCCGGGGATGTCTGTCCGAACGTCGGTTACTACATGGAGATAACCGAAGCTGCGGATGCTCTGGGCGTGAAGGTCGGCTCACCGCCGGTGGAAACCGGAGCGGCAAGCGGCGTGACCGAAGCACAGGCAACGCTCAACGGGACCGTCAATCCCGGAGGCCTGAGCACCACGTACCGCTTCGAGTACGGAGAGACCGCGGCCTACGGAGCATCGGCCCCGGTGCCCGCTGGGAGCGCGGGGAGCGGTGGATCGCCCGTCGCGGTCAGCGCAACGGCGCCGAATCTCCTGCCTCACACCCGCTACCACTTTCGGATCGTCGCGACCAACGCGAATGGGACGAGCGCGGGCCGTGACCGAACCTTCACCACTGGGTTGAAATGGAACCTGCGCGATTCCAATTCGTCAGGCAACCCGACCAGGTCGTTCTGGTTTGGTCTCCCGGGTGAGACGAAGATCACGGGCGACTGGAACGGCGACGGCATCGTCACTCCCGGCACCTACGATTCGCAGACGGGCGTCTGGAAGCTCCGCAACGCCAACACGACGGGTGGTGCCGACATCACCTTCCAGTACGGCGGCAGCCAGTTCAAGCCCGTCACCGGCGATTGGGATGGCAACGGGACCACCACGATCGGCCTGTTCGAACCGCAGAAAGGTGATTGGCAGTTGCGCAACGCCAACTCCGGCGGCAATCCCGAAATCGTCTTCCAGTACGGCGGCAGCCAGTTCACGCCAATGACTGGCGACTGGGATGGCAACGGGACCACCACGATCGGCCTGTTCGAACCGCAGGGCGGCAACTGGCAGTTGCGCAACGCCAACTCCGGCGGCAGCCCCCAGCTGAACTTCCAGTACGGCGGCTCCCAGTTCACGCCCGTATCCGGCGATTGGGACGGGAACGGAACGGATACCGCGGGCCTCACGGATCCAGGAGCACCGAGCGAAATCGAGTGGAACCTACGCAACACGAATGTCGGCAACGACGCGAATCTCTCGCTCGGCTTCGGCAGCAGCGGCGAGACCAGGGTCAGCGGCGACTGGAACGGCGACGGCGTCGCCACGATCGGTACCTACGACCCGGCGACCGGGATCTGGAGGCTGCGCAACACCAACACCAGCGGTCCCGTGGACATCACCTTCCAGTACGGCGGCAGCCAGTTCAAACCGGTCGTCGGCGACTGGGACGGCAACGGCACGACCACGATCGGGCTCTACGAACCGACGGCGGGAAGCTGGCAGTTGCGCAACGCCAACTCCGGCGGCAGCCCCCAGCTGAACTTCCAGTACGGCGGCAGCCAGTTCAAACCGGTCGTCGGCGACTGGGACGGCAACGGCACCACCACCATTGGCCTGTTCGAACCGACTGCCGGCAGCTGGCAGCTGCGCAACGCCAACTCAGGTGGCAACCCCGAACTGAACTTCCAGTACGGCGGCAGCCAATTCACGCCTGTGACTGGCGACTGGGACGGAACCGGGACGACGACGATCGGGCTCTACGAGGAGAGCTCCGGCAGCTGGCAGCTGCGCAACAAAAACAGCGGCGGCAACCCCGAACTCAACTTCAAATTCGGCGGCTCCGGCTGGAAGCCGGCCCCCGGCGACTGGGACGGCGATGGCGACGACACCGTCGGGGTGGCGAAGGGCTTCGGGGCGAGCCTCAGGTGGACCCTGCGCAACGCCAATAGCGCCAGCAGCCCCGACCTGGGGGCGGATATCTCGCTCGGCTTCGGCCTCCCGGGCGAAGCGAAAGTCACGGGCGACTGGAACGGCGACGGCATCGTCACTCCCGGCACCTACGATCCGCAGACGGGCGTCTGGAAACTGCGCAACTCGAACTCGACCGGCGGCGCCGACATCACCTTCCAGTACGGCGGCAGCCAGTTCAAGCCCGTCACCGGCGACTGGGACGGCAACGGGACCACCACGATCGGCCTGTTCGAACCGCAGAAAGGCGATTGGCAGTTGCGCAACGCCAACTCCGGCGGCAATCCCGACATCACCTTCCAGTACGGCGGTTCTCAGTTCACGCCAGTGACCGGCGACTGGGACGGCAACGGGAGCACCACCGTCGGCCTGTTCGAACCGCAAGGTGGCAACTGGCAGTTGCGCAACGCCAACTCAGGTGGCAACCCCGAACTGAACTTCCAGTACGGCGGCAGCCAATTCACGCCTGTGACTGGCGACTGGGACGGAACCGGGACGACGACGATCGGGCTCTACGAGCGCAGCACCGGGGTCTGGCAGCTGCGCAACAAAAACAGCGGCGGGGGCCCCGAAGTCGAATTCCAGTTCGGCGGCACCCCCTGGAGCCCAGTCACCGGCGACTGGGACGCCAACGGCACCGACACGGTCGGCCTGACCATTCACTGACGGCCGTGGAGGCCGAACTAGGGGTTGCGACTGAAGGGGCTCTACGTGGTGTCTTGTTTAGTCTCGTCAAATGGCGGCGGACTACTACAGCGACCGAACGCGTGGCCCGCAGCCGAGGCGGAACGGCGAAATTACTGAGGCCGTTTGGGGCGGGGTGGTCGCGCTGGTTGAACGCGGTATCGCCCGCGCGTCGTTTGGGCATGACTTCCCCCTTGAGTGTGAAGACGGCCAGGCGATCTGTGGCTGCGACTATCGGGCATTCGGCCTCGCCTTGGCAGCCGAGATCCCCGACCTCGACTGGCCGTTCAGTGAGCGGGTGATCCCTCCGACGCTGGCGGTGCTAGACCTGCTCGAATTCGTATACCGCCACGCAAGCGCCCCGCGCGAACGGGATTACCACTCCTTCTACCGCCACTCCCATTTCACCTTTGATGTGGACAAGGGAAGAGATGAAATGTGGGAGCAGATCAACCGGCTCCTAGCGCGAGGCGGCATGGCATATGAGCTAGACGAGTACGGCAAGATCGAGCGTCTGGCCTCACCGGCGGTCGAGGCGCAACTGGCGCGCGAACTCCCGCCAACCCGCGATCAAGAGTTCGACGACCTGCTTGAGACCGCGACTGCGAAGTACCGCAGTCCCGAGATTGCGGTACGACGAGAGGCGCTGGAGAAGCTGTGGGATGCATACGAGCGCTCTAAGACGATCCTCGAAAGCAAGAAGAAAGATGGGGTCAAAGCGCTCATTCGAGCCTTGACCGACGGCGCCGATCCGGAGGAGGTCAAGCTCGTAGAGGCAGAAATGCATGAGTTGACCGAAGTCGGGAACAGCTTTCGGATTCGCCACCACGAGACGGGCGTCGCTGCGTTGAGCGATGCCCTGGTAGACCAACTCTTTGCCCGGATGTACGCGTTGTTGTACCGAGTGAACGCTGTATTGCGATGAAGCGCAGGCCGAAACGGCTGGCCTCCTAGCGGAGTAGCTGCGCGAACTCGTCTCGGCTCATCCCAGCGGCTCGCAGAATGCTCGAGAGCGTCCCCCGTTTGATCTCCCGGCTGCCGTGGACTGGCACCGGTATCGCGTCGGGAATGCTCGGATGCCGGAGGACGTGATGGCTGCCACGCACCCGCTTGACGTACCAGCCCTCCTTTTTCGAGGGCGGCGATGACCTGCTTGCCGTTGACCGCCGGGAGCTTGGCGCTCACGCCGCGTGGACAGCGACGCTTCCGCGGTGGACGGTCGGGAGGGGGAGGCCGTCCTCGTGCATCACTTCGAGGTAGGCCTCGATGGCCTCCTTGGCCATCTCGGTCGCTTCCTCGATCGTCTCGCCTTGGGTGGCGACACTCGGCAACTCGGGCACGAAGACGCTGAAGCCGCCTTCGGGCTCCGGCTGCAGCACGATCTCGTACTCGCGCTCGATGCTCATGGGTGAAGCTTAGCTCCCGGCCTAGCGGCCGGCGCCCTGGGACTGGCGCTTGCGCGGCTCGCCGACGTGGTAGTCGCCGCGGCTGAGGGTGCTCTCAAGCCAGACGTAGAGGACGATGAAGAGGTAGCGGCTGCCCATCTCCTTCATCGCCAGCTTCGGGACGCCGCTGGTGCGGTTGGTCCAGTTGGTCGGGATCACCTCGTAGGAGTGGCCCCGGACGATCGCCTTCAGCGGCATCTCGACGGTGAGGTTGAAGTGCTTGGAGAGCAGCGGGCTGATCGTTTCGATCACCTCGCGCTTGTAGGCCTTGAAGGCGTTGGTGGTGTCGTTGTAGCGGTGGCGGAAGAGGACGCGGATGAACTGGTTGGCGAGGCGGTTGAAGACGTACTTCAGCCGCGGGTAGTCGTTGACCCGGGCGCCGGGGGCAAAGCGGGAGCCGAAGGCGCAGTCCCAGCCGTCTTCGAGCAGGCGGTGGTAGCGGACCAGGTCCTCGGGATCGTCGGAGGCGTCGGCCATCACGATCGCCACCGCGTCGCCCTCGAAGACGTCGAGCCCCGCCCGGATCGCCATCCCGAATCCACGCTCGTAATGGGAGCGGTGGCAGCGGACCCGCGGGTTCTCGGCGCCGATCGCTTCGACCACCGCTTCGGTCGAGTCTTCGGAGTCGTCGTTGACGACGACGACCTCGTAGTCGATCCCCTCGCGGTCCAGCGCCGCGACGACGCCTTCGACCGTGTTCCCGACCGAGCCCTCCTCGTTCTGGGCCGGCATCACCACAGAGAGCTTCACGCCGCGCTCACCGTCCAGCGCTCGAGGTTCTGCTCGTACATCTCCTGCAGGATCTCCTCGATCCCGTAGCGCAACTGGAAGTCCGGGTAGTCGGCTTCGAACGGGGCCAGGTCGGAGATCCACCAGCGGTGGTCGCCGATCCGCGGCTCCTCGCCCATCTCCCAGTCGAGCTCGCGCCCGGAGACGCGCTCGCAGACGTCGATCGCCTCCAGCATCGAGCAGTTGGAGAAGCGGCCGCCGCCGATGTTGTAGACGGCGTGCGGGCGCGGGGCCTTGCGGAAGGCGTCGAAGGCGGCGATCAGGTCGGCGCTGTGGATGTTGTCGCGGACCTGCTTGCCGGCGTAGCCGAAGACGGTGTACGGGGTGCCGGTGACGGTGCACTTCATCAGGTAGGCGAGGAAGCCGTGCAGCTTGGCGCCGGCGTGCTGGGGGCCGGTCAGGCAGCCGCCGCGGAAGCAGACGGTCGGCATCTCGAAGTAGTAGCCGTACTCCTGGACCAGCAGGTCGGCGGCCGCCTTGGAGACGCCGAACAGCGAGTGGGTCGAGGTGTCGATCGACATCGAGGTGTCGATGCCCTTGTAGTAGGCGTGGTCCTCGGGCAGCTCCAGCCGCTTCTCCAGGTCCTGCAGCGGCAGCCGGTTCGGCGTGTCGCCGTAGACCTTGTTGGTCGAGCAGAAGACGAAGGGGGCGTCAGGGCAGTGGGCCCGCGCCGCCTGCAGCAGGTTGAGGGTGCCGTTGGCGTTGACGCCGAAGTCGGTCTGCGGGTCGCTCGCGGCCCAGTCGTGGGAGGGCTGGGCGGCGGTGTGGATGACCAGCTCGATCTGGCCGGCGTGCTCGCGGAAGATCCGTTCGATCGCGTCGGCGTCGCGGATGTCGGCGTTCTCCCAGCGGAACTCGGAGTGCTCGGCGACGAGGCGCTCGGTCACGTGCGAGGTCGAGGACTCGGGGCCGAAGAAGCTGGCCCGCATGTCGTTCTCGATCCCGACTACGTCGAAGCCCTCGGCGACGAAGTGCTCAACCGCCTCGGAGCCGATCAGGCCCCCGGCCCCGGTGATGATCGCAACCGGCATTCGTTTCTCCTTACCCCCCGATCGGGGAATCGATGTTAAGACTTGCGCCCGATCACCAAGAACTGCTTGCCGAGCAGCTTCCAGGCGAACGGCATCTTCAGGTAGGTCCGGGTCAGCGCCGGCGAGGGCGGCAGGATGCCACGGAAGGAGTAGGGCAGGTAGCGGGGGATGATCCGTTCCGGCTCGAAGCCCGCCGCGTAGAGGTGCTCGCCGATCGCCACGTGGGTCAGCGCCACGTAGTGGTCGGCGCAGTCCCAGTACTCGTCTGAGCAGTAGCGGTAGTTGGGCCCCATGATCGCGATCCGCCCGCCGGTCTCCATCGCCGCGTGCATCTTTTCGAGGAAGGCGGCGATCGCCTCCTGGTCGTAGAGGTGCTCGAGGAAGTTGGAGACGTAGACGCCGTCGAAGTGGCCCTGCGGCAGCTCCGCGTCCATGATCATCGAGGTGATGACCTTGGTGTCCGGCTTGTGGGCCGCCTCGGCGTAGCTGACCGCGTCGACCGCCCAGGTCTCCTTCGCCGGCACTTTGCCGATGAACTCGCCGCGGCCGGCGGCCGGGTCGAGGACCTTCTGGGGGCTGCCCATGAGCGAGTGGACGTGGGGGGCGATCTCCCCCCAGACGGCCAGCCGGCCCTGCTGATCGATGTCGCGGAAACGGTAGGTGTAAAGGCGCTCGTAGTTCATCGCGGGAACATATGGCAACCTGCCGGCCGGAAGAGTGGACCCTCGATGAGCGAACAGGCCGAGCTGCTGGGACTGCTGGCGGTGCATCTGACCCTGACCGGGCTGCCGGGCGCTGCCGCTGCGCTGTTCGCGGCGCGCCGCGGCGAGAGGAGGGTGCCGGTCCTGCTCGCCGTCGCCCTCGCCGCCAGCGCCACGGTCGGACTGCTCGGCTTCTGGTCCTTCTACGCCGACCCGCTGCTCGGCGAATCCTGCTCCTACGTTTTCCTCTTCGGCTCGGTGGCGCTGATCGGGTGGTGCCTGTACGACGGTGGCCTCGAGCGCTCGCTCCTGCGCGAGCTCGCGGTGCCGGCGGCGCTCTGGGTGCTCGGCTCCGCCTTCATCGTCTTCCTCGGCTTCGCCCACGGCGGCAGCGACTTCGCGGTGGCGATGTCCTCGACCCGCTTCTCCGGGCAGCTCCCGACCGACAACGCGATCCCCGGCTACTTCGCCGACTGGTTCTTCCACAACGGCCACGACGGCCGCCCACCCGCCTTCCCCGGCGAATGGCTGTCCAGCGACCGGCCGCCGCTGCAGGTCGGCTACCTGCTCGCGCAGCGGCCCTTCGGCAACGACACGACCGGCGTCCACTACCAGGTGGCGAGCGTGGTCCTGCAGCAGCTCTGGATCGTCGGGCTCTGGGCACTGCTGACGGCGGCGCGGGTCGGCCGCCTCAGCCGCGGCCTGGCGACGATCGCGGTCGTGGTCTCGGACCTCGCGATCGTCAACGGCTTCTTCGTCTGGCCGAAGCTCTTGCCGGCGGCCCTGCTGCTCGCCGCCGCTGCCCTGGTCCTGACCCCGCTGTGGGACTCGATCCGGCGCAGCCTGCTCGGGGCGGCCCTGGTCGCGGCGCTCTGCGGCCTGGCGATGATGGGCCACGGCTCCAGCGTCTTCGGGATCGTCCCGTTGGCCCTCGTCGCCGCCTACCGCGGCCTGCCGAGCTGGCGCTGGCTGGGGACCGCGGCGGCCGTCGGCGGCGTCCTGCTCGTCTCCTGGGCCGCCTACCAGAAGTACGACGACCCGCCCGGCGACCGCCTCGCCAAGTGGACGCTGGCCGGCGTGGTCGACGTCGACGAGCGCGGCACCCTGGAGGCGGCCGTCGACTCCTACGAAGAGGCCGGCTTCGGCGGCACCCTGCACAACAAGGGGCAGAACCTGGTCACGATGGCGGGCGGCGGCCCGGCCTGGGACGTGACCAAGGCGGCGATCGAGAGCGGCGACGCCACCGAAATCGCCAACGCCGTCCGCTTCATCTCCTTCCTCTACCTGCTGCCCTCGCTCGGCTTGCTGCTGCTGGGCCCGGTGGCGATGGTCCTGTGGCGGCGCCGCGGGCGCGCTCGGCCCGCCGAATGGGACCTCGCCCGCAATTGCTGGCTCGTCGTCGCGGTCGGCCTGCCGATCTGGGGGCTGCTGGTTTTCGGCAACGTCCCCGATCGCACCGTGATCCACGTCTGCAGCTACCTGCTGCCGATCCTCTGCATCGTCGCCGCCGTGGTGGGGTTGCGGGCCGTGCTGCCGCGCTTCGCGATCTGGTGGGTCGGGCTGGCCTCGCTGCTCAGCCTCGGCCTCTACCTGCCGGCGCTGACGCCGATCCCGGGCACCACCTACCAGCCGCTTTCGTTCGCCCTCGCGGCCCTTGCGCTGGGCGGCTTCGCCACCCTCGCCCTGCGCGGCGAGCCGGAGCCTGGTTCAGAGCGTGGGCCGGAGCTGGCGCAGCTTCGGCGGTCGCCGCTTGGCCCAGTCGAGGAGCGAGCCGATTCGCGGTAGGCCGCGCCGCAGGTTGGGATTGCCGTAGGGGTCGGCGGCGACCCGGTGCGCCCAGCGATCCTTCAGTCGTTCTTCCTCCCACAGCTTCACCTCGGGGTCGCGGCTGGAGGACTCGAAGTGGAGCAGGACGAGGTCGGGGTCGTAGATGATGCGGCGGCCGCTGCTGTGGACCTTGAGGCAGTAGTCGACGTCGTTGAAGTTGTGGGGCAGCGTTTTGGTCAGGCCGCCGAGCTCGGCGAAGAGGTCGCTCGGCGTCATCAGGCAGGCGCCGGTCACGGCCATGCAGTTGCGGGCGATCCGGACCGCGTTGGCGTAGCCGCGGTAGCTGCCGCCGAAGCCGCGGTACATGTGGCCGGGCAGGCCGTCGTCGAAGCCGACGCCGACGTGCTGGAGGCGGCCATCGCCCCAGAGCAGGCGGCCGCCGATCGCCCCGACCCCGTCCAGCTCGGCGTACATCACCATCCGCTCGATCCAGTTCGGGGTGGTGATCTCCATGTCGTCGTTGAGCAGCAGCAGGTACTTGCCCTCGGCCCGCACCGCGCCGAGGTTGATCTTGGCCGAGAAGTCGAAGGCGCCGGTGTAGGGGACCAGGCGCAGGCGATCGCCGGCGATGTCGCGCAGCTCCTGGATCACCAGCGGCGGCGTCTTCTCGCCGACCACGACGACGATCTCGAAGTTCTCGTAGGTCGAGTCCTCGATGATGCTGCGCACGCAGTGGACGACCAGGATCACCTGCTCGAAGCGGACCTCCCGCGCCTGTCCGGCGGTCGGGATGACGATGCTGACCAGCGGCTGCTCGGTGATCCGCGGCTCCAGGTGCAGGACGCCGGAGTCCTCCGGGTCGCGCAGGACCTCGGCCTCGAGGCCGATCCGCTCGCAATGGGCCTGGACGGCGCGCTTGCCGGCTTCGAAGGCGTAGGGCTTGGCTGCCTCGCCGCCGCCGGCGGCCGAGGTGTCGAGCATGCGCCAGTGGTAGAGGATGCGGGGCACGTGGAGGATCGCCCGCGCCCGCTCGGTCACCTTCAGCACCAGGTCCCAGTCCTGTGAGCCCTCGAACCCGGGGTCGAAGCCGCCGACCTCTTCGACCAGCTCGCGGCGCATGACGCTGAAGTGGCAGGTGTACATCTGCGTCCGCATCCGCTCCGGCGACCAGTCGGGCTTGAAGAAGGGCGCCGAGTGGCGGCCGATCAGGTCGACCTTGTCCTCGTCGGTGTAGACGTAGTCGGCCTCCGGGTTGCCGTCGATCGCCGCCGCGACATGGGCGAGGGCGTCGGGGTGCAGCGCGTCGTCGTGGTCGAGCAGGGCGATGAACTCGCCTTGGGCCATCGCCAGCGCGTCGTTGGAGGCGGCGACGATGCCGGCGTTCTCAGTCCGGTACTCGACCCGGATCCGCTGGTCCGAGGCAGCGGCCTTGTCGAGGATCTGCCGCACCTGCGGGTCCTTGGAGCCGTCGTCGACCAGGCACAGCTCCCAGTCCTCCCAGCTCTGGCGCAGGACCGAGCGCAGCATTTTCTTGAGCACGCCGACCGGCGTCTCGTAGACAGGGGTGACGATCGAGAAGCGGGGTGAGGACACAGGGCTCAGCGGCGGCCGCGCAGAAGCGTCCAGAGCTTGCCGAGCAGCTTGCCGAAGATCGGGATCTGGTTTTCGACCCGCAATTTTGCGTTGGCGAGGCGCTTGGAGCGGTCCTCGAGCTCGGCCAGCCGGCCCTTGGCACCGCCCAGCTCGGAATCCATCCCGACCAGCAGGTCGCGCAGGCGCAGGATCTCCTCGTTGCGGCTGTCGAGCTCGGCCAGCAGCTCGGGCCGGTTGCCGATCGCGCCGCCTTCTTCGATCTCGCCGATCCGGGTCTGCGAATCCTGCAGCGCCTGGCGCACCTCGGCGATCTCGGTCCGCTGGCGCGACCAACTGCGGTCGTAGGAGCGCACGGCATCGACGAGCGAGGGGTCCTCGCGGGTGTACAGCGCGGCCCACGGGGAGATGTAGGAGACGTCGCGCTCGAGGTCGCGGAGGAAGCCCTGGGCCGCCAGCTTCGCCGCCCAGCCCTCCGGCGGCAGCACGTTGAGGTGGGTCGGCTCGCCGTAGTCACCGGGGGTGCTGGAGAGCAGGATCCGGTCGGTTGCGCCGCAGAGGTTCTCGATCGCCCGGTCGGTCTCCTCCGGGGGGATGTGCTCCAGCACCTCGATGCAGGTGATCAGGTCGAAGCGCTGGTCGAGCGGCTCGGTCAGCGAAGCGGCGCGGCAGCGGTCTGCGACCGAAGGGTGCACCTGCGAGATCGCGTACTCGGAGATGTCGGCCCCGCTGGCGTCGACGCCGCGGTTGTGCAGGGACTCGACCAGGAAGCCCATCGCGCAGCCGGCGTCGAAGACCGAGCTGGGGTGGAAGTCGCGGATGATGCCGTCGGCGACGTCGCCGAAGAATTTCAGCCAGCGCTCGTTGCGCTCGTAGGCACCGCCTCCGCCCCAGTAGTTGGAGTAGTAGGAGGCGCCGTAGTCTGCATCCGGAGCCCCCTGCCGGTCGGGGCTCGTCGAGGTTGCCTGCTCGGCCATCGCCAAGGCAGTCTACCCGGGCCCTCGGGCCACAGCGGCGTGGGCCGCGGGCGTGAATACACTCCCGCGTCGCAATGGATCGACCGACCCGGAACCCGGTGCCGATGCTGCTCGGCCTGGCGCTCGTCGCCGGCTTTGCGATGACCCTCGTCCTGACGAAGGACATGACCTTCTACCAGGACACCTGGGCGTTCCTGATCAACCGCCGCGAGGTCAGCGTCGAGAACCTGTTCCACCCCCACAACGAGCACGTCGTCGTCTTCCCGGTGCTGATCGAGATGGTGCTGCTGCGGGTCTTCGGGATGACCAGCGCGTTGCCCGAATACATCCTCTTGGCGGTCTTCCTCGCGGTCACGGCGGGGCTGCTCTACGTCTACGTGCAGCGCCGGGTCGGCAGTTGGCTGGCGCTCTTCGCCACCGTCCTCGTGCTCTGCGTCGGGCCCGCCTTCGAGGTCCTGCTCTGGCCCTTCGAGATCACCTTCATCGGCCCGCTGCTGTTCGGCATCGCGATGCTGCTCGCGCTGGAACGCAAGGACCGGCTGGGCGATATCGCCGCCTGCGCCTTCCTCGTGCTCGCGATCGGCTTCTCGGGCCTCGGCATCTGCTTCATCGCCGGCGCCGTGGTCGCCGTCCTGCAGGGCCCGCGGCAGACCTGGCTCGCCCGCGCCTACATCTTCCTCATCCCACTCTTCCTCTACGCCGCCTGGTGGGTCGGCTGGGGCCACGACGCCGAATCGCACATCTCCGTCTACAACATCCTCTCCTCGCCGCGCTTCGCCCTCGAATCGGTCGCCTTCGCGCTCGGCTCGCTGCTCGGCCTGCACCCGAAGTTCGGGTCGACCGCGGTTCCGGAACCGGGGTGGGGCAGGCCCCTGCTGGTCGGCTTGGTCGCCGTTCTCGGCTACATGCAGTACCGCTTTCGCCGCGCCATCAACCCCGCCCTTTGGCCGGTCTTGGCGGCAGCGGTCGCCAACTGGCTGCTGACCGGGTTCAACGCCTTCCCGGGACGCGACCCGAGTGCCAGCCGCTACCAGTACGCCGGCGCGATCTTCCTGCTGATGATCCTCGCCAACCTCTTCACCGGCGTCCGGCCCGGCAGGAAGACCCTGATCGCCGGTGCGGTCGTCACCGCCCTGGCCGTGGGGCCGAACCTGGTCTACCTGAACGACGGGCGCCAGTTCCTCAACCCCCAGTCGGTGTTGACCAGGGCCGACACGGCGGCGATCGAGATTGCCCAGGACACGGTCGCGCCCGACTTCGAGCTGACCGAAGAAGTCGCCGGCACGCCCTCGCTGGTCAACGTCTACGCGGAGCCCTACCTGGAAGCGGTCGAGGAATACGGCTCTCCCGCCTACACCGAAGCGGAGCTCGAAGACGCGCCCGAGCTGGGGCGGGCGCAGGCCGACATCGTGCTCGCCCACGCGCTGGGCATGTCGACCTCGACCGACGCCGGGGCCTACACCGGCAGCGGCCCCGGCTGCAAGCCCCTGCCGACGGGAGAAGCAGCGGCGGGCGGGGTCCGGCTCGCCCCCGGCGTCACCCGGATCGAACTCGCGCCTGGGCCCGCCGGCGATTTCGCCCTGCGCCGCTTCGCGCAGGAAAGCTTCCCGGTCGGGACCAGCGGCGCCCCCGGCGACTCGGTCACCGAACTGCGGATCCCCACCGACCGCTCGGACAAGCCCTGGCACCTGCAGGTCACGGCCGAGCAGGCCGCCTACGTCTGCCTCGCCTGAGCGGCGGCGGAGGCTCTAGAGATCCTCGGCGATGCGCGGCGCGTCGCGGTTGAAGATCCAGACGCTGTAGGCGCAGACGGCGATGAAGATCGCCACCGCCGGCAACAGGTGCGCGGCGCCGCCGGCTGCCGCCGCCGCGGTCGGGGCCGCCGGTTCGGCCAGGATCCAGACCCGCACCTGCTCGAAGATCACGGCCAGCGGGTTCAGCATCAGCAGGTGTTCGATCTTGGGGTCTTCGAGCAGCTCGATCGGGTACAGCACCGGCGTCGCGTAGAACAGCACCTGCGCCAGCACAGTCCAGATGATCGCCACGTCGCGGAAGCGGACGTAGAGGACCGAGAGCATCATGCTGACCGCGCAGGTGAAGACAAACAGGGCCACCACCGCGAAGGGGAAGAGCAGCCAGGTCCAGGTCGGGTCGACGCCCCAGGCGAGCACGAAGACGAAGACCACGACCAGGTTGAGGACGAAGTTGAAGCTGCTGGTCAGCACCGTCGAGAGCGGGATCACCAGGCGCGGGAACTGGGTCTTGCGGACCACCCCCTCCTGGGCGACGACCGAGGTGACGGCGTTCTGGGTCGCTTCCTGGAAGAGCGTGAAGAGCACGATCCCGAGCAGCAGCAGCACTGGGTAGTTGGGCAGGTCGCTGCCGATTTTGAAGACCTTGGTGAAGACAAACAGCAGCACCCCGAACAGCATCAGCGGGCGGATCAGCGACCAGACGTAGCCGAGCACGGTGCCGAAGTAGGTGCGCTTGAACTCGGTCACCGAGAGCAGCCAGAGCAGGTCGACGAAGCGGCGCCAGCCGCCGCCGAGGGCGGAGGGGCCGCGGACCTCGCGCAGCACTGGGGCCCGGTGCGCGCTCACCGTTGCGCTCCGGCCTCGACCACCGCGGTGGCGCTGTGCGGCAGCGTCACCATGCCGCCGACCAGTTCGCTGCCGAAGACGACGAAGTCGATCGCGCTGTGGACGTAGAGGGCGACGCCGCCGCCGACGCGGTTGACGCCGCAGTGGATGAAGTAGCGGCCGGGGTTGAGCAGGTTCTCGAGCTCGGCGCTGACCTCGACCCGCTCGCCCGCGGCGAGCTCGGTCGGCGCGCCGTCCTTCTCCACCGGGATGCCGAACTCGAAGACTCCGATGCCGTCGGCGGTCATCACGCTGAAGGCGATCCCGATGCCGGGGTTGTCGTGCAGGACCTCGAGGCTGGCGCGGATGCGGACCTGCTTGCCGTGTTCGACGTTCTCGAGCCGGGCGCCGTCGGCGTCCTCGACCCAGGCGTCGAGCAGCCGCACTTCCTCACTGCCGGCCAGCGCCGTCTCGGCGTCGTCGGGGCTGCCGCGTTCGAAGTTGAGCTGCAGGTACTCGCGGCCGATCTCACCGGGGTCGCCGATGTGCTGGATGCGACCGCCGTCGATCAGCATCGCCCGGTGGCAGTACGTCTCCACGGTCGACATCTCGTGGGTGACGAGGATGATCGTCTTGCCTTCCGCTTTCATCTCCTGGAAGGCGTCGGCGCACTTCTGCTGGAAGGCGGCGTCGCCGACCGCCAGCACCTCGTCGATCAGGAGGATGTCGGCGTCGGCCTGCAGCATCGCCGAGAAGGCCAGCCGGACCAGCATGCCCGAGGAGTAGTTCTTCAGTTTGAGGTCGACGAACTCCTCGAGCTCGGCGAACTCGATCACGGAGTCGAGCCGCTCGCGCGTTTCCTGCGGCGTCAGCCCCATCATCACGCCGTTGAGCAGGACGTTTTCGCGCGCCGTCAGCTCCGTGTTGAAGCCGACCCCGAGCTCGATGAACGGGGCCAGGCGGCCGGCCATCCGGATCGTGCCCGCGTCGGCGCGGTAGATGCTGGCGAGCAGCTTCAGCAGCGTGCTCTTGCCGGAGCCGTTGCGGCCGACGATGCCGAAGAACTCGCCGTCGTGGACGTCGAAGGAGACATCGTCCAGCGCCCGCAGCACCCGCTCGTCGCCGGAGGAGAAGGGGCGCACGATGCGCTCCTTCAGCGAATCGACCCGGTGGGTGGGGATCCGGAAGGTCTTGTCCAGGTTCCGCGCCTCGATGACCACCGGCGCCTCGGCACCCTGGCTTTGCCGAAGGCCTATGGCTGGCCCCCCCGCAGCTTCCTGCGGATGCGGCCGGCGACCCGTCGCAGGCGCAGGTGCAATGGCGGCTGCTCGGGCGCTTGCGCCACCGGGGCCACGGGCAGCGGGCCCAGCTTGCGCAGGACGACGAGGAACTCGATCCCGACCCGGGCCGCGGCGTCGATGTCGAAGGCGTCGTCGAGGCGGGAGCGGATGGCGAGGATCAGTTGCAGGAACTCGGCCTGGGTCCAGGCGTGCATGTGGATCGAGTAGCTCGCGTCTTCGAGCTCGCGGGTGCGGCGCTGCACCCAGTCCTCGAAGGTCTCCTCGCTGCCGTTGGCGGCGGCGGTGGCGAATTCGTGGTCGACGACCAGCCTGCACCACTCCTCGTAGTGTTCGGCGCGGGAGCGCTCCGGGCCCTCTTCGCGGTCGGCGACCATGTGCTCGAGCGGCGTCGCGGCCCGCCGGTAATCGAAGGTGAAGCGCTTGTCGGGCACCGCATAGAAGAGGACGCCTCCGGGCTTCAGTTTTTCGAAGTGGGTTTCGATCGTCCCGATCGGGTTCTCGGTGTGCTCGAGGAAGTGGTTGGCGATGATGAAGTCCTGGCTCTCCGCTGGGATCGAGGCCAGCTTCTCCCCGTCGTCGACGACGTCGACCTCGGTCAGGTCCCAATCGGCCAGCTCCGGGTACTCGCGGCGCAGGTCCGGCGTGGTCATCCGATCGACGTAGCTGACGTTCGCGTGGACCGGCACCGCCAGCGGCTGGTGCAGGGGGCCGATCTCGAGGCCGTCGCCGATCAGGTAGCTGTTGGCGAAGGCGACGCGGGCATCCAGGTAGACGGGCAGCGGGTCGCGTTGTGCGGGCGGCGCACCCGACTTATCGATGGTGCTCATCTGCTGCAGGCTACCTGGCATGTAAGGCTTGCGGCCGTGAAGGCGAACCAGGCTGTCGGGGTGGTGATTCCGAGCTGGAACTCGGTCGACCTGCTGCCGCGCTGCCTCGGCTCGCTGTCCGACCAGGGCGTCTCAGTCGAGCTGCTGGTTGTCGACAACGGCTCCAGCGACGGCTCCGTCTCCTACCTGCAGGAGCAGGGCGTCGAGCACCTGGCGCTTCCCCAAAACGTCGGCTTCGCGGCGGCGGTGAACCTCGGCGCCAGCCGCCTCTCGGCGGCGGCGATCCTGGCGCTGAACGCCGACACCGTGCTGGAGCCCGGTTGCATCGGGGCGCTGGCGGAGGCGCTCGCGGCGGACGCGAAGCTCGGCGGCGTGCAGCCGCGGATCCTGCAACTGGAGGAGGGGAGGGAGATGGACCCGGCCGGGGCCCGCCTCTATAGCTGCGGGCAGGCGCTGACCCGCGACGGCAGGGGGATCGAGGAGGGCGCCGGGGCGGAGCAGACCCCGGCCCACCTCGCCGGGCACGAGATCTTCGGCGTCTGCGGGGCCGCCTGTCTCCTGCGCCGCGAGCTGTTCGACGACCTCGGCGGCTACGACGAGCGCTACTTCGCCTTCTGCGAGGACGTCGACCTCAACGTGCGGGCGCAGATCGCCGGCTGGCGCTTCGGGTACGTGCCCGAGGCGACCGTCTGGCACGTCGGCAACGCCTCCTGGCAGGCCGGGTTCAAGAGCCCCGGCGCGGAGAACGCCCGTCTCGTCGCCCGCAACCGCCTCGCCACCCAGCTCAAGTTCATGCCGCTGACCGCGCTGCCGCGGATAGCCGTGGTCGAGGTGGGAGCGCTGCTGCGGGCGGCGTCGCAGCGGCGCCTGCGGGCGACCCTGGGCGGCAAGCTGGCGGCGCTGCGCTGGTTGCCGGCGCTGCTGCGCGAGCGCGCTCGCCTGCGCGGGGAGGGCGATCCGCGCCGGGCGCGGCGCTGGCTCGGCAGGAGGACGGTGGCCACGTGAGGATCTGCCTCGTCTCTCCCGGGCCGGAGATGCCACAACTGGCGGGCGCGGTCGAGCGCCTCGCCGAGCTGCTCGCCGGCGCCCACGAGGTCGCCCTGGTGGAACCGCCGGCGGAGCTAAGCCAGGAGGCCGCGGCGCTCACCTTCTGCTCGGAGCAGCACCGCCGCTCGGCCGGGGTGATGGAGGCGATCCGCGCGCACTACGGCAGCGAGGGCCCCGACTACCTCGAGTTCGGCGACAGCACCTCGCTCGGCTTCGTCCCGCTGCAGGCGCGGCTCAGCGGCGACCCGCTGCTGGCGCAGACGCAGATCGCCGTCCGCGCCTGCCCGAGCTCGGAGCTGCAGGCGCTTCACGACGAGGTGCTCAGCCACCCCAAGCACTGGCTGCGCGCCGAGCTGGAGCGCTGGCAACTTGCCCAGGCGGACCGCCTCGTCTGGCCCGGCGGCGACGTGCTCGGGCTCTACCGCCGCTACTACGACGGGATCGAGTTGCCGCCCGACACTTGCATCGGGGTGCTGCCGCCGGAGCCACCGCCGCTGGTGCCAGCGCTGTCGCGATCGTCTGGGGACCCGCTGCGCATCCTCTTCCTCGGCGAGCTGCGGCGCAGCCGCGGCGCCCTCGACCTGCTCGAAGCCTGCCTCTCGCTCTCAGACGATGAGTGGGAGCTGACGATGGCCGGCGCCGACACGGAGACGGCGACGATGGGCCAGTCGGTGCTCGCAACCCTGGAAGGGATGGCCGATGAGGACCCGCGCGTCCATCTCTGCGGGCCGCCGACGGCAGCGGAGCTGGCAGACCGCCTCGCCGCCGCCGACCTGGTTGCGGTCCCCAGCCGGGTCGAGGCGTGGAGCGAAGAGGGAGTGACCGCGCTGCAGGCCGGCTTGCCGCTGCTCGCGACCCCGGTCGGGGGGATGGTCGAGCTGGTCGAGGAGGGGGTGGCGGGCTGGCTCAGCGAGGACATCGGCCCGGCGCCGCTGGCCGCAGCGCTGGAGCGGCTGCTGGGCGACCGCGGCGAGGTCGAGCGGGTCCGCGGCGCCGGCGGGATCGCGAGCCGGGTCGAGCGGCTAGCCGACCCGGAGCCGATTCTCGCCGCCTACCGAGAGCTCGAAGCGGTGCCGCGCCGTCCCCTCCCGGCTCCGGCCCCGGCGCAAGCGCCGCTGGTGACCGGGATCGTCCCCTACTACGGCGCCTCCAAGTTTGTCGCCGAGGCGGTCGGGTCGCTGCTCGCTCAGACCCACCGCGAGCTCGAGGTGCTGATCGTCAACGACGGCTCCTTTGCCGCGGCGGACTCGGTCCTCGCCGAGCTCGAGTGCATTCCCCGGGTCACGGTCGTCACCCAGTCCAACGCCGGCGAGGCAGCGGCCCGCAACCTCGGCACCACGCTCGCCCGCGGCGAGTACGTGGTCCTGGTCGACGCCGACAACATGCTGGAGCCGCGCTTCGTCGAGCGCGCGCTCGAGGCCTACCGCGCCGAACCGGAGCTCGCCTACGTCACCAGCTGGCTGCGGATGATCGACGAAAACGGCGACGAAATGCCGCCCGAACACGGTTACGCTCCCCTGGGCAATGGCGTGGTCGAGAGCGACGAGCGGAACTGGGACGGCGACATGCTGGCGATGTTCCCGCGCCGCCTGTTCACCGAGCTCGGTTTCTGCCACGGCCCGGGTGGGTCGATGCACGCCGACTGGGAGCTCTATCGCTGGCTGCGCCAGGAGGGCCGCTTCGGCGCCGTCATCCCGGAGCGGCTGGCGCGCTACCGGATCCGGCCCGAGTCGCTGCTGCGAGGACACGGCGAGGAGTTGCTGGAGTGGGGCTGGAACGAATCGAGGAACCGCAATTACGCGCGCCGGGTGAGATGGATAGCGACCAGCCACGAGTAGAGGAGCTGCTGCGCGTCAACGCCCGTCTCGCGGCGGAAGTGCGCAGCCTCACCCTCGGCCGCACCGACGCGCCGCGTTCGGGCTCGATGCCGGTCTCGCGCAAGCTCGGCAAGCTGATCGACGAACGCGACGCCCTGGAGCAGCACCTGCGCGAAACCAACGAGGTGCTGAAGGTGAGCCAGGCCCACCGGGCCGAACTCGAACGCGACAACGCCGAGCTCGCCGCGACGGTGGCGGGATTGCGCTCCGGCCTGCGCGGCCTGGTTCGTCGCCTCTTCTCGCGCTTCTCGCGGCGCTGACTAGCCGCGCCGCTTGCGTCGCAGCGCCAGCGCCTCGCGGGCGCTGAGGTCGAGCAGCGGCGCGCCATCGACCTGGCGCTGCTCGAGGCCGCCGCCGTCGCGCCAGCCGCGCAGGCGGCCGCCGATCCCCTTCGCGGTGCGGTCCTTCAGCAGTTGGCCGCCGCAGAGGGCGCCCTCGCAGGCGAGCGCCCGCAGCGCCAGCGCCGGCTGCGACATGACCCCGTAGCGGCGCAGCATGTAGCCGCGGCTCCAGCCGGTGCGGGCGTACTTGGCAGCGGAGGCGGCGCCGAGGCTGGCCGAGTAGGCGTGCAGGGCCCGCGCCTCGCCGGCGAGGCGGCAGCGACCGCCGCCCGCGGCCAGGCGCAGCGCCAGGTCGAGGTCCTCGTAGTAGAGGAAGATGCGCTCGTCGAAGCCGCCGACCGCCTCCAGGGCGCGGCCGCGGTAGAGGCCGGCGCCGCCGGTCGGCCCCAGCGGGGCGGGGGCGCCGAGCGCCGCGGCGAGCGGCTCCCCGTGCAGGTAGTCGAAGCCCATCAGGGTCGCGTCGGCGACGACGCCGGCGGAGTCGATCAGCTCCGGCGCCCGTTCCTGCACCAGCACCCCGGCGACCGAGTCGACGCCCTCGCCGAGCTCGTCCAGCAGCGCCTCGACGAAGCGCGGCTCGCACTCGGCGTCGTTGTTGAGCAGGATCGCCGCTTCGCAGGGGTGCGCGGCGAGCGCCCGGTTCAGCGCCGGCCCGAAGCCGAGGTTCTCGCCCAGCTCGAGCAGCGCCACCTCCGGGAAGCCGTCGCGCACCAGCGCCGGAGAGTCGTCGCTGGAGCCGTTGTCGACGACGACGACGTCGACCGGCCGGCTCTGAGCACGCAGGCTCTCGAGCGCCCGGCCGATCCATTTGGCGCCGTTGAAATTGGGGATGTAAACGCTGGCTCGCACAGCTCTTTCTCTCAATAAGTAGGGTTGCAGCCTCGCATGGAGCCCTTGAAGGGATTGATCCTCTCCGGCGGCGCGGGAACGCGGCTTCGCCCCATCACTCACACCTCGGCGAAGCAGCTTGTCCCTGTCGCCAACAAACCCGTCCTTTTCTACGGGATCGAGGCGCTGGTCGATGCCGGCGTCGAGGAGATCGGGATCATCATCGCGCCGGAGACCGGCGATGAGATCCGCGCCGCCGCCGGCGACGGCTCCGCCTTCGGCGCCCGCATCACCTACATCGTCCAGGACAAGCCCGCGGGCCTCGCCCACGCGGTGCTGACCGCGGAGGAGTTCATCGGCGGCTCGCCGTTCGTGATGTACCTCGGCGACAACCTCCTGCGCGACGGCCTGCGCGGCCTCGTCACCACCTTCCGCGACCACGAGCCCGACGCCCTGATCCTGC
The DNA here is from genome assembly GCA_036376895.1 of Solirubrobacterales bacterium. Classification (GTDB taxonomy): domain Bacteria; phylum Actinomycetota; class Thermoleophilia; order Solirubrobacterales; family 70-9; genus VAYN01. The sequence goes on from DASUZL010000028.1 coordinate 120,782, forward strand.
TCACCCCGGTCGACGATCCCCAGTCGTACGGCGTCGCCGAGCTCGACGGGGAAAAGATCGTGCGCCTGATCGAGAAGCCGAAAGACCCGCCCTCGAACCTGGCCCTGGTCGGCGTCTACCTCTTCCAGCCGGCGATCTTCGACGCCGCCCGCGCCCTCGAGCCGTCCTGGCGCGGCGAGCTGGAGATCACCGAGGCGATCCAGGCGCTGATCGACGACGGCCACACCGTCCGCTCCGAGGTCGTCCGCGGCTGGTGGAAGGACACCGGCCAGCTCGCCGACATGCTCGAGGCCAACCGGCTGGTCCTGGAGGAGCTGGAGACGCAGCTCGACGGCGAGATCGACGAGGGCTCGCGGGTCGAGGGCCGGGTCGTGCTGGAGCCGGGCGCGAAGCTGATCCGCTCGGTCGTCCGCGGCCCCGCCGTGATCGGCGCCGGCGCCTGCGTCGAGGACGCCTACATCGGCCCCTACACCTCGATCGGCGCGGAGGTCCACGTGCGCCGCTCGGAGGTCGAGCACTCGATCATCCTCTCCGGCTCCGTGGTCGAGGACCTGGGGACGCGGATGGAGGCCAGTCTGCTCGGCCGCGAAGTGAAGCTGACCCGCAGCGACGGCATGCCGAAGACCCTGCGGCTGCTGGTCGGCGACAAGTGCGAGATCGAAATCGTCTAGAGCTGGCGGCGCGGCGGCATGACCGGCGGCAGCCTCTTTGTCCTCGCAGCAGTCCAGTTGCTGCTGACCGCCGCCCCGGGCGTCGCCTCGGCGTTGTTTGCGGCGCGTCTCGGCGTCCGCCGCGTGCCGGTGCTGATCGGCATCGGGCTCGCCGGCAGCGGTGCCGGGGCGCTGCTCGCCTTCTGGGTCTACTACCTCGCTCCCGGGCTCGGCGCCTACTGCGCCTACCTTCTGTTCTTCGGCTCGATCGCACTCGCGGTCTGGTCTTGGCCAGCGCTGCGGGCTGAGCGGGGGCTGCTGCGCGAGCTCTCGGTGCCGCTGGCGCTGTGGGCCCTGGGGTCGCTCTTCATCGTCTTCTTCGGCTTCCTTCATGGCGGCACCGAGCTCGCGCTGGAAACCGGTGGCGCCCGATTCTCGGCGCACCCCAGCCAGATGGCCTCCGACAACTTCATCCCCTGGTTCTTCGCCAACTGGGTCTTCGAAGGCAGCCCGGGCTCGGCACCGATCTTCGAACCCGGCTGGCACTTCAGCGACCGGCCGCCGCTGCAGGTCGGCTACATCCTCAGCCAGCGGACCTTCGGCTGGGACCCGGGATCGCTGCACGCCGAGCTGATCGGAATCGTCACCCAGCAGCTCTGGATCTTCGGCCTCTGGGCGGTGCTCGCCGCGGTCCGCGCGCCGGGCCGGACCCGCGCCCTGGTGATGATCGCGGCGCTGGTCAGCGACGTCGCGATCGTCCACTCCTTCTACGTCTGGCCGAAGCTGCTCGCCGCCTCCTTCGCGCTGGCGGGGCTGGCGCTGGTGCTCGACCGCGATGGCCAGGGCCTGCGCCGGGAGCCGTGGACCATGGTGCTGTTCGGCGTCCTCTTCGCCCTCTCCTACCTCTCCCACGGCTCGACCGTCTTCGTGCTCCTCCCGGTGCTCGCCCTCGCCCTGCTCCGCGGCCTGCCGAGCTGGCGCTGGCTGGCCGCGGCCGTGGCTGCGGCACTGGTTCTGGTGCTGCCTTGGTCTGCCTTCCAGCGCTACGAGGACCCGCCCGGCAACCGGGTCGTCAAGTGGTCGCTCGCCGGCGTCGTCGAAATCGACGATCGCGGCACCACCGAGGCCGTTGCCGACGCCTACCGTGAAGCCGGGGTCGGCGGCTCCCTGGAGAACAAGCTGCACAACTTCTGGACGATGGTCGGTGGCGGGCCGGTCGGCGACAGCGAAGATCTGGGCTGGTTCTCCAACGCCTTCGACGACAGCGCCGACGCGGTCTCCGAGGCCGCCGGGGGGCACTTCGGCGAGGCCGCCTCCGAGGTCCGCCAGAGCCGTTTCACCCACCTGCTCTGGACCTTCGGGCTGCTCATCCTCGCCCTGCCGGCGATCGCGGTCGGCGCCCTGCGCGGGCGCGTCCGGGCGGGGCCGGACTGGCAGCTCGCCCGCGTCTGCGCCTTCGTCGTCGCCCTCGGCGCCGTCGTCTGGGGCCTGGTCATGTTCGGCAACCCTCCGGCCCAGGCGATCGTGCACGTCGGGTCGCTGGCGCTGCCGCTCCTCGGCGTCGCCGGGCTTATCGGCGGCCTGCGCGCCACCTGTCCGCGCTGGGCCGAGTGGCTGGTCGGCGCCAACGTGGCCACCGTCCTGCTGATCTACCTGCAGCCGCTGCAGCCGCTGCCGGGAACCTCCTATGAAGCGTTCAACGCGGTCGCCGCCGTCGCCTGTCTGGTCGGCTTCGCCCTGGTCGCCCTCGGCGCTCGCACTCAGCAGCCTTCAATAACTTCACCCTCGTGACGGAAGTCGGGCCGGACATGAGCGGGGGCAGCCTGCTCATCCTCGTGCTGGTGCAGTTGGCGCTGACGGCGATGCCGGGCGTCGCCGCCGCCCTGGTCGCGATCCGCCTCGGCGCCCGCGAGGTGCCGCTGGTGCTCTGCGCCGGCCTCGTCGGCAGCGGCGTCAGCGCGATGCTGACCTTCTGGCTCTACTGGGGCCTGCCCTCGCTCGGCCCCGCCTGCGCGTACGCGCTGTTCTTCGGCTCGGTCGCCGCCGCCATCTGGCTCTGGCCGCGCGTCGCGTCGACGCAGCGCGACCTCCTGCGGCGCCTCTCGGTGCCGCTCGGGCTCTGGATGCTCGCCTGCCTCTTTGTCGTCTTCCTCGGCTTCTTCGGCGGCGGCGCCGACTCGGCGCTGCTGACCGGCGCGGCGCGCTTCGGCACCAACCCGACCCCGTTCGCCACCGACAGCTCGATCCCGCTGTTCTTCTCCGAATGGATCTTCGCCGGCAGCCCCGGGCCGGCGCCGCTCTTCGAACCGGGCTGGCTGCTCGCCGACCGCCCGCCGCTGCAGATCGGCTACGTGCTCGCCCAGCGGGACTTCGGCTGGGACACGGCGACGCTGCACTACCAACTGCTCGGCGTGATGATCCAGCAGCTCTGGGTGATCGGGATGTGGGCGCTGCTGAGCGCCGCCCGGGTGGCGCGCCGGACCCGCGTCCTGGTGATGATCGCGGCGCTGGTCAGCGACGTCGCGATCGTCAACTCCTTCTACGTCTGGCCGAAGCTGCTGGGGGCCGCCTTCATCCTCGCGGCGCTGGCGCTGGTCGTCGACCCGCGCGGATCGACGCTGAAGCGGGCGCCGTGGACCATCGTCCTGTTCGGCGCCCTCGCCGGTCTCGCCTTCCTCTCGCACGGGACCAGCAGCTTCGGGCTGATCCCCCTGGCGGCGATCGCGATCTGGCGCGGGTTGCCCGGATGGCGCTGGCTGGCCGTCGGCGCGGCGTCCCTGCTCCTCCTCGTCCTTCCCTGGGTGGCCTACCAGAGCTCCGTCGACCCGCCCGGCAACCGGCTGGTCAAGTGGTCGCTCGCCGGCGTCGTGGAGATCGACGATCGCGGCACCTTCGAGGCCATCGCCGACGAATACGGCGCGGCGGGGCTGAGCGGAACCCTCGACAACAAGCTGAGCAACTTCGAGACGATGCTCGGCGGCAATCCGGCCGACTCGGACCCGCCGCCGGGCCAGTTCCCCTTCGGCGACGTCGTGCACGAGAGCGGTGACCTGGTCAGCGCCCTCGCCGACGGCGAGTTCGAGACCGCGATCTCGAAAGCCCGTGAGATCAAACACTGGCACCTGCTCTGGATGTTCGGCCTGCTGCTGCTCGCCCTGCCGGCGATCCTCGTCGGGCGCCTGCGGGCCGGCTGGCAGGAGAGCGACGAGTGGCGGTTCGCGCGCTTCTGCCTGCTGGTCTACGGGATCGGGGTCGTCTGCTTCGGCCTGCTGATGTTCGGCAATGTGGCCGGGAGGGCGATCGCGACCTCGAGCTCGCTGGCCTTGCCGCTGGTCGGGATCGCCGGCCTCGTCGCCGGCCTGCGCGCCACCTTCCCGCGCTGGGCGGACTGGCTGGTCGGAGCGAACGTGCTCAGCGTCCTCGTCGTCTACACGCCGTACCTGGGACTGCCGGTCGGCCGTTCCTACTCGACCTTCGCGGCGCTCGTCTTCCTCGGCAGTCTCGCCGCCTTCCTCGCGCTGTCGAGCGTGGATGACTAGCCTGTCCAAGCCCGTGGAGTTCTCCCGCCCCGTGACCCTTTCCGCATGAAGCTGCTCGTGACCGGCGCCGCCGGCATGCTCGGCCGCGACGTGATGCTCGCCGCCGGCAACGCCGGCCATGACGTGGTCGGCTTCGGCCGCGCCGAGCTCGACGTCACCGACGCCGCGGCGCTGGAGCGCAAGCTCGACCTCGAGCGCCCCGACGTCGTCATCAACTGCTCCGCCTGGACCGACGTCGACGGGGCCGAGGAGGCCGAGCAGGCCGCCTTTGCCGTCAACGGGACCGGCGCCGGCGCGGTTGCCGCCGCCGCCGCCGCGGTCGGCGCCGGCGTCGTCTACGTCTCCACCGACTACGTCTTCGACGGCGCCAAGGGCGCTCCCTACGTGGAGAGCGACCAGCCGGCCCCGCAGTCGGCATACGCGCGCACCAAGCTGGCTGGCGAGGAGGCGACCGCGGCGGCTAACAAGCGCCACTTCATCGTCCGCACCGCCGGCCTCTTCGGGATCGGCGGCGGCAACTTCGTCGAGACGATGCTGCGCCTGGCTGAGAACCAGAACGAGGTCCTCGTCGTCCGCGACCAGATCGGCTCCCCGACCTACACCTGGCACCTCGCCTACGGCCTCGTGCGCCTGATCGAGGGGCTCGAGTACGGGATCCACCACATGGCGGCCTCGGGCCAGTGCTCCTGGTACGAGTTCGCCCGCGAGATCTTCGAGCAGGCCGAGGTCGAGTGCAAAGTCCTTTCCGGGACGACCGAGATGCTCGGCCGCCCGGCGCCGCGCCCGGCCTTCTCGGCCCTGACCAGCCAGCGCGAACACGCGATCCGGCTGCCCTCCTGGCAGGACGGCCTGGCCGGCTATCTGACTCAACGACAAGCGGAGAAGGAGGCAGCATGAAGCTGCTCGTCACCGGCGCCGCCGGTTTCATCGGATCCACCTATGTGCGCCTGGTCGGCGACGAGCACGAGGTGGTCGTCCTGGACAAGCTCACCTACGCCGGCCGGCCGGAGAACCTGCCAGAGGGCGTCGCCCTGATCGAGGGCGCGATCGAGGACCCCGCCAAGGTGCGGGAGGCGATGGAGGGCGCCGACGCGGTGGTCAACTTCGCCGCCGAGTCCCACGTCGACCGCTCGATCGACGACCAGGACGCCTTCGCCCGCACCCACGTGATCGGCACCGGCACCCTGCTCGACGCCGCCCGCGAGCTCGGCGTCAGCCGCTACCTGCAGGTCTCGACCGACGAGGTCTACGGCTCGATCGACTCCGGCTCCTTCACCGAGACCTCGCCGCTCGACCCCTCCTCGCCCTACTCGGCGACCAAGGCGGCCGGCGACCTCCTGGTCTCCGCCCACGTCGAGACCTACGGGATCGAGGCCTCGATCGTCCGCGGCTCCAACAACTACGGCCCGCGTCAGTACCCGGAGAAGCTGATCCCGCTGATGGTGCTCAACGCGATCCACGGCGACTCGCTGCCGGTCTACGGTGACGGCAAGCAGGTCCGCAACTGGCTCTACGTCGAGGACTTCTGCCGCGGCATCCACACCGTGCTGATGAACGGCCGCCCCGGCGAGGCCTACAACGTCGGCGGCCCGGACGAGTGCGAGAACATCGAGGTCGTCAAGCGGGTGATCGAGCTGACCGGCGGCGACGAGTCGTTGATCGAGTACGTCACCGACCGCCCCGGCCACGACCGCCGCTACTCGCTCGCCTCCGACAAGCTCCGCGACGAGCTCGGCTGGGAGGCCCGCGTCCACTTCGCCGAGGGCCTGGAGAAGACGGTCGAGTGGTACCGCGAGAACGAGGACTGGTGGGGCCCGATCCGCTCCGGCGAGTACCGCGAGTACTACGAAAAGCAGTACGGCCGGGCGCTCGGCTGATGCCGCAGCGGCTGCCGACCAAGCTCGACGGGGTTGTCCTGCTCGAGCCCAGCGTCCACGGCGACGAGCGCGGCTTCATGGTCGAGAGCTTCAGCCGCGACGCCTGGGCCGAGCACGGGGTCGACGTGCCCTTCGTCCAGCACAACCACTCGCGCTCGGCCAAGGGCACGCTGCGCGGCATCCACTTCCAGACCGAGCCCGGCCAGGCGAAGCTGGTCCGCTGCCCGCGCGGGGAGATCGTCGACGTCGCCGTCGACCTGCGGCGCGACTCGCCCACCTACGGCCAGTGGGAGGCCCACCGCCTCGACGACGTCAAGCACCGCCAGCTCTTTGTCCCGGTCGGGTTCGGCCACGGCTTCGCCGTGCTCTCCGACGTCGCCGACGTCGCCTACCTCGTCTCCAGCTACTACGACCCGCTGACCGAGGCCGGGATCGCCTGGGACGACCCCGAGGTCGGCGTCGATTGGCAGGTCACCGAGCCGCTGCTCTCCGAGCGCGACAAGACCGCGCCGAAGCTCTCTGAAGTAGCCGAGACCCTGCCCTTCTAACCGTCCGTCCCATTCCACCGGCCGACCGCGACTTTCCGGTCGGGATGTGTTGAAGCGGTCGGGATGGGGAGATGAGGCAGCAGACCCGCAGCAGGATTGCCAACGGTCTCGAGCGGACGCGGCTGCTCTGTCCGGCCGAGCGGCTGCGGGAGCGGTGGCTGACGATGCGCGCCCGCGAGGACCATCTCGCCTTCGACGGGCTGCCGGTGCCGCCGGCCCGGCTGCGCTTGCTGGTCGACGGCCGCAGCGGCGACGCCAGTCGCTTTCTCAGCATCGGCCGCCGCATGAACGACTCGATCCGCGAGGCGGTGACCGTCGCCGGCCCGGCCCCGGAGGAGATGCGGGCGATCCTCGATTTCGGCGTCGGCTGCGGCCGCGTCGCCCGCCACTGGGCCGACCTCGACGGCCCCGAGATCCATGGCTGCGACTACAACCCGGAACTGGTCACCTGGTGCCGCGACAAGCTGCCCTTCCTGCGCACCAGCCAGAACCCGCTGCTGCCGCCGGCTCCCTATGTCTCCGGCAGCTTCGACCTGATCTACGCCCTCTCGGTCTTCAGCCACCTCGACGAGACCCTGCAGGCGACATGGATCGCCGAGTTCCGCCGCATGTTGCGGCCTGGCGGCCTGCTTGTCATCAGCGTCCTCGGCGAGGCGATGCGGGGGCGGCTGACGCCGGAGGAGCGGGCCCGTTTCGACCGCGGCGATCTGGTCCTGCAGCGCCCGGCGCAGGCCGGCCGCAACCTCTGCACCGCCTACCACCCACCCGTCTACGTCGAGCGCAAGTTGCTCCGCGACTTCAGCGACGTCTCCCCCTTCGATCTCGGCGCCACCGACCTGCCGGTCCTCCAGGACGCCTACATCGCTCGCCGAACCGCTGGCGCTATTTAGACGAAGCCTCTAAAGTAGTCAGTGTGTTTAGGGGCACGGAGATCTCGCGTCGGCTTGTCGTCTTGCTGATCGGCGTCGCCGCACTGCTCGGGATCGCCGCCGGCTCGGCACAAGCCGCCGCGTTCGAGGACAGCTTCTCCGAAGCGGGCAAATGGGGCGGCAAACAGTGGTGGGAAGGCGCTCCCGGCAGCAACAACACCGCCACCCACGAGGCGGGCGAGCCCGCCCACGCCGGCTTCGCGGGGGTCGGGTCGGTCTGGATGTACTGGATCCCGAGTCAGACCCAGACCGCCGAAATCCGCGCCTGCGGGGGCAAAACCTTCGACTCCGTACTTGGCGTCTACACCGGCCCCGCGGTCAACGAACTGACCGAAGTCGCCAGCAATGACGACAACACCCTGCCGCTCGGCTGCGCGCCGCCCGGCAGCAGCCTGCGCTTTCCCGCCGTTGCCGAAACGAAATACATGATCGCCGTCGACAGCAAGGAAGCCACCGGCATCTTCAACATGAGGATCAGAACCGTCCCGGTCAACGACGACTTCGCCAACGCCGAAGCGCTCGGCACCCTGCCGGCCAACCTCGACGTCGACAACCGGATCGCCACCACCGAGGCCGGCGAGCCGAGCCACGCGGGCATGACCACCGGCCACACCGTCTGGTACCAGTGGACCGCGCCCAGCACCGAAATCGTCACCGCCTCGACCTGCACCGGCGAAGGCTCCAACACCGCGATCGGCGTCTACACCGGCACTGCCGTCAACGCCCTGACCGAAATCGCCAGCAACAACGACGCCGGCGGCCTCTGCGGCAAAAGCAGCGAAGTCAGTTGGGAAGCGATCGAAGGCACGACCTACAGGATCGCCCTCGACGGCACCCCCAAATTCCAGAATCTCTATCTCGACGTCTTCTAGGTCCGGCTAGCGGCCGCGGGCCGCGGTGATCGTCAGGCTGACGCCGAGCTTGGCGCCGATCCCGGCGTAGACCGCGGCGTTCAGCAGGGGGTTGTGCCCGGCTGCGTCGAAGCGGCGGTAGAAGCGCCCCATCCCGCGGTGGAAGGCGATCTCCTGACGCGGGGCGCGGCGGCGGCCGCTGGAGCCGCCCTTGACGTGGAGGGCGACGCCGGCGGGCTCGTAGAAGACCTTCCAGCCGGCGTCCCAGAAGCGGTGGCACCAGTCGAGGTCCTCCATATAGAGCCAGTAGCCCTCGTCGAGCAGGCCGACTTCGCGCACCGCCTCGGCCCGGCAGAGCATGAAGGCGCCGTTGACGGCGTCGACCTCGCCCGGCTCGTCGTCGCCGAGGTGGGTCGCCCGGTACTGGCTGAGGGCGCCGTCGCTCTGCTCGCCGCGGCCGATCCCGGTGAAATGGGCGAGGGCTGAGAGCGGGGTCGGGAAGGAGCGCTTGCAGGCGTGGTCGAGCTCGCCCGACTCGGTCACCAGCTTGATCCCGACCATCCCGATCTGCGGCTGCGACCGCAGCCGCGCCAGCCCCGCGTCGAGGGCGCCGGCGTGGACCTCGGTGTCGGGGTTGAGCAGCAGCAGGGCGGCGGCGTCTGAGTCGCGCAGCACGAGGTTGTTGGCGGCGGAGAAGCCGATGTTGTCGCGCCGCAGCAGTCGCACCTGGGGGAACTCGCGCTCGACCATGTCCGGCGTGCCGTCGCGGCTGCCGCTGTCGACCACGGTCACCCGCGTCGGCACGCTCGCCGGGTGCTCGGCCAGCGAGCGCAAGCAGCGCCGCAGCAGCGCTTCGGCGCCGTGGCTGACGATCACGACCTCGAGCTCGGGCGCGGCTGGCATCGGTGGGACGCTAGTAGGCGCCGTTGCCGCGGACGATCGCCGCCGGCGTCCGCAAGAGGAGCTCCAGGTCGGTGAGGACCGAGAGGTTGTCGAGGTAGTCGCGCTCCATCGCCAGTCGCTCCTCGAAGGTGAGGTCGCTGCGGCCATAGACCTGCATCGGCCCGGTAACTCCCGGCTTCACCGCCAGGCGGCCGCGCTGGCGCTCGTCGTAGAGGGCGACGATCGCCTCCTCCTCGGGCCGCGGCCCGACCAGCGACATCTCGCCCTTCAGCACGTTGAAGAACTGCGGCAGCTCGTCGAGGCTGAAGCGGCGCAGGCGGCGGCCGACCCGGGTCACCCGCGGGTCGTCGGCGATCTTGAAGGCGGGCTCGTCGAGCTGCTCGAGGTCGACCAGGTCGCCGAGGCGCTCCTCGGCGTCCGGGTCCATGGTGCGGAACTTGACCATCGTGAACGGCTCGCCTTCCATCCCGGCGCGGCGCTGGCGGAAGAGGACCGGCCGCCCGGAGTCGATCAGGATCAGGACCGAGATCGCCAGCAGCAGCGGCGAGAGCAGCAGCAGCAGGGCGGCGGAGAGGACGATGTCGACGCCGCGCTTCAGGGCCAGGGTCGAGCGCGGCGGGTCGGAGAAGCGGAAGTCGAGCACCGGCAGCTCGGCCAGCCGGTTGAGCTCGATCCCCGGGCCCAGCAGGCCGAAGTGCTGGGGCAAGAAGGTGAGCCCGAGCCCGGCCTCCTTGCACTCCTCGATCAAGTGCTCGGCCGCGGGCTCGCTCATCTCCTGCTCGGTGACGATCACCCGCTCGACGTCGAACTGGCTGGCGATCGGGGAGATGTCCGCGACGGTGCCGAGCCAGGGCAGCCCGTCCGGGGTCGAGGTCTTGCCTTCGCTGCCCTGCGAGAGGTACCCGACCAGGTGCAGGCGGGCCTCGGGGTGGGTGGCGACGCGGCGCGAGACGACCGCGACCGCCGCCGCCGGCCCGATCACGATCCCCGCTGCGACCCCGGTCAGCCGGTGCCAGAAGAAGCGCAGGACGCCGCGGGCGACGAAGCAGCCGAGCAGGCCGATGACGCCGACCAGGATCGCGCTCTGAGAGGAAAGCGGCCCGGTCGGGCCGAGCGCCAGCAGACCGTCGATCGCCAGGGTGCCGAGCACGCAGGCGGAGATCAGCCGCGAGATCTCGTCCAGGGTGCTGTGGCGGATCCGGCGGTGGTCGTTGTCGTAGAGGCCGTGGAACTTGATCGTGAGGATCCAGGCGGGGCTGAACATCACCGCCCAGAAGAGGACGGCGACGTCGGTGGTCGAGGTGGTCGCGGTGGCGACAAAGAGGGCGACCATCAGAGCGCCCCAGTCGCCGGTCGCCAGCAGCCGGCGCAGCAGGGCGCCGCGGCGGCGCGAGCCCTCGGCCCCGAGCAGTCCGAGCCGGGCGGCGACGCCGGTCTGCGGCGCCGGTCGCGGCGCCTGCGGCGGCCCCTCCGTGGGCGCCCGCTGGGCGGGGCTCGTCTGTGCCGATCTGCTCACGCGCTCACCCACAATCCCAGCCGCTCCGGAAGCAAGTCTCGAGCGGGTTCAATCGCGCCGCCTCGGCGAGGTCGGCCCGCGCCCGCGCATCTTCGCCCGCTTCGTGCTCGACTTTCGAGCGCAGGTAGTAGAGCTGCCAGTTGCGATCCTCGCGCTCGATCGCCTCGCTGAGGCGGTCGTTGGCGGTCGCGTAGTCGCCCTGCAGCTGCGCGAGCAGACCGAGCTGGACGTAGGGGGAGGCGGCCCAGGGCTCGATCGAGCGGGCCGTGTTGGCGTCTGAGACCGCCTTGGTGATGTCGCCATCCGCCGCGGCCGCCTGGCTCGACTTCAACTGGTGCTCGACCAGCAGCGGCCCGACCAGCGCGATCGCCGCGATCCAGGCGACGACAACCCCGGCGACCGCGAGCCCGTAGCGGCGCACGTCTTCTTTGCGTTTCGCGGTCACCGCTCCGGACGAGAGCTGCGCGCACCTCATGCTCACGACAACACCGGCGGCGAGGAAGAAGAGCACGGCGAGGCCGGCGATTTCCCAGTACCAGTCGATCCCCGCGCCGACCGCGAAGGCCAGCATCGCCGCCAGCAGGACCGCGTAGAGGTCGCGGCGGGGGCCGCTGGCGGCGCGCCAGGCCGAGAACCCGGTCCAGAGCAGGACGCCGAACAGGCCGAGGATCAGAGCCCCCCCGACCAAGCCGAGCTCGTCGAAGACCTCGAGGTAGAGCGAGTGGGCGTTGTGCAGCGGCAGGTCGATCGAACGCAGTTGCTCCCAGGTGAACTCGTAGGTGCCGGCGCCGTGCCCGTAGAGCGGCTTTTCGCCGAAGCCGTCGATGGCGACGCGGTAGAAGTCGTTGCGGCCGGCGCCGGAGAGGTCGTTGAAGTGCTGCTCGGCCTCGCCGGGGAACTGCAGTTGGGAGCTGGAGAACTGGTCCCAGGCGCGGCCGCCGAACGCGATCGCCAGCCCGACCGCCACCAGCGCCGCCGCGATCGCGATCCGTTTCAGCACCACCGGGCTGCGCGAGATGTCGAGCGCCCGCAAAGTCAGCGCGCTCTGGCGCCGCTCCAGCGCCCGCAGGCCGGCCCAGAGCGCCAGGACCAGGGCTGCGCCGGCGAGCAGGATCGCCAGCACCTCGACGCCCTGGTCGATCGTCGCGGCGCTGTCGAAGCTGTCGGCGAGCGCCCGGCGTGACTGCACCGCCAGGATCGCCGGCAGCGTCCCGAGGGCGGCGATCGCCAGCGTCCCCAGCAGCCAGAGGCGGTCGCGCGAGAGCGCCAGCAGGCAGACGCAGGCAACCACGAGCACGACCACGCCACCGCGCGAGTAGGTGAAGTAGAGGGCAAGCAGCACCGCCGGCATCGCCCCGACCGCGAACCAGCGCAGCGGCCCGAAGTCCGAGCGCCGGCTCAGCCACAGCAGCATCGCGGTGGCGATGCCGAACATCGCCCCGTTGGCGTTCCAGTAGCCGAGCGGGTAACGCAGCCGCGGCCCCGCTCCGAGCGAGTTCGCAACCTCCAGTACATGGGGCAAAAGGCGGCTCGCGAGCCCCAGCAGGGCAACGGACGTAATTGCGATTACGAGCCCTTCAGCGAAACGTTGGCGCCTTTCGTCGGTTTGGGCGATGAGGAATGCGGCAAGGAAGCAGCCGAGGTAGACGAGAACGCGGTCCGCCTCGATGACGCTTAGCTCAACCGACCCCGACCAGAGGGATGAAAGTGCAGAAAAAAGCGCCAGGCCAACGATCAAGCCCGACGACCAGTAGAACGGACGTCCAAAGTTCGTGCGCGTCGCGGCTCCAAGCGCGAGCATCGCGACGACGAGCAGCCATACCCCCAGTCCGGCGACGTGGCGAGTACCAAGCGTGTAGCCGCCACCAGCCAGGGCAAGACCGACGATCAGCACTATCGGCGCACCAAACGCCGTGGCTTGGTCTAACCTTCCGCGCCATGCTTGGGACGTCTCGCCACCCCGCCCCGCGCTCGGGCCGCTCGTTTTTCGGGCTTCTCGCAGTATTTGCTCTGCTGGCATTGGCTTGCTTTGTACCGATCGCTCAGGCTGAAGACGCGGGTGGCATCGAGTACCAGGACGCTCCTCCGAGCGCTACCGGTGCCGACATTCCTTCTGTACCCAACAACTCCGACGGTGGATCGGAGCCCAAGGGCGGCGCACATTCTTCTTCAGACGGGTCGACTGGATCGGAAGCCTCGCAGGGCGGTTCGGAAGAAAGTGACTCGGGAGCCGCTGGTGGATCGGGCAAGAACGACGGCAACGGCAGCGGGACGAACGCCGACGGCAAGGGCCAGATTAGCCCAGGCAAGGCGACGGCGAGCGCGGACGGCAACTCTGCAGCCTCGCTCGCCAACTCGACTGCAGTCGAAGACGACGGTGGCTCCTCGCCGCTGGTCCCGATCCTGATCGGGCTCGCGGTCGTGATGGCCGCCGCGGTGGCCGCTGTAGTCATCCGGCAGCGCCGGCAGCGTTCCGACGGGCCTGACGGGCACGTCTCCCCCGAGGCGAGCTAAACCGATGTCCAAAGCGAGGAAGTCGATCTTGAGGAATCTGCGTGCCTGGACGGCGGCGCTGGCGATCGCCGCGGTGGCGCTGGCCGCCTTCGCCTCGACCGCGGCTGCGGTCCCGGTCAAGTTCTGGGGCGTGGTCCCGCAGGCGACCCCGACGCTGGAAGAGATGCAGCGGCTGAAGCGCGGCGGCGCCGACAGCCTCCGCACCCCGATCGGGTGGAGCGTCGTCCAGACCGAAAAGGGCGGCTCCTTCAACTGGGCCGGCGTCGACGCGGTGGTCAAAAACGCCTCGCAGGCGGGCCTCGAGGTGCTGCCCTTCCTCTCCGGCGCTCCCAGTTGGGCGGTCGCCGTCGACAAACACTTCGGCAGCCCGGTGACGCTGCCGGTGAAAACCGGCATCCAGCGCACCAGTTGGTCAACCTTCGTGCGCGAAGCCGTGCTCCGCTACGGCCCCGCTGGCACCTTCTGGCAGACCAACCCGAGCCTGGCGGAACGGCCGATCCGCACCTGGCAGATCTGGAACGAGCAGAACTTCAAGTACTTCGTCGCTCGGCCCAACCCGGCCGACTACGGCAAATTGCTGAAGCTCTCCAACACGGCGATCAAGGGCGTCGACCCCGGGGCGAAGCTGATCCTCGGCGGCATGTTCGCGACCCCGGCCGAGGCGCTGAAGAACAAGAAGCCGCCGGAAGCGTATTTCGCCGGTGAGTTCCTCGACAAGATGTACAAAGCGACCCCGGGCGTGAAAACGCTCTACAACGGGATCGCCCTGCACCCCTACACCGGCAGCTACAAAAACCTGCCGGCGAAGATCGAAGAAGTGCGGGAAGTCCTCGCAGAGCACAAAGACGCCAGCAAGCGCCTCTGGATCACCGAGCTCGGCTGGAGCTCGGGGCCGCCGTCTTCCGACGGCTCCAACTCCTTCGCCAAGGGCCCGGCGGGCCAGGCCCAGCAATTGCGCGGCGCCTTCTCGCTGCTCGAACGCAAACAGGTCCAGTGGAAAATCGACCGCGTCTACTGGTTCTCGGTCGACGACGCCCCCGGCGCCTGCAACTTCTGCGACGGCTCCGGCCTCTTCGGACCCGGCTTCAAACCGAAGAAGTCCTGGTTCGAATTCGTCAAGTTCGCCGGCGGCACCCCGTAGTTGCGCGGTTCCTTTTTGCCCTGAGGCGCGAAAAAGGAACCGCGTTTTGCGAGCCCGCTGGTGCCGGTGCGTAAGATCGGTGGGTTGGCGACCAAGCAGAAGAAGAGCGCGCAATCTGACCCGCTGGCGCCTTTCAGCGCGCCGGTAAGGCGCTGGTTCGAGGCCTCCTTCGAGGGGCCGACGCCTGCCCAGGCCGGCGGCTGGGAGGCGATCTCAGGCGGCGACAACGCGCTGATCTGTGCCCCCACCGGGTCCGGCAAGACGCTCGCCAGCTTCCTCTGGGGGATCGACAAGCTGGCCCGCTCCCCCGACCTCGGGACCGGGGTCCGCCTCGTCTACGTCTCGCCCCTTAAGGCGCTCTCCTACGACATCGAGCGCAACCTGCGGGCGCCCCTGCGCGGAATCGGCGCCGAGATCGCGGTTGGCCTGCGCACCGGCGACACCCCGCAGAAAGACCGCCGGGCGATGGCGAAAACGCCGCCCGACATCCTCATCACCACCCCCGAGTCGCTCTACCTGATGCTCTCTTCCAACGTGCGCGAGATTTTGGCGACGACGGAAGCGGTGATCGTCGACGAGATCCACGCCGTGGCGCAGACCAAGCGCGGGTCGCACCTGGCGCTGACCCTCGAGCGATTGGACCACCTGGCGAAGCAGCCGGTCCAGCGCATAGGACTTTCAGCGACGCAGCGCCCGTTGGAGCGGATCGCCAAATTCCTCGTCGGGCCAAAACGAGAGTGCCGGGTTGTCGATGCCGGTCGCACCAAGAAGCTCGACCTGGAGATCGTGGTGCCGGTCGAGGACATGGCCGACCCCGGCGCCCCCGCCTACCCGAGCGAGGACGGAGTCCCGCCATCCGAAATAGAGCCTTCAGCTCATGTCCGGTCGATCTGGCCCGCGATCTACCCGAAGCTGCTGGAGCTGGTTCAGGAACACACCTCGACGATCGTCTTCGTCAATAACCGGCGGGCGGCCGAGCGTTTGGCCAAGCGGCTCAACGAGCTCGCGAACGGCGAAGGTGAAGGTGAGTTGCCGGCAACCGAGCACGCCGGGCACCATCCCGATACCGGCGAGGCGGGGTATGTCGAGATCGCTCGTGCCCACCACGGTTCCCTCTCCCACGAGGAGCGCACCCTCGTCGAGGAGATGCTCAAGTCCGGGCAGTTGCCCTGCCTCGTGGCGACCAGCTCCCTGGAGCTGGGAATCGACATGGGAGCTGTCGACCTCGTGATCCAGGTTGAGTCGCCGAAGTCGGTGACCCGCGGGCTGCAGCGGATCGGTCGCGCCGGGCACGGGCTCGGCGAGGTCTCCAAAGGCCGGATCTTCCCCAAATACCGCGGCGACCTGCTCGAGTGCGCGGTCGTCGCCCGGCGCATGCGCGAAGGCGAGATCGAGGAGACGACGATCCCGCAGAACCCACTCGACGTGCTCGCCCAGCACCTGGTCTCGATGGCGGCGCTGGACGAGTGGGACGTCGATGAGATGGAGCAGTTGGTCACCGCCACCGAGTCCTTCCACGACCTCTCCCGCGAACAGCTCGAGAACGTGCTCGACATGCTCGACGGCCGCTATCCCTCCGACCGCTTCGCCGAGCTGCGGCCGCGGATCGTCTGGGACCGCACCAACGGCACCGTCCACGGCCGCAAAGGCTCGCGCCAGCTAGTTGTCACCAACGCGGGCACGATCCCCGACCGCGGCCTCTACGGCGTCCACCTCCCGGACGGCCGCCGGGTCGGGGAGCTCGACGAGGAGATGGTCTACGAGGCGCGGCCGGGCCAGACCTTCCTGCTCGGCGCGACCACCTGGCGGATCGAGGAAATCACCCGCGACCGGGTGATCGTCGTCCCGGCCCCCGGCGCCCCCGGCGCCGTCCCCTTCTGGCGCGGCGACGGGATCGGCCGCCCGGCCGAGCTGGGGCGGGCGATCGGCGCCTTCGCCCGCGAGGCGGTCTCGCGCGAGCCCGACGAGCTCGCCCGCGAGTACGACCTCGACCCGCGCGCCGCCAACAACCTCGTCACCTACCTGCGCGAGCAGCAGCAGGCGACCCGGGTCGTGCCCTCCGACGAGACGATCGTGGTCGAGCGCTTCCGCGACGAGATCGGCGACTGGCGCCTCTGCATCCTCTCGCCCTTCGGCGGCCGCGTCCACGCCGCCTGGGGCCTCGCCCTCGCCGCCAAGATCCGCGCCGAGCGCGACCTCGAGGCCGACGCGATCTGGTCCGACGACGGCATCGTCATCCACCTGCCCGACGCCGATGAGTTGCCACCCGCCGACCTGGTCCTGATCGAGCCCGACGAGGTCGAGGACCTGGTCGTCTCCGAGCTCTCCGGCTCGGCTCTGTTCGGCGCCCGCTTCCGCGAGAACGCCTCCCGCTCGCTGCTGATCCCGCGCGCCTACCCCGGCAAGCGCACGCCGCTCTGGCAGCAGCGACTGAAGTCCCAGAGCCTGCTCGAAGTGGCGCGGGACTTCCCCCGCTTCCCGGTCATCCTCGAGACCTACCGCGAGTGCCTGCGCGACGTCCTCGACCTGCCGGCCCTGGACGAGCTGCTGCGCAAGCTGCACGCGCGCCAGCTCAGCCTGGTCGAGGTCGAGACCCCGACCGCATCGCCCTTCGCCTCTTCGTTGCTGTTCGACTACGTCGCCACCCACATGTACGAGGGGGACACGCCGAACGCCGAGCGGCGGGCGGCGGCGCTGGCGCTCGACCGCGACCTGCTGCGCGAGCTGCTGGGCCAGGAGGAGCTGCGCGAGCTGATCGACCCCGAGGCCCTGGACGAGGTCGAGGAACAACTGCAGCACCGCACCGAGGCCGGCCGCGCCGGCGACCGCGACGCCCTGCAGCAGTTGCTGCGAAACCTCGGCGACCTCACCGCCGAGGAGTGCGACGCCCGCGTCGCCGAGGGCTACTCGGCCGCCTCGATGCTGGAGAAGCTGGTCGCCGAGCGCCGCGTCGCCAAGGTGCGGATGGCCGGCGAGGAGCGCTACGTCGCCGCCGAGGATGCCGGCCTCTATCGCGACGCGCTCGGGGTGCCGCCGCCGGCCGGTCTGCCGGAGAGCTTCCTCGAGGAGCACCCCGACGCGATGCGGGCCCTGGTCCGCCGCTTCGCCCGCACCCACGGTCCCTTCCCGACCGCCCGCCTCGCCGCCCGCTACGGGGTCGACCCCTCGCCGGCGCTGCGCGAGCTCGAGTCCGAAGGGGCACTGGTCCGCGGCGAGCTCCTGCCCGGCGGGACCGAGCGCGAGTGGTGCGACTCCGAAGTCCTGCGCCGGGTCCGCCGCGCCAGCCTCGCCCGCCTGCGCAAGGAGGTCGAGGCGGCCGACACCCGCGAGCTGGCCCGCTTCCTGCCGAGCTGGCAGAACGTCGACGCCTTCCGCCGCGCCGGCGCCGGCCCCGACCGCCTGCGCGAGGCGCTGGTGCCGCTGCAGGGCGTGGCGCTGACGCCGAAAGTCTGGGAGGGGGACGTGCTGCCGCGCCGGCTCGGCGCCTACTCGCCGACCTGGCTCGACGAGCTCTGCACCAGCGGCGAGCTGGTCTGGATCGGCGCCGGCGCCCTCGGCCGCTCCGACGGCCGCGTCGCCCTCTACTTCCGCGAAGACGTCCGCCTCGCCGGCCCGCCGCCCGCGAACGCCAAGCTGGAATCGCCGACGGGCGAGGTCCACGAGGCGATCCGCGAGCGCCTCGCCACCGGCCCCTCCTTCTGGCTCGACCTGCTCGCCGACATCGACCAACCCGCCGAGGAGCTGCACAACGCCCTCTGGGACCTGGCCTGGACCGGCGAGGTGACCAACGACGCCTTCTCGCCGCTGCGGGCGCCGCGCCTGCGCGCCGTCGCCTCTTCCGAGCGCCAGGGCCGCCGCTTCGCCCGCCGCCGCTCGACCACCGGCGCCGCCGTGCAGGGCCGCTGGTCGCTGACCGCGCCGATCTTCGCCAACGCCCCCGGCCCCGGCGCCCGGCTGCGCGCCCAGGCGGAGCTGATGATGGAGCGCTACGGGATCGTCACCCGCGAGACCGTGCTCGCCGAGGGCGTGCCCGGCGGCTTCTCCACCCTCTACTCCGAGCTCGGCAACCTGGAGCTGCTCGGCACCGCCCGCCGCGGTTACTTCGTCGAGGGCCTCGGCGGCGCCCAGTTCGCCCTGCCCGGCGCGGTCGAGCGGCTCCGCTCCCTGCCCGAAGCCGACGGCTCCTACCTCGTGCTCGCCGCGACCGACCCCGCCAACCCTTACGGTGCCTCGCTGCCCTGGCCGAAACTCGAGGGCGGCAGGCGACCCGGCCGCACCCCCGGCGCCCACCTGCTGCTGCGCGACGGCGAGCCCTGGGTCTTCGTCGAGCGCGGCGGCCGCGGGGTCCTCCGCCTGCGTCCCCTGGTCGGGGCCGAGCTCGAGGAGGCGATGCGGGCCCTGGCCGACGCCGTCGCCGCCGGCCAGCTGCCGAAACTGGCGATCGAGAAACTCGACGGCGAGGCGGTGATCGGCTCTGGTCACGAGGAGACGCTGATCGGCGCCGGATTCAGCCGCGGGCCGCGCAAACTGACCGCCTCGGCCTGAGCCGAGTCCCTCTCAATCGACCCGTTGTCATACTCCGGCCTAGTGTCTGACAGGGAGCAGAGCGCAGTCGAGCTGCTGAAGAGCGTCACGCTTTTCGCCGATCTCGAGGAAGGCGAGCTGGAGC
The DNA here is from genome assembly GCA_036376895.1 of Solirubrobacterales bacterium. Lineage (GTDB taxonomy): Bacteria > Actinomycetota > Thermoleophilia > Solirubrobacterales > 70-9 > VAYN01. The sequence continues at coordinate 139,919 of DASUZL010000028.1, forward strand.
GCTTCTCCCACGTCGCCGTACCCCGATCCTTCCCGGCCGGCACCCGCGTCTTCCACGAGGGCGACAACTCCGACGCCTGCTACATCGTCAAGGAGGGCAGCTTCCGGGTCACCCGCGAGCACTCCGACGGTCGCGCGATCACCCTCGCCACCCTCGGCCCGGGCGAGATCTTCGGCGAGCTGGCGATGCTCGACGGCGACAAACGCTCAGCCAGCGCCGAGGCCCTGACCGACGGCGAGCTGCTGGCCCTCCCGGCCGGCGACGTCCGCTCGCTGCTCGCCCGCCACCCGGAGATCGCCCTGAAGCTGGTCGCCGGACTCGTCCGCCGCCTCCGCGCCGCCAACGTCCGCCTCACCAAACAGTCCTTCCAGACGGTGCCCAGCCGCGTCGCCGGCATCCTCGCCCAGCTCTCGCGCGAGGGCCAGGAAAACGGCTCCGGCGAGGTGACGATCCGGATGAACCAGACGGACCTCGCCCAGCTCGCCGGCACCTCCCGCGAGAGCGTCAGCCGCTTCCTCGCCGAGCTCGAGCGCGCCGGCGTCGTCCGCTCCGGCCGCGGCCGCGTCACCGTCCTCGACCCGCCGAAGCTCCGCAACTACATCTACTGACCCGCCTCAAATGGCTGACTTCCCTCGCCAGCGGGCCAAGATGGTCGAGCGGCAGTTGCGGCGGCGGGGGATCTTGGACGAGCGGGTGCTGGATGCGATGGGCAGGGTGCCGCGCGAGGCCTTCGTGCCCGCCAAGGGGCGCCACCGCGCCTACGCCGACTCGGCCTTGCCGATCGGCGAGGAACAGACGATCTCCCAGCCTTGGATCGTCGCCGCGATCTGCCAGGCGCTGGAGCTGCGCGGTTCCGAGCGCGTGCTCGAGGTCGGGACCGGCTCCGGCTACTCGGCGGCGGTGCTCTCGCTGCTCGCCGCCGAGGTGATCGGCATCGAGCGGCACGCGTCGCTCGCCCGCGGCGCTGGCGAGCAGCTCGCCGCGCTGGGAATCGAGAACGTTCGCGTACTTGTCGGCGACGGCAGTCGCGGCCTGCCCGAGGAGGCGCCCTTCGAGGCGATCGCCGTCCACGCCACCGCCCCGGCCCCACCGCCGGCGCTGCTCGCCCAGTTGACTGATGGCGGCCGAATGGTCGTGCCGATCGCGGCCGAGGAGGCCGACGCGCTCACCGTCCTGCACCGTCGTGGCGAAGACATCGAGCGGCGCGAGATCGCGCCCTGCCGCTTCGTGCCACTGATCGGCGAAGAGGGCTTCTAGCCGGTCGAGTTAGTCAACCTATGGTTGACAAAGTCGACTAGCAGCTTGAGCCGGCGGGGTCGGCGCCGTCGGTCAGCGCTTCGTCCTCGCCGCCGCCGCACTCGATCTGCTTGTCGCGCTGCCCGTCGAGCGCGTCGACGAAGTCGTCGCCGCCCTTGCCGACGAGCACGTCGGCGCCGAGGTGGCCGAGCAGGCTGTTGTCGCCGCCGTCGCCGACCAGCACGTCGGGGCCGTCGGATCCCTCGAGGCTCTCGTTGTTGCCCAGCACCTGGTCGGGGGTGCCGCACCCGGCCGGGCCGCCGCTGCCGCCGAGGCTGACCCGCAGGTTGTCGTTGGAGCGGGCGTAGGAGACCGTGTCCTCGCCGCCGCCACCGTCGTAGCCGTGGCCCTGGCAGGTGACCACCGAGGAGACGAGCAGGTCGTTGCCGGCGCCGCCGCGGAGGTTGTCGGCGCCGGGGTCGGCGTAGAGCACGTCGGAGCCGCCGTTGCCTTCGAGCGTGTCGTTGCCGTTGTCGGGCCCGTTGTAGTTCTCGCCCGCTTCCAGCACGTCGTCGCCGCTGCCGCCGATCAGCGTGTCGTTGCTGGCGTTTCCGTTGATCCGCACCTTGGCGCTGGGCGGGACGCTGGGGTCGACCGCGATCCCGTCGTTCCCGGCGCCGCCGGTGGCGACGACCAGCGCCTGCGCGGTCGGCCCGGGGCAGGCGACGACGTTGAGGCTGCCGGCCGGGTTGAAGCAGCCGTCGCCGGCGGCGATCGGGGCCTGGTCGGAGATCGCCCAGCCTTCAGGGGTGGCGGCGATCCGCAGGTTGTCGGAGGCCGGCCCGCCCTGGACCACCAGGCTGGCGCCGTCGAGGCCCTGGTTGAGGATGACGAAGGCGAGCCCGGCCGGCGGGGCTTTTTCCGGCCCGCAGGAGTTCTCGACCGCGAAGCCGTTGCACTGGTCGGTGCCGGGGCCGCCGAAGGCTTCGCCACCACCACCGCCGCTGTCGAGCGAGTCGTCGCCGACGCCGCCGTCGAGCCGGTTGGTGCTGCCGTCGCCGACGATCGTGTCGCCCTGGGGCGAGCCGACCACGTCCTCGAAGCCGCCGAGGTCGTCGTGGCCGTCGCCTTTGGCCTTGTTCGACGCCAGGTCGACGATGATGCCGCCGCGGGTCGCGCTGGCGTAGGAGACGATGTCGTTGATGCCGCCACCGCCGGCGAGCGAGTCGGTGCCGGCGTCGCCGCGGACGATGTCGCCGTCGCCCTCGCCGCCGTCGGCGTGGTCGGTCCCGGCGCCGCCGAAGATCTGGTCGGTGCCGCCACCGCCGTCGAGCGAGGCGTCGTCGCCGGGCCCACCTTCGACCCGGTCGTTGCCGGAGCCGCCAAAGAGATTGTCGTTGCCCTTGTCGCCGAGCAGGACGTCGTCGCCGGGCCCGCCGTCGATCGGGTCGGAGCCCTGCTGGCCGTCGAGGTAGTCGTTGCCGCCGCCGCCTTCGAGCTCGTCGGGACCCTTGGCGCCGATCAGGGTGTCGTCGCCGGAACCGCCGTGCATGTTGTCCTTGCCCTTGTCGCCGGCGAGCTCGTCGTCGCCACTGCCGCCGTCGAGCATGTCGGAGCCGGTCTCGCCGTCGAGCCGGTCGTCGCCACCCTCGCCGTAGAGGCCGTCGTAGCCCTTGCCGCCGAGGATCGTGTCGTTGCCGGGGCCGCCGCAGATCGTGTCGTTGCCGTTGCGGCCGCCGCTGATGCGGTCATCGCCGCCACCGCCGTCGATCACGTCGCTGGCGCCTTTGCCGACGATCGTGTCGTCGCCAGGGGTGCCGTGGATCGTCACGTGCTTGCCGCCGCAACTGGCGGCCGCGGCGGTGCCGGCCAGCGGCACCAGCAGCATTGCTGCGGCACAGGTGAGGGCGGCGAGCAGGAAGCGAATTTGAGTGATCGGGAAACCCACGGTCTGTCCCCCATCGGCCCGCGGACCCGAAAACTCCAATTGCGCCACTCAGATACCCGTCCAGTCCTCGCGGGGATGTCTGAGAGGAGACCCCTGTCGGTGCCCAGGATCACGCCTTCCGAAGGCCGAAATCACGGCCACCCGTCGTCATATACGCTCGCTCGGCATGAAGGGCGGCATCTATGTCTTGAACTTCTATTCGGCGGTCTACGCAGACCAGCTGAAGCGCGGCCGCAAGACCGCGACCATCCGCCTCGGCGACAAGAGCGGCAAGTACGAGCGCGGCCAGGTGGTCTGGGTCACGGTCGGCTTCCGCCACAGCCCGCGCGAGAAGATCTTCACCGCGGTGATCGACGACGTCGAGGTCAAGCCCCTCGGCGAGCTCTCCCGGCGCGACATCGAGCACGACAACCCCGAGTTCCGCCGGCTCGAGGAGACCAGCCGCTTCCTCGAGCAGATCTACAGCCGCCCGGTGGCCGAGGACGACACGGTCACGGTGATCCGCTTCTCCCAGATCGTCGAGCCGCCGCGCGCGCACCTCGGCAATGGCGAGACTCCGCACCACAACTGAACCGGGCCTGCCCGGCGCCGTAGGTAGGCGCTGATGGCCCAGTACTCCTTCCTCACCACCTGGCTGCTGGAGTCCCCGCGCCAGCCGGTCTGGGAGGCAATCCACGACCAGGCGAACTGGCCGAGCTGGTGGCGCGGGGTGGAGGAGGCGGTCGAGCTGCGCCCCGGCGACGGGGACGGCGTTGGCACGATCTCCCGCATGGTCTGGAAAAGCCTGCTGCCCTACCGGGTCTCCTTCGAGGTGACGACGACCCGGGTCGAGCACCCCGACCTGATGGAGGGGCACGCGGTCGGCGAGCTGGAAGGGGTCGGCCGCTGGCGGCTCTACGAGCAGGGCGGCGTCACCGCGGTCCTCTACGAGTGGAATGTCTCGACCACGAAGCCGTGGATGAACCGGATGGCGCCGCTCTTGCGCCCGGCCTTCGAGTGGAACCACGACTGGGTGATGGCGCGCGGCGGTGAGGGGATTTCCAAGTTGCTCGGCTGCAGATTGCTTGCAGCGGACTGAGCATCCTCGCTATCTTTCTCTTCTTGGCACTCCAACCCTGAGAGTGCCAAGAGCCTCGTGAAGCCGGAAATGGCTTTCCAGAGGCGTTTCCCGACTTTCCATCACAACACCCACCGATAACGGAGGTTCACGGATGAAGCTGAAGCCCCTCGGGGACCGGCTGATCGTCAAGCCGATCGAGGAGGAGGAGACGACCGCCAGCGGCATCGTCCTCCCCGACACGGCCAAAGAGAAGCCGCAGAAGGGCAAGGTCGTCG
>DASUZL010000029.1:0-4848 GCA_036376895.1 Solirubrobacterales bacterium
TCGCCGACGTCCATGTCGTGATTGCGAGCGTCGACCGCGAGCTGGGATCTCGCGGTCACGCCGCCTTCGTGGTCCCACCGGGGACTGAGGGGTGCGAGCAGGGCGCGAAGGTCAAAAAGCATGGCCTTCGCGCCTCGCACACTGCCGATGTCCACCTCGACGACTGCCGCGTGCCGGGTTCCTGCCTGCTGGGCGGGAAAGAGAAGCTCGATGAGCGGCTGGCTCGGGTCCGCGAGGGCAAGAAGTCGAAGTCGCAGGCCGCGATGCAGACCTTCGAGGCGAGCCGGCCGACGGTCGGCGCCCAGGCGCTGGGCATCGCCCGCGCCGCTTACGAGTACTCGCTCGAGTACGCCAAAGAGCGCCGTCAGTTCGGCAAGGCGATCATCGAGAACCAGGCGATCGCCTTCGCGCTCGCCGACATGAAGCTCGAGATCGACGCCTCCCGCCTGCTGGTCTGGCGCGGCGCCTGGATGGGCCGGACCGGCCAGACCTTCGAGAATGCCGAGGGCTCGATGGCGAAGCTGAAGGCCGGCGAGGTCGCCGTCTGGGCGACCGAGCGGGCGATCCAGATCCTCGGCGGCAACGGCTACACCCGCGAGTTCCCGGTCGAGCGGATGCACCGCGATTCGAAGATCTACACGATCTTCGAGGGCACCTCAGAGATCCAGCGCCTGGTCATCTCCCGCGCGATCTCCGGCGTCCACATCAAATAGACGAACTTACGGCGGGAGAGCAAGGATCGGCCGGCAGGGCCGGTCCTTGTCGCCTGCCCTGATCAGCCCTTACGCCGCTTCAGCCCCGCTTTGCGCAGCCTCTTGGCCGCCAGCACTTCCTTGCGGTCCGACCCTTTCTTGTCCGGCCCAGGCGTCTCCAGGGTTGCCGGCAGGCCCTCGAAGCGGGGATCTGAGAGGAAGGCGGAGAGGCCTCGTTTGCCCATCTCTCCTTTGCCGATGTTGGCGTGGCGGTCGCGGCAGGAGCCGAGGGGGGCGGCGGCGTCGTTGACGTGGAGGGCGCCGAGGCGGTCGAGGCCGACCTTGGCGTCGGCTTCGTCCAGCACTTCGTCCAGGTGCCCCTCGTCGGTGATGTCGTAGCCCTGGACGAAGAGGTGGCAGGAGTCGAGGCAGAGGCCGAGGCGCTTGCCGCCGCCGCCGATCTCGATCAGCTCGGCGGTCTCGTCGAAGTTGCGGCCCAAGAGGCCTTTGTGGCCGGCGGTCTGCTCGATCAGCAGGGGGCAGCTCTCACTGTCCTTGACCGCCGCGGCGATCACTTTGCCGGCCCGTTTCATCGAAGGCCCGTGCGGCTCCCCTTTCTGGGCGCCGGGGTGGAGGACGACGCCGGCGGCGCCGATCCCGTCACCGATCCGCAGCGCGTGGGTGAGCGAGGCCAGCGACTTCTTGCGCAGCTCTTTGTCTTTGGTCGCGCAGTTGATCAGGTAGACCGCGTGGATGATCACGGCCTCGACCGGGGAGGCCTCCATCGCCTCGCGGAAAGCGGCGAAATCGTCCTCGCCGTAGGCGGTCGGCCGCCACATCCGCGGGCTCTGGTGGAAGATCTGGATAGATTCGCAGGCGCGCTCGGCGCCGCGCTCGACTGCATTGGCGAGTCCGCCGGCAGTGGACACATGCGCCCCGATCAACATGACTAACGAAACCCTCCGTCTTCGATTTGCCCCCTCGCCGACCGGTGCGCTGCACATCGGCGGAGCGAGGACGGCACTCTATAACTGGCTCGCCGCGAGGCACGACGGCGGTGAGCTGGTGCTGCGGATCGAGGACACCGACCGCGAGCGCTCGACCGCTGAGAACGTCGAGCAGATCCTCGACGCGCTGCGCTGGCTGGAGCTGGACTGGGACTTCGGTCCGCTCTCACAAGTCGAGCGCTCCGAGAGCCACGCCGCGGCGCTGGAGCAACTGCTCGAGTCCGGGCACGCCTACCGCGACCCGGCGACTGGCAAGGACGTCGAGGCCTGGAAGGCCGAGCACGGCGCCGGCCGCGGCTACCGCGGCACCCCGAGCGAGGAGCCCGGGGCGGCGATCCGCCTGCGCGTGCCGGACGCGGGGGAGACGGTGGTCGAGGATCTGATCCACGGCCCGGTCGCCTTCCCCAACGCCAGCTACGACGACTTCGTGATCGCCCGCGGCGACGGCTCGGCGCTCTACAACTTCGCGGTCGCCGTCGACGACGCCGAGATGGGGATCACCGAGGTGGTCCGCGGCGACGACCATCTCTCCAACACCCCGAAGCAGCTCCTGGTGATGGAGGCGCTCGGCCACCAGCCGCCGCGCTACGCCCACCTGCCGTTGCTGCACGGCCCCGATGGCAAGAAGCTCTCCAAGCGCCACGGCGCCGCCTCGGTGCAGGAGCTGCGCGCAGTCGGCTACCTGCCGGCGGCGGTGCGCAACTACCTGGCGCTGCTGGGCTGGGGGACCGACGACGACACGACCCTGATGTCGACCAAGGAGCTGGTCAAGCGCTTCCAGGTGGCCGACGTCGGCAAGGCCGCCGCGATCTTCGACGAGAAGAAGCTGCGCTGGCTGAACGGCCGCTTCATGCGCGAGATGCCGCTGGACGATTACACGGCCGCGGTCGCCCGCCACCTTGGACGCGATGCGGACGAGCGCCTGCGCGCCGCTTGCGAGATCGCCCAGGAGAAAGCGCAGACCCTGGACGAGGTCTGGCCGCTGATCCGTTTCCTCTTCGAGCCGCCGGTGGACGACCCGAAGGCCTGGGCGAAGGTGATGAAGGACGAGGTCGGGCCGCCGCTGGAGGCCGCGGCGGAAGCTCTGGCTGCTACCGAGCCCTTCGATCCGGAGACGATCGAGGCGGCGCTGGCGCCCCTTCTGGACCGTTTCGAGCTGAAACCGGGAAAGCTTTTTCAGCCAATTCGGGTGGCAATTACGGGAACGTCGGTCTCGCCGGGGATATTTGAGTCCCTTTCCGTACTCGGCCGGGGGCCTGCTGTGGAGCGAATCGCCGCTGCGGCGGCCCGCATTCCCAGTTCTGCTGCGGACAAATAGACCAATTCGTTTGTCCAGTCAGCAGCCTACTTTCGGCTAAACCAAATGTCGATTCCTGCCGATGTGTGGGGGCAATGGCAGTTACGTCCACCCAGACCGACGGTAATTCGGCCACTCCCGAGACGCCCGCTAAAGGTACTGCCGAGGGTCGCGCTTCCGCCGCACCGGGCAGCCGCCTCGCTGAAGCCTTCGAGGCTGTCGAGCGCTTCCCGGTCCTGATCGAGTCGCGCGAGCGGGTGATCGCCGCCGCGACGGCCGACAACGCCCGTGTCGGCGACCTGGTCGAGGCGGTCGAGTCCGACGTCTCGCTCTCGATCTCCGTCCTTCGCTTCGCCAACCGCAGCGGCCTCGTCGCCGGCGGCGTCGCCGGCATCCCCGAGGCGATCGAGGTGCTGAAGCCCTCCGGCGTGCTGGCGATCGCCGGCACCGCGCCCAGCTTCGACTTCTTCGAGTCCAACGGCGGCTGGGAGTTGAAGCCCGAGCGCTTCCGCGTCCATGCCCTCGCCGCGCAGCGCGCCGCCGACCAGATCGGCCGCATGGTCGGCTGGGTCGAACGCGATGAGCTCGCGGTCGCCGCGCTGCTGCACGACGTCGGCCGCCTCGTGATCTCCCGCCTGCACCCGGGCTACAAGGTCTATTTCGACGCGATCTCGCGCACGCCCGAGCAGCGCCTGCGCGACGAACGCGACCAGCTTGGCATCGACCACGCGCTCGTCGGCGGTGTTCTCGCCCGGCGCTGGAACCTGCCGCAGCGGATCGCCGTCGCGATCGAGCGCCACCACTCCGAGGAGGCCGAGGGCCTGGCGGCGATGGTCGCCACCGCCGACATGGTCGCCCACTACTCCCAAGGCGAGGCGATCTCGCCCGAGCGCCTGCGCGCCAGCGCCGAGCGCTGCGGCCTCGGCCCCGACGCCCTCCGCGACCTGCTCTACGAGATGCCGTTGCCGCGCCAGGACGCCTCGCGGATCAGCGAGCCCTGCCCGCTCTCGGCCCGTGAGCTCGACGTCCTCCGCCATCTCTCCGAGGGCATGGTCTACAAGCAGATTGCCGGCGAGATGCACCTCTCGGTCTCGACCATCCGCACCCACCTGCACAACGTCTACGGCAAGATCGGCGCGGTCGACCGCGCCCAGGCCGTGCTCACCGCGCGCGACCGCGGCTGGATCTGAATCAACCGCCGCCTGCTCCGCTTCGTGTCCGCGGGCGGCGGCAATCGGCCATATCGGCCCCGCTCGCGAAGAATCAGATCGTGACGCTCGCTAGTCGGCTAGTCGATCAGGCACTCTCGCAAGGCGATTGCAACGGCATGGGTGCGGTTTTTCGCGCCGAGCCGGGCGAGCATGTTCTTGGTGTGCGTCTTCACGGTTTCTTCGCTGAGGCCGAGCTCGCGCGCCGCCGCGGAGGTCGAGCCGCCGTCGGCGAGCAACTGCAGGATCTCGCGCTGGCGGCGGGTCAGCTTGCCGCGGCTGCCGCTCGGCGGCACCGACGGGTCGACGAACCGCTCCTGGTCGAGCGCCGCCTGGACCGCGCGAGCCATCTCCTCGGCGGCGGCCGTGCGGGCCACGTAGGCGCTGGCGCCGGCCTGCAGCGCGGCTGAGGCGAGGTGCCGCTCGGGCCGCTCGCCGTGGGCGACGATCCCCATTCCCGGGGCGGTCCTGTGCAGCGCCCGAATCGCCTCGTTGCCGTGCAGGACGCCGTCAGCGTCGCCGACGCCGCGTCGCAGCTCGACGATCGCCACGTCGATGCTGCCGACGTCGCGGATCAGCCCGACCGCCTCGTCGCGGGTCTCGCTCTCGTGGATCACGAAGTCGCCGGCCAGCGCTTCGCGCAC
>DASUZL010000030.1:0-2775 GCA_036376895.1 Solirubrobacterales bacterium
TGAGCGGGCGGTCGCTGCTCGATGGCTCGGGCACTGCTTGAGTTGACCACACCCCGGTGTGGTCAACTTCGGTCTCGATGAGATCGGATCCGAACAGGCTGGGATTTCAGATCGACGCCCGCGACGGCGCCGCCCGGGCCGGGGTCATCCATACCGCCCACGGGCTGATCGAGACGCCTGCCTTCATCCCGCTGGCGACCAAGGGAACGGTGCGAGGGCTGGAGTCGCACGAGGTCGCCGCGCTCGGCTACCAGCTGATCCTCGGCAACACCTACCACCTGTTCGTCTCGCCCGGTCCGGAGCGGATCGCGGCCGCCGGCGGGCTGCATGGCTTCATGGGCTGGGAGCGGGCGCTGATCACCGACTCCGGCGGCTTCCAGGTCTTCTCGCTCGCCCACGGCGGCGTCGCCAACGAGATCAAGGGCAGTGGCCGCTCCGGCGGCGAGCACGGCTCCAAGGTCGAGATCACCGAGGAGGGGGCGCGCTTCCACTCGCCCCGCGACGGCGCCGAGCTGTTCATCTCGCCCGAGGTCTCGATGAGCGTGCAGGCCGCGCTCGGCTCCGACATCGCCCTCGTCTTCGATGAGTGCACGCCCTTCCACGCCGACCGCGAGTACACCGCCCGCTCGCTCGAGCGCACCCACCGCTGGCTCGACCGCTGCCTCGAGTGGCACGACCGCGAGGGGCCGGAGCGCCAGGCGGTTTTCGGGATCGTCCAGGGCGGCACCCACGAGGACCTGCGCCGCGAAGCCGCGCAGCGCATCTCCGAGGCGCCGGTAGACGGGATCGCGATCGGCGGCACCCTCGGCCGCGACAAGGAGCAGATGGCCGAAGTGCTGGGACTGACCGCGCCGCTCCTGGCCGAGGAGGCGCCGAAGCACCTGCTCGGGATCGGCGAGGTCGACGACCTGCTCGGCGGCATTGCCCTCGGCCTCGACGTCTTCGACTGCGCCGTCCCCACCCGGCTCGCCCGCCACGGCGTCGCCCTCGCCCCGAGCCCGGAGACCCGCTGGCGCCTCGACATGCGCAAGGGCCGCTGGGTCGGCGACCGCGAGCCGCTGGTCGAGGGCTGCCCCTGCCCGGCCTGCCAGCGCCACGACCGCGACTACGTCTCCTACCTCTCGCGGGCCGAGGAGCTGACCGCCGTCCGCCTCCTCGTCCTCCACAACCTCACCTATATGCGCGAGCTCACCAACCACGCCCGCGCCGCGATCGAAGCCGGCAGCTTCGACGCCTACCGCAGTGCCGTGATCAGCGGCAAGTCCCCCTGGGACGCCGCCGGCTGAGCTATTCGGTGTTCTTTTCGACCAGGCCCTTGAGTTCTTCGGCCACCTGGTCGACGGTGTCGCCGGCGACCTTGCTGATCTTCACCCCGGCCGCCTTGTCGGTGGTGTAGATCACGGCTGCGGCGACCGCGGCGGCGACCAGGACCAGGGCGATCAGGGCCAGCATGAAGCGGACGAAGCGGGAGAAGGGGGAGCGTTTCTTGGCCGCCGGCGCCTGACGGCGCGGCTGGGCCGGCGGTGGCGGGGGGGAGACGCGCGGTTCGGGACGCCGGGTCTGCGACTGCGCCGGCCGGTACTCGGTCTGGCCGGTGGTGCGGTCGAGGTGGCGGGTGGCGGCGGTGTCGCCGCCGAGGACCCGGGTCGGGGTCGCGCCCTCCGGCATTTCCGGCAGAGTCACGTCGGTGCCTTCGAGGCCAAGCCGCAGCCCCGTCGCCAGCTCGTCGGCGCTGGCGTAGCGCCGGTTCGGGTCGCCCTCCAGGGCCCGCAGCACCGCGGCCCCGAGCGTCTCCGGCACGGCGTCGTCGTAGGTGCTCGGCGCCAGCGGCTTCTCGTTCTGCTGGCGCACCGCCAGCTCGGCCAGCGAGGAGCCCTCGTAGGGCAGGCGGCCGGTGAGGAACTGGTAGAGGACGACGCCGAGCGCGTAGACGTCGGTGGCCGGGGTCGCCTCCTCGCCGCGCACCTGCTCGGGCGAGAGGTAGGCGGCGGTGCCGATCACCGAGCCGACCTGGGTGATGCGCGTCTGCGCGACCGCGCGGGCGATGCCGAAGTCGGTCAGCTTCACCGTCATCTCGCCGCCCCCGACAGGGCCGCCGACGACCATCAGGTTGCCCGGCTTGACGTCGCGGTGGATGATTCCGCGCCGGTGCGCATAGTCGAGCCCGGCGCAGGCTTGGGCGCCGATCTCGGCCGTGGTCTCCCCGTCCAGCGGACCCTGCCGCTGCAGGATCTGGGCCCCCGAGCGGCCCTGCACGTACTCCATCACGATGTAATGGCGCCCGTCGTCGATGCCGGTGTCGTAGACCTGGACGATGTTGGGATGGATCAGCTTGGCGACGGCGAGCGCCTCACGGCGGAAGCGGGCGACGAAGCGCTCGTCGTCGGAGAGGTGCTCGGCGAGGATCTTGACCGCGACCGTGCGCTCGAGGATCAGGTCGGTTGCCCGGTAGACGATGGACATCCCGCCCGAGCCGAGCCGGTCGCCCAGCTCGTAGCGGCCTGAGAGCGAGCCCGTCTCCATCACTCTCCTTCCCCAGCCGGGCTGCCCGGACTGACCCCCCCGGAGGGGGCTTCTTCGCCGCCTTCTTCGGCGGGCGGGGGACCGTTGCCGTTTTCAATCCCTTTGGCTTCGCCGTTTGGGGACGGCGTCGGCGGGGGGGTGGCTTCCGGCGTGGCCGCTTCCTCCTGCGGTTCCTTTTTGTCCTTCCCTTTCGCTTTGCCCGGCTTCTCCTTCGCCGGCGCTTCCTCGTCTTCGTCGCTTTCGACTTCGTCG
>DASUZL010000031.1:0-56531 GCA_036376895.1 Solirubrobacterales bacterium
CACGGTCGCGGTGCCGGGATCAGAGAACGGGTAGAGCTTCGCGGTGGTGGTGTAGGGGCCGCAGAGCTGCGGAGTGATCAGCGGGGCTCGGGGGCCTTCTCGCAGGCGCACCTCAAAACTCGAGTAGGGGACCGGGGGCAGTCCGTCGATCGTCGTCGTCAGCTGTCCGCTCACCGGGTTTGCCTCGATCAGCCCGGCCTGCTTGACCAAGACGCCGCGTTCGGGGGCGGCGGCGACTATGTAAAGCGCCAGGAGCGAGTCGAAAGGGTTGTTGTGGGGGGCCGCGAGGTAGAGCGAGCCTTCGACCGATTCATCCAGCAGCGGTGAGTTGGCGGTGAGCGTGCCGAGCTTGGAGCTCTCGGGGCAGCCCTGGGCGGGGCCCGAGAGGGAACTTGCCGCTTTGAACTGGGCCGGGGTGCAGACCCCCTGGCCGTTGACCGCTGAGGGGTTGGCGATGATGCCCTCGGGGAAGGTGACCACGGTCCTCTCGGGCTCGGTTTCGGTGACCGCGTCCTCTTTGGAGTTCAGCAGGCCCTGGTTCGCCAGCCCCAGTTCGAACTCCTTGGGGTTGAGCAGACCCTGGTTCGCCAGCTCCAGCTTGAAGCCAAGCCCGCTCGGCGACTCCGACGCGGTCGTGCTCGGAGCCGCCTCAACGGTTGGGGAGAACGGCACCGCTTCACAACCCGAGAGCGTGACTGGGTTGCCGACGTTGTCGCTCAAAAGCGCCGATTCGCCCGTGAAGATCCCGGGCGCGAGCACTGAATCGACTTCGATTCCCAACTCCGGTGGCGCCTCACACGAGGTCGGCAAGGTCAGGAAGGGTAGGAGCGAGGAAGTTGATTTGAGTCCACCGCCGAGACCGCGTTCGGGGTCATGCTCGGGGTCGGCTGGCACCCCCCAGATCGTCGCGCTGGCCTGGACGACTTCGAGCGGCAGGTCTGGGGCGATGATCCGCACGCTGTAGTCGTCTTCGCTCGTCACCGAGGCCGAGATCAGAGCGAGCAGGCCGACTGCGTTGAAGCCGAGCTGTGCCGCGGCCCCCGGCGGGGGAATGAGGTTGTAGACGGGGCCGAAGGCTTCCCCGATCCCGGGCAGGATCGCGCTCAGCACCCCCACCTGGGTGCTCGGATCGCAGTTGGGCTGACCGCCTTCGAATTCCTGGCGCGAGCAGCGCGGCACCGCGAGAGGATTGCCGAGGAATCCAGGCGGCAACTCGGAGATCACGTCGCGCATTTCACCGCCTTCGCTCTTGCCGGAGCCGTCGGTCTTCAGTTTGAACTCGACGTTGAAGGCGTAGGGGTGGGCGCCCGCCTGGGTGGTGGTCGTGCCGTTGCGGTTGAGAGCGCTGGCTTTCAGCGAGCCCGGCAGGATCCCGAAATCCGCTCGTGCCAGGGGCGCGAGCGCTGCCATGCCAGTCAGCAAAATCAGGAGCAGAAGGGTGGCGCGGGTGGCCCTCATCGGGGGGCCCCCCGCCTGGACTTCTTACCCTTGCTCTTCTTGCCCTTGTGCTTCTTCACGCACTTGCCCTTCTTTTTAACCTGACCCTTCTTGCAGGGCTTGCTCGATCCCGTGTTGCCGGGGTCACTCAGGGTCGGCGAGGCCGGGATCGGTTTCACGGGCGGAGGCTGCAGTGGCGTTTCGGGTGGCAGCGTCTCCGATACTGGCGGCGGACCTCCGCCCACCCGCGCGTCATAGAGGTCGATCAGTTCATCCGTGTCTGGTGGCAGCAGCCGGTCGCGGGTGGTGAAGAAGACGTTGTTGCCCGTTTCATCGCTCGCTAGGAAATTCGAGTCGACCTCCTCCCGCCCGGCCGAGATCAGATCCGTGCAGCCACCATCACGCGCGCAGCCGCCAACCCCCTCGGGCTCGAACTGGTAGACGTCTTCGATCCCTCCGTTGGTGTCAGACGGCGACAGCGCGTCTTGGCTGTCGAAGAACAGTCGCCCCGAGTTGCTCAGATAGCGGGACTGGGGCATCGACGGCGGCGCCCCTTCCAGGCGCCGCAGCGCGCTCCAACCCAGCGGCTCCGCCCAGCTTGGAGCACACGATGCGCAGGTCAGTTCATTCGAGACCGAATCGTAGAGGAAGACCTCCGGGCACGGGACCTGGAGGAATTTGTTGGTGAAGGGGTCTTCTTCACAAGGACCGACGTTGCTGTAGCCGGGGATCGGGGTGGCCAAGAGCGCGCGGGAGACGAAGGCCACGTAACGTCCGTCGGGACTCGCTTGGGCGGTCCGCTGGGAGGGCAACACGATCCAGTCCGCAACCCCGCCGCCGTTGCCGCTGCTGTCGTTGTCACTGGCCAGAAGCGTCGCCACAAACCGGATCGGGGAACCCGCAGACCAGGCGTAGAGGTTGTCTTTGCCCGCTTGGGCCTTCGCGCCCTCGCCGTTTTCTTCTTCGGTCAGGACCGCCGTGTCGACGAAGTAGATGCGCGAGAGGTCATCGCTTTGCCCGACGACGCCCTCAAAGCCCCCGGCACCTTCGGTCACGTCAACGCTCGCTTTGGCTTCCAGGTCATAGAGCGTGCCGTCGTCCAAGAGCACCTTCGAGCCCTCGGTATCGGCGACGAGGAATTTGCCGCCGGGGATTTCGAGGGTTTCTTCCCCGTCTTCGCGCATGTAGGTTTGGCCTGCCCCGTCCACCCAGAAGGCGCGCGAGCCATCCGCGGAGATCGCGTTGGCGCCGCCGGCACCGAAGGAGGCGCCCACTTTCACTCCGGCGTTGCCGGGCAAGACGTTGACCAGGCGCAGCTGCCCGCCGCTCCATTCGTAGAGCTGGGTCCCATCGGGTCCGGGATCGGGGGGTTCGGGCGCGAATGGGGTCGCTGCAGTCAGCGCGTCGTTGGCGCTGAAAAAGACACGGGAGAGGTCAGCGGAGGCACCCTGGTAGACGATCTGGAAGGCCTGGCCCGGTCCCCGGTTGGGCGGCAATGCGCTGACAAGCGGCGTGAGGGCGAGCGGATTGGCACTCGGCTGGGAGTAGAGGTTGGCGGTTTCTTCCGGCGCCGCAGGGCTGAGCACGGGGGTCGGCTGCACCAAGACGCCCACTCCAAGGGAGGGGTCAAACGCCTTGTAGCCGGAGCCGGGTTGTAGGAGCTGGGGGGTCGGGTTCGTGCTCTGCCAACCGCTCGCGCTGCGGCGGGCGATGTACTCGTTTTCCAGCTTCGCCCCTTCGCTGGGACCGAACGAGGTGCCCTCGTAGGCGACCGCGTCTCCCTCGGGGGTGCTCTGCAGCGGGAATGGGAAGTGGTGGTAGTGCCCAGGCTTGCATTCGATCGGCCCGCAGCTGTCGAAGCTCGAGTCCGCCGGGAAGACCTGGCCACCGTTCTTTTGCGCCGGGGAGACCAGCTCATAGCCGCGTCCGTCGGGCAAAACCTGGGCTCCAGCTAGGTAGGTGCGAAACCTCCGTCCTGCGCCATTGACCACGCACTCTTTGCCCGGTTCCCCTGGCGCGCATTCGCTGCTCGCCACCACCCGGAAGCGGTATTCGGTGTCGGGCAAGAGGCCACTGCGCGTCACCGCCACGGGCTGGGCGCCGACAGTGCCTGGGATCGGCGCCCCTCCGGGCGGTGCTTCGACTGCGCCTTCGAAGCTTTCCCCGCCTGCCTCGTAGGCCGCCTCGGTCAGGTACTCAAAGACGTAGTTGGTCGGAAAGCCCTCCGGGTTGATCGAGGCCCGCAGTTGCGTGCTTTTGGCCCCCACCTTCGTGATCGATTCCGATAGCACGCTCGGCGGTTTTTCTTCTGCCGGCGCGAAGCCGTAACCGAGCGAGCTCTGGCCCGGTTCGCCTTTGCCGACTCCAGAGTTCGGCACCGGCCCCGGCGCTCCCGCGTAGAGCGTCCCCGCCGGCCGCGTCGCCGAGAATTCCCGCTCCGGGTCAAACGCCAGCCCGAAGAGGTCGTCGCGTTCGGGCGCCACTTCGAACTTTCCGATTTCTTCGAACACCCCCTTTGCCTCATCGCATGGCGCAAGCTGGTGCACCAGCTTGAATTTGAACCCCGCCTCTTTCTTCAAGCTGAAGAAGAAAACTTCCCCACTTGTCGGGTTGACCGTTATCGCCGTGATCCCGCCCGGTTCGTGTTCGAAGCTGCAGACCACCTCCGCCGCCGCCGCCGGGTAAGGCGCCGGTGCTTCTGGCGCGTACATCTCGACGTATTCTTCGCCCGCCACGTAGAGGTTGCCCGCCGCATCGGCTACGGGTGACCTTGGAATCCGCCCATCTGCGTTGAACCCCGCCGCCACGTCGCCGGCGTAGACGTAGTTTTCGAAGTCACCCGGGGTCTGCGGTTTGAACACCATCAGCCGGTGGTATTCATTGTCTGAGTTGTTTTTGTCGAAGACGTAGACTTCCCCAGCCAGGTTGATCGCCAGTCCCCCCTGGTTTGATCCATGGATCTGGGTCGGGGTTTCCGCCGTTTTTCCTTCGGCCGCCTTTTCCCCGAACCGGGTGATTTCTTCCGTCCCTTCGGCGTCGTACTCGACCACCATTTTTCGCCCTGGGGTCCCGATTTCGCCGTTTAGGGCGTAGACGTTGCCCGTCCCCTGGTTGACCTCGACATCCAGGGACGCGGATGCGGTCACCCCGGGTTCACATTTCACTTCCAGATCCGGCCCGCAGCGCTGATACGATCCTGCTTCGTTGCGGACCTGCCAGGACAGCTCGAACTCCAGGCATCCTCCCACTTTCGGCGTGAACATCGCGATCCGAAAGTTCCCGCCGGGTTTGGTCGCCGCGTAGACCGTCCCTTCTGGCACTCCGCCGCTGCCGGTGTAATTGACGGCCATGCCCGCGACACCGCCGAGTTGCACTTCTTCGGCGAATTTTTCTTCTGCCACTGGCGCGGCGCTGCCGGCGAAGGTGCAAACCTGTTCCATTGCCGCAGCCTTGGCGCTGGGGGCGGCGAGCAGGGCGAGACAGAAGGACCCCGCAATAACCGAGCACGCCGAAAGAGCGGTGATCTTTGCTTTTCTGCTCTGCCTCATGGCTTCTCCCTTTCCACTTCACCATCTGCCGGACGGTGCCAAGCAGATGGTTGGACTTCAGGCCCGCTAGGGCGTCTCCTTAGCCGCGACAGCTACTACGACCGCATTGGGTACGATCGAGTACTCGTTTCGATCCTAACCTAACACGGCCCTAAGGAAGAATTGCGGAAAACGCACCGGGCCGGCGATCGCCGGCCCGGTGCGCGTGCTTGGCGCTCTCAGCTGCCTTGAGCGAGCAAGGTGCTCCGCGGCTATGTTGCCACTGTTGTCGCTGCCAGCGGGGTGAAGGCGCCTCCGCTACCTTTCGCCCGGCTGCTCAGTGTCAGTTTACCTTCGATTCCTGATTTGGTGCCTTTGCATTTCAGTAGATTCTCGGTTGTCACCGTGGCATGCGTGAAGACGGTTGTCGCCCCATTGGGTTGACCCTTCACACTTCCGCTGCACGACCATGTTCCTTCGATCGCCGGGATTTTTTTGCCTTCTTCGCACTCGACGTAGAAATTCGCGAAGTTGCCGCCATCCGCAGCTTTGAAATTGAGGAAGTGCGGTTCTCCCGCTTTCTGCAATTCCGTCGTCGCTGTCAGTTCTCTGGTGTGGACGACCCCTTCTTCGCCTTTCACACCCAGATCACTGTCTGTGAAGACTTTGCAGCCTCTCCCTTCCGGTTTTGTCACTTTGACCCCTGTGAATGTGATGGTGCCTTTACCGTGGGCATAGTGTTCGCCCGAGGCGGCTACCTTGTTTTCCATCCAGCCCGAACCGTCCACGCCGGTCGCTCCGAGTTCGAGCGGGACCCCCGCGATCGTCAATCTCAGTCTCCCTGTAGATGCTGCGGTTGTGCCTTCCTCCGTTTTTTCGTTGGTGCCAGTGAGTTCTGTTGTCGTGTCCTGCGCGATCGGCACATGGCCATATTCTTTATTGGCGATGAGGGGTTCGATTTCAAGACAGTGCTCCCCTTTTCTGTCTTCCGGTTTCGCGCCTTTCACACATGTGAAGGCTGTTGTGCCGGTGATCGCCGAGGCGCTCTGAGCCGCGAAGGCGCTGGTGAGCAGCGCGCAAAGCATGCAGAGGCCGACGATGGCTCTACGTCCGTTCATTTTGATGACCCTCTCCTTGGATTCTGTATGGATGGGACCCGCCGACCAAGGCGAGCCACACTCAAGAATCCCACCTCAACCCGTCATGTCAATCGGCCGATAAGCGGGCTCGCCGATTTGGCACTGGCACCGTTCAGTGCGGTGTGAAAAGTGGCTAAACGAACTGTGCCGTCAGGGTGTGCGGGCGATCCTCTCAGGTGGGATCGGGTCAACGCGTCGGCTCCGCTCGCGGCTCCAGCTGGATCTCCTCCTCGGCCCGGGGGACGCCTTCGTCGATCTCGGCCTCGCGCTCGATCTCGGCGTTGAGTTGGTGGCCGAAGAGGATTGAGACGTTGGTTAGCCAGAGCCAGACTAGGAGGGCGATGAGGCCGCCTAGGGTGCCGTAGGTCTTGTCGTAGGAGCCGAAGTTGGCGACGTAGAGGGCGAAGCCGGCTGAGGCGAGGGCCCAGACGATGATGGCGACGACGCTGCCGGGGGTGACGAAGCGGAAGCCGCGGAGCTTGGCGTTGGGGGAGGCGTAGTAGAGGACGGAGACCATGGTCACGAAGAGGGCCGCCATGATCGGCCACTTGGCGATGTCCCAGACAGTCACTGCGGTGTCGCCGATGCCGGTGGGGCCGGCGACGGCCTCGACCACCGGGCCGGTGAGGACGAGGCCGACCGCGAGCAGTGCGGTCATCGCGATCATCGCCACGGTGACGGCGATTTGGAGGGGGCGGAGCTTCCAGAACGGGCGGCCCTCCGGGGTCTCATAGATGACGTTGGAGGCGCGCATGAAGGCGCCGACGTAGCCAGAGGCGGACCAAAGGGCGACCGCGACGCCGAGTACGAAGGCAAAGCCCGCCGTGGTGCGCTTGGAGGCGATCGATTCGACTGGGCCGGCGAAGGTGTCGGCCGCCGATTCGGGGCCGATTTCGGTGACTATTTCCGTGATCGTCTTGGTCGTGTCCTGAGGGTCGCCGAAGAGGCCGATCAGGGAGACCATTGCGATCAGGGCCGGGAAGAGGGAGAGCAGGCCGTAGTAGGTCAGGGCTGCGGCCCAGTCGGTGAGGTTGTCGTCTTGGAACTCGGTCGCGGTCCGCTTCAGGATCTGGAAGGTCTTCGACATGACTACGCCTGTACCCCGGCTGCGTAGAGTCACGCCGATGCTCTACCTCAGCCACCCCGCCAGCCTCGAGTACGACCCGCGCGAGCTGATGTCCGGGCACCCCGACGTGCCCGACCGGATCGTCGCGCTCGAGGCTCACCTGGCGGAGCTCGACTGGCTCGGGGCCGAGCGTCGCGAGGCCCCGGCGGCGACTGAGGAGCAGTTGCGGCTCGTCCACAGCGAGCGCTTGGTCGACTCGATCGCCGAGCTCTGCCGCTCCGGCGGCGGCGCGATCGACGCCGACACCGTCGTCACCGGCGAGGCTTCCTACCGCGCCGCACTGCACGCGGCCGGCGGCGCCTGCGAGCTCGCCCGCGCCCTGCTCGCCGGCGAGGACACGGTCGGCTACTGCGCCGTGCGCCCCTCCGGCCACCACGCCGAACCGGACCGGGCGATGGGTTTCTGCCTCTTCAACAACGTCGCGATCGCCGCCGAGCACGCGATCCGCGACCTCGGCGCTCGCAAGGTCTTCATCCTCGACTGGGACGTCCACCACGGCAACGGCACCGAAGCCGCCTTCCGCGACCGCGCCGACGTCCTCTTCGCCAGCATCCACCAGGGCGGGATCTACCCCGGCACCGGCCGGGTCGCCGACATCGGCAGCGGCGCGGGGGAGGGGTTCACCGTCAACCTCCCGGTCCCCGCCGGCTCCGGCGCCGAGGCCTGGCTGCCGCTGATCGAGCAGGCCCTGGTCCCGCTGGCTGAGTCCTTCGAGCCCGACCTGATCCTGATCTCCGCCGGCTACGACGCCCACCGCGCCGACCCGCTCGCCAGCTGCAACCTGGAGAGCGAGGACTTCGGCGCGATGGGCCGCCATCTCCGCGACCTCGCCGCCCGGCTCGGCGTTCCGCTGGGCGCCGTCCAGGAGGGCGGTTACCACCCGGCCTCGATGGCGGAGTCCGCTACGGCGACGATCGCCGCGCTATGTGGCGACTGTTGTTGGACTTAGCGGCGTGTATTTTCCTTCTTCTCCTTTGGGCCGCCCCCTGAGTGCCATGCTCGCAGCGAAGCCGAGGATCGGGCCGATGGCGGATTGCAACCGCAGCGTTTTCTGTTTTGTTACTTCTGCGTGGTCGCAATTGATTGTCGCGCCATCGGGTTTACACGCGAAACTGCCGACCAATTTGTATGTACCGTTGGGCCCCGGCTGTTCGCCTTTGCAGTTCGCGAGCTCGTAGTGACCGAATTCAGTTCCGGACGCTGGCGTGAATTTCACCGAGTCCCCTTGTCCCTTGGAGCTCAATTTCGCCGATAGGCGAATCACGCCCCATGCGCCTGTTTCTCCCGAAGCTGGATCTTCGTACACTTCGCAATGAAAGGGAGCAATGTCAGTCACTTCCGACAGGGTGATGAAAATTTCACCCTCGAAGTAGTGTTCCCCCGTAACCGGGTCTTTCTTGTTTTGCACCGTGCCGGTCGCTTGGAGTTGCGGAATCGATGTAATAAGAACTTCAACTCCCCCGAGTTCTGTCTTGAGAACAGCTTTCGTGGATTCGGTTGTGTTGTTGGCGGTTTCCGCATTGGTTATCGAGATATCTGTGGTCGTGTTTTCAGGCACCGCCACATGGCTGAATTTTCCGCTTCCCGCGTCACCGGGTTTGCAGTGGGATTTGGTGAACCCGCCACCTTCGCCGGTTTCTTTGCATGTGAACAATGTTGTGCCGTTGCTTGCCGCACTGGCGCTCGCCGCGGCGAAGGCGCTCGCCAGTAGCGCGCAGCACACGAGTAGGCCGAGAACCGCTCTACGTCCGTTCATCTGAATCTCCTCAATATCGGTTAGCCAGGATTGGCGTAAAGACATTGTCGGCAATCTCTCGGTACGCTGCCGTGCATGAGCGCGAGCGACGTCCCGATCCGCGAAGAGCAGCCGCTGGCGATGTTCCCCAGCGGGCATGGCTGGACCGGCAACGGCACCGGCTCCTTTTCCGATGCCGGCGGCGAACTTGCCCTCAACGGCGACCGCTCCTACAAGATCGAAACCAACGGGACCGGCGGCGCCTCCATCGCCTCCTCGCCGGAACTGACGACGATCGACCTGACCAACAAGCACGTCGTCTTCCACTCGCAGCTCAGCTTCGCCGACCGGATGAAAACGGTGAAACTGCGCCTCGCCTCGGGCAGCATCGGCACCGATTTCGCCGAGGTGACGATCTGGGACGAAGAAGACGACCCGATCGCCCTGCAGAGCACCTGGGAGCGGCAGAGCTTCGAGACCGGCGCCTTCGCGGTCACCGGTACGGTCGACTGGGAAGCGATCAACCGCGCCCAGATCATCGTCACCGACAAAAACCTCGGGACCAAATTCACCCTCTACGTGGCGGGGATCTACGCGGTGCCGACCCGCGCCAAGGCGGTCGTCAGCTTCTGCTTCGACGACAACTACGCCAGCGTCTTCAGCCTCGCCCTGCCCAAGCTCTCCGCCTACCGTTATCCCGCCTCGGCTTACGTGATCGTCGACACCGTGGCGGGCGAAAAACGGTTGACGCTGGAACAGTTGCGGATCCTCCGCGACCAACACGACTGGGAGATCGGCGGCCACGCTTACACGGTCACCAACCACAACCTGCCGAGCGGCCTCGACTCGATCCCGACGCAGGCGGAACTGGAAGCCGAGTTCAACGGCCTGCGCGACTGGCTCGACGAGAACGGGTTCCTGCGCGCCACCTTCGCCTACCCGAAGGGCTCAGCCAAGGCGGATAAAAGCCGCCGCATGGCGATCCGCGACTACGGCGGCGGCCGCTCGACTCCCCACGGGCCGGAGACCGCGCCGCCGCGAGACGACTACACGCTGCGGGGCTGGTCGGTCGACGGGCTCACCGAGAACGCGGAAACGCTCGAAGCGGCGGTCGACAAAGCGATCGCCGAGGGCTCCTGGCTGGTGCTGACCTTCCACGATCTCGTCGCCGGGGAACCGAAAGCGGCGACCGAATTCAATGCGAACGAATTCAACGAAGTCGTTGACTACGTCCGCGAAAAACAGCTCGAAGGCAACGAACCCGAGGTGCGGACCGTCGCCGAGGGGATGGACGCGGCGCCGCCGGGGTCATCGGTCGGCTCCCGGGTCTGGTACGAAACCAAGATCTTCACGATCCCCGACGAAATCAGCGTCGCCTCGGGGGACACCGACTTCATCCCGCCCTTCGCGATCAGCCTGCGCACGGGCCAGACGGCAAAGGTCGTCAAGGTCGTCCACAAGATCAATTCTGGGACCAAAGCGACGGTGAAGCTGCAGAAGAACGGCTCCGACCTCGAAGGCTTCACCGGGATCGAAGTCAAAACCGAAAAGAAAACCACCGACCCGGCGGACCAGCCGATCGCCGATGGCGACCTCCTCGGGTTGGTCGTCACCGCGGTCGAAGGCGCGCCCAAGAACATGACCTTCGCGGTGGTCATCGAGCACTCCGAGCTGTAATGGCCAACCCGAAAGTCCGGACCGCGTCGATGCTGGCCGGAAGTTCGGTCAACAGCCGCAAATACACCGTGCCCGGAACCGCGGTGAAAGGCGACACGCTGCTGATCTGGGCCTATATAGAGACGACCGGGATCACCTTCTCCGTCGCCGGCGGGGGCTGGGCCAAGATCGCCCAGACCAAACAGTCGAGCGAAGGGTGGGAAGCGGTCGCTTTCATCCTCCCCAACTGGAACGGCTCGACCACCGAATACACGCTCGAATGGGGCGGGGCCAAAAAATTCAATGCCGGCGCGATCGTCGTCGTCGAAAGCGCCGACCCGACCACGCCCCTGGGCGCCCAGAGCGGCGCCAACTTCCGCGAAAACACTCCCGCCTCCAAATCGGCCGTGGTCGATGGCCTGACCGCGTCCCGCGACGGAAGCCTGCTGATCACCGGCGTCTTCAACGACAACGGCTCCCTCGGAGGCGAGGCCTCGGGTTGGACCGAGGTTGGTGATCAGGCCGACTCGCCCCAGATCTGCTCCCGCAACGAACTGGCGACCAAAGGCGCCCAGCCCGGCGTCACCCACTCCCTGGGCACCTCCTCGATCAGCCTCACCCTGATGATCGCGATCCAGCCCGCGCCGAAAGCGAAAGGCCGCCGCCGCTTCACCTCGATCGGCTGACCGCGCGCGGGCAATCGCCCAGGAGCGTGCGATCGGTCACACGAAGGCGAACGTGTGAGCGCCGTCACGTTCCTAATTTGCGACTCCGGGACACTTGTATACAAGTGAAAGAGATAGGAACGGAGACTGAAGTGAGCAATTCGACTTGGACCGTGAGGGCGATCGAGGACGGCGAGACCGGCCGCGTCGAGACGGGCCTCACCCACGCACAGGCTTTGACCGCGATCCGTCGCGCCAGCAACGGACTGAACCCCTTCGAGACCGAGCGCAGCACCCTTCGGGCCGCCGCCCCCGAGGTCATCGAGCGGGAGCTGGCGACCCTCGTCGCCGCTTAGGCGGCAAGAGCCGCAATCGCAGTTGGGGAGCCGCCAAGCGGCGGCTCCTGACGCCCGGCTAGGCAGCCGCGCTCGCCCGTAGCATTGCGGGTGACAGATGCCGGAACCCGTCAAGCGCGGACAGCGCTACATGCCCGGGCTCGACGGCCTGAGGGCGATCGCCGTCCTCGCCGTCATCGCCTTCCATCTCGAATTCGGCTGGGCTCCGGGAGGCCTGCTCGGGGTCGGCGTCTTCTTCACCCTCAGCGGCTACCTGATCACCGACATCCTGCTCTCGCAGCTCTCGGGCCGGGGCAGGATCGCCCTCGGCGCCTTCTGGGCCGCTCGCGCACGCCGCCTGCTGCCCGCCCTGTTCGCGATGCTGGCGATCGTCGTCGCCTGGGTGACGATCTTCGGCCCCGCCCAGAC
This sequence comes from Solirubrobacterales bacterium, assembly GCA_036376895.1. Classification (GTDB taxonomy): domain Bacteria; phylum Actinomycetota; class Thermoleophilia; order Solirubrobacterales; family 70-9; genus VAYN01. The sequence goes on from DASUZL010000031.1 coordinate 12,050, forward strand.
GCAGGAGTTCCGCGACCAGGTAGTCGCCTCGATCTTCTACGTCAGCAACTGGCAGCAGATCTTCGCCGACATCTCCTACTTCGCCCGCTTCTCCCCGCCGGGGCCGCTCAACCACCTCTGGTCGCTGGCGATCGAGGAGCAGTTCTACATCTTCTGGCCCTTCCTGCTGCTGGGCGGGGTGAAGCTCGTCCGCGACCGGCCGCTGGCCTCCGGAGTGCGGCCGCGGCTGGCGGTGCTGACCCTCGGACTGGCCTTCGTCTCGGTGATCCTGATGGCGGCGCTCTACCACGGCGGCGACCCGTCCCGGGTCTACTACGGCACCGACACCCGCGCCTCGGAGCTGCTGTTCGGCGCCGCCCTGGCGATGGTCTGGCCGAGCCGCCGCCTCACCGGCGCGATCTCAGCCGGCGCACGCAACACCCTCGACCTGATGGGCGTCGCCGGCCTGGTCGCGATCTTCATCCTCTTCTGGCAGACCACCGAACTCTCGTCCTTCCTCTACCGCGGCGGCTTCCTGCTGCTCTCGGTGGCGACGGTGATGGTGCTGATGCCGCTGACCCACCCGGCTTGCCGGCTCGGCGTCGCGCTCGGGATCCGGCCACTGCGCTGGATCGGCGTCCGCTCCTACGGCATCTACCTCTGGCACGCGCCGATCATCATCCTCACCAACCCCAGCGACCATCCGGAGCCGGACCCGGTCCGCTCGGTGCTGCAGGTGGCGGCGACCTTCGCCGTCGCGGCGCTCTCCTGGAAGTACCTGGAGGAGCCGATCCGCCGCGGCGCGATCGGCCGCTTCTTCGCCCGCCGCCGCGCCGACGGCTGGGGCTGGCAGACGTTCTCCGCGCCGGCCCGGGCCGTGATGATCGGCAGCGCCGTCGTCTTCGCGGTCGCTGTGGTCGGCATGGCCGGCGTCAACTCGGCCCCCGAAGGCGCCGCCGCCCGCGTCGCCGAAGCGACCGAAGGCGGGACCGCGAAGAAGGTGCCGCTGACCCCCGAGCAGGCCGCCGAGTCGACCAAGTCGTCCTGCAAAGCGGTCGTCCACATCGGCGACTCGACCTCGGAGGGGCTCGACTCGCCCGAATACCTGCCGATCCCCGCCCAGCGGATCGAAAACCGCTACGCCAAAGTCGGCGCCAAAGAACAGCACCTGGAGATCTCCGGCGCCCGCTCGATCGAAGAGCAGTTCGAAGGCGAACCGAACGCCCAGGAAGTCGCCGAAGCCTGGAAGGCGGAAGGTTTCAAAGGCTGCTGGGTGCTGGCGCTCGGCACCAACGAGGCGGCCAACGTCGCCGCCGGCTCGACGGTCGGCGAGCGCGAACGGATCGACAAAATGATGGCGATCATCGGCTCCGAACCGGCGATGTGGGTGAACGTGCGCTCGCTGGCGGCCGCGGGCCGCGAGAACCCGTACTACTCGACCGAGAACATGGAAGCCTGGGACGAGGAACTGGTCGCCGCCTGCGCCGCCTACCCGAGCATGCGCGTCTACGACTGGGCCTCCGACGTCAAAGACGCCTGGTTCATCGACGACGGCATCCACTTCACCTCGCCCGGCTACGCCGCCCGCGCCCAGTTGATCGCCCAGGCCCTGGCCCACGCCTTCCCCGCCAAGGGGGAGACCGAAGGCGGCATCAAGCACTGCGTCGTCAGCTGAGCGCCGGCGGTTTCCTCGTTTCGCGCTGGGGTAGCGGCGGCGAAACGAGAAAAGGGAGTGCAAAGCCATGAGCGATCCAAACGAGCGCGACGCGAAGCTCGTCCAGTACATGAACGAGGCCTACGGCAAGGAGCGGGAGTTGGAGACCGCGCTGCAGGCGCACATCGCGATGACGACCAAGGCGCCCTACAAGAAGCGCCTGAAAGAGCACCTGCGCGAGACCAAAGGTCACGCCAAAGCGCTGGAGCGGCGAATCAAGAAACTGGGCGGCGGCGGGCACGCGCTGCAGATCGTGGTCGCCAAGGGCATGGCGGCGGCAAAGGGGCCGCTGCACATGCTGCGCGGCAGCGGCGAGCAGGAGAAGATGCTGAAGAACGCCAAGACCGAGTACTTCAACGAGCACGAGGAGATCTCGACCTACCTGGCGCTGGAGACCTTCGCCACCAAGGTGGGCGATCGCGAGACCGCCAAACTCGCGCGAGACATCCGCCGCGACGAGGAACGGATGGCGAAATTCCTCGAGGGCCAGATCAAGTCGCTCTCGAAAGCGGTGGCGCTGGAGGAGGTTCCGGCCCGGCAGCGTTCGGCCGCGAAACCGAAAGCGCGGCGCAAAGCGAAACCGAAAGCGCGGCGCAAAGCCAGGCCCGCGGCGAAACGCAAAGCCAAACCGAAAGCGAAACGCAAAGCGCGGGCGTAGTCAGCCCGCGCGCAGACCCTCGATCACGACCGGGGCCGGCTCGCCAGCCGGCTCGAAGCCGAGGATGCGCCCGTAGAAGTAGAGCTCAGCCTCGAGGCAGCGGATCTCGGTCTCGGCCCGGCGGAAGCCGTGCTGCTCGCCCTCGAAGGCGAGGTAGGCGTGGGGGACCGAGTTGGCGGCCAGCGCCGCGACCATCGTCTCCGCCTGGTTCGGCGGCACCACCTCGTCCTCCAGTCCCTGGAAGAGGATCACCGGCGCCCGCAACTGCTCGGCGTAGTTGATCGGCGAGCGTTCGCGGTAGAGCTCGGCCTGCTCGGGATAGGGCCCGATCAGGTTGTCGAGGTAGCGCGACTCGAACTTGTGGGTGTCGCGGGCGAGCGCCTCGGCGTCGGCGACGCCGTAGTAGCTGGCGCCGGCGGCGAACTCGTCGTGGAAGGTGAGCGCGCAGAGGGTCGCGTAGCCGCCGGCCGAGCCGCCGCGGATCGCCATCCGCGTGCCGTCGACCTGGTCGCTCTCGGCGAGGAAGCGGGCGGCGGCGACGCAGTCCTCGGTGTCGACCACGCCCCAGCCGCCGCGCAGGCGGTCGCGGTAGGCGCGGCCGTGACCGCTGGAGCCGCGGTAGTTGACGTCGACGACGCCGAAGCCGCGGCTGGTCCAGTAGGCGAACTCGCGGTCGAGCGCCGGGGTCGCGTGCGAGGTCGGGCCGCCGTGGCTCTGCACGATCAGCGGCGGCCGTTCGCTCGGCGGGGCCTCGAAGTCGGTGTTGGCGGGCGGGTAGTAGAAAGCGAAGGCGGTCTCGCCGTCGCCGCTGGGGAACTCGATCGGGCGCGGCTCGGAGAGGTAGGCCGGGTCGATCTCGACGTCGCTGGCGGCGCGCACGAGCTCGGTCTCGCCGCTGGCGAGGTCGTGGACTGTGACCGTAGTCTCGGCCGTCGGGCTTGCGGCGGCGAAGGCGACGCGCGTGCCCCGGGTGGAGAGCGAGGGATAGCCGAAGGAGGTGTGGGAGAGGCCGAGGTCGCGCGGTTCCCAGGCTTCCGGGGCGAGCGCGAAGACCCGTTCCACCCCCTGCTCGGTGCGGACGCAGACGACCGTCCCGTCCTCGAGGAAGGCGTAGGTGGAGCCGCCGAAGAGCCACTGTGGGTGGGCGAGGTCGGCGCGCTCGGCGGTCAACTGCTCGACCGCGCCGTTCTCGACCCGGTAGAGGTTCCACCAGCCGTCGCGGTCAGAGACGAAGTGGAGCCGGCCGGCCGTGTCCCACTCGGGCTGGAAGATCGACTCGGCCGGGCCGCCAGCGACCAGTTGCGCCCCGGTCGTGTCGGCCAGCGGCGCCAGCCACAGCTCGGTCCCGTCCCAGGGCATGTTCGGGTGGTCCCAACAGGTGTAGGCGAGCGTGGCGCCGTCGCGGCTGGGGCGGGGGAAGGAGTAGAAGTCGCGGCCCGAGGCGATCACCGTCGGCTCGGCCGACCCGTCGAGCGGCAGCGAGACGACCTGGTTCTCGGCTTCGCCCTCGCCGTGCACCTCGCGCACGCAGAAGACGGTGGCGCCGTCGGGGCCGACCCGCATGTCGGCGTAGCGCAGCCCGGCGGCGTTCTCCGGCTCGGGCGTGATCGCCACCGGCTCCTCGCCCAGTCGCTGCCGGTAGAGGCGCTGGTCGGCGAAGTTGACAAAGAGGACGAGGTCGGCCGCGGCCAGGGCCCAGGCGCCGCCGCCGTACTCGTGCACCCGGGTCCGCACGTTGAAGTCCGCCGGAGTGACCGTCTGCGGCTCGCCGCCCTCGGGCCGGCGCACCAGCGCCACCCTGCCACCCTCGTCGGGCCGGCCCTCGGTCCACCAGACGGCGCCGTCGTCGGCGAGCGCCGGCGAGCTCAGGCGGCGGCCGCCGCGCGCGACCAGCTCAGGGTCGATCGGCGAGCGCCAGGAGCCGTAGGGGGCGACGGTGGTCACGCCGGGCACCATAAGCGGCCGCTGCCCCGGGCGGTCAGACAGACGTCCAGGCCGCTACTCGTCGCCCTCGACGACGACCTCGCGCAACCGGTGCGTGCGGACGTCGTAGACGAAGCCGCGCACGGCATCGCGGTGCAGCAGGAACTCGGAGCGGCGGACCCGCAGGATCGACTGCTGCACGCTGGCGTCGACGTCGTCGAAGGACCCGATCGGGAAGTCCGGGGAAGCCCCGGTCGCCTCCTGCACCTCACCCCGGAAGCCGTCGTCGGTGATCTTCGTCATGCCGCAATCGGTGTGGTGCATCAGCATCACCTCGGTCGTCCCCAGTTTGTGCTGGGAGATGGCGAGGGAGCGGAGCACGTCGTCGGTGATGACGCCGCCGGCGTTGCGCAGCACGTGCGCCTCGCCGTCGCCGAGCCCGAGCGCGGCGATCACGTCGATCCGGCAGTCCATGCAGGCGACGACCACGACTCTGCGGCTCGGCCGCGCACCGAGATCCTGCCTCGGAGCCGAGTCCGCGAAGTGACCGTTGTTGGCCAGCAGCTCGTCGATCGTGCCCACGCGCGGCAGCCTAAAGGGCGCTGGCGACCGACGGCGCCCGATTGGCGCCTCCGGGCGGCGGGTACGTGGATCCCAGACTGCAAACCACCAGGAGGGAGCGAGTGCGATGACGACGCAGAGCCCCAGCAAGGGGATATTGGACAGCGAGAACACGGAGACCCGCGACCACGTGGTCGAGCTGCTGACCAAGGCCTACTGGATGGAGATCGAGACGGTGATGAGCTACATCTCCGCCTCGGTCAACCTCGACGGGGTGCTGGCGCAGGAGATCAAAGAGTCGCTGGCCGAGGACGTCGAAGAGGAGCTCGGGCACGCGAAGCAGTTCGCGGTCCGGATCAAGGAGCTCTACGGCGTCGTCCCTGGCTCCCAGGCCTTCACGGCCGAGCAGGACTACCTGCAGCCGCCCGAGCACCAGACCGACATCGTGCACGTGATCCGCGGCGTGATCGAGGCGGAGTCCGGCGCGATCGAGCACTACACGCGGATCGTCGAGGAGACCGACGGGGTCGACCCGGTCACCCAGGACATGGTGATCGCGATCCTCCGCGACGAGCAGGGCCACCGGCGCCTCTTCGAGGGCTTCCTGCGCGAGTACGAGTTCGAAGGGAAAGTCTGAGGACGGGCGGGGCGGCACCCATCTAGGCTGCCCGGCGTGAACACCGCCGCCGCAGACCTGCGCATCCGTCCCGCCACCGAGGCCGACGCCGAGCTGATCTTCTCGCTGATTCTCGAGCTCGCCACCTACGAGAAACTCGCCGACGACGTTGTCGGCGACCCCGAGGTGCTGCGGCGCTCGCTGTTCGAGCAGAAAGCCGCGGAGGCGCTGCTGCTCGAGGTGGGGGAGGAGACGGTCGGCTACGCGATCTTCTACACCACCTTCTCGACCTTCGAGTGCCGCTCCGGGATCTGGCTCGAGGATGTCTACGTGCGGCCCGAGCACCGCCGCGGCGGCGTCGGCCGCCAGGTCATGGAGCACCTCGCCCAACTGGCGCTGGAGCGCGGCCACGTCCGCCTCGAGTGGTGCGCCCTGGAGTGGAACGAGCCGGCGCTGCACTTCTACGCCGGCCTCGGCGCCAGCGTGCTCGACGATTGGCGCATGCTGCGCCTGGAGCGCGACGGGATCGAGCGGCTCGCGGGCGCCCCTAGCGCCTAGGCCATCGCTTTCTCGGCTGCTTCGTCGGCGAGGTCGATTACAGCTTGTGCTTTGTCGGCGGGCAGGTGGGCGGCGTAGACCTCCGCCTTCGCAGCAGTCCCTTTCTGGGACTTGCTCGCGTCCTTGGTCTGGTCGGATCCCAGTTTGACGCCGAAGTAAGCGCCGACGATGGTCGCAATCACCCCCGCCGCGGAGGTTGCGATGGTCGAGACGTTGGTGCCTTCTTTGTCGGTGAGCATCGCGACGATCGCGATCACCCCGACGGCGACGACGCCGGCGAGGACCGCGACCAGGCCGGCGACGGTTTTCACCCGGTCGTTCCAGGTCTCTTTCGTCTCGGCCGGCTCTTCGACTTTCGCCGGCTGCTTCGCTGCCGCTGCGGCCCCGCTCGCCGCTGCCGGGTGGGTGGCGTCCATCATGGCTCCCCTCGCTCTGATTACTTAATGAGCGTCGATCTTATGCGCGGATTTGGGAAAGCGCTTGTCAGGAGCCCTCCTCACAGGCCTCCGCCGCCCGCCGCAGCAGCAGCTTGCGCTCGCGCTCGTTGCCCGTCAGCTCGGCGGCGCGCTCGAATTCCGCCGCTGCCTCGGCGCCGCGATCGAGCTTGGCCAGCAGGTCAGCGCGCACGCTCGGCAGCAGGTGGTAGCCCTGCAGCGCCGGCTCGCCGGCGATCGTCTCCACCAGCTCCAGCCCCGCCTCGGGGCCGAACGCCATCCCCAGCGCGACCGCGCGGTTGAGCTCGACGATCGGCGACGGGGTGAGCTGGGAGAGCGCGTCGTAGAGAGCGGCGATCCGCACCCAGTCGGTCTCATCCGCGCTCAGCGCCCGCGCGTGGCAGGCCGCGATCGCCGCCTGCAGACCGTAGGGGCCGAGCGGCCCCCGCAGCGCTTCGGCCCGCTCCAGCGCCGCCAGGCCGCGGCGGATCAGCAACTGGTCCCAGCGGCCGCGGTCCTGGTCGAGCAGCAGCACCGGCTCGCCGCCCGGCCCGAGCCGGGCCCGCATGCGGGAGGCCTGGATCTCCAGCAGCGCGATCAGCCCGTGCACCTCGGGCTCGCGCGGCGCCAGCTCGGCGAGGATGCGGCCCAGTCGCAGCGCTTCCTCGCAGAGCGCCGGCCGGATCCAGTCCTCGCCTGCACTCGCCGCGTAGCCCTCATTGAAAACGAGGTAGATCACCTCCAGCACCGACGGCAGGCGCTCCCGCAGCTCCTCGCCGCGCGGCACCTCGAACGGGACCCGGGCGTCGCGCAGGGTCCGCTTTGCCCGCACCAGCCGCTGCGCCACCGTCGGCTCGCCGACCAGGAAGGCGCGGGCGATCTCCGGCGTGGTCAGGCCGCCGAGCAGCCGCAGGGTCAGCGCCACCCGTGCATCGCGCGAGAGCAGCGGGTGGCAGCAGGTGAACATCAGCGCCAGCAGGTCGTCGCCGACCTCGTCGTCGACCGCGGCCTCGAACTCGGAGCGCTCCATCGCGAACTGGGCGCCGACGTCCCGCGCCAGCTCTTCCTGCTTGCGCTCGAGCGTGCTCTGGCGCCGCATCTGGTCGATCGCCCGGTTCTTCGCCGTGGCCATCAGCCAGGCGCCCGGGTTGTCCGGGACGCCCGACTGCGGCCAGCGCTCCAGCGCTGCCACCAGCGCGTCCTGCGCCAGATCCTCGGCGCGGCCGACGTCGCCGCTCATCCGCGCCAAGCCGGCGATCAGCCGGGCGGACTCGATCCGCCAGACCGCCTCGATCGCCCGTTTGGCGCTCTCTTCGCTCACGCGGACCGGCGTCGCTCAGCCGCCGGCGCCGGCGACGCCCTCGGGGTCTGCCTCCTCGTAGGCGTCCTGGACGTCCTGCGGGAAGTCCTCCATCTCGAAGACGCGGCGGACCTCGATGAAGTCGGTCTCGCCCGCCGGGCAGCGACTGGCCCACTCGACCGCCTCCTCCTTGGAGCGCGCCTGGATCACCCAGTAGCCGCCGACGACCTCCTTGGCCTCGGCGAAGGGCCCGTCGGTGACGCTCGGCTTGCCGCCGGCGAAGGTCACCCGCGCGCCCTCGACCGGCGGGTGCAGGCCGTCGAGCGAGAGCAGCATCCCCGCTTTGCGCAGTTCCTCGTTATAGCGGCCCATCGCGGCGACGTCGTCGGGCGACGGCTCCCAGTCCTCTTCCTTGAGCCCGGGGTAAATGAACATCATGAATCGCATCTCGTGCCTCCTCGGCTGTGGATTGGCGGGCGCCGTATGCGCCCTTCTGCCACCGCGACGAACGGGCGCGGGCGAAATCGACATCGCCCTGGAAAGTTTCCAGGCCACTCGTGCGAGTGGCTGCGGCTACTCGTCGCGAGGGGTGATGCGGAAGATCGAGACGACCTCGGCCTGGTGCGCCTCGGGGTGGGCGACGTAGGCGCTGGGGCCGCCGCCGAACCAGCCGGCCGCCTCGTTGTCGCCGACGAAGATCCCGGGGTGGCGCTTGCCGTCGACGTCCTCGACCCAGACCTTGTCGCCCTCCTTGAACCCGTGCTCGATCACATCCGCCATCGTCACTCCTCGCTTGGCTGGTTGGACTCCTGGAGCGCCCAGCCGTTGCCGTCGGGGTCGGGGAAGAAGACGAACTTGCCCCAGGGGAAGCTCTTCACCTCGCTGACGCCCTCGATGCCGCGCTCGAGCAACTGTGCGCGGGCAACCTCGACGTCCGCGACCACACACTGCAGTCCCTCGACCGACCCCGGGGCCATCTCGCCGAGCCCGGTGCCGATCGTGATCGAGGTCGGCGACCCGGGAGGCGTCAGCTGCACGAAGCGGATCTCGTCGCTGACCTGGTGGTCGTGTTCGGCGACGAACCCGATGCGCTCGTAGAACGCCTTCGCCCGGTCGACGTCGGAGACCGGGACCTGCACGAGCTCGAGCCGCCAATCCATGCGTCCGACTATATCCGCGCGGCTGTCACAGATCCGCGTCCCGCCTCGTCTCATGGGTATAAGCAACGAGAGGAGGAACCATGAAGGTCCTAGTAGCTGGCGCAGCGGGTGCGATCGGCACCCAGCTGGTCCCACGGCTGGTGGCCAACGGCCACGAGGTGGTGGGGATGACCCGCAGCGAGAGCAAGGCGGACGCGGTGCGGGCGCTCGGCGCGCGCCCGGTGATCGCCGACGCGCTCGAACCCGACCAGGTGGCGGAAGCCGTCGCGGCGGCCGAACCCGACGCGATCCTGCACGAGCTGACGGCGCTCTCCGGTGGGCTCAGCCTGCGCGACTTCGACGCCGACTTCGCCCTCACCAACCGCCTCCGGACCGAGGCCACCGACCACCTGCTCTCGGCCGCTCGCGCCGCCGGCGTGCGGCGCTTCATCGCCCAGAGCTACGCCGGCTGGCCCGCCGCCCGCAGCGGCCCGATGGTCAAGGACGAGTCCGAACCACTCGACCCCGTGCCGCCGCCGGCGATGGCCAAGACCCACGCCGCGATCCGCTACCTCGAGCAGGCCGTGACGGAGGCCGAGTGGACCGAAGGCGTTGTCCTCCGCTACGGCAGTTTCTACGGCCCCGGCACCTCGCTCGGCCGCGAGGGCGAGCACATCGAGGCGATCCGCCGCCGCAAATTCCCCGTCGTCGGCAGCGGCGACGGTGTCTGGTCCTTCGTCCAGACCGAAGACGCCGCCGAGGCCACGGTCGCCGCTCTGGAGCGGGCCCGCCCCGGCGTCTACAACGTCGTCGACGACGAACCGGCGCCGGTCCGCGAGTGGCTGCCCGCGGTCGCCGCGGCGCTCGGCGCCAAGCCGCCGCGCCACGTCCCTCGCTGGCTCGGCCGCCTGGCCGCCGGGGAAGGGGTGACCGTCATGATGACCGAGATCCGGGGCGCGTCGAACGACAAGGCGAAGCGGGAGCTGGGCTGGGAGCCGCGCCACCCGAGCTGGCGCCAGGGCATCCCCGAGGCGGTGGCGTGAGCGACCCGCACGAAGAGCTGCTGGAGCAGCTGCGGCCGGTCGCCTTCGCGGTCGCCTACCGGATGCTCGGCAGCGTCGCCGAAGCCGAAGACGTCGTCCAGGAGGCGCTTCTGCGTCTGCACCAGGAGCTGACGCGCAGGGAGCAGATCGCCTCCCCGCGTGCCTACCTGGCGACGGTGACGACGCGACTGGCGATCGACGAGCTGCGCTCGGCCCGGGTACGGCGCGAGAGCTACGTCGGCGATTGGCTGCCGGAGCCGCTGGTCGCCGCCGAGCCCGCGGAGGACCCGGCGCGCCAGGTCGAGCGCGCCGACTCGCTCTCCTACGCCTTCCTGCTGCTGCTGGAGAGCCTGACCCCGGAGGAGCGGGCGGTGCTGCTGCTGCATGACGTCTTCGACTACGGCTACGGCGAGGTCGCCGAGGTGGTCGGCAAGAGCGAGGACAACGCCCGCCAGTTGGCGGTCCGAGCGCGCCGCCACGTCGAGGAGGGGCGGCCGCGCTTCGAGGGCACCGCGTCCGCCCGCCGCGAGCTTGGCGAGCGCTTCCTCGACGCCGCCGAGCGCGGCGACATGGAGGCGCTGGAGGGCATGCTCGCCCGCGACGTCGTCCTTCGCGGCGACGGCGGCGGCAAGGTGCCGGCGCTGGCGCGGGCGGTGCAGGGCTCCGAGCGAGTCGCCCGCACCCTGGGCGCCTGGTTCCGCGTCGGCCTGCGCTCCGGGGGCCGCGCCGAGCGGACCGAGATCAACGGCCTGCCCGGCCTGCTGCTGTTCGACTCCGGAGGCGGCCTGATCAGTGCCCTCTCAGTCGAAGCCTCCGGCGGCAGCGTCGTCGCCGTCAACTCGGTCGTCAATCCCGACAAGCTCCACCACCTCGGCCCGGTCGGCGACCTGCGGGCGCTGCTGAGCGGCGGCTAGTGCGCGGCGATTGGCGCTTTATTCGGCGTATAGCCGAGAAAGTCGCCAATCCTTAGAGTCCGCCCATGGCTGACCGGGCGGTGCCGAGATTCGTGGTGACGGGACGGATCCCGGGGCCGGCCGTGGAGATGCTGCGGGATGCCGGCGAGGTCGAGGTCGCCGAGACCGACACGCCGCTGCCGCGCGACGAGCTGCTGCCGCTGGTCGCCGGCGCCGACGCGCTGCTGACCCTGCTCCACACCAAAGTCGATGACGAGCTGCTGGATGCCGCCGGCTCCGGCCTGCGCTGCGTCGCCAACGTCGCCGTCGGCTACGACAACGTCGACGTTGCCGCTGCCGCGAGCCGCGGCGTTGCCGTCACCAACACCCCCGGCGTCCTCGACGACGCCACCGCCGACCTGACGCTGGCCCTGATCCTCTCCGCCGCTCGGCGACTGGGGGAGGGGGAGCGGACGATCCGCTCCGGCGCCCCCTGGGCCTGGTCGATGTCCTTCATGCTCGGCCACGACCTGCGCGACAAGCAGCTCGGCATCGTCGGCCTCGGCGCGATCGGGCGCCGGGTCGCCGAGCGCGCCCGCGCCTTCGGCATGAGAATCGCCTACAGCGGCCGCAGCGCCGCCGACCCCGAGGTCGCCGCTGCGCTCGAGGCCGAGCGCCTGGGGCTGGAGGAGCTGCTGACGAGCTCCGACGTCGTCAGCCTCCACTGCCCGCTCACGCCTGAGACTCGGCACCTGCTCGACGCCTCCCGGCTGGCGCTGATGAAGCCCGGCGCGATCCTCGTCAACACGGCCCGCGGTCCCGTGGTCGACGAAGCGGCGCTGGTCGAGGCGCTGCGCTCGGGCCCGCTCGGCGCCGCCGCGCTCGACGTCTACGAGCACGAGCCGGAGGTCCACCCGGGCCTGTTCGCGCTCGACAACGCGACCCTGGTCCCGCACCTCGGCTCGGCGACGGTGGAGACGCGACGGGCGATGGCCGAGCTCGCCGCCCGCAACGCGATCGCCGCCGTCTACGACCGGCCGCTGCCGACGCCCGTCCCCGCTCCCTAACAGGGACCGAGTCGCCGCAGCGCCCGCCGGTAGGCGCGCATCGAGCTGTGGCTCCAGTCGCCGTGGGTCTGCCGGCGCAGGCTCGGCACCAGCTCGTGGTGGTAGGGCGAGCTGAGGCTCTCGGCGTGGCCGATCACGTCGTGGACGCGGATCCCGAAGCGGCAGCGCAGGTACTGAGTCAGCCGCAGTGAGGCGCGCAGCGCCCGCCGGTTGCCGAGCACGTCGCCATCGCCATAGCCGACGTGCTCGATCCCGATCGCCGTCCAGTTGAGCCCGACCGTGTGGCGGCAGCGGGTACGCAGGTTGACCAGCCGCAGGATCCGCCCCGAGGAGCCGACGACGAAGTGGGAGCAGACGTTGGGCAGCTCGTGCAGCTCGACGTCGGGCACGTCCGGGGCGAAGGTGTTGAAGACCGCCGCGGCGGTCGAGGTCTGCGACATGTGCTCGACGATCACCCGCGGATGCCGCAGCCGCCACCGCCGCTCCCCGTAGTGCCGCTCCGAGTAAGCAGCCATCTCCCGCTTCCGTTTCGTCCCGTACGGGATCGGCCGCACCACGACCGGCGGCTTCGCGGCCGGCCGATCGGCCGCGGGCCCGGCGCCGAGCGCGACAGCGGTGAGGAGGAGCGCCAGCATCGGCGCCGATGCTATGCGCCGCCGGGGTAGCCTGGGCACATGGCCGTGAGCGGCGAGCCGATGAAGGCGAAGCTGATCGACACGCCGTTCAGCGACCCCGCCTGGGTCTTCGAGCGCAAGCTCGACGGCGTGCGGGCGCTGGTCCGCCGTGACGGGGACCGGCTCAGCCTCACCTCCCGCACCGGCCGCGACACGTCGTCTTCCTACCCCGAGCTCACCGAGGCTCTGCTCGCCGAGGCCGCGACCGAGTTCGTCGCCGACGGCGAGATCGTCGCCTTCGACGGCACCCGCACCAGCTTCGCCCGCCTCCAGGGCCGGCTCGGGATCGCCGACCCGCAGCTCGCCCGCCTCACCGGCATCCCCGTCTTCATCTACCTCTTCGACCTGCTCGAGTTCGCCGGCAACGACCTCACCTCGCTGCCGCTGCGCCAGCGCAAGTCGGCGCTGCGCCGGGCCTTCTCCTTCCACGGCCCGGTCCGCTACACGCCGCACCGCAACGAGCGCGGTGAGGCGTACTTCCGCGAGGCCTGCGCCAAAGGCTGGGAGGGATTGATCGCCAAGCGCGTCGAGAGTCGCTACGTCCACGGCCGCAGCGGCGAGTGGCTGAAGCTCAAGTGCTCCTTCGAGCAGGAGCTGGTGATCGGCGGCTACACCGCGCCGCAGGGCTCGCGCACCCACTTCGGCGCCCTTCTCGTCGGCTACTACGAGGAGGGCGAGCTTCGCTACGCCGGCAAAGTCGGCACCGGCTTCAGCCAGATCGAGCTGGACCGACTGGGGAAGAAGCTGGCGAAGCTGCGGACGCCTGACTGCCCCTTCGCCCGCGGCGGCGGCCTGCCGCGCGAGGCGTCCTGGGTCGAGCCGCGCCTGGTCGGTCAGTTCGGCTTCGGCGAGTGGACCCGCGACGGCAAGCTGCGCCACCCGCGCTACCTGGGACTGCGGGGCGACAAGCCGGCCCGGGAGGTCGTGCGTGAGACGCCCGTTTCGCCCGCCTGATCGCCCGCACGGCTTGCTTTAGCCGCCCCGCCGGGATACTTTATTTTGGGTAAGGAGCTCAAACCGCTCAGGGAGGAGGGAAATGGACGTTCCAGCAGTCGCCGGCATTACCGCAGCCGTGTTCGCCCTCGGCTTGCTTGTCGTCTCGCTGCTGCAGGTGCGCCGGGAATCGGCCCGCTTCGCGACGCTCGACGAGATCGCCAGGACCTCTGACTCGAGCCACGATCTCGACCAGACCCTGGATTCGATCTGCGAGATCCTCGTCCCGCGCGTCGCCGACTTCTGCATGATCGACGTGATCGCCGACGGCAAGCTCGAGCGCGCCGCCACCGCCGTCAGCCACCGCGGCAACGAGCAAGACCGGCGCATGCTCGACCGCCGCGAGCCCTCGACCCCGGCCTGGATGCTGGCCGAGGGCGAGGGGGAGTCGCTGGAGCCGCGGTTCATCGAACGGATGGGCGACGCGGACCTGCGCCAGCTCGCCCACGACGAGGCCGACCTCGAGCGGCTGCGCCGGCTCGGAGTCCGCTCCGCGATCACCGTCGCGCTGCGCGCCCGCGGCCGCGTGATCGGCACGGTCACCCTCGGCACTGCCTGGTCGCGCCGCCGCTACCGCCGCCACGACGCCCGCTTCGCCCGCGTCCTCTCCGGCCGCGTCGCCCTGGCACTCGACAACGCCGGCCTCTTCTCCGACCTCGAGCTGGCCCAGCGGGAACGGGCCGAGATCGCCGCGACCCTTCAGCGCGGCCTGCTGCCGCCGCCGCTGCCGAACATCCCCGGCTGGGCTGCGGCGGCGATGTACCGGCCGGCGGGGGCCGAGAACGAGGTCGGCGGCGACTTCTACGACGCCTTCCCGATCTCCGGCGGCTGGATGCTGGTGATCGGCGACGTCACCGGCCGCGGCGCCCAGGCCGCCTCGATCACCGCCCAGGCCCGCTACACCCTGCGCACCGCCGCCTGGCTCAGCGGCGACCCGCTGGTCGCCCTCGCCACCCTCAACAGCGCCCTGCTCGCCCGCTCCGATTCGGCTCTCTGCTCGGTCGTTGCCGTCGCCCTCTCCCAGGACGCGACCGAACCGGTGCGCCTCGCCGTCGCCGGCCACCTGCCGCCACTCTTGGTCGACGGCGACTCGGTCTCCGAGGTCGCCGAAGCCGGCCCGGTCCTCGGCGCCTTCGGCGACGCCCGCTGGAACATGGAGCTGACAGCGCTGACCCCCGGCCAGCAACTGGTCGCCGTGACCGACGGCGTCACCGAGGCCGGCGGACCCACCGAGCGCTTCGGCGAGACCCGGCTCCGAGCCGAGCTCGCCGGCTGCGCCAGCCCGGCGATCTCCGTCCGCAAGATCGAGGGCGCTCTCGACGGCTTCGCCGAGGGCCCGCTCGAGGACGACGCCGCCGCGCTGGCGCTGACCCCCGCCGGTTAAGCGCCCTTTTGCATCGGGTAGCCCGGCTCCATGCGAACGCCGGGCCAGAGGTGAGCGGAGGCAGGCTTCGCCGCGCCGATTGCTCCGCCGCCGGTATTCGGCGCCGCCGTCGCGGCCGCGGCTTTTCCTACGAGGACGCCGACGGCCGGCGGATCTCGGACGAGGAGACGCTGGAGCGGATCCGCGAACTGGCGATCCCGCCGGCCTGGGAGGAGGTCTGGATCTGCCCCGACCCGATGGGCCACATCCAGGCAACTGGGTTCGACGAAGCCGGGCGCAAGCAGTACCGCTACCACGACCGCTGGGAGCTGCGGCGCTCAGCGCGCAAGTACGAGCAGGTGCGCGAGTTCGCCCGCTCGCTGCCGCGCTTGCGTCGTGCTGTCACCCGCGACATCCGGCTGGATGGGATGCCGCGGGAGCGAGCGCTGGCCTGCGCCGTGCGCCTGCTCGACCTCGGTTTCTTCCGGATCGGTGGCGAGCAGTACGCCGAATCGAACGAGAGCTACGGCCTGGCCACGCTCCGCCGCGAGCACGTCACCGTGAGCCCCGGCGAGATGGTCTTCGACTTCCCGGCGAAGAGCGGCCAGCGCCGCGTGCAGTCGGTCCGCGACCCGCAGGCGATCGCCGCGGTCGAGGCGATGCGCCGACGCCGCAGCGGCCCCGACGACCTGCTCGCCTACCGCGAGGGCCGCAGCTGGCGCGACGTCCGCTCCGACGACGTCAACGAGTACATCCAGGAGCGGATTGGCGAGGAGTTCTCGGCCAAGGACTTCCGCACCTGGCACGGCACCGTGCTCGCCGCCGTCGCTCTTGCCGGCGAGCCACCGCCGCCATCCCAGGCAGCAGCGAAACGGACGATCGCCGCAGCCGTGAAGGACGTGGCCGAGGCGCTCGGCAACACCCCCGCGGTCTGCCGCCGCTCCTACGTCGACCCGCGCGTAATCGACCGCTACCGCGACGGCGAAACGCTCACCGTCAACGGCCTCGGCGACCCCGGGAATCTCAGCCCGCGAGCCCGAGCCCAACTCGAGCGCCGCATCCTCGACCTCGTCTCCTGAGCCATTTGCCCGCGGCGGGGCTCTACTAGCGAGGCAGCCGGTCCGCTCGGCGCAGGTGTAGGCGCGCAAGCCCGGGGTATCTGGCAGCCATGGCACTAAAACGCAAAGTCGCAGGCAAGGCGGCCAAGTCGGCCGCGAAGCACACCGCGCACGGCACCGCTTCGAAGCTGAAGCGCAGGCCGATGCGCACGGCCACCCTGTTGGGGATCGGCGCTGCCGCCGGCGCCCTCGCCACCTGGTTCTTCGGCCGTGACGGGGGACACGGCGACGACACGCCGCACCCGCAATCGGTATGACCCCGACGGTGGCACGACACCGGGTGCTGGCGATCGTCACCGACCGGGTCGGTGGCCGCGAGTCGATCGAGCAGATCCGCCACGACGGCGGCGAGCTGGATCTGCGGGTGGTGGTGCCGGCGGTCGAGGCGTCGCCGTTTCAGCACACCCTCGGCGACATCGACGGGCCGCGCGAGCAGGCCACGCAGCGTCTGCGCGAGGTGCTGGCCGAGCTGCGCGGAAGCGGTATCGAGGCCTCGGGCGAGGTCGGCGACCCCGACCCGGTCCAGGCCGCAGAGGACGCGCTGCTGAAGGCGCCGGCGGACGAGGTTGTGATCTTCGAGAACGTCGGCGACCAGTCGCGCTGGTTCGAGGACGGGCTGTTCGAGAAGGCGCGCGAAACGCTGGCGCCGCCGCTGCGCATGGTCGAGGTGCGCCATGAGCCAGACGGCGAGGACCACGTCGTCGACGTTGAGACCGCCGGCGCGGGGACGGAGAACCTCGACGCCGAGCACGAGGTCGGCTCCGCCTACGTCCCCAACCTCTCCCGCGGCGA
The DNA here is from genome assembly GCA_036376895.1 of Solirubrobacterales bacterium. GTDB lineage: Bacteria > Actinomycetota > Thermoleophilia > Solirubrobacterales > 70-9 > VAYN01. Next base: position 28,875 of record DASUZL010000031.1, read on the forward strand.
CTTCGCCGGAATGGTCGCCGGCATCGTCGGCACGATCATCGTCGCCGTCCTCGCTGCCGCGGTGACCGCCGGCGAGGGGACGAGAGAATCGGGCTGGGAGGCCGCCGCGATCCTGATCGCGATCGGCGTCGCCCTCGCCAACATGGCGCACGTCGTCGGACTCACCCTCTTCGAGTCCGTCCACTACCGCGGCGGCTTCGCCAAGTTCTTCCGCTTCCTGGCGCTGGTGATCACCCCGGCCGCGGTGCTGATCAACATGGGGATCCTGCTCTTCGCCTGAGCTGGCTACGCGCGCGCCTCGGCCCGCTCGCGCCGGCGCAGCGCCTCCAGCACCTCGTCGGCCAGTTGCGAGCCGTCCTCGGAGCGCAGCGGCGTCGCGTTGACGCGCAGCACGACGCTCTCGCCGTCGATTTCCTCCAGCGAGACGCTGGGCCGGTAGCGGGTGGGGACGGTGATCGTCTCCAGCAACTGCTCCTCGACCCGGCGCGGGCTGGCGTCGACCGGGAAGCGAGCGCGGACGTCGACTTTCTCGGGCTCGCGCAGCGGCACCACGACGAGGCTGAGCAGGACGTTGTTCGGGACCAGCAGGCGGTCGGCTCCCTGGCTCAGGGTCGTGTAGAAGAGGCCGAGGGAGGAGACGGTCCCCTCCAGGGATCCGGCCAGGGCGCCGCCGACCAGGCGCACCCGTTCGCCGACCCGGAACGGCCGCGTGCTCTGTAGGACGATGCCGGCGAAGACCCCGCCCATCGCCTGCTGCGCGGCGAGGCCGAGCAGGACCGCGGTGAAGGCACCGCCGACCGCGAGCGTGCTGGCGGTAACGCCGGCGATCCGCAGCGCCAGCACGACCACCGCCGTCGTCGCCAAGAGGCGGATGACAAAGCCGGTGGTCCCCGCGGTGGCCGGGTCGAGCCGGCGGTAAAGGCGGGGGGAGAGGGTGCGCGAGAGCCAGTGGGTGGCGGCGGTGCCGACGATCACCAGCACCGCGACGGTGCCGATCCGAATCCACTGGCCGTAGCCGGGCGCGATCTGATGGCGCTCCTGGTAGACGACCAGGGTTGCGGCCAGGACGACCAGCGCCACAACCAGCCCGTAGAGGGCGCGGCGGGAGAACTTCGGTGGCGCCAGTTGATCGCCAAGCCCGAGCGAGTGCCAGGCATGGCTGCGGGTCTCGAAAAGCTCACGGGGCAATTTCCGGCGCGGGGTCGGCACCGGTAACCGCTACCCAGACGGGCGAGTCCCTATGCCTCGAACAGAAGGATCAGCCGCGCAGGGCCGCCAGGGCGGTGTCGCGCGACTCGTGAATCGGGATCGAGAGCTCGAGGCCGGTGATCTCCAGCACCCGGCGCACCTGGTCGTTGCTGCTGCAGATCACGACCCGGCCGTTGCCCTCACCTTCGGCGCCGCGGTCGAGCCGCTGCCAGGCGCGGACGATCAGGGCGATCCCGGTCGAGTCGATGAACTCGCACTTGGTCAGGTCGATCAGGACCGTGGCGTCGCCGGAAGCGATCGCCTCCTCCAGCGGCGGCTCCAGCTCGGGCGCCGTGCTGAGGTCGAGCTCGCCTCGCACTGCGATCACGCTGACTCCGTCGAGCTTGTCGGCGGTGGCCTCGAAGGGGGCTGGGGTCACGGCGGCGATGCTACCGGAGGAATTGTCCGGTCGCGGGCGCCGGTTGAAAACCTGCGCGTCACGGTTTTGTGCCGCGTGCCCAGGGGTAGCACGAGAGCGGCGACGAGGAACTATGCTCGTCCGCGAAACCGCCGACTCGACGACCGCACCGGCCGGGGACTGACCACACCTTGGATACGACCACCGACGATCGATCAGGGCTTCAGATCTCCCTCCCGGCCCGAGCGGAGAACGTAGCCGTCGTTCGTCACGCGCTTTCCGGTCTGGCCGACCGCATCGGCATGGACGAGCCGGGCATCGCCGACCTCAAGACCGTCGTCACCGAGGCCTGCATGAACGTCGTCGTCCACGCCTACCCCGATGGGCATCCGGGCCCGCTCGAGGTCGAGGCGGTTCCGGAGGACGGGGGCCTGACCGTCGTCGTCCGCGACTCCGGCGCCGGCATCCAGCCGCGGGCCGACGTCGAGCGGCCGAGCCTTCGGATCGGCCTGACCCTGATCGCCGCTCTCTCCAGCAGCTTCGAGATCAAGGGCGGCATCGACCGCGGCACCGAGATTCGCATGCACCTGCTGCTCGAAGGCCGTGAGGCGGAGGGGCGCCGGGACGGGAACGCGGCTGCCCTGCCGGCGACACCCGAGGCGACCCAGGTGCGGGTCCGCTCGCCCGAATTCATCGGCCCGGTCCTCAGCCGCGCGCTTTCCGCGCTCGCCGCCAGGCGTGAGATCGGCGTCGATCGCATCTCCGACGCGATGCTGCTCAGCGACGCGATCTCCGCCCACGCGCCCGCGGGCTTCGCCGACGGCCACGTCAGCCTCAGCATCGCCGACCGTGAGGACGGGGTGGAGCTGCGGGTAGGTCCGATGGTGAGCGGCGGCGGCGAGCAGCTTCGCAGCGCCATGGAGCTGCCTGAGGTGGGCGGCTCGCTGGAGTCGCTTGCCGACGAGCTGCGGGTCGAGCAGGCCGAGGACGGCGACTACCTCGTCGTCGGCATCGCCGCCTTCTCCAGCTAGTCCGAGCCCTCCGGCTGACCCTCCGCCTTGCCCTGTTCGGCGACCTCCTCGCGGATCCGTTCCAAGGTCCGGCGCAGGATCCTCGAGACGTGCATCTGCGAGTGGCCGATCTGCTCGGCGATCTGGGACTGGGTCATGTCCTCGACGAAGCGCAGCCGCAGGATCAACCGCTCGCGCTCGTCGAGATGGGGGAGGACCCCCTCCAGCGCCAGTTTGTCGTCGATCAGCTCGTAGTTCTCGTCCTCGTCGCCGACCCACTCCGAGGCCGGCGATTCGTCCTCTTCGCCGCCGACCGGGCGGTCGAGCGAGAGCGGGCGCCGGTTGTGGTTGGCCTCCAGCACCTCGAGCACGTCGGTCGGGTCCATCTCCAATTTGGCCGCGATCTCGCCGACCGAGGGCGAGCGCTGCAGCTCGACCGTCAGCGCCGTGGTCGCTTTCTCGACCTCGGCCATGCGGTCGTGCAGCCCGCGCGGGACCCGCACGGTCCAGACCCGGTCGCGGAAGTGGCGCTTCAGTTCGCCGAGGATCGTCGGCGAGGCGAAGGCCGCGAAGGGGGTGCCGCGGGCGGGTTCGAAACGGTCGATCGCGTTGACCAGGCCGAGGTTCGCGACCTGCAGCAGGTCGTCGAAGGACTCGCTGGCGCCGCGGTAGCGCAGCGCCAGGTTCTTGGCGAACGGCATGTAGCGCCGCACCAGCTCCTCACGCGCGGTCGGGTCGTCGTGCTCGCGCAGGCGCATCCACAGAGCGCGCTCGTTGGCGAGTCCCTCGTCGGCGCCGGGGGCCTGGTGCTCGCTCGCTCGGGTCTCTTTGCTTTCGGCTGCCATCGACTTACCGCGCCGGGTTCTCACCGGCGCTGCCCAGAGGGCGACGGAACCGTAGCCGTGCAGCGCCCGACGGCATCGACTCGCCGCCGTCCCCGAACGATAGCGGGGTGGATGTCCGGGAACCGCCTGTTACCCAACAGCGGCAAATCCATGCGCCGAAGCGGCGCCGCTCGGAGTCCGAGCGGCGCCCCAATCGCGCGCTGCCGCTATTCGGAGGCCGTTGCGTCCACCTCGGTCGCGAGCTCAGCCTCGGGCTCGACCTCGGGGGACTTGAAGTGCATCATCTCGACCTTCGAAACGATGCCCGGTTCGCCGCCGTTGGCGATCCGTCCTGAAGCTTCGGCCTGGATCTCCAGCACCCGCTCGAGCGTGTCGCTGAGCAGCGCGGAGACGTCGGACCAACCCTGTTTGTCAACGACCATCGAGGTGCGGCTGAGGTGGCGGTCCTCCATCTCGTCCATGGTGCCGCTGGCCATCGCGGCCTCGATGTCGTCGAAGACGGATTTGAGCATCGCGCCGGACAGACCGGGGCGGAGGCTTTTCGGCATCCGCGCCCATTCGGCGTCGCTGAGGAACTGTCGCCTGGTTGCGCGGTAGAAGTGCTCGGTGGCGCCGCGCCGCTGCTTCGTGTCAACCAACTCGATGCAGTCGTATTTCTCCAGGACGCGTACGTGGTAGGCGACCAGGTTCAGGCTCTGGTCCAACTCCTGGGCGAGCAGGTTGGGGCTGGCGACCCGCTCGTTCAGAATGATCAGAATCTGTACACGCAGCGGATGCGCGAACGCTTTCGCGACGATTTGTTCGACGCTGTCCTTTTTCTTCGTCTTCGGCAAGGCGGCATTCCTTCGGTTGATTTCAGGGTGGCGGCCGATTTACACACTTTAACTACTTCGGATCAGGAATTTCACAACGCTTCCGCAATTTTCGTTTAATTCCTGGTTTTTGCTGTCGCGGGGTTGATTACTTTAATCCATTGAAGTAAAAGTACAGGGGGAGCCGCGGGATAGGCGCGGCTGATGGGAAAGCCAGGAGTTCCGGAGGGAGGTGGGAGAGAGATGCAGATCGCAACCGTGCAGCATCGGGTGGTCAGCCCAGCGGCTATCACCAAGGGGAACTAAGGGGAGGGGAGACGGTGGTCGCGCCTGACGCGATCGCCGTCCCCATCGCCGCCGCCTCGCGGTTCCGCTGGCTGGTCCTCAGCGATCCGCCAGCTGGCTGAAGCGCAGCGCCGCCCGGGTCGGCAGCGCGAACTCGTCGCGGCGGTGCAGCAGCCCGGCCGCGACCAGCTCGCGGACGGCGCGTTCGACCGCGTCGCGCTCGGCGAAGCCGGCGCCCTCGCCGCCGATATCGCGGACCAGTTCCGCGACTGTCACCTGAGTCGGGTGCAGGTGCAGGACCTGCAGCAGCACCGCCGACTCGGTAGCGGCATCTTCCGCCCCGGTTGTCCTGCTCTCCCCGTCTGCAGCCATCTCTCCCCGTTCCCCGCCGCCAGTAGCCGGCTAAGTCTCGGGGCGGCCGGGACTCTCCCCCGTGCCGTTGCCGCCGCTTTCGCTGAGCCCGAGCACTTGCTTTACCCAGTCGGCCTCGATTGCCGCCGCTCGGTAGAAGTGCTGGGTCGAGCCGCGCACCGGCCGGGTCTTGACCAGGGTCACCGCGCCGGTGCTCGCCAGCACCCGCATGTGGTAGGCGACGTTGCTGAGCGGCACGTCGAGCTCGGTCGCCAGCTCGCGCGGGCTGATCGGGTCGGCGCCGATCATCCGTCGCAGCAGTTGCCGGCGCAGCGGATGGCGCAGCGCCACCAACAGGTTGTTGTCGTCTGAGCGATTGAGATTCGTCATGTCGCTCGGCAATATAGAAAAATCGAAACGTTTTGTCTGCTGGCCCTCGGCCGCGAACTTCTAGGCCCCCTCGCGGACCCCGCCCATCTCGCTGAAGACCGCGGTGACGCCGCCGTCTTCACGCTGCTCGTCGGCGATCACGTGGGAGACCGCGTTGATCAGCGCCAGGTGGGTGAAGGCCTGGGGGAAGTTGCCGAGGTGGCGGCCCGACTCGGCCTCCAGCTCCTCGGCGAAGAGGTCGAGCCAGCCGGCGGCCTCCAGCAGTCGCTCGCAGAGTTTTCGCGCCCGCTTGCGCTCGCCGATCTCCGAGAGCGCCGAGACCAGCCAGAAGGAGCAGATCAGGAAGGTGCCCTCCTTGCCGTGCAGTCCGTCGTCGGTCTCATCGACCTTGTAGCGGAGGACCAGGCCGTGCTCGGTGAGGTCGTCGGCGATCGCGTCGACGGTGGCACGCACCCGCGGGTCGTCGGGCGGCAGGAAGCGGAAGAGCGGGATCAGCAGCAGCGAGGCGTCGAGCGCGTCGGTCTCGTAGTGCTGGCGGAAGACCCCGTCGCGGACGCCGCGCTCGAGGATCTCAGCCTTTATTTCATCGGCGACGCCCTGCCACTCGTCGGCGACGTCGTCGACCCCGACCGAGCGCGCGAGGCGGACGCCGCGGTCGACCGCGACCCAGATCATCAGCTTCGAGGAGACGTAGTGCTGGGGCTCCCCGCGCGACTCCCAGATCCCCTGGTCGGGCTGTGGCCAGGCGGTGATCGCCGCTTCCACCTGGTAACGGATCAACTGCCGGTCGGCCGGGGTGCCTTTGCCGCGCAGCGCTTTTTCGTGCAGGTAGATCGAGTCCAGCAGCGAGCCCCAGACGTCGTTCTGGCGCTGGTCGAAGGCGCCGTTGCCGATCCGCACCGGCTTTGCCCCGTCGTAGCCGGAGAGGTGGTCGAGCGTCTGCTCGGTCAGCTCCTTCTCGTGCCCGATCCCGTACATGATCTGCAGGTCCGGGTGGTTGCGGCAGACGTCGACGATGAAGCGCATGAAGTCGCGCGCCTCCTGGTCGAAGCCGAGCGTGTGCAGGGCCCAGAGGCTGAAGGTCGAGTCGCGGATCCAGCTGAAGCGGTAGTCCCAGTTGCGTTCGCCGCCGGGCGTCTCCGGCAGCGAGGTGGTGGGGGCGGCGATGATCGCCCCGGTCGGCGCGTAGGTGAGCCCCTTGAGGACCAGGGCCGATCGCTGCAGGTGGACCCGCCAGGGGTGGTCGGGGAACTTGCCGTCGCGCAGCCACTCGCGCCAGAATTCTTCGGTCGAGTCGAGCCGCTCCAGCGCCTCCGGAGCGCTGCGCGGGCCGCCGAGGCCGCCGTCGCCCCAACTGACCGCGCAGAAGCCGCTCTCGTCCTCGCGCAGCTTCAGGGTCCCGCGCACGGCGCCGCCGTCGATCGTCAGCTCCATGTCGCTGGTCAGCGTCAGCCCGGTGCCGTCGTCGGCGGTCGCGATCGCTTCGCCGAGCTCGCCGCCGCTCCAGTTCGCCGCCTCGAGGCCGTAGCCGAAGCGCGGCAGGCACTCCATCTCCATCTCGACCTCGCCGTGCAGGCAGGTCATCGTCCGCAGCAGCGAGCGGTCGGACTCGTGCGCGGTCTCCGGGCGGCCTGCGCGGCCACCGCCGGCGGTCGCCCAGTCGGCGATCGTCAGCGCGTCGTGGATCACCACCCAGCCGGTGTCGGTCACCCAGGTGGTCTCGATCACCAGCGTGCCCGGCTCATAGCGGCGGCTGATCGGGACGATCACCCCGCGGGGGCCGAGCTTGAAGTGGCCGGCGCCCCGGTCGAGCACGGCGGCGAAGGCGCTGGGCGAGTCGAAGCGGGGCAGGCAGAGCCACTCGACCGCGCCTTCGTAGGAGACCAGGGCGGCGGTGTGGCAGTCGGAGAGGAAGCCGTAGCTGCCAATGGTCGGAAAGCGGTCGTTGTTGGCGCTCACGGCTGGCGTCCAAGCTACCAGCGGGTGCGGCAGCCGCAGGGCCGAAGCCCGTCGCTACGCTGAATCCGATGACCCTGCCGATCGCCCACGTGGCCGGAGTTTTCGCGCCGCTGGAGCTGGCGCCGATGCTGCTCGCCGCCGGGCTTTACGCGAAGCGGGCATCGACCCTGGCCGGCAAGGGGCGGCCGGTGCCGATCTGGCGCCAGCTCTGCTTTGCCGCCGGGCTGCTGACGATCGTCGCGGCGCTGCTCTCGCCGGTCGGCCACATCGCCGACGAGCTCGTCCTCGCGCACATGACCGAGCACCTGCTGCTGGGGGACATCGCCAGCCTGCTGCTGGTCCTGGGCCTGACTGGGCCGCTGCTGCAGCCGGTGCTCTCGATCCGCCTCTTCGACCGGCTCAAAGTCCTCGCCCACCCGGCCGTCGCCTTCCCGCTCTGGGCGTTGAATCTCTTCTTCTGGCACATCCCGCCCCTATATGAAGCCGCCTACGGCGGTGCCCCGGTCCACGCGCTCGAGCACTCCACCTTCATCTTCTTCGGCTGCCTGATGTGGATGCCGGTCTTCGGGCCGCTGCCGAAGCCGCAGTGGTTCACCGCCGCCTGGAAGGTCGGGTACGTGATCGCCGTCCGCTTCACCGGCGCCATCCTCGGCAACGTCCTCATGTGGTCGGGCACGGTGCTCTACCCGGTCTACGCGCCGGGCGAGGCCTACTGGGGAATCGCGCCGCTGACCGACCAGAGCACGGCCGGGGTGGTGATGATGATCGAGGGCACCTTCCTCGCTCTCGGCGTCCTCGCCTGGGTCTTCTTCGAAGCGGCGCGGGAGGGGATCGAGAAGCAGCGGCTGCTCGACCTCGCCCAGGATCGCGGCGTCGAGCTCGACGCCGAGCGCGCCCAGCGCGCGGTTGCCGCCGGCCACGGCGACCGCCTCGAGCAGCAACTGATCGCCGCCGGGAGGGACCCTGACCGGGGACGCTCGTAGGGGCCGGTCCGAGCGGACGCTGCTGGCGTTCCTGGTCTTTGTCGTCGGCGCCGCCAGTCTCGGGGTCGAGATCGCCGCCGCGCGCCTGCTCGCGCCCTACTTCGGCGCCTCGACGATCGTCTGGGCGAACACGATCGGGGTTGTCCTCGTCGCCCTCTCGGCCGGGTACTGGTTCGGCGGACGCTTCGCCGACCGCCACCCGCACCTGCGCGGGCTCTGCCTGCTGGTCCTCGCCGCCTCGCTCTTGATCGCCGTCGTCCCCTTCGCCGCTCGGCCCTTTCTCGGCTTCTCGGTCGACGCCTTCGACAGCATCTCGGTCGGCGGTTTCGCCGGCTCCCTGTTCGGGGTCCTGGTGCTGGTTGCGGTCCCGGTCACGCTGCTCGGCGCGGCGGCGCCGTGGGCGGTGCGGCTGGCGGTAGGGGACGTCGACCGCTCCGGCGAAGTGGTCGGCCGTCTCTACGCGATCTCCACCGCCGGCTCGCTGCTGGGGACGATGATCTCGGCCCTGCTCTTGATCCCGCTGCTGGGGACCCAGCGCACCTTCATCGTCTTCGCCCTGGCGCTGGCGACGGTGGCGACGATCGGGATCGGCTGGCGCTCGGCTCTGGTGCCGGCGGCGTTGGCGCTGGCGCTGACGATCCCGGTGGGCACGATCAAGAGCGCCGACACCGGCCGCGTCCTTTACGAGACCGAGACCGTGCACCAGTACGCGCGGGTGGTCGAACGCGACGACGGCAGCCGCGCCCTGGAGCTGAACGAGGGCCAGGCGGTGCACTCGCTGTGGCGGCCGGGCACCTACCTGACCGGCGACTACTGGGACGGCCACCTGGTGCTGCCGGCGGCGGCGCGGGACCGGCCGCCGGAGCGGGTCGCGATCCTCGGCAACGCCGGTGGCACCGTCGCCCGCGCCTTCGGCCGCTTCTTCCCGGGCACCGCTGTGGATGCGGTCGAGATCGACGCCGAGCTGACCGAGCTCGGCCGCCGCTTCCTCGACCTCCGCAACCCGCGCATGCGCGTCTACGCCGAGGATGCGCGACCCTGGTTGCATCGCTCCGAGGGCGGCTACGACGCGATCATGGTCGACGCCTACCGGCAGCCCTACATCCCTTTCTACCTCGCCACCCGCGAGTTCTTCGAGCTGGTCCGCGAGCGGCTGGCACCGGGCGGCATCGTGATCGTCAACGTCGGTCACCCGGAGGGCGGGGAGGAGCTGGAGCGGACGCTCGGCCGCACCATCGCCGCCGCCTTCCCGCAGGTGCTGCGCTACCCGATCGAGGACACCAACACGCTGGTGATTGCCGGCGAAGGCGGGATCTCGGCGGCGCGGCTGCGCCGCAACGCGGCGACGCTGCCGCCGGCGCTGCGGCCGCTGGCGTTGGAAGCCGCGGACGGACTGGCGCCACGGCTTCCCGGGGGAGAGGTCTTCAGCGACGACCGCGCCCCGGTCGAGTGGTTGATCGACAGCTCCCTGCTGGAGTACGCGAATGGCTCCTAGCCCGCTCGACCGCCTGCGCGCCTGGCTGGTCACCGGCCCGGTCGGGCGTGGCCTCGCCTTCGCGATCGACTTCGCGGTCGCCCTGCGCACCATGCTGAAGAGGCGATTCCTCTAGGGTCAGGCGCCGATGCAGACCACCCTCTCAGAGCTTCCCGACTCGCGCGCCCGGGTCGAGGTCGATGTACCCGCCAAGGACGTCGAGAAGGCGATCTCGCGCGCGGCGCGGTCGATGGCGAAGGAGATGCGGCTGCCCGGCTTCCGCCAGGGCAAGGCGCCGGCTTCGCTGGTCACCCAGCGGCTCGGCTTCGGGCCGGTGCTGCAGGAGGCGATCCGCGAGGCGCTGCCGGAGTGGTACGAAAACGCGCTGATCGACAGCGGCGTCTCCCCGATCGGCGATCCCCAGATCGAGATGGTCTCGACCCCGGATGCCGAGGGCGAGCCGCTGAAGTTCTCCTTCGAGGTCGGCGTCCGCCCACCCGCCAAGCTCGGCGAGTACAAGGGCCTGGAGGTCGGCAAAGGCGAGACTGAGGTCCCGGACGAAATCGTCGAGCGCGAGATCGAGCGCGTGCGCGAGGGCTTTGCCCGGCTGGAGCCGGTCGAGCGCGCCGCCGCCGAGGGCGACTCGCTGCTGATCGACTTCGAGGGCCTGCTCGACGGCAAAGCCTTCGAGGGCGGCAAGGCCGAGGACTACCTGCTCGCGCTCGGGTCCGGCCAGTTGATCGAGGGCTTCGAGGAGCAGCTCACCGGCGCCGAGCCGGGCGAGGACCGGACGATCACCGTCACCTTCCCCGAGGACTACCAGGCCGAGCACCTGGCCGGCGAAGATGCCCAGTTCAACGTCAAGGTCAAAGAGGTGCGGGAGAAGATCCTGCCCGAGCTCGACGACGACTTCGCCTCCGATGCCTCCGAGTTCGACACGCTCGAGGAGCTGCGCGCCGACGTGCGCGAGAAAGTCGGCGCCGCGCTGGGCAGCCGCGCCGAGGAAGACTTCCGCATCGCCGCGATCGACGCCGCCGTCGACGCCGCCACGGTCGACGTCCCCGCCGACCTGGTCACGGCGCGGGCGACCGAACGCTGGGAGCGGATGGAACGCCAGCTCGCCGGCCGTGGCATGGACCCCAACACCTTCCTGCAGATGCAGGGCAAAACGCGCGACGAGCTGATCGAGGAATCGAAGCCCGACGCCGAGCGCGAGCTGCAGCGCGAGGCCGTGGTCACGGCGATCGCCGAGGCCGAGGCGATCGAGGTCACCGACGAGGAGCTGATCGAGGCGCTCGAGCACAGCGCCGAGCACGAACGGACGACGCCGGAGAAACTGCTGGAGCGCCTCCGCGCCAACGGCCGCGACGCGATGGTCCGCGAGGACATCCGCGCCCGCAAGGCGATCGAACTGGTCGCCGACGCGGCCACCCCGATCCCGCTCGAGCAGGCCGAGGCCCGCGACGCGATCTGGACGCCGGAGAAGGAGCGCGAAAAAGCCGGCGGGCTCTGGACTCCGGACGACGAGTGAGCGCCGGGCACGCCTGGCGCCTTCTATAGAGTGCGAAACATGAGTCCTTTGGTGCCGATGGTGGTTGAGCAGACGTCTCGCGGCGAGCGGGCGTTTGACATTTATTCGCGCCTGCTGGGGGAGCGGATCGTCTTTTTGGGGACGCCCGTTACCGACGACATCGCCAACCTGATCGTCGCCCAGTTGCTGCACTTGGAGTCCGACGACCCGGACAAGGACGTCAGCCTCTACATCAACTCGCCCGGCGGTTCCGTTTACGCGGGGCTGGCGATCTACGACACGATGCAATTCATCAAACCCGACGTGCAGACCATCTGCGTCGGCGTTGCGATGAGCATGGGCGCGCTGCTGCTCAGCGGCGGCGCCGCCGGCAAGCGGATGGCGCTGCCGAACTCGAAGGTCCTGATCCACCAGGTCTCCGCCGGCTTCCAGGGCCAGGCGACCGACATCGAGATCCACGCCAAAGAGATCATCGACGTCCGCCGCCGCCTCGACGAGATCATCGCCAAGCACACCAACCAGCCCTTCGAGAAGGTCACCAAAGACACCGAGCGGGACTACTTCATGAGCGCGGAGGAGGCGAAGGAGTACAACATCGTCGACCGCGTCATCGAACACCACTGAGGCGCTCCGCACTTCTCGCTGTCCTGCTGCTCGCGGCACTCGCCGCCCCGGTCTCCGCCCGCATCTCCAGCCCTGAGGGTGGCACCCCCTACTACGGCCACGTCTTCCCGGTCCAGGCCGCACACGGCGTCCGCGGCGCAATCGGCGAATTCCACGCCCCGCGCAGCGGCGACCGCATCCACGAAGGCTTCGACATCACCGCCGCCTGCGGCGCCCGGCTGGTCGCGGTCCGCAGCGGTCGCGTGCTCAAGCGCGGCTACGACCCGGTCCTCTACGGCAACTTCCTGCTGATCAGCGGAGAAGGCGAGCGCCGCAGCTACTTCTACGCCCATTTGCCGGTCCCGGCGCCGGTCTACCGCGGCGAGCGAGTCTGGGAGGGAGAGACGGTCGGCGCCGTCGGCGAAACCGGCAACGCCGCCGGTACCGGCTGCCACCTCCACTTCGAGATCCACGAGCGCGGCGTCCCCATCGACCCCTGGCCGGAACTGCAGCGCTGGGACGGCTACAGCTGACATCATTCATTTCTCACGCGTACACGATTTTGTACACTGGCGGCATGGCTAAGACGGTTCCGGTCCGCGAGCTGCGCAGCAACCTCAGCAGCCTGCTCGACGACGTCAGCGATCGGCGCGATCACGTGCTGGTTACCCGCAATGGAACTCCGGCTGCTGCGTTGATCCCTATCGACGAGTACGAGGGGCTGGAGGAGACCGCCGAGATTCTTTCCGATTCGGATGCTCTCTCCGCGCTGGAGACGGGCCTTGCTGAGATCGAGCGGGGCGAGACGGTCACTCTTGCCGAGCTTCGGGACGAGCTGGCTGAGCGCCGCCCGCCCGCCGGCTGATCGTTGGCGCGACTAGTCCTCGCTCGCCGAGCTCGTCGCGACCTGCTCGAGCTGGACCGGCCGCTGATCGACGCGATCGAGGATGCGCTGGGTCTACTCGAGCGCGACCCGTTCGCCGGTTATGCGCTCCGCGGAAAGCTTCGCGGGCTGTACTCACTCCGGGTTGGGTCCTACCGAATCCTCTATCAGTTGACCGATGGCGGAAAGACGATTCGCGTTGCCGCGATCCGTCACCGCTCCATTTCCTACGGCAGCGATCCCCGTTGATCCGCTACAGCTGACGTTCGAACCAGAGGTCGGCTTTGGGGTTGTCGTTGTAGGCGGGGACTTCGCGGTAGCCGGCGGCGCGGTAGAGGTTGACGGCGGGGGTGAGGTAGTCGGAGGTGTCGAGGCGGACGGCGCGGCAGCCGTGGGCGGTGGCGATCGCGTCTAGCTCGGCGAGGATGCGGCGGCCGAGGCCGGTGCCGCGGAACTCGTCGGCCACGTACATGCTCTTCACCTCGGCGACATCGGAGTCGAGGTGGCGGACGCCGCCGAGGCCGGCTGGGACGCCGTCGACGCGGGCGAGCAGGATGAGGCCGTTCGGCGGCACCAGGTCTGCCGGCGGGCCGGCCGCGATCTCTGCCTCGATGTCGACGCCTGCGTCTTCGCGGTCGTAGACCAGCGGGCCATCGGCCTCGCGGATGAAGGGCTCGTACAGGGCCAGCACCGCGGGATCCTCGCGGGCGATCGTCTCGACGGTGACGTTCAAAGCGGCAGCTCGTAGGCGACCCACTGCGAGCGCTCGGCGCCGGTCGTGTCGTAGAGCCGCTGGGCGGTGCGGTTGTCGGGCGCCGTCTCCCATTCGAGGCTGTGGGCGCCGCGCTGGCGGCCGACCTCGGCGCTGGCCTCGATCAGGGCCCGGCCGACGCCGCGCCCGCGCACCGCTCCAGTGACGTAGAGGTCGTTCATCAGCACCGTCTCCGCCGCCGCGGTCGAGCTGAAGTGCCAGTAGAGGCAGGCGTAGCCGACCAGCTCGCCGCCGTCCCAGGCGCCGAGCAGCATGCCGTCCTCGCTGGGGGCGAGGAAACGGTGGAAGAAGGTGCGGTTGCGCTCGTCGTCGATCTCCTCGACTTCGTAGAAGCGCTGGTAGCCGGCGATCAGCGGCACGACCTGCTCGAAATTCTCCGGCGTCAGGGGGGCGACATCGATCTCGTTTGGCATCGGGCCACGGTAGCGAGCACGCAAGCCTGGGACCAAGAGCAGGGACGACCGTCCGAGCGGCGTAAAGACCCCCACGACCCGCCGGTCGCCCCCGACTAAGCTTTGGGGGCTGCCGGAGCTCAAGATCGATTTCCCACTAGGAGGGGATTCCGCTGGCACGTCCCACCGACTCGAACGAGCAGCTCCTCTGCAGCTTCTGCGGCAAGTCGCAGCGCCAAGTCAAAAAGCTGATCGCCGGCCCCGGCGTCTACATCTGCGACGAGTGCATCGACCTCTGCAACGAGATCATCGACGAGGAGCTGACGGCGCCGCCCGCCTTCGAGCTGGAGAACCTGCCGAAACCGCGCGAAATCCACGACGTCCTGCAGGAGTACGTAGTCGGCCAGGAGGCTGCCAAGCGGGCGCTCTCGGTCGCGGTCTACAACCACTACAAGCGGGTCCAGATCGCCCAGTCCGAAGAGACGGACGTAGAGCTGCAGAAGTCGAACATCATGATGCTGGGCCCGACCGGGTGCGGCAAGACGCTGCTGGCGCAGACCCTGGCCCGGATCCTCAACGTGCCCTTCGCGATCGCCGACGCGACCGCCCTGACCGAGGCCGGCTACGTCGGCGAGGACGTCGAGAACATCCTTCTGAAGCTGATCCAGGCCGCCGACTTCGACGTCAAGAAGGCGGAAACGGGGATCATCTACATCGACGAGATCGACAAGATCGCGCGCAAGGCCGACAACCCGTCGATCACCCGCGACGTCTCCGGCGAAGGCGTCCAGCAGGCGCTTTTGAAGATCCTCGAGGGGACCACCGCCTCGGTGCCGCCGCAGGGCGGGCGCAAGCATCCCCACCAGGAGTTCCTGACCATCGACACGACCAACATCCTCTTCGTCTGCGGCGGCTCCTTCGCCGAACTCGACAAGGTGATCGAGCGCCGCGTCGGCGACCGCGGGGTCGGCTTCGGCGCCGCGATCTCCTCGCGCGAGAAGAAGGACGCCGGCGAGTGGTTCGAGCAGGTGCTGCCCGAGGACCTGATCGAGTACGGCCTGATCCCCGAGTTCATCGGCCGCCTGCCGGTGATCACGGCGATCCACCAGCTCAGCCGCGACGACCTGACCACGATCCTGACCGAGCCGCGCCACGCGCTCACCCGCCAGTTCCAGCGCTTCTTCGAGTTCGACGACATCGAGCTCGTCTTCGCCGAGGACAGCCTCGAGGCGATAGCCGACAAGGCGCTGGAACGGGAGACCGGCGCCCGCGGCCTGCGCTCGATCCTCGAGGAGACGCTGATGGACGTCCAGTTCGAGCTGCCCTCGCGCCGCGACGTCACCAAGTGCGTCGTCACCAAGGAGACGATCGCCGAGGGCCGTCGTCCGACGCTGGTCACCGAGGCTGTCCAGCAGGACATCGGTCCCGCCGAGGACGGGCTCTCCGAGGAATCTGCCTAGACTCGGCCGCGTGAGCGCGGCCGACCGAAAGCAGCTTGAGAGCACCACCCGCTACGACCCGGCGGAGGTCGAGGCGCGGATCTTCGCCGAGTGGGTCGAGGGCGGCTACTTCCACCCCGAGGCGGAGGGGTCCCCGGAGGAGAACTTCTCGGTTGCGATCCCGCCGCCGAACGTCACCGGCGTCCTCCACATGGGGCACGCGCTGAACGGCTCGATGCAGGACGCGCTGGTGCGGATGAACCGGATGCGGGGCCGCAACACGCTCTGGATCCTCGGCACCGACCACGCCGGCATCGCCACCCAGGCGGTGGTCGAGAAAGGGCTGCGGGCGGAAGGCAAGAGCCGCCAGGAGCTCGGCCGCGAGGCCTTCGTCGAGCGGGTCTGGGAGTGGAAGGCCGAGTACGGCTCGCGGATCGTCGAGCAGTACAAGCGGCTCGGCGCCTCCTGCGACTACGAGCGTGAGCGCTTCACCCTCGACCAGGACTACGTCCGCGCCGTCTACCGCGTCTTCAAGCGGCTCTACGACAAGGGCTACATCTACCGCGACAACTACATGGTCAACTGGGACCCAGGCTCGCAATCGGCGATCTCCGACCTCGAGGTCGAGAACCGCGAGGTCGAGGACGCGCTCTACTCGATCGACTACCCGGTCGAGGGCTCCGACCGCGTGCTCACGGTCGCCACCGTGCGGCCGGAGACGATGCTCGCCGACACCGCCGTCGCCGTGAACCCGAACGACGAGCGCTACGCCGACCTGGTGGGCCAGCACTGCATGTTGCCACTGGTCGGGCGGCGGCTGCCGATCATCGCCGACGAGCACGTCGACATCGAGTTCGGCACCGGGGCGCTGAAGATCACCCCCGGCCACGACGTCAACGACTTCGAAATCGGCCGCAAGCATGGCCTCGAGGAGCTCTCGGTGATCGGCGAGGACGGCCGCATGAACGAGGAAGCCGGCGAGTACGCGGGGATGACGGTCGCCGAGGCGCAGGCCGCGGTCGTCGCGGCCCTGCGGGCCGAGGGCCGGCTCAGCGCCGAGGAGCCCTACGTCCACTCGGTGCCGTTCTCCCACCGCTCCGGTGAGCGGATCGAGCCGCTGATCTCGCTGCAGTGGTTCTGCCGCATGGACGAGCTGGCGAAGCCGGCGATGGAAGTGGTCGAACGCGACGAGGTGCGGATCGCCCCGGCCCAGTGGAAGCGCGTCTACCTCGACTGGATGCGGGAGATCCGGCCCTGGTGCGTCTCCCGCCAGCTCTGGTGGGGACACCGGATCCCGGTCTGGTACTGCGATGCCTGCGAGGAGACGATCGTCGCCGAGGAGGCGCCCGAGCGCTGCGGCGCCTGCGGCGGCGAGCTGCGCCAGGAGGAGGACGTGCTCGACACCTGGTTCAGCTCGGCGATCTGGCCCTTCGCCACGCTCGGCTGGCCCGACGACACGCCGGAGCTGCGCGCCTTCTACCCGACCAGCTTCCTCACCACCGCGCGCGAGATCCTCTTCCTCTGGGTGGCGCGGATGATCATGACCGGGATCGAGTTCGCCGGCGACGTCCCCTTCCGCGACGTCTACGTGCACTCGGTGATCCAGGCCCGCGACGGGCGGCGGATGTCGAAGAGCCTCGGCACCGGGATCGACCCGCTGGAGGAAATCGACGTGCACGGCGCCGACGCGCTGCGCTTCGGCCTGCTGGCGATGTCCTCGACCCAGGACGTGCGCTTCTCCGACGCCAAGGTCCAGCAGGGCAACGACCTCGCCAACAAGCTCTGGAACGCCAGCCGCCTGATCCTGCTCAACACGGCCGAGGTCGAGGCGGCGCCGCGGCCGACCTGCGTCGAGGACCGATGGATCCTCTCGCGGCTGGAGCGGACGATCGCCTCGGTCACCGCGCGGCTGGAGACCTACGACTTCGCCCACGCCGTCGGCGAGGCCTACTCGTTCTTCTGGCGCGACCTCTGCGACTGGTACCTGGAGATCGCCAAGCCCCGCCTCTACGAGGGAGAGGAGGAGGTCTCGGCGACGCTGCTCTACGCGCTGGAACGGGTGCTGGCGCTGCTGCACCCGGTGATGCCGTTTGTCACCGAGGAGATCTGGTCCTTCCACCCGTCCCACCGCGGCCACCTCGCCGTGCACGCCTTCCCGGTCGCCGACGAGGCGCTCTTCGACGAGGCGGCCGAGGCCGACGTCGAGGGCGGGATCGGCCTCACCCAGCGCCTGCGCGCCTGGCGCGACCTCGTCGACGTCCCCGCCGCGAGCGTGCTGGCGGCCCGGGTCGAGGGGGTCGAGCCGCCCGGGTTCGTCGCCCGCCTCGCCCGCTTCGAGTTCGAGCCCGACGGCGGCGACCCGGTCGCCTCGATCGGCCCGGTGCGGGTGCTGTCCTCCGACCAGCTCGACGCCGAGGCGGTCGCGGCACGGCTGGAGAAGCGGCGCGAGGAGCTGCGCTCCGAGGTCGAGCGCGGCGAGCGCAAACTCGGAAACGAGGGCTTTGTCGCCAAGGCCCCGGCCGAGGTGGTCGAGGAGGAGCGCGGCAAGCTCGAGCGCTACCGGGCCGAACTCGAGGAGCTCGCGTAGACCCGGACACCTACCTCGACTCGCTGCAGCCGGTCGGGTGGCGGCTTGGGCTGGAGCGGATGCAGAAGCTGACGACGGCGCTGGGCCTGCCCCAGCACCGTTTCGCCTCGATCCACGTCGTCGGCACCAACGGCAAGTCCTCGGTGACGCGGATGACCGCGGCGCTGCTCGAGGCGCACGGCCTGCGCGCCGGCGCCTGCGTCTCCCCACACGCGGCGCGCTGGACCGAGCGCACGCTGATCGGGGGGGAGGAGGTCAGCGCCGAGGCCTGGGCCGAGGCGGTGGCGATGGTCGCGCAGGCCGCGGAGGGGGTTGACCGCAGCCTCGACGAGGGCGACGCGGTGACCGAGTTCGAGGCGGCGACTGCGGCGAACTTCCTCGCCCTGGCCCGGGCGCGGGTCGAGGTGGCAGTGATCGAGGCCGGGTTGGGCGGCAGGCTCGACGCGACCAACACGATCCCCTCGCGGGTCACCGTGCTCACCTCGATCGGGCTCGACCACACCGAGTGGCTGGGGGAGACCGAGGCGGAGATCGCGGCCGAGAAGCTGGCAGTGCTGCGCGACCAGACGACCCTGGTCCTGGGCCAGGTCTCGCCCGAGGTCGAGCAACTGGCCGAGGCCACCGCCCGCGAACGTGGCGCCGAGCTCGTCCGCGCGCCCTCCGACCCCGGCCCGGACCTGCAACTGCGCGCCGCCGGCGCCTTCCAGCGCCGCAACTTCGCCCTCGCCCGCACCGCCGCCGAGGCCTTCCTCGGCGAGCTCGACCCGGCCCGCGTTGCCGAGGTCGCAGCGACCGTCGCCGTCCCCGGCCGCCTCGAGCTGCTCGCCGAGGACCCCCCGACATACGTTGACGCCGCCCACAACCCCGATGGCGCCGCTGCCCTGGCCGAGGCGCTGCCCCCGCTAGCCGCCGGCCGCCCCGTAATCGCCTGCCTGGCGATCCTCGCCGACAAGGACGCCGAGGCGATGGTGCGGGCCCTGGCTCCTGTGCTCGACCGTGCGATCTGCACCGAGCTGCCAGCGGCTGCCCTCGAAGGGCACGGCCGTCCCGGCGCCAAATCCCACCCGGCTTCAGATCTCGCTGCCGCCTGCACCGACGCAGGCCTGCCAGCCGAGTCCGAGCCCAGCTTCGAAGCCGCCCTGGAGCGCGCCCGCACCCTCGCAAGCTCACGGAATGGGGTGGTCCTGGTCGCCGGCTCCCACTACGCCATCGCCCCAGCCCGCGCAGCGTTATGACTGTGCGACGATTCGGCAATGGAACGCAGCACCGGATCGGAACTGCTCTCGATGATGGGCCTGGTCGCGGCTGTGGTCGCGATCGTGATCCTGGTCTTCTTCGGGGTCGGATACCTGTTTGGAAGACTCTTCCTCTAAGCCCGACAGGGTTCACCGGAGGCGTGGCGAAGTAGACTGCCCGCTCCCTTTTTCCCGGCGGGACGCCCAACCATGTCACTAGCGATCTTCGGCATCACGAATGACGGCCTAAACCTGGCCGCGACCCTCTTCCTGCTGATGCTGGTCGTGCTCTGGCTGGCCCTGATCGTCTACACCTACCTCGACGCCCGCCGCCGCATCTCCGACCCCTTCCTGGTCGCCTGCGCCACGGTCGCCTCCTTCTTCCCCTTCATCGGCACCGCCGTCTACGCGATCGTGCGCCCGCCGGAGTTCCTCGAGGACGCGCACGAGCGCGAGCTGGAGATCCGCGCCGCAGAGCTGCGGGTGCGCCAGTTGCGCGAGATGACCTGCCCCAACTGCGAGTACCCGGTCGAGAAGAACTTCCTCCGCTGCCCCAACTGCCAGCGCCGCCTCAAGGACCCCTGTCCGACCTGCTCGAAGCCGGTCGACCCGCGCTGGGGCCTCTGCCCCTACTGCGAGACCGCCCTCGGCGGCGGTGGTGGCGAGCGGCCGGCGCGCAAACGACAGCGGCGACCGGACCCTGAGCGCGGCGAGCAGCCGCCGCCCAAACGCCCGCCGGCCAGGCGCAAAAAAGCGCCCGCCGCCGAGGCCACCGAGAGAAAGCCTTCCGCGAAAGCCGTACCTAAAGAGCCGGCTCGCAGGGCCCCTGAGGACGAGGGGTCCCAACCAACCCAAGAGCAAAGGAGCATCACCCGTGAGCCGGACCCTGATCCTCGTCAAGCCTGACGCCTTCGAGCGCGCCCTCACTGGCGAGGTAATCGCCCGCTTCGAGCGCAAGGGCCTGCGGATCGCCGCCCTGAAGAAGGTGACCGCCACCGAGGCGATCGCCAACGAGCACTACGCCGAGCACACCGAGAAGCCCTTCTTCGGCGAGCTCGTCTCCTTCATCACCGGCGGCCCGCTGGTGGCGATGGTCCTGGAGGGCTCAGAAGCCGTCCCGGCCGCGCGCCAACTGATCGGCGCCACCAACCCGGTCGAGGCCGCCCCCGGCTCGATCCGCGGTGACTTCGCCCTCGAGGTGACCTTCAACATGGTCCACGGCTCCGACTCCGACGAGTCGGCCGAGCGCGAGATCGGCATCTGGTTCCCCGAGCTCTCCTAGCGTCGGGCTCGCCCCAGCGGCGGGAGATCCTCGAGAAGCTGGGGATCGAGTTCGACGTCGTCGTTCCGGGGGTCGATGAGCTGAGCGGGGGAGACCCCGAGGTTGAGGTCGTCGAGAACGCTCGGATGAAGGCTCAAGCGGTTGCGGGCGGGGAAGGGGAGGCACCTGCGGGCGAGGTTTACGTTCTCGGTACCTCCCCTTCTCCGCCCACGAATCGTTTGATCATTGCCTGCGATACCGACGTCATCCTTGATGGAAGGGCGCTCGGGAAGCCGGCTGATGCTGCTGAGGCGCGCGAGTACCTCGATCGCATGGCTGGTCGTCCGCACACGGTGATGAGTGGGCTGGTGGTTCTCGAGGACGGGGAGGAGAGGTCGGGCCTCGAACGGACTACCGTCGTCTTCAAGCAGCTTTCGGACGCTGAGAAGGACCGCTACGTGCGCTTCGGCGAGTGGGAGGGGCGCTCCGGCGGCTACGCGATCCAGACCCTCGGCTCGACCCTGGTCGAACGTCTCGAGGGCAGCGTCTCCAACGTCGTCGGCTTGCCTGTCGGACTGCTCGTCGACCTCGCGCCGGCTCTCTTCACGCGCTCTTAGACCCGCCCCGTTGCGGTCGTACTTGGTCCCGCATACCGGGCTTAACTACGACCGCAAATTGCGATTTTGCGCGTTTGGGATGATCTATCCCTTGGCAATGGAATGTGACATCGCCTAGATGGGCCTGCGAAACCGCTTCAGTGCCCTTGGCGGCCGCGACATGGCCGTCGACCTGGGGACGGCAAACACGCTTGTCTACGTGCGCGGTCGCGGCATCGTGCTCTCCGAGCCCTCGGTCGTCGCGATCGACTCCCAAAGCGGCCAAGTGCACGCGGTCGGGGCCGAAGCGAAGCGGATGCTGGGCCGCACGCCGGGCAACATCACCGCGATCCGGCCGCTCAAGGACGGGGTGATCGCCGACTTCGACGTCACCGAGCAGATGCTGCGCCACTTCATCCACTCGGTCAACTCCAACCGCTTCGCCCACCCGCGGGTCGTCGTCTGTGTGCCCTCAGGCGTCACCGGGGTCGAGAAGCGTGCGGTCGAGGAGGCCTGCCTATCTGCCGGCGCCCGCCAGGCCTACCTGATCGAGGAGCCGATGGCGGCGGCGATCGGGGCCGGCCTGCCGGTGGCCGAGCCGACCGGCTCGATGATCGTCGACGTCGGCGGCGGCACCACCGAGGTGGCGGTGATCTCGCTTGGCGGGATCGTCGTCTCGCAATCGATCCGGGTCGGCGGCGACGAGCTCGACGACGCGATCGTCAACCACTGCAAAGCCGCCTACAAACTGGCGATCGGGACGCAGACCGCGGAGGAGGTCAAGCTCGAGGTCGGCTGCGCCTCGCGCCTGCCCGAGGAAGCGCGGACCGAGATCCGCGGCCGCGACCTCGTCTCCGGGCTGCCGAAGACCATCACTTTGGGCTCCGAGGAGGTGCGCGAGGCGCTCGAGGAGCCGGTCGGCCACATCGTCGCCGCGGTCAAGGACACGCTCGACCGCACCCCGCCGGAGCTGGCGGGTGACATCATGGACCGTGGCATCACGCTCGCCGGTGGCGGCGCCCTCCTGCAAGGACTGGAGCAGCGGCTGCGCGACGAGTGCCAGATGCCCTGTCAACTGGCAGAGTCGCCGTTGACGTGCGTGGCGGTCGGCTCGGGCATCTCGCTCGAGGAGTTCGAGGCGATCCACCGCGCCGGAAAGAACTCAGGAGCGCGGCAGCGTGTTTAGCCGGCGCTCAGGCAACTCAACGAACCTAGGTCTCCCACGTGTATCGCAAGCAAGTACGCCGCCGTAGGGCGGTGCTCGCCCTCTTGGTCGTCGGCTCCTTCGCGCTGCTGACGATCACCTATGGGCGCGGCTCCGACGGCTTCCAGCGCAACGTCAGCGCCATCTTCAGCCCGGTGCAGTCGGTCGCCGACCGGGCGCTGAAGCCTGCCCGCGACCTGGTCAACTGGTTCGACCAGACCTTCGACGCGCGTGGCGAGAACGAGAAGCTGCACTCCGAACTTGAGACGGTGCGCGAGCAGGCTGTGGGAGCGCAGGCGGCGCTGGCCGAAAACGCGCAGTTGCGCGAGCTGGTCGGGCTCAACAAAAGCGGCGCCATCCCCTCCGGCTATGACCCGGTGACGGCGCGGGTGATCGCCCGCTCGCCGACCGTCTGGTTCTCCGACGTGACGATCGACGCCGGCAGCAATGACGGCATCAAGGTCGACGACCCGGTCGTCAACGGCGACGGCCTGGTCGGCACGATCGCCGCGGTCACCGGCGGCTCGGCCCGGGTGACGCTGATCACCGACCACTCCAGCGCCGTCTCCGCCAAGGTCGTGCCGCCGGGCGTGCAGGGCGTGATCAAGCCCTCGGTCGGCGACCCCGGCGACCTCATCCTCGACTTCATCGACTCGACCAAGCGGGTCGGCAGCGGCCAGTCGGTCGTCACCGCCGGCTGGCGCACCGAGGGGCTGGAATCGCGCTTCCCGCCGAACATCCCGATCGGCGAGATCACCGAAGCCTCGATCCTCGAGCAGGAGGCCCAGCAGCAGGTCCACGTCAAGCCCTTCGCCGACCTGCGCGACCTCGACCTGGTCCAGGTCCTGACCGGGGGCTCGCGCGGGTGATCCTGACCCCGAACATCCTCGCCCGCCTGATCGCCGTGGTCCTGCTCGGCGTGCTGCTGCAGCTCTCCTTCTTCTCCCAGGTGGAGGTCTTCCACACCAGCCCCGACGTGCTGCCGGCGCTGATTGTCGTACTCGGGCTATTGGGGGGATCGATGACCGGCGCCGTCTGCGGCTTCGGGGCCGGGATCCTGCTCGACTGCCTGCTGATCGTGCCGCTGGGCGGCGCCTCGCTGGTGCTGATGGCCTGCGGCTACCTGGCGGGCATGTTCCGCGAGCGCTTCGTGATCCAGAGCCCGCTGGTGGCGCCGCTGCTCTGCATGATCCTCACCCTCTTCGCCGAGCTCGGCTTCGGCGCGGTCGAGCTGATGCTGGGCCTCGACGACGCTACGGTCAGCTCTCTGGTCCTGCGCGACATCCTGATCAAGAGCGCCTACGCCTTCGTCCTCGGCTGGCCGATCTACCTCGGCCTGCGGCGCCTGCTGCGTCCGGCCCTGGTCGAGGACCCGGCGGCACCGCGCCGCACCCGGCCGACGGTGCTGGGAGCCTAGGGTCATGTACCTGCGATCGGACGACCGTCCACGGGGCAGCAGGCTCTCGCTGCGGATCGCTGTGCTCGGCGGCTTCGCCGTCGCCCTCTTTGCGGTCCTCTTCTTCCGCCTCTGGACGCTGCAGGTGCTCGACGGCGACAAGTACCTGGCCGAGGCGAAGAACAACCGCACCCGCGAGTTCAAAGTGATCGCCCCGCGCGGCGACATCCTCGACCGCGAGGGCAACGTCCTGGTCGACAACCGGACCAGCCTGGCGCTTGTCCTGAACATGCAGAAACTGCCCGAAGACCCGCGCGAGCAGAAGATCGAGCTGGCGCGGGTGGGGGAGCTGGCGCAGATGTCCCCGAAGCGGATGCGGCGGACGATCCGCGAGTCCGAAGAAATCGCCGCCGGGGCGCCGGTGACGCTGCGCCGCGACGTCGACTACGACCTCGTCTACTACCTGGAAGAGAACCAGCGCCGTTTCCCCGGAGTCTCGGTCCAGCGCGTCTTCGTCCGCCACTACCCGCACGCGACCAGCGCCGCGCACCTGGTCGGCAGCGTCGGCGAGGTCTCCGAAGAAGAGCTGAAAGAAGCGCCGTACAAGGGTCTGGAGGCGGGCGACGAGGTCGGCAAAGGCGGGGTCGAGTACACCTACGACCGCTTCCTGCGCGGGACCCCGGGGCTGACCAAGGTCCAGGTCAACGCGCTCGGCCAGCCGACCCCGGGCGGGCAGTTGGTCTCGCAGTCGCCGGCCCCCGGCGACAACCTGAAGCTGACGATCGACCCCGAAGTGCAGGCGGCGGGGGAAAGCGCGCTGGCCTCGCGGGGCCTTCCGGGCGGGTTCGTCTCGATGAACATCAACAACGGCCAGATCCTCGGCCTCGGCTCCTTCCCCACTTATGACCCCGCGGCGCTGATCGACCCCACGCAGGCCGAGGTCGACGCGCTCTACCGCGACGAAGTCCTCGCCCCGCTCTTCAACCGCGCGACTGAAGGCGCCTACCCGACGGGCTCGATCTTCAAGATCATCACCGCGTTGGCGGCGCTGGAAAACGGCGAGACGACCGCCGGGACGGTGATCAACGACAACGGCGAGCTGACGATCGGCGACCAGACCTTCCAGAACGCCGGCGGCGTCGCCAACGGGCCGGTGAGCCTGGTGCCGGCGCTGCAGGTCTCCTCCGACGTCTACTTCTACACGCTGGGCGCGCAGATGTGGGACAGCAACGAGCTGCAGCACGAGGCGCACGAGCTCGGCATCGGCCAATACACCGGGCTCGACCTGCCGGAGGAGAGCGACGGCCTGTTGCCGAGCAAGCAGTGGCGCGACCAGCTCTACGCCGAAGAAGAAACCGACCGGCCCTGGTCGGTCGGCGACAACGTGCAGTTGGCGACCGGGCAGGGCGACCTGCAGGCCACGCCGCTGCAGATGGCGATCGCTTACGCGGCGCTCGGCAACGGCGGCAAGATCGTCACCCCGCACGTCGCCCTCGAAGTCGAGGACGCGGCCGGCCGGGTGCTGCGCGAATTCAATTTCAAAGCCCAGCGGCGGATCAAGATCGACCCCGACTACCGCAGCGTGATCATGCAGGGACTGCACGACGCGGCACAGGTGGCGCCGGGCACCGGGGCCCCCATTTTCGGCGGTTTCCCGATCCCCGTGGCGGGCAAGACGGGGACCGCGGAACGGCCGGGACACGCCGACCAGTCGTGGTTCGCGGTGCTGGCGCCGTATCCTGATCCTCGTATCGTCACCATCGTCACCATCGAGGAAGGCGGCTTCGGCGCCGAATCAGCGGCGCCCGCGGCACTGCAGATCCTCGAATCCTATTTCGACAAAGAAGCGACGGCCGGGGAAACCGGCGGCGCCGCGATAGCCGAATAGATGTACGCCACCCGGACCAGAACCACGCGCCCCGAGCCCTTTGCGGTCCACGTCGGCATCGGCGAGCGACTTGGCATCTCCCACCTCGACTGGCCGCTGACCTTCGCCGCCGTGGCCCTGGTCGCCTTCAGCGTCTTCACGCTCGGCCAGGCGACCCAGAACGACGTCCCCGGCAGCCCGCACTACTACTTCGACCGCCAGTTGATCTACGGCGTGCTCGGCCTGGTCGGGATGTTTGTCCTCACCCGGATCGACTACTCGCGCTTCCGCGAGCTGCGAGTCGGCATCTACACCTTCCTCTGCGCCAGCGTCTCGCTGGTCTTCGTCTTCGGCTTCGCCGCCCGCGGCTCGCGGCGGGCCTTCGAACTTCCCTTCTTCAGCTTCCAGCCATCGGAGCTGGGCAAGCTCCTGCTCGTTCTGGCGCTTGCCGGGTTCGTCATCGATGGCGCCAGGCGGGGCTCGGCGAGGCAGCGCACGGTGCGCTATCTCGCCCTGGGCCTCGCACCGGCTGCGCTCGTCTTCCTGCAGCCCGACCTCGGCACCTCATTGGTGTTCGGGGCCGCCACCCTCGCCGTGATGTATTTCGGAGGCGTCCCCTGGACGCACTTCGCAGTCATCGGCGGCGGCATTGCCGCGTTGATCGCGCTCGTCCTGATCGTGGCCCCCGCTGTGGGGACCCCGATCCTGAAGCCGTACCAGCAGGAGCGACTGACCTCGTTCACGCATCCTGACGAGCACGAAAGCGACGCCGGCTATCAGCAGAACCAATCGAAGGTCGCCATCGGGTCCGGACAGGTGTCCGGCCGCGGCGACCGAGCCACCCAGACGCGGCTCGACTTTGTTCCCGAGCGGCACACCGATTTCATCTTTGCGGTGATCGGTGAGCGCTACGGATTCATGGGCGCCGCGTTCGTCCTATCCCTTTACGCCCTGCTCTTCTGGCGGGCGCTGCGGATCGTGACGCTCTCGAAGAACTCTTACGGGACCCTGGTCGCGGGCGGCATCGCCGTCTCGCTGCTGTTCCAGGTCTTCGTAAACGTGGGGATGAACCTCGGCATCATGCCGATCACGGGCATCCCCTTACCGCTGATGAGCTACGGAGGATCCTCCGTGCTCGCGACTTTTCTCGCGGTAGGAGTGCTTCAGAGCATCAACGTGCAATCGCAGCTCAGCCAGCGGGGGAGGTTCGCCTGGTGACGCCGTGAACGGCGTCCGCAGGTGCGTACCAAACCGAAACTGAGCTGAACTAACAATGAAGAAAACGATTCTGGTCTCCGCCGAGCGTGGCGAGACCCGCGTGGCCGTCCTCGAGGCGAAACAGAAAGGCGGCAAAGCCACGGTCGCCGAGCTTTACATGGAGCGCCGCGGACGGCGCTCGATCGTCGGCAACATCTACAAGGGCAAGGTCGACAACGTCCTGCCCGGCATGGAGGCCGCCTTCGTCGACATCGGCCTCGAGCGTAATGGCTTCCTGCACGTCGACGAGATCGTCCTTCCCAACGGCGAACAGGCGCCCAAGCGCGGCCGCGGCACCGGCAAAGGCCGCCGCATCGACGAGCTGATCAAGCCCGGTCAGGAGATCGTCGTCCAGGTGGTCAAGGACCCGCTCAAGACCAAGGGCGCGCGGCTCTCGATGAACGTCTCGATCGCCGGTCGCTACCTCGTCTACGCGCCGCAGGGCAGCGGTGTCGGCGTCAGCCGCCGCCTCACCGACTCCGAGCGCGACCGCCTGCGCAAGATGGTCGACCGCACCTACAAAGGCCCGGGTGGGCTGATCGTCCGCACCGCCGCCCACGGGGCGAAAAAGGCCGACTTCGTGCGTGAGATCGGCTACCTGCACAAACTCAACGAGGTGCTCGATCGCCGCACCGAGCTGACCAAGGCTCCGGACCTCGTCTTCCAGGAGGCCGACCTGCCGGTGCGGGTGCTGCGCGACATCTTCCTCAGCGACTTCGAAAAAGCGATCATCGACTCCCAGAAGCAGTTCGAGCGGGTGACCAGCTTCTTCCAGCGCACCGCGCCGGAGCTGGTCGACGGAGTCGAACTCTACGAGGACAAGAAGCCGCTCTTCGAGAAGTGGGGGATCGACAAGGAAATCCAGTCGACCCTGGGCCGCCGCGTCGACCTGGCCTCGGGCGGCTACCTGATCATTGAC
>DASUZL010000032.1:0-110285 GCA_036376895.1 Solirubrobacterales bacterium
GAGTAGGCGCCCTCCCCCTTGATCGCGAAGGTCACCTCCTTGAAGCCGCCGACCTCGGCGCTGGATTGCGAGAGCGCCTCGGTGACAAAGCCCCTCTCTTCGGCATAGCGGGTCAGCATCTTGTAGAGATCGCCGGCAAAGAGTGCCGCCTCGTCCCCACCGGTCCCCGCCCGGACCTCGACCAGGACGTTCTTGGAATCGTTCGGGTCGCGCTCGACCATCGCCAGCCGGATCTCCTCTTCCAGCTCCTCGAGCCGCCCCGGCGCCTCATCGACCACCTTGCGCAACTCCGCGTCCTCGCCCTCCTCAAGCAGCTCCCGCGCGCCCTCAAGATCATCCCGCAGAGTCGAATACTCGCCCGCCAGCACCCGCGCCGGCTGCAGTTCCCGGTACTCCCGCCCAACCTCTGCGTAACGCTCCCGGTCCCCAATCACCGCAGGGTCCGACATCTGCTGCTCCAGCTCGGAGAACCGCGCCTCAATCTGCTCAACAAGCTGCTCGATCATGAGGAAAACATAGAGCCAGGCCGGCGCCGCGGCTGCGGCGCCAGAGGCGCTAGGCGACGATCTCGATGTGCTGCTGCTTTGCAGCCTCCTCGGGGTTCTCCCGAGCGAGGACCGCGTTCAGCGAGGCGATGGCGACGGCGAGCTGCTCTTCGTCGGGCTCGCGGGTGGTCAGGTTCTGCAGCATCAGCCCCGGCCACATCACCGCCCGCACCCAACGTTTGCGACGGTTTTTGCCGGCCCACTTGATCACCTCGTAGGAGAGGCCAGCGATCAGCGGGATGCCGACGATCCGCGAGAGCACCAGCCAGTACCAGGCGGGCAGCCCGATCGGGGCGAAGACGAAGATCGCCAGCACCATCACGATCAGCAGGAAGCTGGTGCCGCAGCGCGGGTGCAGGCGCGAGTAGAGCTTGGCGCGGGCCGGCGTCAACTCGTCTTCGGCCTCGTAACAGGAGATCGTCTTGTGCTCGGCCCCGTGGTACTCGAAGACGCGGCGCAGGTCCGGCATTTTGCTGATCGCGAGGATGTAGAGGATGAAGATCGCCGTGCGCAGGATTCCCTCGACCAGCCAGAAGAGCAGCGGCGAGCCGAGCTGGTCCTTGATCAGGCTGGTCAGCCCGACCGGGACGACAAAGAAGAGCCCGATCGCGAGCACCATCGAGAAGAGGATCGTGAGACCCCAGATCCAGCCGCCGATTTCTTCTTTCTCGCCCTTCTCGTCCTCCTCCAACTGCGCGTTGGCGGAGATCGCCAGGGCCTTGAAGCCGATCTTCAGCGACTCGCCGAGGGCGACGACGCCGCGGATCACCGGCACTCGCCAGAGGCGGTGGCGCTTGGCCCAGGGGACCAGCGTCTCGGACTCGACTTCGATCTGGCCCTCGGGGGTGCGAACGGCGACGGCCCAGACCGAGACACCGCGCATCATCACGCCCTCCAGCACCGCCTGACCGCCGACCGGCGCGTCGCGCTTGGCGACCAGCGCCCCGTCGGGCATGCGCAGCGGGTCTCCTCCGTTGGAGGAGGAGTCTGTAGGTGCCTGTGCCGAGCCCGCCGGCGGGCTCACGGGCTACTTCCCGGCCCTGTGCTTGGCGGCGCGGCGCTGGAAGCGCTCGACGCGGCCACCGGTGTCGACCAGCTTTTGCTTGCCGGTGTAGAACGGGTGGCACTCGGAGCAGAGCTCTACATGCAAGTCCTCTTTCGTGGACCGCGTGTAGAACTGGTTGCCGCACGAGCAATGCACGTTGGCAAGCGTGTAATCGGGGTGGATTGCTGCTTTCATCTCCACCTAGTCTAGAGAAGTCGTAAACGATTGCCGATAGGTGTCTGTGATCCACACCGCGCGCCCGTCGCGATCCGGCAGCGAAGGCGCTCTGCGCCTGGCGATCGGTGTCGTCCTCTTCGGCGGCACCGCGCTCGTCGCCCTCCATGACTGGGCCGGAATCGGCGGCTTCGACTTCTTCGTCAACGGCCCTCTCTACGACGCGGTCATCGTCAGCGCCGGCCTTGCCTGCCTGCTGAAGGCGCGCGGTGCCGGTTCCGAGCGCAACGCCTGGATCGTGATCGCAATCGCGGTCTTCTCCTGGGCGGCGGGGGAGATCTACTGGACCGCGGAGATCGAAGGCAACCCCTCGGCTCCCTACCCCTCCCCGGCCGACATCGGTTACCTCGTCTTCTACCCGCTGGCGGTCGCCGGGCTGGTGCTGCTGGTCAGGGCCCGCGCCCACCAGCTCGACTGGCGCCTCTGGGTCGACGGCATGATCGCCTCGCTGGGAACCGCCGCGCTCGGCGCCGCGATCGTCTTCGAGTTCGTCGCCGACCGCACCGGCGGCAGCACGCTGGAAATGGCGACCACGCTCGCCTACCCGCTCGGCGACATCGTCCTGGTCTCGCTCGTCGTCGGCGTCGTCGCGCTCACCCGCTGGCGCCCGGGCGCGACCTGGACCCTGCTGCTGGCGGGGCTGGCGACGATGGGCTTCGCCGACATCGCCTACACCCTGGAAACCAACGGCGTCGGGATCCTCGACGGCGACTGGGTCGAACCGATCTACCTGCTGGCAGCGGTCTTCGTGGGCAGCGTCCTCTGGCAACTGGAGGCGGCGACGATCCAGCCCCACGCCCGCTTCGAGGGTTGGCGCGAGCTCGCCGTCCCCGGCTTCTTCGCGCTGGTGATGATCGGCCTCTTCAGCATCCAGTACTTCCAGCACTCGGCCGGCCTGACCAGCGTGCTCTGGGCGGCGACGATGCTGGCGGTACTGGCGCGGCTGGCGATCAGCGTGCGTGAGAACAAGCGGCTGCTGGACCAGGTGCGAACCGACCAGTTGACCGGCCTCGGCAACCGGGGACGGCTGCAGATCGACCTCCCGGACCAAGTCCACGAAGCGACCGAGCGGCCGTTGACGCTGGTGATGCTCGACCTCAACGGCTTCAAGCACTACAACGACACCTTCGGCCACCCCGCCGGCGACGAGATGCTGACCTGGATGGGCGCACGGCTGCGCGAGGCGCTCGCAAGGGACGGCCAGGGCTACCGGATCGGCGGCGACGAGTTCGTGGTCCTGATCGATTGCGAGCCCGAGCGCCACGACGCGGTCGTCAAGCGCGCCACCGAAGCGCTGACCGCCCGCGGTCGCGGCTATGAGATCGGCGCCGCCTGGGGCAAGGTCGCGGTTCCCGACGAGGCCGAGACGCCGTCGGCGGCGATGCAACTGGCCGACGTGCGGATGTACGCGCAGAAGGAGTCCCGCCGCGCCTCCCACCCCGACGGGATCGAGATCGACGGCGGCGAGGTCAAGGTGGAATTAGACGGTGCGGGGAGCGGCGAAGCTCTCGAGCAGCGCAAGTAGGACCGTCGTCACCTCGCGCCGCTTGCCGGGGTCTTCAGAGCGCGCGACCAGCATCGCCGCCTCGTCCAGCGCCCCGAGCAGCAGGTGCGCCATCGGCTTCACCGGCAGGTTGCGGATCTCCCCCGCCTCGATCGCGGCGCTGAGGCTGGCCTCGATCAGGCCGAGGCCGTTGGCGGCGGCGATCTCGCGCCAGCGGTCCCAGCCCAGCACCGCCGGCGCGTCGTGCAGGCCGATCCGCTGCAGCTCCGGCTCCGCGCACTCGTCGAGGAAAGCCTCGATCCCCGCCTTCATCGCCTCCAGCGGGCTGTGAAGCTCGGAGCCGAGGACGACGCGGGCGACGCGTTCGGTCGACTCCGCCTCGAGCCGCTCGTAGACCGCCTCCAAGAGGTCCCGCTTGCCGCCGAAGTGGTGGTAGAGGGCGCCGCGGGTGACGCCGGCGGCGCGGACGATCTCCTCGGTACCTACGGCGTCGTAGCCGCGTTCGGTGAAGAGCTTGCGGGCGGCGTCCATCAGGGCGTTGCGGGTCGCCTCGGCGCGCTCGGCCTGGGTTCGGCGCTCTGGGCGGGGGGCTGGATTCACATGCATACAGTCTGTATGTTACCTGGAACCAACGACATCGGGAGGCGATGATGAGCACCGAGACGAGCCAGCGCAAAGAGATTGACCTGCCGGCGGGACGTATCCGCTACCGCGAGGCGGGCCAGGGCAAAGCGGTCGTCTTCGTCCACGGCTACCTGGTCGACGGGCGGCTCTGGGACGGCGTCGTCGACCGCCTCTCCGACCGCTTCCGCTGCTTTGCCCCCGACTGGCCGATCGCCGCGCAGCAGATCGCGATGAAGCCCGACGCCGACCTCACCCCTCCCGGTGTCGCGGCGATCATCTCCAGCTTCCTCGACGCGCTCGGCCTGGAGGACGTGACGATCGTCGGCAACGACTCGGGCGGCGCCATGTCCCAGGTCCTGGTCACCCGCCACCCACAGCGGATCGGCCGCCTCGTCCTCACCAACTGCGACACCCACGAGAACTTCCCGCCGGGGATCTTCAAGACGATGCCGCCGCTGGCGAAGCTGCCGGGCGGGATGACGCTGCTCTCGGCCCCGTTCCGGATCCCCGCCGTCGCCCGCCGCGCCTTCAAGCCGTTCTCCAAGGCCGGGATCCCGGACGAGCTGGTCGCCTCCTGGATGAAGCCGGCGACCAAGGACCGCGGCGTCATGCACGACGCCAAGAAGGTGACGATCGGGATGAACAAGCGCTACACCCTCGAGGCGGCCCAGAAACTGCGGACGACCGAGCTGCCGATCCTGCTCACCTGGGCACCGGGGGACAAGCTCTTCCCACTCTCCTACGCGGAGCGGCTGGCAGGCGAAGTCCCGAACGCCCGGATCGTCGAGATCCCGGACTCGAGTACCTTCGTGCCGCTCGATCAGCCGCAGCGACTGGCCGAGGAGATCGCCGAGTTTGCGGCCTGAGTTTTCGGCCAAACCGAACAGACGTTCGCGATTTCCGCAAATTGCAGGTTTTTCGTCCGGTAGGACAGGGAGGCTTCCTCAACCCCTCGACCGGACGGAGAGCCATGGCCAAGCAAATCTTCGACCAGGAACGGCCCCGAAGCACGATGGCGCAACGACTCAACGAAGCCTTCGCAGGCTGCGATGAGTGGACCCTGGCGCCACCGACTCAGCGGCGCAGCAGCATCGATCTCAGCCCCCGCCCCTCGAGCTCCTCGAGGATGATCGGCAGGGCGGCGACGGTGCGAGTCCAGGAGCCCGGCGCGCTGTAGTAGTCGGCATCGTGCAGTAGCAGGACGTCGCCCGCCCGGGCGCCGCCGGTCGCCTTTGCCGCGATCGAGCTTGGCGTCGCCCGCCGCGTCCAGTCCCTCCCCCACTGCGACCACAGCACCGGGCGCCAGCCGCGGCCGCGGATCGCCCGCAGGCCGGCGGCGCTGAAGATCCCGTAGGGCGGCCGGTAGTCGTGGATCGCCTGCCCGCTCGCCTCCTCGATCGCCGCCCGCGCCCGCTCGGCGTCCTCGAGCAGGTCGCGCGGGCTGAGCCGGAGCTGGTTGCGGTGACGGTGGCAGTGCAGCTCGACCCGGTGCCCGGCGGCGACGATCTCCGCCGCCAGCGCCGGGCGCTGCTCCACCTGCTCGCCGGCGAGGAAGAAGGTGGCGCTGGCTCCGTGCTCGCGCAGCGCCTCCAGCACAGCCGGCGTGCCATGGGGGTGCGGTCCGTCGTCGAAGGTGAGGGCGACGCCCTCGAGCTCCTCCTGCCGCAGCTGCACACCGAGGCGGCGGCCCAGCGCCGGCACCACCGGGGCCAGCGCGGGGCCGGCGTGGGCGACGGCGGCCGCGGTCAGGCTGCCCGCCGCCAGCGCCGCGATCAAGGCGCCGGGCTCGGCGCCTCGCTCTGGCTGGCGACCGGTTCGCTCGGCAGCGGCTGCGCACCCGAGACTTCCGCCGCCTCGTTCTGCTTGCCGAGGTGGATCCGCTCGGTGACCGGCTTCCAGGGACTCTCGCGGTGGACCACGGCGAGCATCAGCAGCAGGGTCACGGCAACTGCGGTGAAGCCGGCGGCGACCCGCTCGAAGCGCAGGCGCCAGACCGGCTGCGGCCGCACCCGCGGGCGCACCGCGAGTGCGCGCGAAGCGATCGAGGGCAGCGAGGCGAAGGAAGAGTCGGGCGACTGGCGCTCGTTGGTGACGTGGCGCAGGACCGACTCCAGCTCGTGCTCGGAGCGCGCCACCTCGGCCAGCCCGAAGCGCTCGAAGGCGGCGTTGTTGGCCCGCAGGTGACCGGCGGAGAAGCCGTAGGAGACAACCGGGCAGCCGCGGATGTGGGCCTCCAGCACGGTCAGCCCGGCGGTGGCGTGGATCATCGCGTCGGCGGCCGCCATCCAGTCGCTCATCTGCTCGGTGAAGCCGAGGACGCGGACTTGGTCGTTGTCGCCGAAGGCGCGCTCGAGCTTCTCGCGAGCGACCTCGTTGCGACCGGTGATGCAGGCGACCAGGGTTTCCTCGCTGGTGAGGGCGGAGTGGATCGCGCCCTCGAGGTCGCCGACTCCCCAGCCGCCGCCGGAGACGAGGACGATCCGGGCGTGGGCCGGCAGGCCAAGCGCCTCGCGGGCGTCGCGGCGGGTGCGCGGCGCCAGGAACTCGCGTGAGATCGGCGGCCGCACCCACTCGACGCTGGCTGGGCCGGCGAGTCGCTCGACCTCCTCGATCGACTCGGGGTGGGTGACGTAGTGCATGTCGACGCCGGGGTGCACCCAGTAGCGCAGGCCGGCGAGATCCGTTATCGCCGACTGCACCGGCACCTCGAGGCGGCGGTTCTCGCGCAGCATGCCCAGCACCGCGGTGACGCCGGGGTAGGTGGAGATGACCACGTCCGGTTCGTGGGCGGCGATCTCCCGCAACAGGCCGCGGGCGCCGAACAGGTAGCTGAGGTGGTGGGTGAGCCAGCGGGTCGGCGCGAACTTGGTGATCAGCCAGTACTGGACGTCGAAGACCCAGGGCATCCTGTGGAAGACGAACCGGGAGCCGCCGCGGGCGACTGCCGCACAGCCCTTTCCCATCGCCTCGAGGCCGTTGGCGATCTCGACCTCGGCGCCCGGGATTTCCTCTTCGAGGTCGGCTTTGATGATCCGCGCCGGCAGGTCGTGGCCCTCGCCGATGTCGGCGGTGAGGACGAGGACGCGGGGCTCGCGCTCCTCGAGCCGGGCGGTGTCGGCCAGCAGTGCCCCGGCGGCGTGTTCGTTGCCGTTCATCGAGGGGCGTTTGCCGGGGATCGGGTCCGGCGGCCGGGTGCTGCTGCGCACCCAATCGACGTACTTGCGGACGCCTTCGCGGAAGCTGGTCTCCGCTTTCCAGCCGAGCTCGTCCAGGGCCCGCTGGTTGGAGATGACCTTGCCGGGGAAGTCGCCCGGGCGCGGCGGCGTGTGCACGATCTCGCAGTTGTCGGTGTTTTCCTGCACCCGCTCGGCGATTTCGAGGATCGTCACGATCTCGTCGCCGGAGAGGTTGTAGGTGCGGTTGGCCGCCTCGGGAGCGAGCGCGGCGACGATGCCGTCGGCCAGGTCCTCGACGTAGATGAAGCTGCGGGTGGTGCTGCCGTCACCGGCGATCGTCAGCGCTTTGCCTTCGAAGGCGAGGTCGGTGAACTTGGCGACGACGCCGGCGGCGCGGGCGCGGGGGCCGTAGGGGATGCCGAAGCGCAGCACCGTGCTCTCGAGGTCGTAGAGCTCGGCGTAGCCGGAGCAGTAGGTCTCGCCGGCCAGCTTGGTCGCGGTGTAGAGATGGCGCGGAGCCGGGATCGGCGTTTCCTCGTCGACGTTCTGCTCGACGCAGTCGCTGTAGGCCCAGGTGGTGGAGCCGTAGACGACGCGGCCGACCTTGGCCCGGCAGGCGGCCTCGAGCACGTTGAGGGTGCCCCGGGTGTTGACCTCCTCGGCCAGGACCGGGTCGGCGAGGACGTGGGCGACGTCGGCGACGGCGGCGAGGTGGATGACGGCGTCGCAATCGCGCATCGCCAGGTCGAGGTTGGCGGAGTCGGTGATGCTGCCGGTGAAGGTCTCGACCTCCAAGGGCGCGTGGTACGGCGAGGCGCTGAGATCGAAGATGCGCGGGGTGATCCCGCGCTCGAGCAGCCGGTCGACCACGTGGGAGCCGATGAAGCCCCCTCCTCCGGTTACCAGAACCCTCACGTCAGGCCTCCTTGCCCAACGCCGCAGCGCGGCTCTCGGGGCGGTAGTAGAGCGGCACGCACCAGTGGTTCTCCGCAACCCATTCGGTGTTCGGCAACTGCTCCGAGCGGCCCATGATGCGGTGGCAGGGCTGGTCGTAGACGCGACCGGTGGACTTCTCGATCTGCTCGAAGACGATGTACTTGTAGAGGCCGGAGGTCATGCCCTCGGGCAGTTGCAGCCGCGCCGGGTACGCCGGGTCGAGGTGCTCGCGGGCGTACTCGTTCTTCCAGGCGACGATCTCCTCCATCCGTTCCGCCTGGACCAGGGCGAGGGCGGCGGTGAACTCGCTCATCCTGAAGTTGAACCCGTCGACCTCGTGCTCGAACTTGCCGTAGTTGCGGAACTTGGCGGCAAACTCGATCAGCTCCTCGTTGACGGAGACGAGCACGCCGCCCTCGCCGCTGGAGACGGTCTTGGTCGCGTAGAGCGAGTAGACGCCGGCGTCGCCGAAGCCGCCGGGCCGGTCTCCGTTCCAGTCAGCGCCGTGAGCGTGGGCGCAATCCTCGAGCAGAAAGATTCCGTGATCGCGGCAGTAGGCGGCGATCCGCTCGGCGTCGAAGGCGATGTGGCCGCCGACGTGGACGAGGATCGCGGCCCGCGGCTTGTGCCGCTCGGCCTTCACCTCGAAGTCCTCGAAGGACATGCAGAGATCGGTGCGGTTGCAATCGACGAACTCGACCTCGGCGCCGGCGCCGATCGCAGCCAGCGGCGTCGCCATGAAGGTGTTGGAGGGACAGAGCACCGTCTCACCCTCGACCCCGGCGAAGCGCAGCGCCGCCAGGGCGCCGCCGGCCCAACTGGAGAGGCCGAGGCTGGGCAGCCCGTTCCATTGCGACCAGCGCTGCTCGAAGGCGGCAAGCTTGGCCCCCTCCGACCACTGCTCGGAGTCGAGCACGTCGGTCCAGAGCTGGAACAGGCGCTCACGGTCGCGGTGATCGAACCCGATTGCGAACTGGCTCGCGTCGGGCCGGGTTTTCTCTGCAGACCCCACGGTGGCTCCTTGGGTGGCGGTGACTGGTGCGGCGCTGGCGGAAGGGGGTAATTGGTACGCCAAAAGGCTGCGCCAGGCTACCAGCGATTTCGGACTCCACGCACAGGGCGACTCACTCTTTGTGCGCAGATTCCAAGACCGCACCCACGGCGCGCGAACCAGCCAAAAGAGTCGTTCCAATCACCGCGACGGCCATGAAGGCGACCAGGACGGCGCCGTCGAGGGGGGTTTGGGACCAGGACTCGCCGAAGATCAGCGGCGCCAGGGCGACCGGGACGAGCACCTGAACCGCAAACATCACCGGGGCGACGTGGGTGGCGGCGCGGCGCTGCAGCGCGCTCATCTCACTCAGCAGGGCGAGCCCCTCGGAGGCGGCGGCGGTGGCCAGCCAGGCGACCGCAACCAGGACAGAACCGGCGGCCAGCTCGTCGGTCAGCAGCTTGCTGGCAATCGCCGTCCAGGCGTAACCGAAGCCGGCGCTGACAACGGCGATCGTCCCCGCCGCCACGGCCCCCCTCCCCCGCAGCAGGTACGGCGCGGCGATCGGCAGCGCCACCAGCGCCAAGGCGAGGGCGATCGCGCCGGTGTCGGCGTGGTCGGTGGTCCGCTCCGGCGCCGCCAAGGCGACGCCCGCGACCCCCGCCACGATCGCCGCGACGGCGATGTACTCGCGCCGCCCCGGCGCCTCCCCCAGCTTCGTCGCCCCCAGCCACAGCAGCACCACCAGCCCGCTGGCCAGGCACGGCTGCACCACCGTCAGCGGCGCCAGCAGCAGCGCGACGATCTCCAACGGCCACCCGATCAGCCCCAGCGCCGTCGCCCCCAGCCAGCGCCGATTGCGCAGCAGCCGCCCGATCAGCGATATCCGCAACGAGTGCTCCGCCGGCACCTCCCGCACCTCGATCGCCTGCAACGCGATCGAGGTGTTGTAGAGGACAGATGCCCCCACGGCAGCGAGAATCCCAAGCGCGAGCACCGCGCGACCCTATCCGCCGCCGCGGCTCGCTCAGCGTCGGCGGTCCGGCGAGTCGTAGCTCATGCCGATCCGGGACACCTGGTCGACACCGAGACCGCCGACGACAACCATCGCCACGGCAACTAGTTCGCCCCCTGCCCCCAGCGCCATCAGGGTCGCGCAGGCACCGGCCGTCAGAACGATGGTCACGATCAGTCCAAGGGTCAGCGCTCTACGTTCGCTCATCTCGTTGATTCTAGCCGACCAACACAGACAAAACATTTACAACGACCGCAACCACAATGCCGCCGACGCCACCAGCCACGGTGGCCTCGCGAAGCCGTCGCTCGTTAGCCGCCGTGAGTGCAGGCCTCACGTGCGCAACGAAGCCAAACACGGCAATGGACGCCGCCACCAGACCCATCTCGGTGGCTGCACCACTCACAAGTGACCCGGTGGTAATCACCGGATCGACGCTACCGAGCCAACTCGCGCGAAATACGCGCAAGTCGACTCAACTGTGAAAAATCTCTCCTACGTCTCCTGGTACAGAGGCCCGTCGCCGCCCTCGGGGAGGGTCAGGCGGCCGCCCTTGGCGGTGATCGCGCCGCACTGGACGCAGTTGGAGGCGGTGACGTGGACGTCAACCTCGGAAGCGCCGTTTTCGAGCTGCTCGTCGGGGATCTCGTAGACCTGGGCCGGGCACATCGAGACCCACGTCTGGGCGATCTCGCGCGGGACCTTGGACTGGATGCGGACGTGGTTGGGGGCGTCGTCGCGAGTGGCGTTGCCGGAGAGGAAGACGGAGTCGAGCTTGTTGAAGGTCAGCTCGTTGTCGGCCTTGGGATACATGTCCCCCGCCTTGCCGAGCTCCATGTCGACCTCGGAGTCGTGCTCCTGCTTCCAGTGGCCGCCGGGGAAGTTGCCTTTGGTCACGGTCATCGCCGAGGCGATGGCGCCGCCGAGGAAGAAGCCTTTGGAGAAGGGCTGGCGCATGTTGCGCGATTCCTTCAGGTCCTTCTCGATCAGCGACTTGTGGACTTTCTCGTCGTAGGCCTCGAAGTTGACCGAGTCGATGTCCTGCTTGAGCGAATCGACGATCGTTTCCGCCGCGTAGATCCCGGCGTGCATCGCGTAGTGGACGCCCTTCAGGGTCGGGACGTTGACCATGCTGGCGGCGTCGCCGGCGACGACCATGCCCGGCACCGCAAGGCGCTTCGGCATCGCGAAGTAGCCGCCGGAGGGGATCGTCTTCGCGCCCCAGGCGACCCGCTTGCCGCCGTCGAGCAGCTTCTTGATGAAGGGGTGTGTCTTCAGCAGCTGCAGGGCGTCGTGGACGCTGAAGGTGGCGTCGGTGTAGTCGAGCCCGGCGACGAGGCCGATGCAGATCTTGTCCTCGCCCATCGGGTAGATGAAGCTGCCGCCGAACTCGTTGAAGCGCGGAGACTTGCGCAGCGGCCAGCCCATCGTGTGGATCACCCGGTCGAGCGGCTCGGTCACCTCCCAGACCTCTTTCACCCCGAGCTCCCAGCGCATCGGGTCGGCGCCGTGCATGTCGAAGTAGTCGTAGGCGGCGTAGGTGAGGTGGCCGACGGTGCCCTCGGCGAGGACCGTCGCCTTGGCGACGACGTCGGAGCCGGGCTCGAAGTTGGCCATCTCCTCGCCCTCCTTGCCGCGGCCGCGGTCGCCCGAGCGCACGCCCTTGACCACACGGTCCTCGACCAGGAGGTTGGTGGCGGCGGTCTCGGCGAGGACGTAGACGCCGGCTTCTTCGGCTTTGTCGGAGAGGAAGCGGCCCAGTTTCGCGACCGAGGTGACGTAGTTGCCGTGGTTCTTGAAGTTCGGCGGCATCGGTTTCAACGGCAGCGCCGCCTTCGAGGTCAGCAGGTAGACCGCGTCCTTGGTCACCTCCTGGTAGACCGGCCACTCCTCCTTCGGCAGGTCAGGGAACAGCTCTTCCATCGCCGAGGGCTTCATGTTCGCCCCGGAGAGAAGGTGAGCGCCGGCGACTTTGCCCTTCTCGATCACCGCGACCGGGACTTCGCCCAGCTTCTCCGTCAGCTCCGGCTCGTTCTCGAGCAACTGCATCAACTTGTTGGCGCAGGCGAGGCCGGCGGGGCCACCGCCGACGATCGCCACGCCTACCTCGATGCGCTCGTCCACCGGATCGGTCGGGGCGACAATCACCTCGGCCGGATCGAAGGGCGGCGGGAACTCGCTCGGAGCAATCGGCATCGTTCTAGCCCTTCTTCGCCTTGATCGCCTCGGTCAGCTTGGGGACGATTTTGTGCAGATCGCCGACCACGCCGAGATCTGAGAACTCGAAGATCGGCGCGTTCGGATCCTTGTTGATCGCAAGGATGTTCTCGGAGTTCTGCATCCCCACCTTGTGCTGGATGGCGCCGGAGACGCCAGCCGCCAGGTACAGCTTCGGCGCGACCGTCTTACCGGTCTGACCGATCTGGGCGGCGTAGGGGTACCAGCCGGCGTCGACGACCGCGCGGGTCGCGGCAACCGCGCCGCCCATCGCCTCAGCCAGTTCCTCGGCGACCTTGAAGCCCTCGGCAGCGCCGAGGCCTCGACCGCCGCCGACCAGGATGTCGGCGTCCTCGATGTTGACATCGGCGCCACGCTGCTCGCCGCGCTGAACCATCGTCGCCTTGGTCGACCAGGCCGAGAGCTCGACCTCGACGTCGACGACCTCAGCCGTGCCGCCGGACTCCTTGGCGTCGAAGGCGTTGAGGCGGCCGATGATGATCCCCGGCTCGGAGACGTAACCGACGTCGGCGATCTGGGAGTCCTGGAGGATCGGGCGCTCGGCGACCAGCTTGCCGTCCTGCACCTTGACCTCGGTGACCTCCATGGTGACGCCGGCGTTGAGGCGAGCGGTCAGCCCGGCCCCGATCTCGAACCCGAGCAGCCCGCCGCCGAACAGCGCGTAGGAGATGCCCTCGTCCTGGATCACCTTCGCCATCGCGTCGACGATCGGCTGGGCCAGACCCTCGGGCACGCTCTTGGCCCGGTAGACCTTGGCAGCGCCGTAGTTGCCGAGCGAGGCACAGGCCTCGTCGCCGATCTCGCCGACGACCAGGGCCGAAGCCTCGCCGCCGATCTCGCCGGCCAGCTTGGCCGCCTCGGAGATAGCCCCGAGCGAGTTTTTGTTGAAGTTGCCCTCGTCGTCGTGGAGGGCGTAAACCAGAATGCCAGCCATCTAGATCAGCTTCCTCTCGTCGAGCCAAGCGACGATCTTTTCGACCGTCTCGTTGGTGTCCTCGTCCTCGATGATCTCGCCCGCTTCCTTCGGCGGCGGCGGGTTCAGCGCCAGGACCGCGGTCTTGGAGCCGGTCTCGCCGACCATGCCGCCGTCGATCCCGACGTCGCCCGTGGCCTTGGTGTCGAGCGGTTTCTTTTTCGCGCCCATGATCGCTTTCAGGCTCGGGTAGCGCGGCTCGTTGATCGCGTCGCCGACGCTGATAACTGCCGGCAGCTCGATCTCGACCGTGTCGTAGCCGTACTCGGCCTGGCGCTCGCAGCGCAGCTTGCCGTCGTTGACGTCGATCTTGATCACCTGGGTCAGCGAGGGCATCTGCAGGTGGTCGGCGACAACGGCGCCGATCGTGTAGCACTCGCCGTCATCGGACTGCTGGCCGAGCAGGACCAGGTCCGGGCTCTCGGACTCGAGAACCTTGGCCAGCGAGTAGCCGGTGGCGCAGACGTCGGACCCGAGCAGAGCGTCGTCGGAGAGGTGCACCGAGCGGTCGGCGCCGAGCGCGACGGCCTTGTGCAGTGCGCGGACGGCTGAGCCGGGGCCCATCGTCACGGCCACTACCTCCTCGACCGGGATCGCGCCACCCTCCTTGATCTGCATCGCCGCCTCGAGGGCGTGGGTGTCGAACGGGTTGAGGTTTTTCTCGCCGCTGCGGTCCAGACGCATCGTGCCGGAGTCGATGCGCTTCTGAACAGCAGCGTCCGGAACCTCCTTGACCAGGACGCAGATCTTCAAGTTGAAGCCTCCTTGGGGAACGATTCTCAGGTGGTCGCGGGGCCGCGGCTGGCGCCTTGCAGGCCTTTGCGGCCGGGCATCTTACCGTTTGTCTCCACGCCGTTGACTGACGAGTCAATCAGGATCATAACGAGATCGACGGAACTATGCACCGATTTGTGTAGAGAAGGGCTATTCGCCGCTGGCGTGGCGCTCGCTGGCGGCGCCGCGGATGAATTCGACGATCTCGTCGGTTCCGGCGCCGGGGGTGAAGACCTCGGCGACCCCGAGTCGCTTCAGCTCCGGGATGTCATCGGCCGGGATCGTGCCGCCGACGGTGACGAGCACGTCGTCCACCCCCTGGGCGGCGAGCAACTCGACCACTTTCGGAACCAGCGTCATGTGGGCCCCGGAGAGGATCGAGAGGCCGACCGCGTCGGCGTCCTCCTGGATCACCGTCTCGGCGATCTGCTCCGGGGTCTGGTGCAGACCGGTGTAGATCACCTCCATGCCGGCGTCGCGCAGGGCGCGGGCGATGATCTTGGCGCCGCGGTCGTGCCCGTCGAGCCCGGGCTTGGCGACAACAACGCGGATCTTGCGGGCGGTGGCGGCCTCCATCGACGGGGAAGCCTAGCCCTTTGCGCGAGCGATCTGGCGACGGCGGGCGGCGCCGAGGCCCGCTGCGGTTGCCAGGAGGGTCACCGCGAAGGCGACCAGCCTCCTCCCGAGGCGCTCGAAGTGGAGGGTCTGCCAGTTCTCGGCGCGGGCGATCTCGGCCAGGGGCGGATCGGGGTTGACGGCGACCGGGTTGCCGACGGCGCGCAGCATCGGCAGGTCGGAGAGCGAGTCGGAGTAGGCGTAGGAGGCGGCGAGGTCGATCTCGTGGCGGGCGGCGAACTCGCGCATCGCCACGACCTTTCCCTCGCCGTAGACGAAGGGGCCGTCGAGGCGGCCGGTGTAGTTGCCCTCGGCGTCGACGTCGTAGCGGGTGCCGATCCCGCCCTCCATCCCCAGCACGCCGGCCAGGGTCTCGACCACGTCGTTGCCGGCGGCGCTGACGATGAAGGTCGGGCGGCCGGCGTCCTGGTGGGCGTAGACCTCCTCCAGCATCTGCGG
Source organism: Solirubrobacterales bacterium (assembly GCA_036376895.1). GTDB lineage: Bacteria > Actinomycetota > Thermoleophilia > Solirubrobacterales > 70-9 > VAYN01. The sequence goes on from DASUZL010000032.1 coordinate 15,130, forward strand.
GAAGACCCGCGGCAGGATCGCCGCAAGCACCTCCGGTCCCATCCGCTCGATCGTCCGTGACGGCACCCCGGCGATCAGCTCGCGCGCCACCTTCAGCACCTCGGCAGTGCGCTCGTCGGTGGTCCCGCGCAGGCGGTAGCGAAGGTGCTCGAAACCCCAGCGGGCGAGCAGGCCGCGGCTGACGATCCCCTGACGGGCGGCGACGCGGGCGAACTGCATCCCGCTCGACCCCGCCATCAGGGTCTTGTCCAGATCGAAGAAGGCCGCGGCGCGGCTCAAGCTAGGACCCGTTGACTTCGATCACGATCGCGTCGCCCTGGCCACCGCCGGAGCAGATCGCGGCGACACCGAGGCCACCGCCGCGGCGCTGCAGCTCGTGGACGAGGGCGCCGACGATGCGCGAGCCGGAGGCCCCGATCGGGTGCCCGAGGGCGATCGCGCCGCCGTTGACGTTGACCTTCTCCTCGTCGACGCCGAGCATCCGCACGGAGTTGAGGGCGACCGAGGCGAAGGCCTCGTTGATCTCCCAGAGGTCGACCTCGTCGGGGCTCTTGCCGATCTTCTCCAGCGCCTGCTTGGCGGCGTTGGCCGGGGTTTTTGCCAGGTAGGGGAAGTCGTCGGCGACGGTGCCGTAGGAGAGGACGGTCGCCATCGGCGTCTTGCCCTCGCGCTCGGCCCACTCCGAGGAGGCGACGACGATCGCGCCGGCGCCGTCGTTGACGCCGGGAGCGTTGCCGGCGGTGTGAGTGGCGTCGTCGCCACCGATCGCCTTCAGCTTGGCCAGCGTCTCCAGGGTGGTGTCGGGACGGATCGCCTCGTCGGCCTCGACCGTGCTCTCGCCCTTGCGGGACTTGACGGTGACGCCGGCGATCTCGTCGGCGAGGCGGCCGGCGTCGGTCGCCTCGGCGGCGAGCCGGTGCGAGCGCTCGGCGAAGCGGTCCATGTCGACGCGGGTGATCTCCAGCTCGTTGGAGACCTCGCTCGCCTCGTTGATCATCTGCTTGTTGGTGAAGGGGTTGGTGAGCCCGTCGTGGGTCATCGCGTCGATCGCCTTGACGTCGCCCATGCGGAAGCCGAAGCGGGCGCCGGGCAGCAGGTAGGGAGCGCTGCTCATCGACTCCATGCCGCCGGTCACCGCGACCTCGGTGTCGCCGGCGCGGATCGCCTGGTCGGCGAGGCCGATCGTGCGCATGCCCGAGGCGCAGACCTTGTTGATGGTCTCCGAGGGGACTCCCTTCGGGATCCCGCCTTTGATCTGCGCCTGGCGCGAGGGGATCTGGCCCTGGCCGGCCTGCAGGACCTGGCCGAAGACGACCTGCTGGACCTGCTCGGGATCGACGTTGGAGCGCTCGAGGGCGGCCTCGATCACGTGACCGCCGAGGTCGGTGGCGTCGAGGGAAGCGAGCGCTCCCCCCATCTTGCCGAAGGGCGTGCGAGCGGTTCCGAGGATGACTGAGGTGGGCATCTAGGGCCTTTCTTCTCCGTGTTCGGTCGGTCCTGTCCTGCGGGCGCCAGGCCCAGCCGGTGAAGATACCGACCGGCCTGCATAGACTCGCGCCCGATGAAGGTTGATGTGAGAGAGGTGGAGCTGGCGGCGGCCGAGGCCGAGCTGGTCGCGGTCGGCCTGTTCGAGGGCGAGCCGGCGCCGGCGGAGATCGCCTCCGTCCCCGGCGTCGCCACAGCCCGGGGTGAGTTCAAGAAGCTCTCCGTCCTGCACCCCGAGGGCTCGGCGCCGCTGCTGGTGGTCGGGCTCGGAAAGCGCGACGAGGTCGAGCCCGAGCGCCTGCGCGTCGTCGCCGCGCTCGCAGCCAAGGAAGCGGGCAACCTGGAGGCGCGCTCGCTGGCCTGGGCAGTTCCGAACGCCGGCCACCCCGCCGCGGCGGCGGAAGCGCTGGTGGTGGGCACGATCCTCGGCGCCTACCGCTTCGACCGCTACCGCAGCGACAGCGAGGACTCGCCGCCGGCGCTGGAGGAGCTGACGCTGCTGGGCTCGGCTGAGCTCGCCGAGGCGGCCGAGGCCGCCCGCATCCTGGCCGAGGCGCAGAACCGCGCCCGCGACCTGCAGAGCACCCCCGCCAACGTCGCCACCCCCGCCTTCCTCGCCGAGCGCGCCGAGCAGATCGCCGCCGGCGCCGAGGGCGTCAGCGCCGAGATCCTCGGCCCGGCCGAGATCACCGCCAAGAAGATGGGTGGGCTGGTCGCGGTCAGCCAGGGCGGCCCGGTCGAGCCGCGCCTGATCGTGCTCCGCTACGACGGCGGCGGCGAGGGCCCGGCCCTGGGCCTGGTCGGCAAGGGCGTCACCTTCGATACCGGCGGCATCTCGCTCAAGCCCGGCGCCGGGATGCACGAGATGAAGATGGACATGTCCGGCGCCGCCGCGGTCCTGGAGGCGGTGGCGGCGATCGCCGAGCTGGCGCTTCCGGTGAACCTGATCGCCGTCGTGCCCTCGACCGAGAACATGCCGTCGGGGACCGCGATCAAGCCCGGCGACGTGATCACCCAGTACGACGGGACCACGGTCGAGGTCAATAACACCGACGCCGAGGGCCGGCTGATCCTCGCCGACGCGCTCGCATACACGGCCGAGCTGGGGGCGGACCGGATCGTCGACCTGGCGACTCTGACCGGCGCCGTGCTGATCGCGCTCGGCTCGACCTACGCGGGCCTGATCTGCAACGACGACGACTTTGCGGAGGCGGTCGCCCGCGCCGGCGAGCGCAGCGGGGAGCTTGTCTGGCGCCTCCCCCTCCACCCCGAGTACAAGGAGCTGATGAAGGGCACGGTCGCCGACCTCTCCAACCTCGGCTCCAAGCGCGAGGCCGGGACGATCACCGCCGGCTCCTTCCTCGAGGAGTTCGTCGGCGAGGTGCCGTGGGCGCATATCGACATCGCCGGCACCGCCTGGGACGTCGGCCGCCCCTACACCGGCAAGGACGCCAGCGGCTTCGGGGTGCGGCTGCTGGTCGATCTGGTCCGCGACCAAGCTGCTTAGAGCCGGCCGCGGTCGCATCGGCTCAGCCGCCGAGGATCATCAGGGTCGCGGTCCCATGGGCCAGCAGCTTGCCGCTTTCAGCCGCGGTCAGGTTCGCCTCCGAGGTCGCCTGTTTGCGGCCGCGGTAGAGGACGTTGGCCTCGCAGAGGACGCGGCCGGTGTCACGGGTGATCGGCCGCACGTACTTGGCCTCGATCCCGAGCGAGGTGTAGCCGACGCCGGCCGGAAGCGTGGTGTGCACGGCGCAGCCGAGCGCCGAGTCGAGCAGGGTCGCGGCGTAGCCGCCGTGGACGACGCCGATCGGGTTGTAGTGCTCCTCCCCCGGTTCGCCCTCGAAGACGCAGCGGCCCTCGCCGATCTCGATCGGGCGCAGCCGCATCGTCACCGCGATCGGCGGCGGCGGCACCTGGCCGGCGACGATCGCCTGCATGTACTCGATGCCGGTCATCGTCGCCCCGGCCGCCGCGGTCGGCACCGGGTCCTGCCAGACCAGGGTCCGCTCCCGCGTCGTCTCCGGGCTGGAGGCGGCGAATGCTTCCGCCGCCTCGACCGCGGTGCCGCCGTTGTCGCTCACCTGGCGACTCCTCGGCGGGCGACCGCGAGCTCGCGCTGGGTCGGCCTCGAACCGCCCCGGTAGTGGAGGTCGGCGGTGATCTCCTCCTGGCTGATGGAGATCCGCGGCGCCTTCGCGCGGTGGGTTTGCCTGTGTCGTGGGATCAGCCTCATGGTTGGCCTCCGATCGGCCCTGCAGGACAGGGTTTCGTCAAGCAACTGAATGCCCAGCGAGCCTACCGCACACAGTTGCTTGATGCAACCAAGTGTGCGAAGATCACATCCGTGCTGCACCACGACTATCCCGGCCAGATCTGCTCTATCGCCAAGTCACTGGAGATCGTCGGCGAGCGCTGGACGCTCTTGATCGTGCGCGACGTGATGACCGGCCACCGCCGCTTCGGCGAGCTGCAGCGCAGCCTCGGCGTCGCCCGCAACGTGCTCTCCTCCCGCCTGCAGCGACTGGTCGAGGAGGACATCCTCGAACGTCGCGCCTACCAGGAAAACCCGCCCCGCCACGAATACTTCCTGACCGAGAAGGGCCTCGACCTCTGGCCGGCGCTGATCGCCCTGCTCGCCTGGGGCGACCGCCACTCCCCCGAGCCCGACGGCCCGCCGATGCTGATCGTGCACAAGGAGTGCGGCGGCGAAGTCTCCGACCGCGGCATCTGCGAGCGCTGCGGCGAAACCCTCACCGCCCGCGACGCCCGCCAGGTCCCGGGCCCGGGACTGGGGACGGTCGCCGCGGACGAAGCCGCGGCAACCGCCTGAGTTACTCCCTGCCCGAAGGCGCTACTGGCAGTTGCCCATCTGGCGCGGTTTCTGCCCGATCTTCACCGTCACCGCGGCGCCGAGGGCGACGTTGGTGCCCGCGCTCGGCAGCGTTTTCATCACCTTGCCGATGTTCGTGCCGAGGCAGTCGTCGATGTAGTCGGTAACGCCGCCGTAGACGAGGCCGAGCGACTCGAGTTTCGCTTTGGCCTCGGCTTCGGTTGCGCCTTCGAGGTTCGGGACCGCGACCGGCCGCGGTTTGCGGCTGATCGTGATGCTCGCTCCGCCGGGGCCGGCGCTGTTCAGGGTGATCTGCATCACCCCGATCGGGTTGGCCCAGGTCCTGCCGACGTCGAGGTCAGAGTCGCCGAACCCGTTCTGGGGGGTCATGTCGATCAGCTGGGAGACCGCGCCGTCCTCATCCCCGTCGAAGCCGCCGTCGTGCACCTCGCGGTGGATGTAGAGGCCGGTGGGAATTCCCGAGAGCGATTCCGCTCCCGATTCTTCCGCTTCGGGGTTGAAGCCCCAGTCCTCAGGAAAGGGGGGCACTTCGAAACGATCCGGACCGACCTGCGCGCGATAGTCGAGCCATAGCGTCGTCTCCCCGTCGACCAGGCGGATCGCTCGTTTGCGCCCGTCGAGGGCGGTTTCGCCGAATGGCTTGATCGTCCTCGTCACCGTTTCAAAGCCGTCGTTGACGTTGTAGAACTGGTCGTCCATCCATCCCAGCACCTTGGCGTTGATCGGACCGAACGTCCCGGGCAGGCTCGAGGCCCCCATGGGGTCGATCGGGTCGCCGTACTCGACCCGAGCACAGCTATGGCTGAGGGTCACAGCCACCCCGACCCCCGCGTGACAGTGCAGGGCTTCAGCGTGGTTCAAGCCCAGGTAGTGACCGAACTCGTGGTAGACGACGCCGGGATCGCGCCTGGCGATCTGGATGTCGCCGGTGCTGTCGCGTTGCAGTCCGCCGAACCCGCAGAAGCTGCGCGAATAGACGACGACCAGATGCCCGAACCGGCTTGGCTCGAACCCCGCATTCTCGGCGACCTCCTCGCCCTGCTCGTAGATGTAGTCCTTGAATTCTTCGGCATCCTGGGATTTCCGATCCGTACAAGTGGAGAGAGGTTTGCCGCTGCCGAGCCTCGGGGCCGGAATCGTGGAGCTCCCAGCCACGTAGGCAGTCCGGTCCTGGTAGAAGCCGGAAAGAGCCGAACGCCGGTAGAAGAAGTTCATAGTGCTGTTGATCATCGCCGCCGTCTTGTCCAGGTAGGACAGATTGAGCGGCGCCGCGTCAGCGGCGTTCGGCGCGTTCCAGCCGACGTTTATCACCAGCATCGAGCGATCGGGATTGGGCAACTGGCCCTGCGGAGGGATCGGGTGCGGCAGCGGCGCGATCGGCGCGGGCTTCGGCCCGATCTTCACCTTTGCTTGCGTACCGTCTTCGCTGACGCCGACAAAGGTGATCTCGATCTTCCCGGCCGGGTGGCTCCAGCTCTGCCCGACCGGCAGGCCGGCGTCGCTGATCGGCGTGCTCGGGTTCATGTCGAGCAACTGGGTGACCGGAGCGCCGGCCGCGGTGCGATTGAACAGCTCACGGTGCACGACCAGGCCGGGCGTTGCGCGCAGGCCGGTATCGGCGCCGACGTTGGCCCGGTACTCAACCCAGTAGACGCTGTTGGCGTCTTCGAATCTGATCGCCCGCTGGTCGTGGGTCCGGTTGAAGGGGTCGGAGAGAGCAGCGATTTCCAGCGTTGAGACCCGGGGCGGTTCGAGCCGCCCCAATTCCCAGAAGAGCCTCGATTCCGTATCGGTGCCGAACCAGCCAAGCGCGTTCTGGGCCGGCGCGCTGAAGACGCCAGCGGGCTTGGATTCGGGATCGAGGCCGAAGCCCATCGGGTCATAGGTGTCGCCGTTGGGGTTGGTCGCGCAGCGTTCGCCTTCTTTGAAGAATTCCAGCGGAACCGGGCCGCTGGTCGGACTGGTGCAGCGGATCGAGGCTGCATGGCCGAGGCCCATGTAGTGGCCGACCATGTGGAGGAGGCCGCCGGCAGACGTTTCGCCCTGCAGGGCGATCCGGCGCCCGTCGAAGAGACCGGCACTGGCGACGTTGTCGGGCATCGAGGCGCAGACCAAGTCGTCAAAGGAGTAGATGATGAGGTCGTGGGCGTCGGGGTCGATGCCTGCGGCGCGAGCGGCGGCGTCAGTCCTGGAGCTCAGGTCGGAGAAGAACTGGGTGCCGCAGCCGATCTGGAAGGTTTCTTCTTCGATCGAGTCAGCGCGAGGGGCGGCGATCTGAAGCGGGCCACGGATGGTCGTGGTCCAGCCGCCGAAGAAGCCGTGCGAGGCTTCCTTCAGGCGGTCGCTGGCCTGCTGGGAGGCGGTGGAGAAGGAGCTCAGGGGGATCCAGTTCGAGGACCCCGGGGTTGCGCCGGCGGCGTTCCAGGTGGCCTTCAGCACCAGCACCGATCTCGGCGGCGCCTTGACCGCGGCCGTGGCAGCACCGGTGCCGAGGATCGCGCTCGTAAGCAGCGCCATCGCGGCCAGCATCGTCACCACCACACCTGCTCTCTTCAACCGTTCCGACATCTCCGTCCTTTCAACACCGTCACCTGCTCTCACCTTTCACTTGCGGGCGGCAGGTTTTCCTCTGCCGAGCGGGAGGGTGTGAACGAGGTGTGTTGTGGACGAAGCGTGGAGGCGGCCGTATACCGGCCGCGTCCCTAGAGGCAGCTGGTGCGCGGCCTGGTGCCCGTCTTCACGGTCACCGAGCTGCCCTCGATCACCCTGGTGCCGGCGCTCGGCGTCTGCGAGGCGACGCGGTTGATCACGGTGCAGGTGCGGTCTTCGACGGTGCCGGTCTGGCCGCCGTAGACGAGCCCGACTGCGCCAAGGGCGGAAGGCACGCCGGTGATGCTGAGGCCGCGCAGGTCGGGGACGGTGACCGCTTTCGGCGTCCGCGAAATCGTCACCGTGGCGCCGCTGGCGGTGGCGCTGTTCAGCGTCACCTGCATCGCGCCCAGTGTGTTGACCCATGTCTGGCCCACTGACATCGCCTCGCCCCACTGGCCCGGCGCCATGTCGAGCAGCTGGGTGGCGGCCGGATAGGTCGGCCGCTCGCGATGCACGTAGAGGCCGGGTTCCATCCCGGTGTCGATGCCGACCCGCTGGCGGTACTCGAGCCAGATCGTCTGGCCGCCGTCGCGCAGGCGCAGCGCTCGCATCGCGCCTTCGGCCGGCGAGGCACCGAAGGGCCGCAGCTGGAAGGTCCTCGTGTAGACGCCGTCCACCAGGTCGTAGAGCTGATTCCGCAGCCACCCGAGCCGGAAGGCGTGCGGGGCGTTGAAGCCGCCGCCGATGAAGCTGCGCCCCATCACGTCGGTGGTGTCGGCGTACTCTTCGCTCGTGCAGTGGTCGTCGTTCAGCGGCACCGGTTTGACCCCGGCGTCATCGAAGCATTCGAGCGTTTCCGCGTGGCCGAGCCCGAGCTGGTGGCCGATCTCGTGGACCAGCGTGTGGACGCGGGCGCCGTTGCCGGCGAGGATCGCGTTGCCGCTGCTGGTCCCGTCGGCGCTGCAGAATTCGCCCGCGTAGACGTAGGCGACGAAGCGGAAGCGGCTGAGGTCGTAACCGGCCGCGGTGGCTGCGTTGCCGGCAAGCCGGGTCAGCGAGCGGGCGAAATCGGGAGCTTCAGAGCGGCCGCACCGGTTCAGTTCCTTGCCACTCGTGAGCGCCGGCTGCGGGATCACGAAGTTGCCGCCGGGGTGCGCCCTCCAGTCTTTGAACAGGCCCTGCGGGGCGGCACCTCGGAACCAGGCATTGACCGCGCCATTGAGATTGGCGGTGGCGGTCGCGAGCAGGCCCGGGTCGATCGGCGAGAAGTTGGCCGACGGCCCTGCCCCTTCCCAACCCAGGTTGAGAACGAGGATCCCTCGCTCAGGATCTGGGTTCGGGATCGGCGTGTAGATCGGTTCCTCGTCCGAGGGCAATCCGACCACCGGCGGCGATTCCACCGTAATGGGCGGTTCCGCCGCAAAGGCGGCGCCGGCGCCGCAAGCGGCGAGGAGGCAGACGAACGCGAGAACTAGGACTCTGACCGACACGGCGCGAACGTAGCGCCGAAAAATCAAGATCGGACGAACGATCCGGTACACCCGGACGAACAGCCGAGTACGACTAAGTGTCAGGGCCTTCGTCGAGCCGCCGCTGCTCGTCGGCGATCACCAGGTAGTCCTCGACCATCAGCTTGTCCTTGGTCCGGTTCGCGGCCCGCTTCATCGCGATCAGATCGTCGATGGAGGCGATCCGGACCGGCAGGCCACCGACCTCCCTCTCAACCGCGTTGGCCGCGAGATCATCGAACGCCTGGATGCCAGCAACTTCACCAAGGACGTCGAGGTCACCGTAGGGGGTGACGAAGGTGAAGTTCGCGCCGTTTTCGATCGTCCTAGCATCGAGTTGGAAGGGGAGGTCCTTTGGAGCACCGCGCAATCGCACCCCGATCTCGCCCAGCGCTAGGACAAGTCGCGCGATGTTGGCGCGGCCGCGGGCATAGACGACGTCGAGGTCGTAGCTGGGATAGCTGGAACCGTGGGCGATTCCGGCCATGCCGCCGATCAGGATGAAATCAACCCCGTGCCGGACCAGCGGCTCGAGCAGCTTGTCGAGTTCCGGCGCCTTTGGCGGCAGCGATTTCCTCATGCCCATCCCTCGGTCTTAGGCAGGGGGCTGATCCCGATCGCGCTATTGGCAAAAGAGATGCCGTACTGGAGGCGCTCGGTCACGTCCCTTTTCAGGTTCTCCCGCGTCAGGGTCCGGTCGATCCCGGCATCGCGTGACTCGGACCCGAGCACCAGATCCTCACCGAGCAGGAAGAGCAGCTCCCTCAGAGTCTCCACCGAGGGCGAGACGCGGTCGCGCTCGATCCTCGAGATCGCCGATTGGGTCGTGCGGGCGCGGGTCGCCAGGCGCTTTTGGCTGACGCCATGGCGGCGGCGCGCATCGCGGAGGACTTCTCCAGGGGTCATGTCCAGAGGATATAGCGGATATGTACTTATTACAAATATGCGATATAAACGCGCGACGGAATTCCGCCGGTCGTTAATCCCGCCCACTCCCCACGGGCGCTAGCTTTGACGGCGACGGCCAATGGGTTTTTCAAGCTTCTAGGAGGATGGGAATGGCGACTGCAGCGGAGACTCAGGTGCGGGACAAGATCTTCATCGGCGGCGAGTGGGTCGAGCCGAGCGGGACCGAGCCGATCGAGGTGGTGAACGCGACCACCGAGGAGGTGATGGGGACGATCCCCTCCTGCACCGCCGAGGATGCCGACCGCGCCGTCGCCGCCGCACGCGGCGCCTTCGAGGCCTGGTCGCAGACTCCGCGCGCGGAGCGCGCCGGATACCTCAACGCGATCGCCGCCGGGCTGGGCGGGCGCCTCGAGGAGATCGCGGCGACGATCACCCAGGAGCTGGGGATGCCGCTGAAACTCAGCCAGATGATCCAGGTCGGGCTGCCGACCAGCCAGTTCGCGGCGATGCCGGGATTGATGGAGGAAATCGCCTGGGAAGAGGAGATCGGCAACTCGCGGGTGCTGCGCGAGGCGGTCGGCGTGCTCGGCGCGATCACCCCCTGGAACTACCCGCTGAACCAGATCGCGGCCAAGGTCGCGCCGGCGCTGGCGGCGGGCTGCACCGTCGTCCTCAAGCCGAGCGAGGTGACGCCGCTGAACGCCTTCCTGCTGGCCGAGGTGATCGAGGCCGCCGAGCTCCCCGCCGGCGTCTTCAACCTGGTCACCGGCACCGGGCCCGTCGTCGGCGAGGCGATCGCCGGGCACCCCGGCGTCGACATGGTCTCCTTCACCGGCTCGACCCGGGCCGGCCGCCGCGTCTCCGAGCTGGCCTCGGCGACGGTGAAGCCGGTGGCGATGGAGCTCGGCGGCAAGTCGCCGAACGTGATCCTCGACGACGCCGACCTGCAGCGCGCCGTCCCCGACGGCGTCGGCAAGTGCTTCCTCAACTCGGGCCAGACCTGCAGCGCCCTGACCCGGATGCTGGTCCCACGCCAGCGCCTGGCCGAGGCCGAGGAGCTGGCCGCCGCCGCGGCTGAGTCCTTCACTCCCGGCGACCCGTTCGCCGACGAGACCCGGCTCGGCCCGCTGGTCTCCGACGTCCAGCGCCAGCGCGTGCGCGGCTACATCGAGAAGGGCGTCGAGGAGGGCGCCCGGCTCCTCACCGGTGGCGCCGAGGCGCCCGAGGGCCTCGACCGCGGCTACTTCGTGCGGCCGACCGTCTTCTCCGACGTCAGCCGGGAGATGACGATCGCCCAGGAGGAGATCTTCGGCCCGGTGCTGGTGATCCAGCCTTACGAGGGCGAGGACGAGGCAGTGGAGATCGCCAACGACAGCGAGTACGGCCTCGCCGGCGGCGTCTGGTCGGCGGACTCGGAGCGGGCGATCGGGGTCGCCAAGCGGATGCGCACCGGCCAGATCGAGATCAACGGTGGCGCCTTCAACCCGCTGGCCCCGTTCGGCGGCTACGGCCAGTCCGGCCACGGCCGCGAGAACGGCCGGTATGGACTCGAGGAGCTCCTGCAGGTGAAGAGCCTGCAGCTCTAAGCGAGGGACGCGCGCGGCGCCTCAGGCGCCGCGCAGCGTGAAGTGGACGCGGGTCCCCGGCGCGCCCTCTTCAAGCCAGATGCGGCCTCCGTGGGCCTCGACGATCGCCCGCGAGATCGCCAGGCCGAGGCCGGCGCCGTCCTCCCCGCGCGACTCGTCGCCGCGGTAGAAGGCCTCGAAGACGCGCTCGCCGGCGCCGGCGGGGACCCCCTCGCCGTCGTCGGCGACCTCGACCTCAACGCCGTCGCCGGACGCCCGCGCTCGCACGGTGACGCTGCCGTCGGCCGGGGTGTGGCGGATCGCGTTCTGGATCAGGTTGAAGAGCACGCGCTGGACCTTCTCGGCGTTGGCGCTGGCGAGCACCTGCCCCGCCGGCAGGTCCGCCTCCAAGGTGACCCCGCGCTGGGCGGCGGGCGCCCGCATCGCCGCCACCGTGTCGCCGATCACCTCGCCGAGCTCAACCTGGCGCATCGTCCAGGAGATGTCGCCGGCCTCGATCCGGGAGAGCTCGAAGAGGTCATCGATCAGATCGCTGAGAACGCCGACGTGGGTGCGGATCTCAGCCAGGTAGCGGTCGCGGGTCTCCCCCGTCGCGACCCCGTCGTCGATCGACTCGACCAGCAGCCGCAGCGAGGCCAGCGGGGTGCGCAGATCGTGCGAGGCGGCGGCGACGAGCTGGCGCCGCGCCTCCTCGATCTCGCGCCGCGAGCGCTCCTCCATCGCCAGCCGCACAGCCAGGGCCGCCGCCAGGGCCGCCCCCGCCGCGGCGAGGGCAACCAGGGCGATCTGCGCCGCCCCCATCCGGTTCGGGACCATCACCGCGGCCGCGCCGGCGAGGAACGCCGCGGCGGCGATGACGACGGCGCGGATCACGACCGGAACCTGTAGCCGACGCCCCAGACCGTCTCGATGAAGCGCGGCTCACCGGCGTCGTCGCCGAGCTTCGCGCGCAGCCTCCGCACGTGGACGGTGACCGTGCTGGTGTCCTCGAAGAAGGGGTATTCCCAGACCGTTTCCATCAGCTGGTCGCGGGAGAAGACCCGGCCCGGGCGCTCGGCCAGGTAGGCGAGCAGGTCGAACTCGCGCTGGGTCAGCATCAGCTCCTCGCCGTCGAGGAAGACCCGTCGCGTCGCCGGCTCGACCCGCAGCGCGCCGTGGACGATCGGCGGCGCCCCCTCGTCCTCCTCGGTCGGCGTCGGATGCACCCGGCGCAGCACCGCGTCGACGCGGGCGACCAGCTCGGCCGGGGAGAAGGGCTTGACCACGTAGTCGTCTGCGCCGCGGCGCAGACCGACCAGACGGTCGGATTCCTCCCCCTTCGCGGTCAGCAGGATCACCGCGATCGGCGGCCCCGGCCGCTCGTGCAGTTGCCGCATCACCTCGATCCCGTCGATCCCCGGCAGCATCAGGTCGAGGACGACGAGGTCGGGGCGGTGCAGATCGGCCTGGCGCAGCGCCTCCGGGCCGTCGGCGGCGCTGTGGGTCTCGTAGCCGGCCCGCTCCATGTACCGGCCGACGATCTCCAGGATCGTCGGCTCGTCGTCGACGACCAGCACGGTGCGCTTCTCGGCGTCGCTCACGCCCGCCATTGTCGCCGTCGGGCTAGCCGAAGGTGAAGGCATAGCCCGTCACCCCCGCTTCCGGCTCGAGGCTGAGCACGTGGTGGCCGACCCGCGGCAGGTCGACCAGGTTGTAGATGCCCTGGTCGGAGACGGTGACGACGCCGCCCTTGACGTCGCTGCCGGCGTCGGCGGCGGCGATCGGCTTGCCGTCGAGGAGGACGCGGACGCGGCGCTCGCGGTCGGGGGATCCGAGCACCAGGTAGACCCGGCGGGCGCCGAAGTCGAGGTCGAGGGAGCCGCCGGCGGCGGTCGCCGACTCGAGCGATACGCGCCAGCGGCCGCGGAAGGCGAGCTCGTTGTCGCCGAGCCCGGCGGGGGCGGAGAAGTCGTGCAGCCCCTGGGCGATCTCGCCGTTGGCGAAGCGGTCGGCGCGGGAGGCGCCGAGATAGGACTCGGGCGTCGTCACCCCGGGCGCGGCGACGATCCCGCGCCCACCGGCTCCGGCGCCGCCGACCTCGTGCCCGGCCTCGGCCAGGAGCTGGCGGATCACCTGCTCCTTCTCCTCGTATTCGCCCTCGCCGAAGTGGGCGTAGCGGACGTTGCCCTCGGCGTCGATGAAGTACTCGGCCGGCCAGTACTGGTTGCCGTAGGAGAACCAGGTGGCGAGCTCGTTGTCCTGGGCGACCGGGTAGCGGATCCCGTTTTCCTCGATCGCCCGCTCGACGTTGCCGGCGTCTTTCTCGAAGGCGAACTCGGGCGAGTGGACGCCGACGATCGTCAGCCCGTCCTTGCGGTAGCGCTCGTCCCAGGCCTTCAGGTAGGGGAAGGTGCGAATGCAGTTGATGCAGCTGTAGGTCCAGAAGTCGACGAGGACCACCCGGCCGCGCAGCTCGCCCAGGGTCAGCGGCCGCTCGCCGGGGGTGTTGAACCAGTGCTCGTTGCCGACGAATTCCGGCGCCTTGCCCAGCACCGGCAGGTCGAGCTCTCCGGCGGCGGTCTGCCCCGGCGCCTCGCCGCTCACCTCCGAGCCGACGCCGTGGCCGCCCCCACGCAGGTCGTCGAGGGCGCTCTGGGCGGAGGCGGTCTCCTCCAGAGCCTCGCTCGGGTTGACCAGGAAGGCCGGCAGGTCGGCGGCGATCCGGTTCTGGAAGCGGATGTCGTAATCCCCCAGCATCGCCAGGGCGATCACGACCATCACCGCGCCCATCGCCACCTGCAAGCCGGCGCCGCGGCGGGCCAGCGGCGCAATCGCCTTGCGGCCGCCGAGCATCAGGAAGTAGAGGACGACGGCGGAGCCGAGCCCGTAGGCGAGCGCCACCGCCAGGCGGCCGGCGCTGAACGACTGCGAGGCGGAGACGGTGATGACGCCAGCCAGAATCGGGCCGGCGCAGGGGGCGTAGACGAGCCCGAGGCTGGCGCCGATCGCCGTCCCTGACCAGAACCCATCGCCCCCCGGCCGGGCCACCCCGGCGCGGCCGGCGAAGCTGCTGATCCAGGCCTCCAGCCGGGCCGCCAGCGGCGGGATCATCAGGGTGATGCCGAAGCCGAGCAGGACCACGATCGCGAGGTTGCGCAGCACGTCGTTGGGAAGGCCGAGGGCGGAGATCACATAGACCAGAGCGACCGTGGCGAAAGTGAAGGAAACCGCCAGCCCAGCGACGATCCCGAGCGGGCGCCGGCGCCCGCCGGTGGCGCCGGCGGAAAGCGCGATCGGCAGCACCGGCAGCACGCAGGGCGAGAGCGCCGTGGCTGCGCCCGCGACGAATCCGAAAATGATCAGCAATGCCATCTCGTCAACCCTTCCAGTTGACGATTACGAGGAGATGACGTGCCCGGCTCAGTCGCCGGGCGGCGTTGCCGTGACCGCGTCCGCAGGACGGCTGGCAACCTCGGCCGCGCGGCCGACCGCCTCGCCGATCCCGAAGTGGGCGCAGATCGTCAGCTCGTGCTCGCGGCGCAGCGGCCGGGTCGGGTCGACCACCGGGGCGCTGCGGATCGCCTCGGCCTCATAGCCCGACCAGACACCGAAGGGAGCGCCGGCGCAGCCACGCAGCGGCACCGCGACGGTGCGGGTGCGACGCCTGCCCAGCCGTGCGATCAGCCAGGCCGGCTCGCGGCTGGCGCGGTCGACGAAGAGCCCGGCGACCTGGCCGACGCCGGCGCGATCGAGGCCGGCCAGGTCGGCGCCGACCCATGCGGTCGCCTCGGCCAGCGAGGGCATCGGCGCCGCCTCACTCATCGGTGTGCCTCTCGAGCAGCTCACCGGCGGCGGAGGCGGGGTCGAGCTCGCGACTCACGACCCGGTCGAGCAGCTCGGCGGTTGCCGGGTCCTCGGCGACGGTCGCCTCGAGGCGGCGGCGCATCCGCGCGGCGGCGATCCCCAGCACCTCGCTGCGCAGGTTGCGGGCGCGGCGCTCGGCCAGTGAGCCCTCGGCCTCGATGAACTCACGGTGCTCGCGCACCTTCTCCGCCAGCTCCTCCACCCCCTCGCCGCGGGCCGCCTCGGTGCGCAGGATCGGCACCTTCCAGCCTTCGGGGTCCTGGGAGAGCGCCAGCACGCCGCGGACCTCGCGCACCATCGTGTCGGTCATCGGGTGGTCGGCCTTGTTGACGACGATCACGTCGGGTATCTCCATCACCCCGGCCTTCAGCGCCTGGATCGAGTCGCCGGAGCCGGGCATCAGGGCCAGCACGATCGTGTCGGCGTGGTCGACGATGTCGATCTCGGCCTGGCCGACGCCGACGGTCTCGATCAGGACGTCGTCTTTGCCGGCAGCGTCCATAACCAGCGCCACCTGCAGGGCCGCCTCGGAGAGGCCGCCGAGGGCGCCGCGAGAGGCCATCGAGCGGATGAAGACGCCGGGGTCGAGGAAGTGGTCGGTGAGGCGGATCCGGTCGCCCAGCAGGGCGCCGCGGGTGAAGGGGCTGGAGGGGTCGATCGAGAGCACCGCGACCTCACGCTCGGCTTTGCGCAGCTCGCCGGTCAGTGCCCCGATCAGGGTGCTCTTGCCGACCCCGGGAGGGCCGGTGAAGCCGATGATCCGGGCCTTGCCGGTGCGCGGGTAGACCTCGCGCACGAGGTTCCAGCCGGCCGGGTCGTCGGACTCGATCAGGGTGATCGCCCGCGCCAGCGCCCGCTTGTCGCCGGCGACGAGGCGCTCGGCCAGGGGCGCGGTCTTGGCGGCGTCGGTCACGGCCCGGCCAGTCTAAGAGCACGGCCTCTAGAGTTGCCCCGCCGTGCTCCGCTTCCTGTCCCAAAACCGGCTGCTCAACCACCGTTACGGGCGACTTTTGTGGCGCTTCAGCTGGCGCCGGCTGTTCACCCGCGCCGGCTGGCGCTGGCGCACCGACGGCCTGCTCTTCCTCGGGCGCGGGCTGGAAATCCAGATCGCCAAGCAGGGCGAGGTCCGCTTCGGCCGCTTCGTCTGGATCGGCGACGGCACCAAGATCCGCTGCCACGAGGGCCTGGTCGAGATCGGTGAGAAAACCGTGATGGGCCAGGAGTGCACGATCTCCGCCTACCAGCGCGTGCGGATCGGCGAGCAGTGCGTGATCGCCGACCGGGCGATGTTCATCGACTTCGACCACGGCATCGTCGAGGTCGAGCGACCGATCCGCGTCCAGGGCATCTACAAGCGCGACGTCGAGGTCGGCAACAACGTCTGGATCGGGTACGGCGCCTGCATCCTGCGCGGCGTCCGCGTCGGCGACAACTCGGTGATCGGAACCAACTCGGTCGTCACCAAGGACGTCCCCGCCAACGCCGTCGTCGCCGGCGTCCCCGCCCGAATCGTCCGCATGCGAGAGGCCCCGCAAGACCTGCGCTGGTCCCGCCCGGTCGAGCCCGACCCGGCGGCGCACACGACGCTGGCGGCGCCCGAGAGCTGATCCTCCGATTCGCACGACGAGACCGCCGTCCGCCCGCAACTGCAATGCTCTTGCCGGAGATGAATGTTTTTGTCCGCCGGCCAAAAGATTGCATCAGTAACGCTGCCTGCGTGGCCAAGCCGCGCCGGCAGATGCGTTCTGAAGAGCTGGCGCTCAAATTCGGCCAGAACCTGAGGCGCTGCCGTCACGCTGCCGGGCTCTCGCAGGAGGAGCTGGGGAGTCGTGCGGCCCTGCACCGGACCGAGATCGGGATGCTCGAGCACGGGCAGCGGGTCGCCCGGATCGACACCCTGATCCGGATCGCCGGGGCGATGGGGGTCCCGCCCGGGGAACTGCTCGAGGGCATCCACTGGACCGTCGGCCACCCCAAAACCGGTGGCTTCAGCTTCACCGACCCGCCGCTGGCGCGGCGGCGGCGTCCCGGCAGCTAGGCGGGGCTCGCCTCGCCGACCAGGTCGGCGTAGACCGCTGCCGTCTGCTCGGCGACGTCGCCCCAGTCGAAGCGGCGCAGGTGCTCGTAGGCTTCGGCGACCAGGCGACGGCCGAGCTCGTCGTCGGAGAGGACGCGAACGGCGACCTCGGCGAGGGCTTCGGGGTCGTGGGCGCGGAAGCGCAGGCCGGCCTCCTCGTGCGGCACCACCTCGCGCAGGCCGCCGGTGTCGGCGACGATGCAGGGACAGCCGGAGGCCATCGCCTCCAGCGCCACCAGCCCGAAGGGCTCGTAGATCGAGGGGACCACCGTGAGGTCGGCGATCCGGTAGAGCGAGTGCAGGACGTCGTCGCCGATCCAGCCGAGGAAGGTGCCGTGCTCCATCAGCCCCAGCTCCTCGGCCTGGCGCTTCAGCTCGGCCTCGTGGGTGCCGGAGCCGGCGACCAGGAAGCGGGTCCCGGGCACCTCCTCGATCAGCGTCGGCATCGCCTCCAGCGCCAACTGGAAGCCCTTCTCGTAGACGAGGCGGCCGATCAGCAGCACCAGCTTCTCCTCCGGCGCCGCGAACTCGGAGCGCAGCCGTGCCAGCTCCGCCGGTTCCTGCGCCGGCAGGTCGTCGGGGTCGATCCCGTTCGGGATCACGCTCACCCGCCCCTCATCGACGCCGAAGATGTCGACGATCTGCTCGCGCATGTAGTGGGAGCAGGCGATCACCCGCTGCGAGCGATTCGTGATCCAGCGCTCGACCCCGTGGATGTAGGTCTGGGGGTGCTTGTCGACCCAGCCCTGGTGGCGGCCGTACTCGGTGGCGTGGATCGTCGTCACCAGCGGCGCTTCGAAGCGGCGGGCGAGGTGGTCGCAGGCGTTGGCGACCAGCCAGTCGTGGCCGTGCACGAGGTCGAAGCTGTAGCGGTCGCCGAGCTCGACACCGGCGGCGAGCATGTCGGAGTTCATGCGCTCGACCCAGGCGACGAACTCGCCGAGGTCGGTCGGGCGTTTGGGCTCGCGGATGCGGTGGATGAAGACGCCGCCGCTGCGATCCTCCGCCGGCGACTCCTCCCCCCCGCGGGTCAGCACGTGGACCTCGACGTCGCGCTCGACCAGTGCCTCGGAGAGCTTGCGGACGTGGCGTGCCAGGCCTCCCTCGATCAGCGGCGGGTACTCCCAGGAGAGAATCAGTACGCGGGTCATCTGGTGGCGAATCAGGGCTCCAGCAGGGGAGCGATGCTGAGGTCCGGGGCGAGAGAACGCATACGCGGATCGGTGACGGATTTGGAGTCTATGGCCTCCAGCATCTCCCGGGCATGATCAGTTGCCCGCTGGAAGCCGTAATCACCGGCCTGGCCGCGCTCGTCGAGGAAGGCCCAGTCGCTCGCCTGCGCCGCCAGAAGCTCGCGCGCAGCGAGCCGGGCGGCGTCCCCGCGCAGACCGCCGGAGAGCGCCCGCAGCAGTCGCAGCTCGAGCCGGCGCGCGCCCCAGGCGAGGTCGGCGACGGCCGGCGAGTCCCAGGTCCGCAGGTCCTTGCCCTCGCCCCAGCTCGAAGCGGCCAAGGGGCGCGCGACCGGCTCGTGCTGCTCCAGCGCCTGCGGCACCGTCACCGTGCTCACCCCGGCCGCCTCGGCGCCCTCCAGCACCGCCTGCAGCCAGGTCGGTCCCTCCGACCACCAGTGGCCGAGCAGCTCGGTGTCGATTGCGAAGACCAGCAGCCCGCGGCGGCCATTGCGCTCGCGGAACTCGCGCAGGCGGGCAGCCGCTGCGGCCAGGAACTCGCCGGCCTGGCGCCGCGCCGCCGCAGCGCCGGCGGCCGGGTCATAGGCCCCTCCCCCAACCCGCCAGAGCCGCATCCCGCGCAGGGATTTGCCGTCGAACTGGACGTGGGCGGGGTCGGAGGGGTAGCCGTCGAGCGCCCAGAGCCAGCTGACCGCCTCCCAGTCGATCGGCAGCGCCGTCGGGCCGGCCTCGCTGCGGACCGGCGCCAGCGCCTGCAGGGGATCCTCGTGCGCGCTCTGGTCGACGCAGAACCAGCGCACCCCGGCCTCGGCCAAGCCCCACTCGAGCCCCGGCGCATACGCGCACTCCGGCAGCCAGAAACCGCCGTCCCAGTCGAAGCGGCGGCGGTGCGAGCGGATCCCGGTGTCGAGCTGCAGGCGCAGGCCCTCGCGGGTCGCCAGCAGCGGCAGCACCGCATGAGTTGCCGAGGAGGCAGCGAGTGCCACCCTCCCCTCCTCCTCCGCCCGCTGAAACGGCGCCAGCGGGTCGCCGCCGGCCGCGTCGAGCAGCTCCAGCGCCCGCCGGTAACGGGCCAGCTCCGCCTCGCAGGCGGACCGGCACTCGGGCGGGACCTCGTCCAGGTCGGTCTCGGCGGCGCCGATCCGCCACTCGACCAAGAAGCGGCGCAGGCGCTCGCGCACACCTGCGTCCTCGAGCTGGTCGGCCAGCACCGGCGTCACCGTCACGGTCAGGTCGCGCGCCATCTCCAGCACCGGCAGGTAGGAGCGGATAACCGCGTCGAACAGCCACTCCTCGCCGAACGGGTAGGTGCCGAAGCCCTCGACGTAGGGCATATGGGAGTGGAGGACCAGCGCCAGGTCGCCGGCGCTCTCGCCCCGGCTCATGCTGGCGACCCGCTCATGCGGTGCGGCAGACCGCGAGGAAATCGAGCGCGCGGTCGAGGTCGCCGTCGCGCAGTCTGAAGTCCGAGGCGGCGATCGCCGGCGTGAAGCGGTCGTAGAAGCGCTTGGTCAGGCCGAGCCGTTTGTGCACGCTGTCCCAGCCGAGCTTGATCGCCAGCTCGTGCGCGCGCAGCTTGCGGGCGTGGAAGAGGCCGAGCAGGTCGACGCGCGGAAAGTGCTGCTCGCAGAGTCGGCGGAACTCCTCGGCCCGGTACTCGCGCACGTGCCAGGGGTTGTCGGACTTCTCCGCCCCGGGCGGCGCCAGGGTCAGCAGGTTGGGGGTGGAGATATAGGCGACGCCGCCGGGCGAGAGCATCGACTTGAAGTGCTCGAGGATCGCCCCGGCGTCCTGCACGTGCTCGATCGTCTGCAGGAAGACGACGACGTCGCAGGGCTCGGCGAAGCCTTCGACCAGGTCGCGCTCGAAGCGCAGGTTGGGACGCACGTAGCGCAGCCGCGCGTGCTCGTGCGCCTCCGGGTTGGCGTCGACGCCGACCACGGCGCGGGCGGAGCCGGCGAGCACGTTGGAGCCATAGCCCTCGCCGCAGGCCATATCGACCACCCGCTGGTTCGCGGCCCGCTCGGCGATCCACTCGTAGACGACGAGGTGGCGCCGGTACCAGTAGTTCTCCTCCGGCACGTCGGGCAGCGTCCGCTCCCCCGTCAGGGGCAGCGGCGGCACGCCGGGCGGCTGATTCAGCTGTAGGTACTCCTCCGCGATGGCCGGGACGCTATTAGAGTCCCGCGCGCATGCCCGCCTCCCCGACCGCCACCCCGGAGCACATCAAGGACGTCAACACCCGCTACCACGACGCGGCAGCGGACGAATACGACGCCAAGTGGGGGATCGACTTCGGCGACACCGGCCAGGAGCAGGTGCGCCTGAAGCTGGTCAAGGCGCTCGGCGGCGACAAGGGCGAGCGCTTCGGCGACGCGCTCGAGATCGGCTCCGGCACCGGCTACTTCTCGCTCAACCTGGTCCAGCTCGGGGTGATCGAGCGGCTGACCGCGACCGACATCTCGCCGGGGATGCTGAAGAGATTGCAGGCGACCGCCGACCAGCTCGGGGTCGAGGGCCTCACCACCGTCGCCACCGAGGCCGAGGAACTCCCCTTCGAGGACGAGAGCTTCGACCTCGTCTTCGGCCACGCCGTCCTCCACCACATCCCCGACCTCGACCGCGCCTTCGCCGAATTCCGCCGGGTGCTGCGGCCGGGCGGCGCAATCGCCTTCGCCGGCGAGCCCTCGCGCTACGGCGACCGCCTGGCGGCGCTGCCCAAGCGCGCCGGGATGCTGGTCGCCCCCGCCTGGCGCCGCCTCACCGGCGCTCGGCAGCGCACCGTCGCCGAGGCCGACCTCTCCCACGGCCACTCGCTCGAGGGCGAGGTCGACGTCCATGCCTTCGCGCCCGCCGACCTACGCAAGCTGCTGCGCGAGGGCGGCTTCGAGCGCCGCCACGTCGGCGGCGAGGAGCTGCTCTCCAACGCCTGGGGATGGGGCCTGCGCACGGTCGAGTCGACCGCCGAGCCGGACTCTGTCTCCTGGGGCTGGCGCAACTTCGCCTTCCGCAGCTACATCGCCCTGCAGAAGGTCGACACCCGCCTGCTCGAGCCGCACCTGCCAGCCGAGCTCTTCTACAACCTGCTCGTCAGCGCCCGCAAGCCCGCCTAGCGGACTCCCGTCAAGCGGCCGGCCCGGTCCCGGCAGACCTCGACGATCGCGTCAATCACCGGGTCATGCCAGCCCTCACTCCTGGCTCTGACCTGGCACTTCTCGGCGCCGGCGAGAACGTCCGCCGACCACCGCCGAACAAAGCGGACCAGCACCCCGCCCAGTCCGGCTTCGCGCCCGAGCCGTTCCCAGCTCTCCAGGTCGACCCCGCTCGGGTCGTCCTCACCGCCGATCGACATCGCGAGGCGGCCGGTCACTTCCGGATAGACGGCAGTGGAGACGATGTCGTAGAGCGGTGCCAGTCGAACGCCCGAACTGGCGTAGAGCAGAGAGAAGTTCTTGCCGTGGGCATCGCTGTTGCCCAAGAGGAAATCGATCACCAGGGCCTGGACAAAGGCGTTGACGTCCAGGGCGGTCCGGCGAGTGCCCAAGCGCCTCAATAGGGAGATGACCTGAACGGCAGACGGGCCGCCGTTCGCCTCGTACTTGGCCGACGGAAGGATCCCAAGCGCCTGGCACATGTCCTCCTGGTGGAGACGCACGACTTCGCTGCCATCGCGGGCGCGGTCGAAGCGATCAACGACGAGGCACCGGAACGAGCCGACGGTGAACACCTGGGAGTCGGCGACATCGGCCCCGACCGTGCGTGCGACCTCCATGCAGAAGGCCTCGTTGGCGACCAACCCCGGATAGCGATAGCCCTCAGGCTTCAAGAGACATGTGCTCGGCTCTCCCCTGCGGGGCTTCGCGAACTCTCCCGTGGGGAGGCGAACCAGGACAAGCTTGTCCTGGACCCCGCCAAGGCTGAGACGCACCCCGTCGGGCTCGAGGTCGATACCGAGAGGATCCCGCGGCAGATCCCTCAGCATGTCGACAAGCTCACCGGTGGCGAGCGGCTGCTGTCGCCCTGGGACGCGAGGCTCCGGCCGCTCCCCCTCCGGCAGGATCACCACCGCCCCCGCGCAATCCGCTCCCAGCGCCTCAAGCATGCCGAAGCCATCTTCCTCGCTGAGTCGCAGCTTCTCGGCGACCGCCCTGCGCACCGCCCCCTCGGGCAACAGGCCTTCGAAAAACGGTGCCGACTCGCTTGGTTTGAAGGACTGCTCACGCGGCGGCAGGGACACCGAGAGACGAGGTGCTCCCTCGCTCGAATAGTGGAAGCGATACCGAGACGGTCCCCGCCGCTCCAGCGTGCCTGCAAGCTGGCTGCCCATGAAAACCGCCAGCTTGGAGCCCGGCCGAGGCGGGACCTTTCGTCGCCTCGCTTGGGGTGGCTGATTCACTTCTCACTCTCAAAGCCTGGATCGATCGCGGCCCGCTCCTCGACCGCCAATCGAAGCCCCAGGGCCTCGAGCACCCGGGAGAGGCCGTCCAGTCGACTGGTCGGCTTCCCGGCCTCAATCTGGTGGACCGTCCGCGTGCTTACGCCCGCGGCCAGCGCGAGCTCGTCCTGCCGCATGCCCAGTGCTTTCCGTGAGAGGCGCACAGCCTGCCCTAACTCTCTGGCGGTTCGCGTCGGCGTGTCAGGTTCGCTATGCATGATCGCGCATAATAGCACTTGTTAGACTGCTTTCAGCGCCAATCTGCGCGATAACGCATACCGCTCTTTTCAGGATGCCGCTGGGATCATTTATGCGCGATCGCGCAGCTAGGATGGGCGACGAGCCCGGAACAGCTTGATCCGCGAGTCGATCCCCTTCAGCTTGCGCTCGCCGATGAAGGTGTAGGCGAAGCCGTCGCCGGCGGCGTCTTTGGCGGTGGCGTCGACGACGACGCTGCCGGGGCGGGCGAGGCTGGTGATCCGGCTCGCGAGGTTGACCGGGCGCCCGTAGAAGTCGCCGGACTGGGGCAGCACCGCGCCGCTGGCGAGGCCGGCCCGCAGCCAGGGGAACTGCTCGCCTTCGGCCTCCGCCGCCGCGATCAACTGCAGCACCGCCGCCAGCATCGGCTCCGCCTCGCTGGAGACGAACATCACCGCGTCGCCGATCGTCTTCACCAACCGCACCGGCGACTCGGCGACGGCCAGCGCCATCTCCTCCAGGCGGCCAGCGACCTGGCCCAACTCCTCGGCGTCGATCTCCTCGCCGAGCCGGGTGAACTCGACCAGATCGGCAAAGCCGACGGTGAGGTCGGCGGTGCCACCGATCTCACCCGAGGCAAGGTCGGCGGCGCCGATCACGTCGCGGCGCACCTGCTCGACCATGTGCATCTGGAAGGCGTGGACCAGGGTCGGGCCGACCAGCGGCATCATCTGCTCGGCCGCAATCGCCAGCCGATCGGCGAGGTCGCGCTCGGTATCTCCAGGCTGGACCAGCGTGCGCACGACCAGCTCGCGGTTGGCCTGAGCGATCCGCGAGGTCCCCATCCCGATCGTCCTCGCCACCTGCAGCAAGCCCTCTTCGGGCAGTCCGGCATCGAGGAAAGCCATGATCCGCCGCGAGGCTTCGACCTCGGCGTCGGTCAGGATCTTCTCGTCGGGATCGGGATACGGAACCCCCAGCGCGGCGGAGAAGCGCTGCAACAGCGCCAGGTCGCCGCCGACCAGCTCGGCGATTTCCCGCGCCGAGTAGCGCGGCCCGTCCCCAGCCAGTGCGCGCTCGACCGGGAGCAGCGCCAGCCGTCCCGCCGCGACCGCCTCGTGCAGCTCCTCCAGCGGCACGTCTTCGGCGCTCAGCCGCTGCAGCAACGCCAGCCGCGACTGCCGCGCCTCGCCTTCGAGGTCGTCGAGCAGCCCCTCGGCCGCGAAATCGATCTCGCCGACGCCCGCCACCGCGCCATTGTCACTGATCAGTCGGCGTAGGCGACGGCGCCGCCGCGGCGCGGGTCGCCGCCGCCGCTGACGACGCCGGTGTAGCGGTCGCGGGCGACGGCCTGGACGCCGCCGAAGAAGAGGTTGATCGCCGGCCGGCGGGCGACCGCGATCCCGCGCGCCTCGATCCGCGCCAGCGCCTCCTCGTCGATGCCGGGCTCGGCCTGAACCGTGCCCTGCTCGAAGTGCAGCCGCGCCGCCTCGACCGCGGCCGGCGCCGGCAGCTCCTGCTCGACGGCGCGGACCACGGTCTGCAGGATCGCCGAGCGGATCCGGTTGGAACCGGCGCTGCCCAGCGCCAGCTCGATCTCGCCGTCGCGCAGGACCACGGTCGGCGCCATCATCGAGGGCACCCGGCGGCCCGGGGCGATGCGGTGAAAGCCGAGCGGGTTGAGGTCCTCCTCCCCCAGCATGTTGTTGAGGATCACGCCGGTGCCCGGCACCAGCACGCCCGAACCGGAGCCGTTGGAGCAGGTGACGCTGGCGCACATGCCCTCGCCGTCGAGGACCGAGATGTGGGTGGTCGAGCCGAGCAGGTCGGCGGCGGCGAAGTCGAGCCCGGTCGGGTCGAGGACGCCGGCCTCCATCCCCTCCTCGTAGAGCGCCTCGGCGAACTTCAGGTCGCGCAGGCCGTTGGCCGCCTCCATTGCCGCCACCAGTTGCTCGGGGCCGCTGCGCTCGCCGAGCCGCTCGAGCAGGCCGAGGCAGTAGGCGATCAGGATCCCGCCCGAGGACGGCGGCGGGTTGGTCAGCACCTCGGTGCCGCGGAACGGCGCCCGGATCGGCGCCCGCTCGATCGCCGCGTAGGAGGCGAGGTCGCCGGGCCCGAGGGTGCCGCCGCGCTCGACCACGAAGTCGGTGAGGGCGGCGGCCACCTCGCCCCGGTAAAAGGGCTCCGCGCCCTCGGCCCCGAACCGTTCCAGCGCTTCGGCCAGCTCGGCGAAGGCGAAGCGGTCGCCACGGCCCAGCGGCACCCCGCGCGGCGCGTAGAGCTCACGGGTGCCCTCGAGCCGCTCGTGGATCGGGGCGAGGATGTCGAGGATGTAGGCCTGCTCGGCGTTGACCTCGGTGCCCTCCCGGGCGAGGCGGACGCCTGGCCCGACCAGGTCCGCGAGCGGCACCGAGCCGAAGCGGTCGAGCGCGTGGACCAGCCCCGCCGCCGTCCCCGGCACGCCGCAGGACGCCGGCCCGACGAAAAACGTCTGCACCGTCTCGGCGTCGAAGTGGACCGGGATCGGGACCAGCTCCGTCCCACGCTCGATCCCGTCGAGGCCGGGGGCGGCGACGAAGAAGTCGATCAGCGTCGTCTCCCCGCCCTCGCGGTGGACCATCATGTAGCCGCCGGCGCCGAACCCGGTCAGCGGGCTCTCCGCAGCGAAGGAGGCGAGCACCGCACAGACCGCAGCGTCGACAGCGTTCCCGCCCTCGCGCAGCACTCCGGCTCCCGCCTCGGCGGTAAGCGGGTGGCCGGCTGCGACTACCCCGCGCATGGGGCGGGCGCTAGCCGGGCAGGAACTCGGGGACGTCGATGCCGAGCTCGCGCTCGCCCGGGCGCTGGGGGCGGCCGCCGGTCTCTTTGGTGCGGCGGATGGTCGGCTCGGCGCGACGCTGCGGGGTCGGCCGGCCGTCGAAGCGGGTGGCGACTACCGTGACCCAGATCTGCTCGGAGAGCTCGTCGTCGACGTTGGCGCCGAAGATGATGTTGGCGTCCGGGTGCGCGGCCTCGCCGACCACCTTGGCGGCCTCGGAGACCTCGACCAGCGAGAGGTCGGAACCGCCGGTGATCGAGAGCAGGATCGAGCGGGCGCCCTCCATCGAGGTCTCCAGCAGTGGCGAAGAGATCGCTTTTTCGGCAGCGAGGACGGCGCGGTCGTCGCCGTAGGCCATGCCGATCCCGAGCAGAGCCCGGCCGGCGTCGGACATGATCGTCCGCACGTCGGCGAAGTCGAGGTTGATCACGGCCGGGAGGGTGACCAGGTCGGAGATGCCCTGCACGCCCTGGCGCAGGACGTCGTCGGCGACCTGGAAGGCCTCGACCATCGAAGTCTGCTGGTCGAGCACCTCGAGCAGGCGGTCGTTGGGGACGACGATCAGGGTGTCGACCTCCGCGGCCAGCTCCTCGATGCCCTTGTTGGCCTGGGCGCCGCGGCGGTTTCCCTCGAAGGTGAACGGCTTGGTGACGATGCCGACGGTGAGGGCGCCGACCTCGCGGGCGAGGCGGGCGACCACGGGAGCGGCACCGGAGCCGGTACCGCCACCAGCGCCGGCGGCGACGAAGACCATGTCGGAGCCCTTCAGCAGGCGCTTGATTTTGTCCTGCTCCTCGAAGGCGGAGCGGTGGCCGACCTCGGGGTCGGCACCGGCGCCGAGGCCGCGCGTCTGCTCGTCGCCGATGTGCACGGTGACGTCGGCGACGCAGAGCTGCAGCGACTGAAGATCGGTGTTGACGGCCATGAACTCGACCCCGGGGATGCGGGCGTCGACCATGCGGTTGACGGCGTTGACGCCGGCACCGCCGACGCCGACCACGCGGATCACCGGCTGGTGCGGCTCGCCGCTGCCCGGCGGCTCGTACTCCGGCTCCTCACGCCCATATCTGGGGGTGCTCGTAAATTCCTCGCGCCGCAGCTTCGGTTCCTCGGAGAAGACCCTTTTCAGCCTTTCCGGCGCAGTCTCAGCGCTCGACTCCCGCACCGGCTCTTCGACCGGCTCTTCGGCGACCGGACCCTCGACGTCCTGGTCGTAGAGCCCCGAAGCCTCAGCCGGGGGCGCCTCTTCCGCGGGTGGAGTAGCGGGGCGCTCCTCAGCGGCGGGCGGACTCGCGGGCCGGGGCGCCTCGTCCTGCTCGGCCTTCTGCGCCTCTGCAGGATCCTCGCGCCCGTACCGCGGCGCCTCCGGTGGATCCGCGGGGGCGTCGTCAGCAGTTGAGCGGAAGAGATCGGCGAGAGGACCCTCGCGCATGCTTGCGCGCTTGTTACGCCGAGCCATTCGCCAAGACCTCCTTCGCCAGCTCCCGGTAGTAGTTCGCGGCGCTGCTGCCGGAATCGTACTTGAGCACACTGGCGCCTTTCACCGGCGCCTCGGCGAATTTGATCGCCTTTTTGATCCGGGACTGGAAAACGAGGTCTCCGAAGTTCTCCTCAAGGATCTCCACCGCCTCCTTGGCGTGGACGGTCCGCGAGTCCAGCATCGTCGGCAGGATGCCCTCGATCTTGACGTCGGGATTGAGGTTCTCCTGGATCATCTTCAGCGTGTTCTGGAGCTGGACCAAGCCTCGCATCGACAAATACTCGCACTGAACGGGGACGATCACTTTGTTCGCGGCCGTCAGCGCGTTGATCGTCAGCAGCCCGAGGCTGGGCGGCGTGTCGATGCAGACGAAGTCGTAATCGGCGGAAACCTCTTTAAGCGCCTTCTCGAGCGAGCGCTCGCGGCCGATCTTGGTGCTCATCGCGATCTCGGCGCCAGCCAGGTCGATCGAGGCGACGGCGATGTCGATCTCGCGCTTGACGATGATCTCGGAGATCGGCATGTCGTTGACGAGCACGTCGTACAGGCTCTTCTCGACCTTGTCGGGATCGACGCCCTGGCTCATCGTCAGGTTGCCCTGCGGATCGAGGTCGATGCAGAGCACCCGGTAGCCGGACTCGGCGAAGGCGACGGCGAGGTTGAGCGTGGTCGTGGTCTTCGCCACCCCACCCTTCTGGTTGGCGAAGGCGATCACGTCGGCGTGCTTGACCGCCACCTCTTCCTCGGCGGCCTGCTGCACGGCCTCGTGCCGCGAAGGCGAGATCAGGTCTGAAGCCATCATCCGCGCCGGGCCCGTGTCCTCCGCGGGCTCCTCGGCGACGGGCTCCTCGACGATCGGGGCCTCTTCGACGGGCACCTCCTCGACGGGAGCAGGGGCCGGAGCCTCCTCGACCACGATCTCCTCGGCCACAGGCGCGGGCGGCTCCTCCTCGACGGGCTCAGGAGCCTCGTCGACAGGCATGAAGTCCTCGTCGAGCGGCGCCTCGTAGCGCTCCTCCTCGACCTCGTCGTGCGTCCGCTCGGGCACCGCCTCTTCCATCTGCTGCAGCTCCTCGACAATCGGGTGCTGCTGCTCCTCGACGGCGATGGGGTTATCGGACTCAGGCTTTGGCTTGCGGCTTAGAAATCCCATTGCGCGGATATTCGGATGGGGGCCGGGTTTTCCTGCCGGCCTGTGAAATTGCTAGGAATTGCCCGATCCCCGATCTTCTCGACAAGCGACTCGTGATCGTCACCGGCAAGGGCGGCGTCGGTAAGACGACGGTGGCGGTGGCGCTCGGGCTGCGGGCGGCGGCGGAAGGCAAGCGCACGATCGTCTGCGAGGTCTCCTCGCAGGAGAACGCTTCGCGGATCTTCGACCACACCGCCGTCGGCTTCCACGAGGTGGAGATGGAGGAGAACCTCTGGTCGATCTCGATCGACCCGGACGAGTCGATGCGCGAGTACGTGCTGCTGCAGCTGAAGGTGCGGGCGATGCGGGACCTGCTCTTCCGCAGCCGCATCTTCAACTACCTCGCCGCAGCCACGCCGGGGCTGAAGGAGCTGGTCACGATCGGCAAGATCTGGGAGCTCGCCCAGCTCGACCGCAAGGTCAAGCAAGGGCGCAAGTACGACCTGGTGATCGTCGACGCGCCGGCGACCGGCCACGGGGTCGGATTCCTGGAAACGCCGCGCACCTTCGCCGCGATCGCCCGGGTCGGGCCGATCCACTCACAGGCGCAGCGGCTCGACGCCTTCATCACCGACCAGGAGCAGACCGGGACCGCGATCGTCGCCCTGCCGGAGGAGATGCCGGTGAACGAGACGGCGGCGCTGGAGAAGGACCTGCGCGACGAGGTCGGGGTCGCGGTCGACCGCATCTACCTCAACGGCCTCTACCCGGAGCGCTTCTCCAAGCCCGAGTGCGAGCGCCTGACCCAGCTCGCCGAGGCCGAGCAGGGCTCGGTGCGGGCGGCGGCGCGGGCGGCCATCTCCGAGCACGAACGCGCCCGCTCCCAGCGCGCCCAACTGGCCCGGCTGCGGCGCCGGGTCGAGGCGCCGGTCAAGGCCCTGCCCTTCCTCTTCGAGCCCGAACTGGGCCCGGAGGCGGCGCGGCGGCTCTCGCGGAGGCTCTCCTGATGCCGGAGCTGGGCGAGGTCCTGGAGAGCAAAGAGATCTGCATCTGCGCCGGTTCCGGCGGCGTCGGCAAGACCACCACCTCGGCCGCGATCGCCACCGGCATGGCCGCCCGCGGCCTCAAAGTCTGCGTGCTGACGATCGACCCCGCGAAGCGGCTCGCCGACTCGCTCGGGCTGGACGAGCTGGGCAACGAGGCGCGCCGGGTCGACCCGGCGCTGTTCGAGCGCCAGGGCGTCGAGATGAAGGGCGAGCTGTGGGCGATGATGCTGGACGCCAAGGCGACCTTCGACGAGCTGATCGCGCGCCAGGCGCCGGACGAGGAGTCCCGCGACCGGGTTCTCGAAAACCGCATCTACCAGCAGATCTCCAACGCCCTCGCCGGCTCACAGGAGTACATGGCGATGGAGAAGCTGTTCGAGCTGCACACCGAAGGCGATTACGACCTGCTGGTCCTCGACACGCCGCCGACCCGCAACGCGCTCGACTTCCTCGACGCGCCGAAACGGCTGACCCAGTTCATCGAAGGGCGCTCGCTGCGCGTCTTCATGAAGCCGACGGGGCTCGCCGCCAAGGTCGCCGGCCGCGGCACCTCGGTCGCGCTCGGGGTGCTGAAGCGGATCGTCGGCTTCGACCTGCTGGCCGACCTGGCCGAGTTCTTCAATGCATTCAGCGGCATGGTCGACGGCTTCCAGGCACGGGCCAAGCGGGTCAACAAGCTGCTCGCCGATCCCAGCACCTGCTTCCTCGTCGTCTGTGGCCCGCAGGGCGAGCCGATCGACGAGGCCGTCTACTTCCACCGCAAACTGGTCGAGGCGAAGCTGCCCTTCGGCGGCGTCATCGTCAACAAGGTCCACTACCCGGCCGAGAAGCTGCGCGGCGACGCCGTCGACCTGCCGGAGGCGCTGGCCGAGAAGCTCGAGGACGCCGACCTCGCCCAGCGCGTCGCCGCCAACTTCTCCGACTACCAGGCGCTGGCCGAGCGCGACGCACGCAACATCGACCACCTCGCCTCAGAGCTGCGGGCCAGCGGCGTCATCCGCGTCCCTTACCTAGACGAGGACGTGCACGACCTCGCCGGCCTGGCGGAGATCAACCGCTACCTGTTCGCCACCGGCGAGGAGCGGGTGGCGATGGCCGCCGGCCGCGCCTAGGCCGTCAGCGCGCCCGGCGGTCGTACTCGAACTCCAGGTGGGAAACCTCCCAGTCGGAGTCCGGCACTGAGAAGAGGTGGCGGACGCGGGGCGTGTCGACGCGCTCGCGGTGCTGCAGGTCGCGGTCTGAGTCGGCCGGCCATTCGATCGTCTCGCCGCCGGGGCGCGGGTCGGCGACCTCGTCCAGCCACGGCGTCGCCGTGATCTTGATCTCGTCTTCGGCCGGGATCGGCTCGAGGATGCGGGTCTCCTGTTCCATGTACTCCTCCTCCTCTTCAAGTAGTTCCTCGGCCAGGTGCCGTTTGCCGACGGGGGGCGCCGGTGGCGCGACCTCCGCGACTGGCTCGGGCGCCTCGATCGGCTTCTCCGGCTCCTCTGCGGGCTCCGGCATCGCCGACGATTCCTCAATCGAGATCGCGATCTGCGCGTCGCCGCCTTCGAGTCCGGCTGCAACCAAGGTCTCGTCGGCGGTGGCGCTGAGGTCGCCGCCGAGCTCGCCCAGGGCGGCCTGGCGCAGCAGTCGCCGCACACCGTCCTCGGCCCAGGTCGCGAGCTCGATCGCGCGATCGGTCGTGCGGCCGCTCATCAGCGCCCGCTCCAGCGCCAGGGTCTCCTCGACCCGCTCGCCAGCCTCGATCCGGTCGATCGAGTCGTCGCAGATCAGCGCCGCCGCACGCAGGGGCAGGGAGGCGCCGACGGGACCGCGGCCCTCGAGCACCGCCCGCAGTGCCAGCAGTTGGTCGCTGAGTCCGTCGAGCGCGCTCTCGCGCCCACAACCGAGCTCGAAGCGGCCGACCGCCCAGCTCAGGGCTGTATCTGGGTCGGGTCGCGACTCCAGCGCTGAGGCGAACTCGACAAGTTCGGTGGCCTCGCTCTCGCTGAGGCGGTAGCCGCCGGCACGCGCGGCCGCGGCGCCGGTGGCGATCCGCCGCCAGCACTCGGCCCCGGTCGGGGCGAAGGCGTAGGGCCCGAGGCCGATGCCGCCGGCCTTGAACAGGCGCATCACGCTGATCAGCTCCCGCAGCTGGCGCAGAGCGGCGTCGGCGCCCTCGCCCTCGTGCTGCTCGGCGACGGCGAGAAACTGCGGCTCCCAGGCGGTGCGGCCCATGCCCTCGCTGCGCATCGCGTCGATCGGCGCTTCGATCGAGTCGGAGCGCACGATCCGCACTCCGAGTGGCAGCTGCAGCCGGGCGATCGACATCCGCAGGCCGACGATCGGGACGATGAGGACGTCGGCGTCGTCGGCGTCGCGCGCTTCGGCGTCAAGGTTGGAGAGGGCGTCCTCGAGCCGCTCCCGGTCCAGGGAGAACCCAGTGCTGCCCTCCCAGAGGGAGGAGAAGAACACAACCAGCATCCGCTCGGCGCGCTCGCCGGGGTCGGCTGGCACCTGCTCGCCGCGGGACTCCAGGTAAGAGGCGGCGACGCCGGCCTCGGCGGCAGCGGCACGGGCGGGGGCGAAGCCGGGCAACGAGCGCAGCTCGTCGGCGTGGTCGGCGACGTAGCGGCCGGTCATCGGCACGTAGCTGTAGAAGGCTGATTCCTCACCGTCCTCGGCGGCGACGTCGAAGGGAATCTGGTCGCCGCCAGCGACGAGGGCACTGAAGCGGGTCGCGGCCTCGGTGGCCAGACGCTTCAGGGCTTCGGTGAGGAGGAAGTCGCGCACGCCCCAGGCTTCCGCTCGGCGACCAGCCCTCCTTTGCCTGCACGCCGGATTGCAAACCGCCGCGTCCGATATCGCTACTTACAAATCGCGGACGATTCGGACGTATGGCCTAGACAGCGGCGGGTTCGGGATCCTCGGCCAAAAGCCACCGGGTCCCGTACTGGCGCATGTCGTCGATCAGCGGCACCAGCGCCTCACCTTTGTGGGTCAGCGCGTACTCAACCCGGGGCGGAACCTCGGGATAGGTGTGCCGCTCGACGATGCCCTCCTCCTCCAGCGCCCGCAGTCGCAACGACAGCGTGCGCGGGCTAATCCCCTCTAGAGAGCGCTCCAGCTCGCAAAAGCGGCTGCTGCCGGCGGCCAGATCGCGAATCAAAAGG
Organism: Solirubrobacterales bacterium; assembly: GCA_036376895.1. Lineage (GTDB taxonomy): Bacteria > Actinomycetota > Thermoleophilia > Solirubrobacterales > 70-9 > VAYN01. Next base: position 47,435 of record DASUZL010000032.1, read on the forward strand.
AGCGTCCACTTCCCGCAGACGACTTCGGCGGTGCGGCAGACGGGGCAGTTTGAGTTGCTTATCGCGCTCATTGCGAAAAATCGGTAATGCGGGTGGCAAGACCTTGCTTCAACAAGTGTAGCCACATGGCTTCACAAACTGAAGCATTAGCTCTGATCAGGCGGAATAAGGAATTTCTCCGGGTCTGCGGCTAAAGGCGGGCAAGCCGAAGTCCGATGGTTCCGGGTGACGTTTCCCCCTGCCAAACGCCGCTCCTCCGAGAGCGGCTTCGTACTGCTGGAGGTGCTGGTCAGCGCCGCGGTGGTGGTGATCGCCTCCGCTGGGGTGATGACCCTGATGCAGGCGACCGTCGCGACTCAGAGCGATCAGCGCCATGGCGCCGAGGCCTACGCGCTGGCCCAGGAAGACCAGGCGCGGATGGCGTCCAAGCGTCTCTCGCAACTGAACCACCTCGACGAAACGCGGGTCATAACGGTCAACAAAACGGAATTCAAAGTCCGCTCGCAGGGCATCTTCGTCAATGACACGACCTCCACCGTCTCCTGCGGCAGTGGCACCTCCTCGGGGGACTACGTGCAGATCACCTCGATCGTCACCTGGGAAGGGATGAGGCGAGGCGAACGCGCGAAGATCGAGAGCATCCTCTCCCCCTCCAACGGTTCGCTCAACGCGAACAACGGAACGCTCGCCGTCGCGGTCACCAATGAAGCGCTGCAACCGCAGGCCAACGTATTCGCCGAAGTAGGTGGAATCGCCGGATTCACCAACGCCGAAGGCTGCGTGACCTTCCCCGATCTTCCCGCCGGCAACCTGATCATGACCGTGAATGCCGAAGCCGCCGGCCTCGTCAACAAGGACGGCCTCAACAGCGAAAAAAAAGAAGTCGGGGTCGTCTCCGGTGACACCAAAAACGTCTCGCTGCGCTTCGACCGCCCGGGCACGATTCCGGTCAAATTCAAATACCGCGTCGGCAGCGGCACTGAATTCCGCGCCGCAGCAGCCGACTCGATCGTCGCCTACAACAATGGGATGACCTCGGCGAAGCCGTTCTACACGGCGGCCGCGGTGCGGGAACCGACTGTCAAAGTCGCCCCCCTCTTCCCGTTCTCCTCGGCGTACACCGTCTACGCAGGCACCTGCGCCTCGAACAACCCGAACCTGAACGGCACCAACCCCCCGGGGGCACCGGCGACGGCCACCGCGATTGCCCCGCGGGGAGGCGAAGCCGCGCCGGTGACGATCCAGCTCCCGGCGCTTGAAACGATCGTGAAAAACGGCGCCACGGCCCTCTCGGGGGCCCGGGTGACGATCACCGACACTTCCTGCAAAGACGCGCTGAACGTCCTCTTCAAGCGGGTGTACACGACCAACAGCAGCGGCGCGCCGGCGAGCAGCTCCACCGGAGTCGCCGAACCCGGCCTGCCCTACGGCACCTACGAAATCTGCGCTTCGGCCGAAATCTCCGGCAGCAAACGTCGCAAGAAAGTCACGAATGTCGCCGTCCAGAGCCTGACCAGCGCGACTACCAAAACGATCGACCTCGGCAGCGGCGCCGAAACCGGAAGCACGGCGGTCTGCCCATGAGGCGACTGCGGAAGATGCTCCGCGACCAGCGCGGCACGACGATGACGGAGCTGCTGGTCGGGCTTACGGTCGGGACCACCGTGATGGTCGGCCTGACCACGCTGGTCGTGATCACTTTCCAGAACACGGCCCGGGTCAGCGCCCGGGTCGACGGGACCCAGCGCGCCCGCCTGGCGATGAATCGGATCGTCGACCAGATGCATTCCGCCTGCCTAGCACCGAAAGCGCCGCCGATCCGGGAAGGCAGCAGCGGCACCGAAATGCGGTTCATCCACGCGAGGGGCTCCAGTTCGGCGCCGACTCCGACGCTCACCAAAATCACCTACGCCAACAACGAACTGACCCAGTACGACTACGCCTGGCAGAGCGGCCTTTCACCCACTACCTGGGTCTTCGGGACGACGCCGAGCAAAGTGATCCCGCTGGTCGACCAGATCACGCCCGCCTCCAGCACCAAACCGATCTTCTCCTACTACAGCTCCTCCAGCGGCAGCACCGGGCAGCTCACCCCGCTGACCGCCTTCGAAGCTTCCCGCACGATCCACGTCACGATCGTCTTCAAGACCGCACCGCGCCACGGTTCCGGGGACGACGCCGTCCCCGCCCGTATCCAGGGCGGTGGAACGTTCCGCCTCACCGCCGCCTCCTACCGCACCGAAGTGCCGAGCCTGCCATGCCAGTGAAAACGAGAAACAGCGAGTCCGGCTTCACGATGATCGCGGTGATGATGAGCCTCACGCTCGTCATGGCCGTCTCCGTCGTGGGGGTTGCCGCTGTCAGCGGCGACATCCACCTCTCCAGCAACGACCTCAGCAAGAAGCGGGCCTATGAGGCGGCCAAAGCCGGCATCAACGACTATCTCTACCACCTGCACAAGGAAACCGACTACTGGGCGCACTGCACGAACGTGAAACCGGCGGCGAACGCTGTCAACCAGCAGGGCTCCACGACCAAGAAACGACCGGTTCCCGGGGGCACGGGCGCCAGCTACGCGATCGAACTGCTGCCGGCGGAAGGGCAGACCAAATACACGGTGTGCAACCCGGAAACGCCGACCACGGCGACGGCCAGCATGCTCGAGCCGAGCGGGCCGATGAAAGGAACCTTCCGCATCCGCTCGACCGGCTTCTCCGGCGGCCAGCAGGTCGCGATCACCTCGAGCTTCAAGCCGGCGACCTTCCTCGACTACGTCTACTTCACCCAACGCGAGACCTCGGACCCCGTCACCTACGGCTACCCGAACCCCTCGAAAGCCCTCGACGGGGCTTATTCCCAGTGCGGGAAAACGATCAAAGATGGCCGCTACACGGCGCCGATCCCGACCACCTCAGAATATTGCGACGTCATCTCCTTCGTCGAAGGCGACGACGTCGCCGGCCCGATGCACACCAACGACGCCTTCGCGATCTGCAAAAACCCGACCTTGGGCCGCGATGCCGTTGATCCGATCGAGGTCAGTGGACCCCCGAAAGGTTGGTTCTCGACCAAAAGTCTCCCCAACTCCGGCTCGTCCTGCGTCGGCAACGAAACGAACTTCAAAGGGACGCTGCTGGCCAACTCACCGACCATCGTCCCGCCGGCCACCAACAGTGAACTGCAGACGATCGCCGGCCTGCGCTACGCCGGCCAGGTGAGGATCTGCCTCAGCGGCACGACTATCACCGTCGGCTCCGGGGCCACCTGCACGGAATCGATCCAGTACTCGGGCCCGATTCCGGCCAACGGCGTCGTCTACGTCGAAAACTCGACCTGCTCGACGATCTACTCGCCCTTCACCGCCACCTATCCCGTCACCTCGGGGTGCGGCGACGCCTACATTCACGGCGAATTCTCCGGCGCGCTGACGCTGGCGACCGAAAACGACATCATCATCGACGGCAACCTGATCCACAGTGGTGAAGGCGTCCTCGGCCTCGTCGCGAACAACTTCGTCCGGATCAAGCACCCTCTGGCCGGCGACACGCCGATCAAATCCACCCAGACGTCCCGCAGTAATTGCAACACCTCCTCCAACGGAACGGGAGCGATGACCGCGCCGCAGATCGACGCGGCGATCCTGGCGATCAACCACTCCTTCATCGTCGACCACTACAACTGCGGACCGGGTCTCGGCAACCTCACGGTCAACGGTGCGATCTCGCAGAAATACCGCGGCGCCGTCGGCACCTCTGGCGGCACCGGCTACATCAAGGACTACAACTACGACGACCGGCTTCGGATCATGCAGCCGCCGAGCTTCATCGAGCCGAAAGAATCGGATTGGGTGATCGGGCGAGAGACGATCGGCTGAGCACCCCGCTGCGCGTCTCATCCCAGGGCAAAAGTTTCCCGGCCGATTTGTCGATGCACAGGTAGGCCCACCGCGACCGACTATCCGATGAAGCTCTCGCTCAAGAAACCCACCATCTCCAAGCCCACGCTCTCGCTCTCCAAGCCGTCGTTCTCGCTCGGGCGAAGCGGCAACAGTGAGACGACGCTGGTCGGGTTGGAGATCGAGGCCGGAAGCATCGCCGCCGCCGAGGTCCACGCCAACGGCGCGGCCCGGGTCGGAGCCGTCGCCGTGCAGTCGCTGCCTGCCGGCGCCTTCGAGGATGGCGAGGTGGTCGACCCCGACGAGGTCACCGCGGCCCTGCGCACGCTGTTCAGCGCCAACAAGCTTTCCAAACGAGTCCGCCTCGGCATCGCCAACCAGCGGGTCGTCGTCCGCACGGTGAGGCTGCCGGCGATCGAGGATCCGCAGGAGCTCGATTCCGCCGTCCGCTTCTCCGCCCAGGAGCAGATCGCGATGCCGCTCGACCAGGCGATGATCGACCATCGGGTGATCGGCGGCAGCGCCCCCGTCGACGGAGCGCCTCCGCAGATCGACGTGATGGTGGTCGCCGCGCGCCGCGACATGATCGCCGCCTCGCTGAAGCCACTGCGCGACGCCGGCCTCGAACCAGTCGGCGTCGACCTCTCGGCCTTCGGCATGATCCGGGCGCTGGGCGAGGCTGCCTTGCCGGCTGCGCAGCCCGGCGAGGCACCGAGCCAGGCCGCTGTCCTCTACTGCAACATCGGCGACGTCACCAACCTCGCGGTGGCGAAAGGGCGCTCCTGTCTATTTACGCGGATCTCGCCGGTCGGCCTCGATGACATGACCTCGGGCCTGGCCGCGCGGACGCAGCTCTCCATTGAGCACGCGCGGATGTGGCTCGAATACACCGGCTTGGAGCGCCCGCTCGAGGCGATCGAGGGCGACCCCGCGGTACTCGCCGCGGCGCGCGAGGCGCTGGAACTCGGCGCGGACTCGCTGCTCGACGAGCTGCGACTCTCGCTCGACTTCTACGGCGCCCAGGACGCCGCGGTCCCGGTCGAGCGGATCGTCCTCTGCGGACCGGGCAGCGCCGTGGACGGCATCGCGGCGCGGCTGGAACCCTCGCTCGGCGTGCCCGTCTCCACCGGCAGGCCGGAAGCGCTGGGGGATCTCGATGCCTCCTCGGCCGCCCGACTCACGCTCCCCTACGGCATCGCCCTCGAGCACTAGTCATGCGTCCCGTCAACCTGATCCCCCAAGAGGACCGGCCCGGCGGTCGCCGCGCACCCCGCAGCGGACCGCTCGCCTACGTCGTCGTCGGCGCTCTCCTCGTCGCTCTGCTCGGGGTCGCCGCGCTGGTCGCCGCGAACAACCAGAGCGCTGACCTGAAGGACGAGATCGTCCAGATCGAAGGCGAAGCGGCGGCCGCCGAAGCGAAGGCCACGACGCTCGCGCCATACACCCAGTTCCACGCCGTGGCCGAACAGCGAAACGCCACGATCGCCAGCCTTGCCAACAGCCGCTTCGACTGGGAGCGCGTGATGCGCGAACTCGGCCTGGTCCTCCCCGCAGACGTCTGGCTGACCGGCCTGACCGCGACGGCGAGCCCGGCCGTCTCGCCCGAGGGCGCCGCCGCGGTGACCCTGCGCGGCTCGATCCCCGGGCCGGCGCTGGCGCTGGTCGGCTGTGCCCGCAGCCAGCAGGCGGTTGCGGGCTTCGTGCAAGCGCTGAAAGACATCGACGGGGTTACGCGGGTCGGTGTCGAATCGTCCGCGCTCGGCGGGGAATCCTCCGCCGGCTCCGATTCGGCCGGCTCCGGCTCCACCTGCCAGACCCGCGACTTCATCGCCCAGTTCCAGATGGCCGTCGCCTTCGACGCCGCCCCGGTGGCGACGACGACGGCGCAGGCACCCGCCGAAGCCGTCCCCTCGTCCTCGCCCGAATCGGAAGGCGAAGCCGAATGAGCTCCGCCAACCGCTCGATCGTCTCGATCCTGGTCGTCGCAGCGCTCGCGATCGGCTTCTGGGTGCTCGCCCTGGGGCCGAAGCGCGAGGAAGTCGCCAAATTGAACAGCCAGGTCGACGCGTTGGGGGTGACCCTGGCCGAAGCGCAGAGCAAAGCGGCGGCCGCGGAAAAAGCTCGCGCCGAATTCCCCGCCGACTACCGCCAGCTGGTCGTTCTCGGCGAGGCCGTGCCGGAGGGCGATGAAACCTCCTCGCTGATCGTCGAGATGGATCGAATTTCGGCCGACGCCAAGGTGGCGTTCACGAACCTCCAGTTGACCAGCACCAGCGGCGAAGTGGCCGCGCCCGTGCCGACCGAAACCCCCGCCACCCCGCCCGCAGAAGCGACCGGTGAACCCTCCAGCGCGGTGCCCGCGGCGGCGACGTTTCCCCCCACCGAGGCGGCCGCGTCGCTGCTGCCGCTTGGCGCGACGATCGGGTCCGCCGGCCTCGGCGTAATGCCCTACAACCTCACCTTCAAAGGCAGGTTCTTCCAGGTCGCCGACTTCATCGCCGGTATCGACTCCCTGGTCGACACCAGCGACTCGAACGTCGCGGTCAAGGGCCGCCTGTTCACGCTCAACGGGTTCGCCCTCAACGCCGACCCCGAACTCGACTTCCCGTATCTGGACGCCAGCTTCGCGGTCACCAGTTACGTGACCCCGCCGACCCAGGGACTGACCGCCGGCGCCTCGCCGACCGAACCGGCCCCGGCGGCGAGTGAAGAACCCGGTGCCGAAGAACCGGCCGAAACCACGCAGGCGGCGGCAGCGCAATGAACTGGCTGAAGAAAGGTCCGGAGCTGAAGCTCTCGAATCTCAAGGTCCCCGGCTTCGTCGAGGACGTCTACTACGACCTCAAGGAACGGCACCTGCTGCCGATCGTGGTGCTGCTGGTAATCGGGATCATCGCCGCACCGATCGTGCTCGCCGACTCCGGCGGGGACACGGGCGAAGCCGAAGTCGAAGCCCCGGCGGCGAGCGCAAGCGCCGGCGCGGCCGAGTCGGCGCAACTGGTTGCCAAGTCGGCGCCAGGTCTGCGCGACTACCGCCGCCGCCTCGAGCACCTGCAGGCGACGGACCCCTTCAAGCAGCAGTTCGATCAAAAGGAAGAAGTGGAAGAGGGCGGCGCCTCCGCCGGGGGCGCAACGGAAAGCTCCGAAGCCGGCGGAGAAGAAGCCCTCCCAACCGCGCCGGGCAGCACCGCCCCCGGTGGCGAAGAAGGGGCGCCGGACGAAAGTGGCCTCAAGTACTTCTCCTTCGCGATCGACGTCCGCATCACCGGCGGCAGCCAGGACGGTCCACGCAAGTCAACCGTGCGCCGCAACCTGCCCGAGCTGACGATGCTGCCCAGCCGCGAGACCCCGGCAATCGTCTACATGGGGTCGACCAAAGACGGCAAGAAGGCGGTGATGACCGTCTCTTCAGATGTCCAGGCGATCTTCGGCGATGCCAAGTGCGCGCTCGGGTCCGAACGCTGCGAGCTGCTGGTGATGGAAGAGGGGCTGCCAGAGACCTTCGTCTACGGCGGTGCCGGGCGCACCTACAAGATCGAACTGCTGAAAATCCACCTGGTCGCCTCGGACAAGCTGAACCGCGCCCCCCTCGGCGAACCGAAGAAGCAGTAGCACCAAGACGGCAACGGCGCCGGCTGAGTCGAAGCCGCGATCAGCGCAGCGGCATCCGGAAGCAGCCCTGGGAGGAGGAGACGGGGAACCCGTCAACGCCGGACCCGATCAGGCGCTCCGCACTGCGGGCCTCGACCTCGAGGATTTCGAGCCGCGCCCTTTCGTGGATCTCCATCGCTTCCTCGAGCCCGGTCTCGTCGACGACCAGCGGCGTCCGGGTCAGGTGGAAGTTTTCGTCGGCCCCGACTATTTCCGCCTTCCGCGAGCGCACGAAGTCGTCGAGGATCTTCTGCATGAATTCGCAGACGAGGTCCTCGGCCATCAGCGGCTCCAGCTCTTCCCACTCCTCGGTGTCGATCAGGTGACGCTCGGTGGCGCGGTAGAAATGCTCCAGGGCGCCGCGGACCGGCCGGGTGCTGACCAGCTCCGCGCATTCGAAGTTGACCAGCTGTTTGGCGTGGTAGCTGACGTTCGATAGCTCCTCGTCGAGCTCCCTCGCCATTTCCGCCGGGCTGGCGGTGCGATCGGCCAGGATCCGCAAGATCGCCGCCCTCAGCGGGTGGCTCATCGCCTTGATCCGGTTTTCGGTCGCCTTACGGCGCTGCACCCTCGTCGACATGTCTCCTCCTAGCAGAGCCCCTTGATCACTTGATCCTAGTTGCCCAATCGAGATTTGGGCGAAACGTGCGGAGTTTTTCCTAAAACCTGCTCCAGCAATGGAACTGGTTCCAGCAATTGCCCGGTCCGTTGCGAGCAGTTCCAAAAGCCAGGAACTCCGAGCCAGGGAAGGAGGTGACCGACTGATGCAGATCCGTACCGAGCGCGTGCTCCCGCTCGACTCAATTGGGAAGGGCAGCTAGACCGTCGAAGTAAGGGGTCGGCCGCGTTGGATAAAGGGGGCGCGGCCGGCCCCTCCCCCTTACCCCTGGACTTCAGGGTGCAATCAGCCGAGGTAGGCGTCGAGGATCTGGTCACCGGCCAGCAGCCCGACAACGCCACCGAGGGCGAGGAAGGGCCCGAAGGGAATCGCCATCTTGCGAGCCTCGGAGCCGTGGCGAGCGATCAGTGCGAGGCCGACGACGCTGCCGGCGAGCAGGGCGAAGAGGAGAGCCGGCGCCACCGCGCGGCCGAGGAAGAGTCCCATGGTCGCGGTCAGCTTGACGTCGCCGAGACCCATTCCCTGGGGATAGATGAGCGCCGTGGCGAACAGCAGCCCCCCCGCCGCAGCGCCAGCAATCACCCGCTCGGGGACGCTCCCCGGATCGGTTGGGATAGCGATCAAGAGGCAGACGATCGCCCCGGCGAGCAGGATCTTGTTGGGGATGATCCGCTGCTCGAGGTCGGTGAGGGTGACCGCCGCCAGCATCGTCAGGAAGACCAGCCCGATCACAGCTTCCGCCGGCTCGTCCCAGTAGACGAGGACGGTGGCGGCGAACAGCAGGCCCAGCGCCAGCTCGGTAAGCGGGTAGCGCGGCGATATCGCCGCCCCACAGCAGCGAGCACGGCCGCGCAGCAGCACCCAGGAGGCGACCGGGACGTTGTCGGACGCCGCGATCGTCGCCCCGCAGCTGGGGCACTTCGACCGCGCGCCCGCAATCGAGATCTTCCGCGGCACCCTGTGCGCGACGGCCGTGACGAAGCTGCCGGCGACGAGGCCGAGCAGGAAGGCGAATGCAACGACGGCGGCCATGGCTGCGGAGTTCTACCCGAGCCGGCGGCCGGGAAAGGGGCGACGCAATTGCCTCAGGGGTGCTGGATGACCTTGAAGCGGCGCTTGGCGCCCTTGACCTCGGCGTTGCCGGCGGCGTCGGTCGCTTTCACCTCGACCGTGTGGCGCTTCGGCTTCAGGTTGCGCAGGCGCAGCGGCGAGGTGCAGCGCTTCCAGCCGCGGCCGTCGACACGGCATTTGAAGGTCGTGCCCGGGAGGTTGCCGGTGGCGTCCATGAAGCGGAAGATCGCCTTGCGTTTTGCCGTCTTCGACGCGGGCCCCATCGTGATCCGGGTGTGCGGCGCCAGTGAGTCCTCGACGTAGACGACCGGTTCCGAGCAGGGCGAGGTCTTGCCATTGGAGGCGGTGGCGGAGAACACCGTGACGTCGTTGTCGAGGACCCGGACCTCTACCCCGGCAAGGAACTGCGCAAGCGATGCCGTGGCCACAGGATTGCCCTTGCACTCGGGATCGGCGTAGATCCGCACCGTTGAGGCTCCGATGGCGCTCCCGGTGACGAGCGGCGTGCTGTCGCTGGCGAAGCCGCCGGGCACGGTGCGGAGCCGTGGCGGCGGAGGCGGGGCGGCGGGAACAAAGGGTGCAACCGCACCGCCACCGCCACCTCCGGATCCCCCACCCCCGGGATCCGGAGGTGGCGTCACCTCTCGGTAGACGATCGGGTCGGGCGAGCAGTCGGAGACAAGGCCCGCCAGTTCCGCCTCGGCGGAGAAGGTCGTTTCGGTGTTGTCGGACACGTGGACCTGAATACCGCCGGAAGAGAGTTCGTCGCCAAAGCCGCCCCCGACCACCGGGCCGCTGCAGTCCGCGCTGGCGTAGATCAAGACATCCGCTTCAGGATCGGCCGTGCCGAACAGCAAGGGGAAGTTGTCGTCGGCGGGGGACGCCGGGCTGACCGACTCCAATAGCGGCGCGGACGGCGAAGTCGTCACCTGCCTGTAGGGAAGGCCGTGAGTGGAGCAGGGGGAGGTGCCTCCGCCGTTGCCCTGGGTCGCGAAAAAGGTCGTCACCGCGTCGGCGGCGACGGGGGTGGTCACCTGGACCCCTTCCGCTTCCAACTGTGCGGCCGTGCCTTCGCCGACCACCGGCCCAGCACAACCGGCTGCAACGTAGAGTTTCACCGTGTTGTTCGGTTCGGGTGCGGCCCGCAGACCGATCCCGAGCGGTGCCGCTTTGATCACGTCCTCTTCGATTTCACCTTCGACGCGGGGAAGGAAGGATGCGTTCGGAGAGGCGGGCGTCGTGTCGGTGAGGATCGGCGCCAGCAGCGCTGCCTGCGCGGACGCGGCGGTCGAGAGGCTGAACGCTGCGAGCAGGAAGACAAAGAGCAAGGGGCGGGCATGGAGCCCGCCCCTTGCACTGCTGCATCGAGAGTGATGACTCATCACTGCCGACTTGAGACTCAGCCGCTCCAGGTGCCGGCCGCAGCGCCGGTACCGGGGCAACCGCCTCGGTTGGTGGCGTCTGAGACGGTGCACGGGAACGTGGTGGTACCGCCGGCCCTGACCACCGAGAAGGTGTTGCCAGTGGTCGAGGTGATCACGATCGTGTACCCGGTGGCGGAGGTGCCGCTGACCGCCATGCTTTCCGTACCGGCTGCCGCCGTGGTGGTCGGCAGGGTCGGCTCGACGGTTTTCAGGTTGTCAGCGGTACAGGTCGCGTAAGAACCGGTCGGGCTGTCCGAAGCACAGGTCTCCATCGCCACCTGAGCCGAGTGAGCGTTCTCCTTGGATTTCGCGTCGGTCGCCTTGCTCTTCTGGTTGAAGAAGGCGGGCAGGGCGATCGCGGCGAGGATGCCGAGGATCAGCATGACGACGAGAAGCTCGATCAGGGTGAAGCCTGCCTCTTTGTCGCCGTTGAGCCGGGCTCCAATTTTCGCCCGGATGTTCTGGAGCAACATAGGTACCTCCTAGTGGACCTATCGTTTGCGCCAGAGCCCGGGTGAATTGCCTTTCGGCACCGAGGCACTGGCATTCTGTCTGCCCTTTCATCGGCCTCCGCCACCGCATCTTTAGCTCTTGCAGGGTGGAATTCGCGAACTCCCAGTTTTGGCTGTCAATTCACCAAAAGTAGGTGCAGAGAGACGCAAAAAAGTACCTATCCGGTAGGGACCCACCCGTAATAGTCGGGTGGGAATGCCGGACAACCGTCCAGTGCCTGAACTAACGGATGTGTTCGTAGATGCTGAACATCGGCAGGTACATCGAGATCACGATGAACCCGACGATGCCGCCGACGAAGACGATCATGATCGGCTCGATCAGGGCGGTGAGCGCCTTCACTTTGGCGTCGACCTCAGCCTCGTAGAAGTCGGCCACCTTGGAGAGCATGTGCTGCAGCTGGCCGGTTTCCTCGCCGACCGCGACCATGTGGCCGACCATCGCCGGGAAGATCGGGTTCTCCTCGATCGGCCCGGCCAGGGTGCCGCCGCGCTTGACCGAGGCGTAGACATCCTCCATCGACTTCTCGACGACGGTGTTGCCGGAGGTTTCGCCGGTCAGTTTGATCGACTGCAGCATCGGCACGCCGGCGGAAACAGAGCCGGCGAAGGTGCGTGACCAACGGGCCAGCGCCACTTTCTGGATCACGTCGCCGACTTTGAACGGCAGCCGCAGTTTGAAGCGGTCCCAGATGTCGATCCCGCGGTCGGTTTTCTTCCATTTGAAGAAGACCAGCAGGAGGATCACGAATGCCGGAACGATGACAAACCAGTAGCCCGTGAGCGCATCTGAGGCGCCGACGCAGATCCTCGTCGGCAGCGGCAGTTCCGCCTTTTCCTCCGGGTGTTCTTCGGCCAGTTCTTCGAAGATGCCGGCGAAGACCGGGATCACGAAGGCGACAATCGCGACCAGGACGACAGCGGCGAAGCCGAAGACCAGCGCCGGATACATCAGCGCCGATTTCACCTGCCGCCGCAAGGCGTCGGATTTCTCCACCTGGAAGGCGATCCGGTCGAGCACCTCGTCGAGCCGGCCGGATTCCTCGCCGGAGCGGACCATCGCCCGGAAGAGGCGGTCGAAGACCTTCGGGTAGCGCTCCATCGCTTTCTCCAGCGAGCTGCCGGCCTCGACGTCGGAGCGCAGGCCGGCGATCGCCTCGCGGATCTGGTCGTCCTGGGTCTGGTCTTCGAGCGTCTGCAGCGTCCGCAGCATCGGCATCCCGGAGGCGACCAGGGTCGCGAACTGGCGCGAGAAAACGGCCAGCTCGCGCATGTCGACCCGCTGCCATTTCTTGAACAGATCCTCGATCGCAAAAGGCGTCGTCTTCTCGCTGACGTCGAGCACGATCAGGCCGCGCTGGCGCAACTGCTCGCCGACCGCGGCCTTGGATTCGGCCTCGATCTCGCCGGCCGAGGTCGACCCGGCCAGGTCCATCGCGCGGAACTCGAAGGTGGTCGCCGTGGCCATCTAGCTCACGCTCCCTGCACGTAGGCGGGGGCGGGGATGCCGTCGGCGGCGGTCGTGGCGGCAGCACCCTGGGGCGCCTGGCCGCCGAGCAGGCGGTTGAGCTCCTCGGGCACCGCGGCCTGCTGTTCGGCCAGGGCGCGGCTGACCTTGCCGCCGCGCACCAGGCGCGCCAGGTCGGCGTCCATCGTCTGCATCCCGACCGCACCGGAGGTCTGCAGAGCACCGTAGATCTGGTGCGTTTTGCCCTCGCGGATCAGGTTGCGGACGGCCGGGGTCGGGATCAGCACCTCGCAGGCGACGACGCGGCCGCGCCCGTCCAGGGTCGGCAGCAGTTGCTGGGTGACGATCCCCTGCAGGGCGATCGAGAGCTGGGTCCGAACCTGCGCCTGCTGCGCCGGCGGGAAGACGTCGATGATCCGGTCCACCGTCTGCGCGGTCGACTGGGTGTGCAGGGTGGCGAAGACCAGGTGGCCGGTCTCCGCCGCGGTCAGCGCGGTCGAGACCGTCTCCAGGTCCCGCATCTCGCCGACCAGGATCACGTCGGGGTCCTGGCGCAGCGCGGCCCGCAGGCCGAGTGAGAAGTCCGGCGCGTCGGAGCCGACCTCACGCTGGTTGACGATCGAGCGTTTGTGGCGGTGCAGGAACTCGATCGGATCCTCGATCGTGAGGATGTGGTCCTCACGATCCTGGTTGATCACGTCGATCATCGCCGCCAGCGTCGTGCTCTTGCCGGAACCGGTGGGCCCGGTGACGAGGACGAAGCCGCGCGGTTTGCGGGTCAGGTCGCGCAGCACCTGCGGCACCCCGAGCGAGTCCAGGTCCGGGATCTCCTGCGGCACCAGGCGGAAGGCGGCGCTGACCGAGCCGCGCTGGAAGAAGCAGTTGACACGGAAGCGGGCGACGCCGGGGATCGCGTAGGCGAAATCGAGCTGCTGGTTGGTCTCGAACCGCTTGCGCTGGTCGTCGTTGAGGATCCCGTAGACGATCTCGCGGGTCTGCTGCCCGTTGAGGACCGGGAAGCCCTCCATCGGGTGGATCTTTCCCTTTTCCCGCACCGCGGGCGGGAAGCCGGGCGTGATGTGGACGTCCGAGGCCTTCACCTCGACCATGTGGCCGAGCACGGCGGAGAAGTCGAAGTCAGGCAGTGACACGGAGTACCTCCTCGAGGCTGATTTGGCCGGCGCGGACCTTGGAGACGCCGTCCTCGCGCAGGGTCAACATGCCCTCCTCGCGGGCGACGGCGGCGATGTCGGTCTCGGCGGCACGGGCGATCGTCAGTTCCTTCAGCGGGTCGCTCAGCTTCATCACCGAGTAGATCCCGACCCGGCCGCTGTAGCCGCTCTGGTTGCAGCGGGCGCAGCCGACCGGCTGGTAGGCCTCGACTTCGGCGCCGACGCGGACCCCGGCTTCGGCCAGGGTCGCCGGCGGGATCGCGATCCGCTGCTTGCAGGTCGGGCAGAGTTTGCGCGCGAGCCGCTGCGCGACCACGCAGTCGACCGCGGAGGCGGTGAGAAAGGGCTCGATGCCCATCTCGTTCAGCCGCGCGATCGCGCCGGGAGCGTCGTTGGTGTGCAGCGTGGTGAGCATGAGGTGGCCGGTCAGCGCCGCCTCGATCGCGATCCGCGCCGTCTCCCCGTCCCGGATCTCGCCGACCATGACGATGTCGGGGTCGGCGCGGAGGATCGAGCGCAGGCCGGTGGCGAAGTCGAGCCCGGCCTTGCGGTTGACGTTCATCTGATTTACGCCGTCGATCCGGTACTCGACCGGATCCTCGATCGTGATGATCTTCTTCTCGATCTCGTTCAGGTCGCTGAGCGCCGCGTAGAGGGTCGTGCTCTTGCCGGAACCGGTCGGGCCGGTAACGAGAACGGCGCCATAGGCCTGGCGGAAGGCGACCTCGAAAGTCGCACGGGCGGAGCCGTCCATGCCGAGGTCGTCGAGCGTGCGGTGGGCGTTGCTTTCGTCGAGGATGCGGATCGTCGCCCCCTCGCCGCGCTGGGTCGGCAGGGTGGTGACACGGAGGTCGACGCGGCGTTCGTCGACCGCGACGCTGACGCGGCCGTCCTGGGGGACGCGCTTCTCGGCGATGTCGAGCTCGCTCATGATCTTCAGGCGCGAGATCACCGCGCCGATCATCCGCTTGGGCACGTGCGCGGACTCCTTGAGCACGCCGTCGACGCGGAAGCGGATCCGCAACTCGCCCTCTTCGGGCTCGAGGTGGATGTCGGAGGCGCCCTCCCCCACCGCCTGGGCGAGGATGCTGTAGACGAGCTTGATCACCGGCGCGTCCTCGGCGCCCGCCTGCATCTCACTGACCGCGGCCAGCGCCTCTTCCTCTTCGGCTTCGGCGTTGTCGTCGACGATGATCGACTCGGTGGCGGCGTTCTGCAGGGTGCCGAGGCGCGCGAGCAGGGACTCGACGTCAGCTTTGGCGGCGACGGCGATGCGGCAGTCGAGACCGGTGGCGATCTGGATGTCGTCGACCGCGAGCACGTTGGCGGGGTCGGCGGCGGCGACCAGCAGCGTGTGCTGGTCGACGTAGCCGACCGGCACCGCCATGTAGCGGCGCGCCATCGGCACGGGGAAAAGCGCCGCCGCGGCGACGTCGACGCTGTAGAGGGCGAGGTCGACGTGGTCGAGGCCGTAGCGCTCGGCCGTCGCCATCGAGAGCTGTTCCTCGCTGATCGCGCTCTGCTCCAGCAGCAGGGACTCCGGCGTGCGGCCCGCCGTGCGGGCGGCCTCGATCGCCGCGGAGACGGTCTCCGCCGAGGCGAAGCCGAGCTCGACGAGGACATCGGTGATGAAGCCGCGCGAGTGGCTGCGCTGGCGCGGCGGGGTCAGGCCCGGCGTGCCCTCCTGTTCGACCGGCATCGCCGGCGCCGCCGAGGTGCCCGAGTCCGGCACTGGCTGCAGGTGGCCCGGGAAGTGGGTGCGGTCGTTCGAGCTCATTGCCCGCTCATTCCGGGTGGTAAGTCGTTTCCGGGCCCGCGTAGGAAGCGTCGCGCACTGCCTGCACGACGCTCGCCGGGGTCTGGAAGCCGTAGTCGACGGTCGCCTGCGGGATCCCGTCGCTGAGCTTGCGGGGCCGCATCACGACCAGCGCCGGCACCCGGTTGAGGTCGAGACCGACGGTGATCGACGCGTAGCGGGCGAGCTGGCGCACCGGCACGACGATGAGCTCGGTGCCGGGGACGTCGGCGACGTAGTTCGTGGCCGCGGCGGTCAGCGAGCGGTCGATGCCGCCGTCGTGCACGACCAGGAGCACCACGGTGCGGCCGGCCTCGTAGGCGGCGGTGACAGGTGCGGGCGGTGGCGGAGCGGGGATCGAGGTGGGCATTTCGCCGCTGCCGGCTTCGACAGCGCCGCCGGCTTCAAGGCTTTCGACTGCGCCTTCGACCGCTTCGCCGGGAGTCGCGCCAGTTGCCGTGACGCCGTTGACGCTGGCGACGACCGGCCCTTCTTCCACGGCTTCTTCTTCGCCGCCTTTGCCGAGCAGCATGTAGCCGACGACCACGATCAGGAGCACGACCAGGCCGATCTGCGCCATCGGATTCTCGTTCAGCTTCTCCCTCATCGCGCCACTGGCTCCTGCGGCTCGCCGATCTGCTCGATCCCGCTGGCGCGCTGGCCGCCGGCGGCGAGCATCAGCTTGAAGTCGTGCGGGCTGGAGGCGTACTCGAGCGCGGTCTCCTCGGTGATCCGGCCCTCCATCGCGTAGGTCAGCAGCGCCTGGTCGAAGGTCCGCATCCCGTAGTACTCGCCCTCGGAGATGACCTCGGTGATGCGGCCGGTTTCCTCGGGATTGAGGATCAGGTCCTGGACGCGGCCGGTGACGACCAACACCTCGGAGGCCGGCACCCGGCCCTCGCCGGTCACGTCGGGAACGAGGCGCTGGGCGATCGCCCCCCTCAGGGTCGAGGAGAGCATCACCCGCGCCTGCTGCTGCAGGTGCGGCGGGAAGAAGTCGATGATCCGGTTGATCGTCTCGGTCGCGTCGAGCGTGTGGACCGTGGAAAGGACGAGGTGGCCGGTCTCGGCCGCGGAGAGCGCCGTGCGCACGGTCTCCTCGTCGCGCATCTCGCCGATCAGGATCACGTCGGGGTCCTGGCGCAGAACCCGGCGCATTGCCCGGCCGAAGCCCTTCGTGTCCGAGCCGATTTCGCGCTGGTTGATGATCGAGCGTTTGTCGGCGTGCAGGTACTCGATCGGATCCTCGAGCGTGACGATGTGCCGCGCCCGGGTGCTGTTGATGTGGTCGATCATCGCCGCCAGCGTCGTGCTCTTGCCAGAGCCGGTGGTGCCGGTGACGAGGACGATCCCGCGAGCCTCCTCGGCCAGGTCGCGGACCACATCTGGCAGGCCCAGGTCCTCGATCGAGCGGATGTCGAAGGGGATCGCACGGCAGACGATCGAGATCGAGCCGCGCTGCTTGAAGCAGTTGACGCGGAAGCGGGAGACGCCGGAGAGCGAGTAGGAGAAGTCCGCCTCCCCGTCCTCCTCGAATTCGGCCAGCGAACGCGCCTCGGCGATGTCGTGGAAGGCCTTCTCGGTGTCCTGCTGAGTCAGCTCACCGAACCCCTCGAGCGCGACCAGTTCCCCGTGCATACGGGCGACCGGCGGCGACTCGACCTTCACATGAAGATCCGAGCCCTCGCGCTCGACGAGGGTGCGCAATGCTGAATCGATATCGAACATCGCGGTCTATATCGACCGCGTAACTCCCCGTCTTAAGCGGTGGGACGGGAGCCGTCAGATAAGTCGGAGGGGTACCGGCCCGCTGGCCGATACCCCGTCCGAGCTAAGCGACCTCGCGCAGTTTCTGGGCCTCGCCCAGCGACTGCAGCTTTTTGAGGCTCTGGTTCTCGATCTGGCGGATTCGCTCGCGGGTGACGTTGAAGGTGCGGCCGACCTCGTCGAGGGTGCGCGGGTGCTCGCCGCCGAGGCCGTAGCGAAGCTCGAGTACGCGTCGCTCGCGGTAGGAGAGATTCTCCAGCGCCTCCTTCAGCGCCTCTTTGGTCAGCAGGTCCGCAGCCCGGTCGAACGGGGACTCGGCCTTCTCGTCGGCGATGAACTGGCCGAACTCGGACTCCTCCTCGTCGCCGACCGGCTTCTCCAGCGAAACCGGAGCCTGGGCCGAGCGCTTGATCGAGTCGACCTCCTCGGGATCGATCCCCGTTACCTCGGCGATCTCCTCCGGGGTCGGCTCGCGGCCGAGCTCGGTGACCAGCTTGCGCTCCGCGCGGCCGATCTTGTTCAGCTTCTCGACCACGTGGACCGGGATCCGGATCGTCCGCGCCTTGTCGGCGAGCGCGCGGGCGATCGCCTGGCGGATCCACCAAGTCGCGTAGGTGGAGAACTTGAAGCCCTTGCGGTAGTCGAACTTCTCCGCCGCACGGACCAGCCCGAGGGTGCCCTCCTGGATCAAGTCGAGGAAGGGAAGCCCCTGGTTCCGATAATTTTTCGCGATCGAGACGACCAGGCGCAGGTTCGACTCGACCATTTTCTGCTTCGCGTCGAGGTCACCGCGCTCGATCCGCTTGGCGAGTTCGACCTCCTCCGCGGCAGTCAGCAGGCGGACTTTGCCGATGTCCTTGAGGAACAGCTGCAAGGAATCGGTGGTCATGTCCGGTTTCAGGTCGAGCGCCTGTTTCTGGCGCCGGCGGCCTTTTTTCCCGGTGTCGGCGGGCATCGCGTCGGCCGCGGCTTTCTGGGCCGGGTCCATGTCCTCCACGAGCTCGATCCCCGACTTCTCGAGGTGGCCATAGAGGTCCTCGACGTCAGACTCGTCGAGATCGACCTCGGATACCGCCGAGGCGATGTCGCCGAAGGTCAGCACGCCGAGCTGCTGCCCGCGATTGATGAGGTTTTTAACCTCCTCCAACTCCTGAAGCTCTGCTACCAGCATTCGTGTCTACTCGTTTCCCTAGCGCGTGGTGTTTAGTCCTGGGCGTTGAAATGCCGTCGCGAGCGAAAAGTCGCGCCGGCAGATTAAAAAGCGGACCAAGGAGCTGGTCCGCGAATTAAGGCTCAACATCAAGTTGCCCGGTTGGGCAGGCGTCAAACTCTCGTTAAACGCGTCGACATGGTAGTCGCTTCAGTTTGTAAAGTCAATGCCCGCCCCAATCCGCAATTCCACTCCCTTTTTGCGCGCCTTTTGGCAGCGGGCCTACCGTGAGAACGTCACCGGGCTCTCGGCCATGGTCGCCTACAACCTCATGTTGGCGGTCTTCCCGTTCGCCCTCCTGGTCCTCTTCGTGTTCGGCCAGGTGCTGAAGATCGGCGGCGTCGAGACCAGCGTCCTCAGCGACCTCCAGCGCCTCTTCCCCGACGTCGAGCAGCAGACGCTGACCGACGCCCTCAACCGGATCGAGAGCAACTCGACGACGATCGGGATCGCCGCATTCATCGGCTCGCTCTGGATCGGCGCCTCTTTCTGGGGCGCGATGGACACCGCCTTCTGCCGCATCTACCACGTCGAGTGCCGCGGCTGGGTCGAGCAGAAGCGCTTCTCCTTCGCGATGCTCGGGGTCGTCCTCCTCTTCATCGCCGCCAGCATCTTCGTGCCGACGGTCGAGAGCACGCTGCTCTCCAGCACCGACCGGCTGCCGCTCGGGCTCTCCGACATCAAGGCGATCGACACCGTCCTGCTGCTGGCCGCGGCCCTGCTGGTCACCTTCCTGATCTGCGCGGTGATCTTCTGGGCGGTGCCGAAAGGGCACATGCCCTGGCGCGCGGTCTGGCCGGGCGCGGCCTTCGTCACCTTCGCCGCCGGCCTCGCCAACTGGCTCTTCCCGATCTACCTCTCCAACGTCTCCAGCCTCTCCCGCTTCGGCTCGACCCTGGGCTTCGTCCTCATCGCCCTGCTCTGGTTCTACGTGCTCAGCCTGGCGCTGATGGTCGGTGCAGTGATCAACTCGCTGCGCCACGAGCTCCACGACACCGGCGAACTGCCCTACAACGGCACCTCGCCGAAGCCGCCGTGCCACGACTGCGGCGGGCACTCGAGGACGCAGCCGGACGCACCGGCGCCCCCAGCGTCCCAATAACTCAAACAAAACTGTCATATTTCTATTCGGGAACCCTTATTCGGCTAAAGGGGGTAGCCGGGGGCACGCAGGCACCCGTCTGCGCATGTTGAAACAATCCAATTGATGCAAAAACACCAGAGTTCTGGAAGCGGGTCCAGCGTTTTATCGCCGACGGTCCCGACCGACATAGGCGAGAGTTCTCAGCGCCAACGGATCATCGAGGCGATGATCGACAGCTGCGCCGAGAAGACCTATGCGGCGACCACGATCACCGACATCGTCGGCCGCGCGCGGATCTCCCGCACCACCTTCTACAAACGTTTCGGCGACAAGCGCTCCTGCTTCGGGGCGACCGTCGACTTCTGCCTCAACGAGCTGCAGGACGTCGCCCGCGAGGCGTACTCCCCGGCCGACCCGCCTCCTGAGGCGGTGCGCCAGGCGACCGCCGCGATCCTCACCCAGATGGCGGCGAAACCGGCGATGGCACAGCTCCTGGCCGGGGACGCAATCTCGGTCGAACCGGGCGTGGTCGTGCGCTACCGCAAGATTCTGATCCCGGCCCTGGAAGGCCTCTGGGAGAGCGCCGGGCTGCCGACGAGCAGCTACATCGATCCCGGCCTTGCCTTCAGCCGAGCCCAGCTCCTGGTCTTCAACCAAACCACCGCCGGCCTCTCCGACGACCTCCTGGTTCTGCTCCCCGACATCGTCTACCTCGCCGTCGCCCCCTTTGGCGGCCACGAGGAGGCGCTTGCCCAGGCGCGGCTGGCCAGGCCCGCGAACGGCAAACCAGCGGCCACCCGGTGAGCGCCCCGGAGGATCTGCGCAAGTGGCGACTGCCGCGCGGCCGGCACGGCCTCCCGCGCGAGCTGGTCACCCGCTCCCAGCGCGAGCGCCTGCTCGCCGCCGTGGTCAGAGTCACTGCCGGCAAGGGCTACGAGGCAACCACCGTGGCCGACATCCTCGAGGAGGCCGGGGTCGGCAGGGAGAGCTTCTACGAACTCTTCACCGACAAGCGCGACTGCATGCTCGCGGCGCACGCGCTCCTGGTCGAGGATCTCGAGGCGAAGGTGCGCGCCGCCTACGCCCAGGCCGGCCCCTGGCAGGAGCGGATTACGAACGCGCTCGCGGCGACGCTGGAGTGGTTCGCCGCCGACCCCGCCGCGGCGCGGTTCACCGTGGTTGAGCTGGCCGCCGTCGGTCCCGTCTCCCGCATCCGCTTCCAGGACGCCTTCGCCCGCTTCGTCAAGTTGATCGACGAAGGGATGGAGGAGGACGGCGCCGGACCAGAGCTGGCGCAGGCGACCAGCCTCGGCGTCGGCGCCGCCCTCGCCCGCATCTACGAAGAGGTCGTGCTGGACCGGGCAGCAGAGTTACCGGCGCTCCTGCCTGACCTCACCTACGAGGCCCTGGTTCCGTTCCTGGGCGAAGAAGCCGCCCGCAGCGAGCAGAGCCGCGCCGCCGCTATCGCTCGCTGAGAGCGGCGTGGAGGCCGCGGACCAGCCCTTCTGCCAACCGGCGGCC
Organism: Solirubrobacterales bacterium; assembly: GCA_036376895.1. GTDB lineage: Bacteria > Actinomycetota > Thermoleophilia > Solirubrobacterales > 70-9 > VAYN01. The sequence goes on from DASUZL010000032.1 coordinate 68,624, forward strand.
GCCGCCGAAACGCAGCTCCCCCAGCTCGCCGTCGTTGACCGCGTTGAACCACTTCGAGGTCGAGCCGATCGCGAAGGTTCCGGGACTCTGGCCCAGATCTGAGTCGCAGGCGATGACCTTGCCGTCCTCGACCACCACGGTGACACCGGCCGCCTCTCCGGCCCGGTCCGATTCGACCTCGAGCTGACAGGCACCAGCGATGTCCATCGGCAACCCGACCAGCGGCGTCGCCAGCATGAAGGCGGCCTCGATGTCAACCGGGGTCACCGGCGTCGCCCGCTCCCGCATATGGAGCAGCTCGCAGCGACCGGCCGCGGCGAGTGGGGCGATTCCCCGGCGGGCCCACTCGGTGACCGTGTAAGGGGTGCCGGCGCCGTGGCTCGGCCGCGCCTCGATCAAGCCCGCCATCCGCATGCTCGCCAGCCGGCGCTCCAACGCCGGGTAGCTGAGCTCGGCGATTCTGCGGTCGAGTTCGGTCAGCGACATCGGCGTCCAGGCCACCCGCCGCATGATCGTCGAGCCCCACCCATCTATGAAGGCCTTGATCACGCCCTTGGCGCCGCTGGTATCCAGCGCGATGCCGCCGTCGGGGGCATGTCTCAGCCAAGCCTCGAGCCGGTCGGCGACGGCGAGCAGCTCCCGCCCCATCGGCGTCAGCTCGTTCTCGACCGCGTAGGGCATCTGCTCGGTCGGGCGTTTGTCGACTATGCCGATCTCGCTCAGGCTGGCCAGGTGCCCGCGCAGGGTCGTCTGCGCCGGCAGTCCGGTCGCCCGCCGCAGTTCGGCGAGGCGCATCGGTCGCTCGGCCAGGGCCCGCAGGATTGTCAGGTTGAGTGGCGTCGCGAGCACCGAAAGCGCGCGCTCGCCGGCGCGGTAGCGCTGCTCTTCCGGCGCACGCGCCGAATCCGTGACCATCTCTGCGACACCGTCGGAAGTTGACGCATCTACTGGAGTAACCAAAGGCGCTCTCCCCTTTCGGAGAGTTAGGTTATCAACAGTTTTTTACTGGTACAACTATGTTTTATAAACGAACAGTCACGTATATTCGACTGCAGACCGCAGCGCGGCGGGCAGCAGCGTCGGCTCGATCGCTGGCAGCAGAGCCATTCCGCTCGGGTCGCGGACAACCGTCTCGGTCGCCAGGCCCTCGATCAGCGGTCGCGCGACGCCGGCGTCGACGGGGGTGACGAGGCCGATCCAGAGCGACGAGAGCCACGGGGTCAGAACGGGAACAGTGATCCGCCGCGGCGGCCGCCGGTCCAGCGCCCGGGCAAGCTCGTCGATCATGCCGCCGTAGGTGGTCACATCGGGCCCGCCGATCTGCAGTTCGCGGTCGAGCGGCAGTCCGAGGTCGGTGGCGGCAGCCAGGTGCGCGACTGCGTCGGCGACCGCGATCGGCTGGGTCCGGGTGGAGGTCCAGCGCGGCGTGACCATCACCGGCAGGCGGCGGACCAGGTAGTAGACCGTGCGGAAGGACTCGCTGCCGGCGCCGATCACGGCGGCGGCGCGGAAGTAGGCGACCGGGACCTCGCCGGCGATCAGCGCCTCGGCAGTCGCGTGGCGGCTGGCCAGATGCTCTGACCCCTCCCCCAGCCCGCCCAGGTAGACGACCCGGCGCACTCCCGCCGCGGCAGCCGCGGCGGCAAAGTTGATGGCGCCGTCGTGGTCGCGACTGGCGAAGTCGCCGTCAGACCCCCGTCCCATCGAGTGGACCAGGTAGTAGGCGACCTCCGCCCCTTCCAGAGCTGGCCCCAGGGTGTCGGGGTCGAGGACGTCGGCTCGGCGCACTTCGCAGCCAGCGTCCTCAAGATGCCGCGCGCGCTCGGGGCTGCGAGCGAGCGCCCGGACATCCCGCCCGTCAGCCCGCAGCCGCTCGCAGAGCAGCCCGCCGATGTAGCCGGTGCTCCCGGCAACCGCGATCACACAGCCAAGCTACCCCCGAAGGAGCGGACTACCCGTAACGCTCGCCGGTCACGGTCCGCAGCTTCGAGCGGTCGTGGCGGGCGTGGATGCGGCGCACGGTGCCGGAGCGCGAGCGCATCACCAGCGATTCCGTGGTCGCGCCGGCGCCGCGGTAGCGGACGCCTTGCAGGACATCGCCGTCGGTGACGCCGGTGGCGGAGAAGAAGACGTCGTCGCCGGAGCAGAGGTCGTCGGCTGTGAGGATGCGGTCGAGGTCGTAGCCGGCATCGATCGCGGCGCTGCGCTCACCGTCGTCGCGGGGCCAGAGGCGCCCGATCAGCTGCCCGCCCATCGACTTCAGGGCCGCAGCCGAGAGCACGCCCTCGGGAGTGCCGCCGATCCCCCAGAGCAGGTCGACCGGGGAGCGTTCGCTGACCGCGAGCAGCGCCGCCGAGACGTCGCCGTCGGTGATCAGGCGGATGCGACCGCCGGCCTCGCGCACTTCGCGCATCGCCTCCTCGTGGCGGGGGCGGTCGAGCATGACCACGGTGACGTCGCCGACGCTGCCGCCCTTGCGCTCGGCGATCAGCTTCAGCGTCTCCGGCAGCGGCCGGTCGAGGTCGAGCAGGTCGGCGATCTCCTCGGCGCCGGCCATCTTCTCCATGTAGACGCAGGGGCCGGGGTCGAACATCGTGCCGCGCTCGGCCAGGGCGATCACCGCCAGCGCGCTCGGCATGCCCAGCGCGCAGAGCCGGGTCCCCTCCAGGGGGTCGACGGCGATATCGACGACCGGCGGCGACCCGTCGCCGATCTGCTCGCCGTTGAAGAGCATCGGGGCCTCGTCCTTCTCGCCCTCGCCGATCACGACCATCCCGTCCATCGAGACCGAGTCGAGCACGTGGCGCATCGCATCGACGGCTGCCTGGTCGGCGGCGATCTTGTCGCCGCGGCCGACCCAGCGAGCGGCTGCGAGCGCGGCCGCCTCGGTCACCCGGACGAGCTCCAGGGCGAGGTTGCGGTCGGGCTTCGCCTGCGAAGTCTCGGCCATCGGCGCGCAGGCTATAGGGTCGCCGCATGGATAGGCGTTGGGGACTGACGCTGCCGCTGCCCGGCACCTCGCTCGCCGACCACGGTGAGTTCGTGAAGCAGGCCGAGGCAGCCGGCTACACCGACCTCTGGACCGGCGAGACCGCCGGGCCCGACGGCTTCACGCCGCTCACCCTCAGCGCCGCCTGGACCGAGCGGATTCGGCTCGGAACCGGGATCGTCGGCGTCTTCCAGCGCGGCCCGGCGCTGCTGGCGCAGGAGACGGCGGCGCTCGCCGACGCCTCCCGCGGCCGCTTCGTGCTCGGGATCGGCTCCTCCTCGGACCGGATCGTCGAAGGCTGGAACGGGATCTCCTTCGAGAAGCCGCTGAGCAAAGTCCGCGAAACGCTCGACTTCCTCCAGACCGCGCTCGAGGGCAATCGCACCGAGACCGGGTTCAAGCTGGAAACCGCGCCGGCGCACCCGATCCCGATCGTGCTGGCGGCGCTGCGCGGCAAGATGCTGGAGCTGGCGGTCGAGCGCGCCCAGGGCGCCTTCACCAACTTCCTCCCGCTCGCCGGCCTGCCCAAGGTGGCGGAGCAGGTCAAGGACGCGCCGGAGGGCTTCGAGCTGCTCTGCCGCTTCTTCTGCATCCCCGGCGAGCGCGAGCAGGTAGAGCCGCTGGCCCGCTTCATGTTCTCCTCCTACATCACCGTCCCCGTCTACGCCAACTTCTACCGCTGGCTCGGCTACGGCGAGCAGATCGAGCCGATGGTCTCCGCCTGGGAGGCCGGCGACCGTCAGGCCGCCGCGGAGGCGGCGCCGTGGGAGCTGATCGAGGACATGTTCATCTTCGGCCCCCCGGAGCAGATGCGCGAGCGGCTCAATGCTTTTGTCGACGGCGGGATCACGCTGCCGATCCTCACCCCGATCGTCCCGCCCGACAAGCTCGGCGAGACGATCGCGGCGCTCTCCCCCGCCTAGCCGGCCGGCGTCTCGGCCAGCGACGCGTAGGCGTCGGGGCGGCGGGTGGTGAGGAAGGGGAAGAGCTCCAGCCAGTCGCGGCGCTGGTCGAGATCGAGGTCGGCGATCAGGACCGCCGGTTCGTCCCGCGGCGCCTGGACGAGGACGCGGCCGTAGGGGTCGGAGATGAAGGAGGAGCCGTAAAAGGTCAGCGGCGACTCCTCGCCGATCCGGTTGACGGCGACCATGAAGACGCCGTTGGCGATCCCGTTGGCGACGATCACCCGCTCCCAGAGCGGCTGGGTGTCGAAGTCCGGGTGGTCGGGCTCGGAGCCGATCGCGGTCGGGTAGACGAGCACGTCGGCGCCCTCGAGGCTGTAGGCGCGGGCCAGCTCCGGGAACCACTGGTCCCAGCAGGTCGGCAGCCCGAGCTTGGCCTCGCCCAGCGCCAGCAGCGGGTACGGCGCCTCGTCGGCCGGGCCCTGGCGGAAGTAGCGGTCCTCGTAGTAGCCGGCGGTGATCGGGATGTGGAGCTTGCGCGTCCGCACCTTCAGCTCGCCGTCGGGACCGACCACGATCGCGGTGTTGAACCCAAGCCCGTCCTCGGCGTCGGCGCGCTCGTAGAGCGAGGCGTGGACGTGGACCCCGGTGTCCTTCGCCAGGGCAGCGGCGAACTCGTGGGTGGGCCCACCGGGCAGCGGCTCGGGCTCGGCCCCGGCGGCCTCGGGGCCGGCCGGGTCGACGGCGAAGTAGCGGCTGAGGGTGAGCTCCTGCAGGCAGACCAACTCGGCCCCCTCGGAGGCGGCGAGCTCGACGCCGGCGCGGAGGGCGGCGCGGTGCTCCTCGGGGTCGGCGTGCCAGCGGTGCTGGACGGCCCCGACCCGCAACGGCTTCCGCGTCGCGGGACGCGTCCGGGCGGGTGAAGTGCTTGAACTGTCGGCGGTGATGACTCGTATCTGCTCCATGCCCGCGACAATAGGAGAAACTTGAGCTCGAAGATTGCTTCAACTCCCGCCGCAGACGGCTTTCGTATGCCTGCGGAGTACGAGCCGCACAGCGGCTGCTGGATGGTTTGGCCGCAGCGTCCAGATAACTGGCGTTTGGGGGCCAAGCCGGCCCAAAAAGCCTTCGCCACGGTGGCCGCGGCGATCGCCGAGTCCGAGCCGGTGACGATGGCCGTCTCCGACTCCCAGTTCGAGCACGCGCGCTCGCTGCTGCCGAGCTCGGTCCGCCTGGTCGAGATCTCCACGAACGACTCCTGGGTCCGCGACACCGGCCCGACCTTCGTGATCGACGGCAAGGGCCGGCGCCGCGGCATCGACTGGCACTTCAACGCCTGGGGCGGGCTCGACGGCGGCCTCTACTTTCCCTGGGACCGCGACGACCGCGTCGCCGCGAAGATCCTCGAGATCGAAGGGGCCGAGCGCTACCGCGCCCCGTTCGTGCTTGAGGGCGGCGCGATCCACGTCGACGGCGAGGGCACCGTCCTCACCACCGAGGAGTGCCTGCTGAACCCAAACCGCAACCCGGAGCTCTCGCGCGAGCAGGTCGAGCAGAACCTGTGCGACTACCTCGGGGTCGAGAAGGTGCTGTGGCTCGACCGCGGGGTCTTCGAAGACGAGACCGACGGCCACATCGACGAGCTTGCGACCTTCGTCCGCCCCGGCGTCGTCCTGCTGACCTGGACCGAGGACGAGAGCGATCCCCAGTACGCGATCTCAGCCGACGCGCGGCAGCGACTGGAAGCGGCGACCGACGCCAAGGGGCGCTCGCTCGAGGTTGTCCTCATCCCCTCCCCTGGCCCGCTGGAAATCACCGCCGAGGAGGCTGCTGGCGTCGACGCGGTCGAGGGCACTTACCCGCGCACGGCGGGGGACCGGCTGCCGGCCTCCTACGCCAACTTCTACCTCGGCAATTCGCGGCTCATCTACCCGCTGCTGGACGAGCGGACCGACGAGGCCGCGGCGGAGATCCTGAGTGGGTGCTTCCCCGAGCGCGAGGTGGTCGGGGTGCCGGCGCGCGAGATCATCCTCGGCGGCGGCAACATCCACTGCATCACTCAGCAGGTGCCGGCGAGTGAGAGCGCGTAGTCGCCGGCGGCGTCGGTGAACCAGCCGCGCAGCTCGAGGCCGGCGCCGGCGTAGACCGATTCGAGCCGCTCGCGGGTGAACTTGGTCGAGATCTCCGTCCGCATCTCCTCGTCGGGGGCGAAGGTGATCTCGAGGTCGAGGTCCTCGAGCCGGACCTCCTGCGCGACCAGCGAGCGCAGGCGGATGTCCATCCGCTCCGCCTCGTCGTCGTAGCGGGCGACGTGCTCGAAGCCGTCGAGGTCGAAGTCGGCACCGAGCTCGCGGTTCAGCACTTCCAGCACGTTCTTGTTGAACTCTGCGGTGACCCCGGCAGAGTCGTTGTAGGCGGCCTCGAGGCGGGTCCGGTCCTTGATCAGGTCGGTGCCCAGGAGCAGGCTGTCCTCAGGTCCCAGCAGCGCCCCGATGCGCTCGAGGAAGGCGTGGCGCTGGCGCGGGTAGAGGTTGCCGATGGTGCCGCCGAGGAAGGCGATCATGCGCGGCCCGCCCTCGGGGATCCGCTCCAGGTGCTGCTCGAAGTCGCAGACGAGGCCGCGGACCTCGAGACCCGGGTACTCGTCGACCAGGTCGGCAGCGGTGCGGTGGGTGATCTCCTCGGAGATGTCGACCGGGACGTAGGTCTCGAGGGCGCCGTCGTCGCGCATCGCGCTCAGCAGGTGGCGGGTCTTCGCGGCCGAGCCGGAGCCGAGCTCGACCAGGGTCGCCGGACCGCCGGCCGCCGCGAGGATCTCGGTCGAGCGGGTGCTGAGGATCTCCCGCTCGGCCCGCGTCGGGTAGTACTCGGGCAGCTCGGTGATCTGCTCGAAGAGGATCGAGCCGCGCTCGTCGTAGAAGTATTTCGGCGCCAGCTCCTTCGGATACGCGCAGAGGCCGGCGCGGACGTCGCGCGCCATCGTCGCGGCGGCGTCGGCATCGAGGTGGACGTCGATCGCGATCATGCGTCCCTCGCGCAGCGCAGTCCGGCGAAGATCTGGCTGCGCTGCGGCAGGTCCCAGTTGCGAAAGCTGGGCCGGGCGACACGGGGGTGAGTGGCCCAGGCGCCGCCGCGCAAGACCTTGTACTCCTCGCCGAAGAAGACCTCGGAGTACTCCGGGTAGGGGAAGGCGCTGAAGCCGGGGTAGGCGAGGAAGTCGGAAGAGGTCCATTCCCAGCCGTGGCCGAGATCGTCCAGGTGCGGGCGCGCCGCCTCCCACTCGTGCTCGCTTGGCAGCCGTTTGCCGGCCCAGCGGGCGAAGGCATCGGCCTGGTGCCAGGAGACGTGGATCACGGGACGATCCGAGTCGATCGCTTCGCGCCGTCCCATCGCCACTTCGACCCAGCCGCCCTCGCCGTCGGGCGCCCAGTGGGACGGTGGCTCTGCCCCGGTCTCCTCCATGAACTTCAGGTACGAGGAATTCGCGGTCGCGGATCGGTCGATCTCGAAGGCGTCGAGCTCGACGGTGTGGCGCGGGCGCTCGTTGTCGTAGGCGAAGCCGTGCGCGGGGGCGCCGATCTCGTACTCCCCGGCCTCGACCAGGACCGTCCCTGGGTCGCCGGCGGTCACCGCGTCGATGCGGTCGCGGTAGCGCTGCGGCAGCTCGTAGCCGTCGACCAACTGCAGCAACTGCAGCATCGTCTCGTTGTGCTGGTGCTCATGCGCGAGCAACATCTCGTAGACGAAGCCTTCGCGCAGCAATGGGCCCTCGGCGTCGGCGTCGATCTCAACCGAGTCGAGTACCTCCAAGGTGCGCTCACGCACGTCGGCCATGTAGGCGCGCAGCTCGGCGTCGCGCAGAATCGGCAGCTCGCCGCGGGTCTTGCGCGGGTTCTCGATCGCGTCGTAGAAGAGGCCGAGGTCGCCGTGCAGCGGCTCGCGGTTGCCGATCGTCCGCACCAGCCAGAGCTCCTCGAAGTTGGCGATGTGGCCGAGATCCCAGGCCAGTGGGCTGAGCAGCGGCGAGTAGACGCGGTTGAGCTGGGCCTCATCGAGGGGATCGATCAGCTCCAGGGTCAACTCCCGGGCCTCGGAGAGTGCCTCCGCGATCGCTGCCTTGGAGTTTGCCGTCACCTCGGTGGCGATATGAAAACCCTACACAGACAAAAAGAACACGGGTGTGAACAACCCTGAGCCGCGGTCCGAATAAGCTGCCGCTGCGATGAGGGTCGAGGGAGCAGGAGCGTTGGTCGCCGGCGGGGCTTCGGGCCTCGGCGAGGCGACGGCGCGAGCGCTCGCGGCCGGTGGGGCCAAGGTGGTGATCGCCGACCTGAACGAGGAGCGCGGGAGCGCGCTGGCGGCTGAGATCGGCGCCGAGTTCGTCGCCGCCGACGTCACCGACGCCGAGGCCGTGCAGGCCGCCGTCGAGCGCGCCGCCGCGGCCGAGGGCGGGCTGCGGATCTCGGTCTGCTGCGCCGGCATCGGCTGGGCCGAGCGGCTGGCGCGGAGCCGCGGTCCCCACGACCTCGAATACTTCTCCAACGTCGTCAAGGTGAACCTGATCGGAACCTTCAACGTGCTGCGCCTGGCGGCGGCCTCGATGATCGGCAACGAGGCCAACGAGCAGGGCGAGTGCGGCGTCTGCGTCAACACCGCCTCGATCGCCGCCTTCGACGGCCAGATCGGCCAGATCGCCTACGCCGCCTCCAAGGGCGGGATCGTCGGCATGACCCTGCCAGCCGCCCGCGACATGGCCTCCAAGGGCGTGCGAGTGATGACGATCGCCCCGGGCCTCTTCGACACCCCGCTCCTGGCGGCGCTGCCCGAGGCCGCCCGCGACTCGCTCGGCGCCAGCATCCCCTTCCCCTCCCGCCTCGGCCGCACCGAGGAGTACGCGCAGCTGGTCGGCCAGATCGTCGCCAACCCGATGCTGAACGGCGAGACGATCCGCCTCGACGGCGCGATCCGGATGGCGCCGAAGTAGCTAGCCGGTCGAGTCCTGACTTTTCACCCGCATAGGTGCAAAAGACAGGACTCGTCAGCCGGTCCCGTCCGCCTCGGGGTCGCGCCAGGTGCGCTTGCGCCAAGGGGGCAGGATCGAGAAGCGGGTGCGATCGGTGGTGGCGATCGGCTCCAGCGGGATCAGGTGGACGCGGCGGCCGGGGGTGAAGCGGGTGCCGCGGCCGTCGCCGGCGGCGTTGCCGGCGTGGCTGCCGCCGGAGACGAGGAGAAGGCCGGTCTCGGGGCCCCAGCCGTTCTCGGCGCGCGCGCCGATCGTCTCCGCGAGCTCCTTCAGCGGGTCGAAACCGGCATCGGAGCCCCAGTTGGCGACGCCGCGCTCGTAGTTGAAGCCGCTGTGTGAGGAGGCCCGCTCCTCGACGCTGCCGTCAGGCCCAATCCGGATCTGCACCGACTCCCAATCGTCGTAGTGGAAACCCTTCGAGCCGGCGACCGGGACGCCGCGCAGCGTGGCCGAGTCGGCGTAATAGGTCCAGTACTGGAGATACAGATAGCCCGCCCGCTCGCCGGAGCAATCGGCGCCGTCGGCTTCGGAATCCTCCGCCTCCCCCTCCCTGCAATCGATTACGTGGACGAACGCAGTCACCGGCAGCCGCCGGTCGCTGCGATGAACCAGCCCCTCCTCGTCGCCGTCGCCACACGAAGGGTCACGACAGTCCCGAAAATCCACCGGCAACGCCCGCGACCCAGCCTCGAACGCAATCGTCGGCATATGCCGCCTCACCAACCTCCCGACCTCAGTCCCATAAGCCGCAATCAACACCGGCTCGTCCCCACACCCATCTCCCAACGCCACCCCACAAAGAATCCGCGAGAACACCGCCCGCGCCAGCTCCCCACCGGGAGCCCGCACTCCCGCCGCGAGCAGCCCGACCAGCAGCAGCGAGACGACGCAAACCGTCCCCACCCACTCAACCGTCGATTGCCCCCGTTGCCGCACCCACGACTAAGGGATTGGCGGCGTAGTTGTCTCCCCTACCGGAGGGCGGCCTTTCAGCTCCCGCTGATGATGACCTGGGCGACGAACGCGAGGATCACGACAATCAAGATGGGGATCGCCATTGATACGACGACCCCGACAAGACCGATGAGTGCGGACTTGGCTATTCCGCGAGGCTGGCTGGGGCCGGAATCATCGGGAGGAGGCACAGGGTTTTAGAAACTAGCTCCAGAGACCGGCGCAAACAAACACACGCGGTCTCGCCACCCTGCTCGTCCCCCCCGGTCGGGTCCCGGTAGGGGTGAAGCGTCTTGTACTTTTTCGGCGCGCCGAATCTCGGACGGCCGGGGCGCGACCCACGAAAAAGTTAAGCGAAACCCCTACCGGGACCCGACCGGGGCAGCGCTACAGGTTCTGAATCTCAGCCGCGATGTCCGCCGCCGCCTGTTTGGCGTCCGCGAAGAGCATCGAAGTGTTCGGTTCGTAGAAGAGGTCGTTGTCGATGCCGGCGAACCCGGGCGAGAGCGAGCGCTTGATCACGATCACCTGCTGGGCTTCGGAGACCTCGATGATCGGCATTCCGGCGATCGGCGAGTCCGGGTCGTTTTTGGCGGCCGGGTTGGTGACGTCGTTGGCGCCGACGACGACGGCGACGTCGGTGCGCGACATCTCCGGGTTGATCTCCTCCATCTCCCTGAGGTTCTCGTAGGCGACGTCGGCCTCGGCGAGGAGCACGTTCATGTGGCCGGGCATACGGCCGGCGACCGGGTGGATCGCGTAGTTGACGGTGATGCCGCGCTTCTCCAGCTCGTCGGCGACCTCCTTGATCGCGTGCTGGGCCTGGGCGACCGCGAGGCCGTATCCGGGCACGATCACCACCGAGTCGGCGTAGGCGAGCTTGATCGCCGCATCCTGGGCGCCGATCGAGACGTGTGGACGCTCCTCGGTGGAACCGCCCCCGCCGCCGGACGGGGCGCCGCCGAAGCCGGCGAAGAGGACGTTGGAGACCGAGCGGTTCATCGCCGTCGCCATCTCCATCGTCAGGATCGTTCCGGAGGAGCCGACCAGGGTGCCGGCGACGATCAGCGCGACGTTGTCCAGCGCGAAGCCGGCGGCCGCGGCGGAGAGGCCGGTGAAGGCGTTCAGCAGCGAGATCACGACCGGCATGTCGGCGCCGCCGATCGGCAGCACCACGAGGTTGCCGAGGATGCCGGCGGCGATCAGAACCGCGACGAAGGTCAGCTGCGAGGGGTCGTCGTTGCCGACTGCGATCGAGATGCAGGCGGCGACGATCCCGATCAGCAGAACGGCATTGATCACCTGCTGCCCGGGCACCGCCAGCGGCCGGGTCGGGATCAGGTCCTGGAGCTTGGCGAAGGCGATGTTGGAGCCCCAGAAGGAGACCGAGCCGACGACTCCGGCGAAGAGGATCGGGATCAGCTCGTCGAGCGGGATCTCCTCGCCCAGCGAGATCCCGTGGCGGATCTCCGACCAGGCGATCAGCGCCACGGCGCCGCCGCCGACGCCGTTGTAGAGGGCGACCATCTGCGGCATCTCGGTCATCTGCACGCGGATCGAGGCGATCACGCCGACGGCGGTGCCGACGCCGAGGCCGAGCGCGATCAGGCCCCAGTTGCCCATCCCGTCGAGCAGCAGGGTGGTGACGACCGCGACCGCCATGCCGCCGGCGGCGACGAGGTTGCCCCGCTTGGCGGTCCGCGGGTGCGTGCCCTGTTTGATCCCGATGATGAACAGCGAGAAGGCGACGATGTAGAGCGCCGTGGCGGCGTCGCCGCCCGGCTTGAACACGGCCAGCAGTGAGGTCACGCCCCGCCGCCTTTCCCGTCGGCCTCAGCCTTCGGTTTCGGCTTTTTGCTGAACATGCCGAGCATCCGGTCGGTGACCATGAAGCCGCCGACGATGTTGATCGCGCCGAAGGCGACGGCGATGGTGCCGATCACGTACTCGAGGCCGTCGTCGGCGAAGCCGAGCACGATCAGGCCGCCGAGCATGACGATGCCGTGGATCGCGTTGGTCTGCGACATCAGCGGCGTGTGCAGGGTGGTCGGGACCTTGGAGATCACCTCGAAGCCGACGAAGACGGCGAGGACAAAGATCGTGATCTCGGTCATCAAGCTCATTTCGCGGCCCTCTCGTTCTTGATCTCGCCGCCCTGGGTGATGCAGGCGGCAGCGATGATGTCGTCCTCGAAGTCGACGTTCAGCTGGCCCTCCTCGGTGACCAGGAGCCCGAGCAGGTTCTCGAGGTTCTTGGCGTAGAGCTGGGAGGCGGGCGCCGGCATCTCCGAGGCGAGGTTGCGCGGGCCGATCACTTTGACCCCGTTCTCGACCACGGTCTGGCCGGCCTCGGTCAGCTCGCAGTTGCCGCCGGTCTCGGCGGCGAGGTCGACGATCACCGAGCCGGGGGCCATGTTGCGCACGGCCTCGGCGGTGATCAGCAACGGCGCCGGGCGGCCGGGGATCGCGGCGGTGGTGACGATGATGTCCTGGCGGGCGGCGTTCTCGGTCAGGGCGTCGCGCACCTGCGCGTTCTCCTCGTCGGTCAGCGGCCGGGCGTAACCGCCCTCGCCCTCGGCGTCGGGGATGAAGTCCAGTTCCAGTGGGCGGCCACCGAGCGAGGCGATCTGCTCCCAGGCGGCGCGGCGGATGTCGAAGCCGGTGACGATCGCGCCGAGGCGCTTGGCGGTGGCGACCGCCTGCAGGCCGGCGACGCCGGCGCCGAGCACGAGGACCTTGGCCGGCGGCACGGTGCCGGCGGCGGTGGTCATCATCCCGAAGAAGCGGCCGGACTCGCGGGCGGCGATCAGGGTCGCGGCGTAGCCGGCGGCGGCGGCCTGCGAGGAGAGCGCGTCCATCGCCTGGGCGCGGGTCGTGCGCGGGATCGCCTCCATCGCGAAAGCGGTGACGCCGGCGGCGGCCAGCGCCTTGTTGCTCTCGGCGGCAGTCCAGGGCGAGAGGTGGGCGACCAGCAGTTGGCCCGAGTTGAGCTTGGCGATTTCCTCGGTGGAAGGGGCGGCGACGCGGAGGACGACGTCGGCGCCCCACGTAACCTCGCCCTCGACTACCTCGGCACCGGCCTCGGCGTACTGGGAGTCGGGGTGGCCGGAGGCCTCGCCCGCGCCGGACTGAACGAGCACGTCGACGTGCTCGTTCTTCTTCAGCGATTTGACCACGTCAGGGACCAGCGCGACCCGGCGCTCCCCATCGACGGACTCTTTCGGCACTCCGATCTTCATCTTCGCGGCGCGGAAGGTTATGCGAAACGGCTAGGAAGCCGTCCCGACCCCGGCCATCGCGGCCAGGCGCTGCAGCGTGTGCAGCTGCTCGGAGCGCTCTACATGTACGGGTGAGACGATCAGGCGGTCGATGCCGGCGGCGCGGAAACGCTCGACCCGCTCGGTGACCTCGGCCTCGGTCCCGACCAGCGAGGTCGCCTCGACGATCTCGTCCGGCATCGCCTCGAAGGCGCCGGCGCGGTCACCGTCCTGGAAGCGCTGCTGGACTTCGTCGGCGACGTCGCCGAAGCCGAAGCGGTGGGCGAGATCGACGTAGAAGTTGGTTTTGCGGCTGCCCATGCCGCCGAAGTAAAGGACTAGGCCGGCCTTGACGACGCTCTTGGCGGCCTCCAGGTCGCCGTCGATCGCAACCTGCAGCGAGGGACTGACCTCGAGGTCGGAGCGCTGGCGGCCGGACTTGGCAAAGCCCGCCTCCAGGTGCTCGCCCCAAGTCTCCTCGAAGGCGTCGACGCTGAAGAAGATCGGGATCCAGCCGTCGCAGATCTCGGCCGCCATCTCCACCGATTTGCGGCCGATCGCGCCGACGAAGACCGGGATCTCGTTGCGCAGCGGGTGGAAGTTGAGCTTCAGCGGCTTGCCCTCGCCACCGGGCAGCGGCAGCGTGTAGTGCTCGCCCTGGTGCTCGAGCGGTCCCTCGCGGGCGATGATCGCGCGCACCACTTCGATGTACTCGCGGGTCCGCCCCCAGGGCTTCGCGTAGGGGACGCCGTACCAGCCCTCGGAGACCTGCGGGCCGGAGGGTCCGAAGCCGAACATGAAGCGGCCGCCGGAGAGTTTGTCGATCGTCGCCCCCGCCATCGCCGCGGCGGCGGGCGGTCGCGCCGGCACCTGCAGGATCGCGGCGCCGAGGTTGATCGTCTCCGTCTGCCCCGCCAGCCAGGCCAGCACGCTGACCACGTCGGAGCCGTAGGACTCGGCCGCCCAGGCGGACTCGTAGCCGAGCCCCTCGGCCGCCTTGACGACCTCCAGGGCGTCGTCACCGGCCGGGCCGATGCCCCAATAACCAAGGTTAAGTCCTAGCTTCAGGCTCATCCTTGTCCCACCCTATTGAATAGGGCTGTGGGATCCGGCCACCCATCTCCCGACCAGGGTCTCTCCAGCTCCGAGGCCGCGAAGCGCCTGCGCAAGCTGGGAGCGCCCCCGGAGACCTCTTCGCGCTCGACTTCGAGCATCGTCGCCGGCAACGTCTTCACGCTTTTCAACGCGATCATCGGCGTCTTTTTTGTGCTCGACCTCGGGCTCGGGCTCTACGCCGACTCGATCTTCGGGCTGATCGCGGTGGTCAACTCCGGGATCGGGATCCGCCAGGAGCTGAAGGCGAAGGAGACCCTGGACCAGTTGGCGGTGCTGGTGGCGCCGCGCGCCCGCGTAGTCCGCGACGGCGCGGAGGTCGAGCTCCTGGCCGACGAGATCGTCCCCGGCGACCTTGTCCAGGTCGGGCCCGGGGACCAGCTCGTCGCCGACGGCGAGGTCAGCGACAGCCGCGGCATGACGCTCGACGAGTCGCTGCTGACCGGCGAGGCCGACGGGATCCGCAAGGGCGGCGGCGACCGCGTGCTCTCCGGCTCCTTCTGCACCTCCGGCTCCGGCCACTACGTGGTCGACGCGGTCCGCGAGGACAGCTACGCGGGCAAGCTGGCGGGCGAGGCGCGCGCCTTCCGCCACCCGCCCTCGCCGCTGCAGGAGGAGGTCAACCGGGTGATCGTCGCCTGCACCTACGTGATGCTGCCGCTGGCGCTGGTCCTGATCGTGACCCTGAAGGTGCGCAGCGTCGGCCTCGAGGAGGCGGCGCAGACGGCGACCGCCGGCCTGGTGACGCTGATCCCCGAGGGCCTGGTGCTGCTGATGAGCGTCACCTTCGCGGTCGCGGCGGTGCGGCTCGCCCGCAACAACACGCTGGTCCAGCAGATGAGCGCAACCGAGAGCCTGGCCGCGGTCGACACGATCTGCGTCGACAAGACCGGGACGCTGACCGCGGGCGAGCTGCGGCTGAGCGGGGTCGCGTTTGCCGACGGGGTCGAGAAGGCGGCCGGGGAGGCGGCGCTGGCCAGCTTCGCCGCCAGCGCCGGCGACCGCAACCGCACCCTGGAGACGATCGCCGAGCGCTACCCGGGCAAGGCGGGACGGGTCAGCGCCGAGGTCCCCTTCTCCTCGGAGTGGAAGTGGAGCGGGGTGACGCTGGCGGGCGGCGACGGTGCCACCTACGTGCTCGGCGCGCCGGACATCCTCGCCGAGGCCGGCGCCCTGGCGCTGCCGCCGGGGCTGGCGCGCAGGCTCGAGAAAGAGACGGCGGCGGGGCGACGCGTAGTCGCCTTTGGGCGCTCCGGGGGCGCACTGCCGAGTGACGCGGCGGCCGCGACGCCGCCGCGTCTGGAGCCGCTGGCGCTGATCGTGCTGGAGGAGACGCTGCGGCCCGACGCGGCGGAAACGATCGCTTTCAT
The DNA here is from genome assembly GCA_036376895.1 of Solirubrobacterales bacterium. Lineage (GTDB taxonomy): Bacteria > Actinomycetota > Thermoleophilia > Solirubrobacterales > 70-9 > VAYN01. Next base: position 84,231 of record DASUZL010000032.1, read on the forward strand.
GCGCGAGCAGGAAGTCGACCTGAAGCTGATTTCCGGCGACGCCGCCGCCACCGTCACCGCCGTCGCCTACGCGGTCGGGGTGCCGCGGGACGCGGGTGTCGTCGAGGGGCCGGACCTGCCGGAAGACGGGGAGGGGCTGGAGAAGGCGGCGCTCGAGAACACGATCTTCTGCCGGATCAAGCCGGAGCAGAAGAAAGCGCTGGTCGGGGCGCTGGTCGCAGCCGGGCGCTACGTGGCGATGATCGGCGACGGGGTCAACGACGTGCCAGCGCTGAAGCGGGCGCGGATGGCGGTGGCGATGGGCTCGGGCGCGCAGGTGACCAAGGGCGTCGCCGACGTCGTCCTGCTCAAAGACGAATTCATGCGGCTGCCGGAGGCGATCGGCGAGGGACGCCGGATCGCCCGCAACATCCACCGGCTCGGCCGCCTCTACCTGACCAAGACCGTCTACGCGGCGACCCTGATCCTGCTCGTCGCGGTGCCCGGCTTCGCCTTCATCTTCCTGCCCCGTCACCTCACCCTGGCCGCCTTCCTGACGATCGGCATCCCCTCCTTCGTGCTCGCCCTGCTGCCCTCCGACGGCCCGCTCTACCGCGGCCGGCTGCTGCGGGCGCTGGCCGCCTTCGCGGTGCCGGCGGGGGTGGCGACGGCGATCGGCTCGATCCTCGCCTTCTTCATGGTCGACACCCTCTCCGGCGCCAGCCTCGAAGCCGGGCGGACCGCGGCGACGACGACCCTGATCGTGCTCGGGCTCGCCTTCATCCTGCTGCTGGAGCGCGGTCCCGGCCGCGAGCACATCGCGATCCAGAGCAACATGCTGGCGATGGTGGTGATCCTCGGCGCCCTCTACGCGGGCATCCTCGCGATCACGCCTCTGCGCGACTTCTTCGACATGGTCCTGCTCAGCTCGGTCCAGTGGTTCCTGTCCCTGCTGGCGGCGGCGATCGGGCTGACCCTGGCCAGCGTGCTGTGGAAATTGCCGCAGATCGAACGCCTGGAAGCGCCGCCCGAGCACGAGGAAGACCTCGACTCGCTGCAGCCAAAGATCAGTGATCTGATCGCCTGATTTTCGACATAGGGCCATGTCCGGGCGGGTAGAGGCTGCCTAGCGTGGAACTATGGCGACGACTCTGAACCCGGCCCGCCCCTTTCCCGGCGCCGGCGATTACCCCATTGACGAGGGGTACTTCGACGAGGCGTTCGCCTTGACCGGTGTTCCGCGCCCTCCCTACGCGGAGCTCTTCGACGCGCTCGCGCGGCACGACCCCAAGGTGTTGCGCGAGCGCGTCCGGTCACAGGCGGCGGCCCGGGGGATCGCCTTCGGGCCCGAGCAGGCGCTCGCGGTCGACCCGGTGCCACGCCTGATCGGCGCCGCCGAGTGGGCCGAGCTGGAGGCCGGGCTGGCGCAGCGCGTGCGCGCGCTCAACGCCTTCCTCGCCGACGCCTACGGCGCCCAGCGGATCTTCGAGGCCGGCGTCGTGCCGCGGCGGCTGCTGGAGACCTCGGAGGGATACGAGCCGCGGATGCAGGGCTTGCTTGATCCCGCGACGGCCGCCGCCACCGTCGCCGGACTCGACCTGGTCCGCGACCGCGACGGCTCGCTGCTCGTGCTCGAGGACAACCTGCGGATGCCCTCCGGGGCCAGCTACGTGGCCGCGGTGCGCGAACTGGTCGAGCCGGAGCTGGAGACGCGGATGCGGCCCGCCGGGCTGGGCGGCCACGCCGAGGCGCTGGCCGGGGCGATACGGGCCGCCGCACCGGACGGGCGCGACGAAGCCACCGCCGCCCTGCTCTCCGACGGCCCCGCCAGCGGCGCCTGGTACGAGCATCGCCGGCTCTCGCACGAACTCGGGGTGCCGCTGGTGATGACGTCGCAACTCGAGCAGAGCCGTGGCCGCCTGTTCGCCCGCCGCGGCCGCGACCGCCACCAGGTCGACGTCCTCTACCGCCGCCTCGACGCCGACCGGCTGAGCGCCCCGGACGGCAGCCTCACCTCGCTCGGCGAGCTGCTGCTGCCGGCGCTGGAGTCGGACCGGTTGCGCTGCGTCAACGCCTTCGGCAGCGGCCTCGCCGACGACAAGCTCGCCCACGCGTACGCTGAGAGCATGGTCCGCTTCTACCTCGGCCAGGAGCCGCTCTTGCGCTCGGTCCCCAGCTTCGACCTCTCCGAGGAGGCGACACGAGAAGCGGCGATGGAGCGACTCGACGAGCTGGTGATCAAGCCGCGCGACGGCTTCGGCGGGCGCGGGGTGACGATCATGCCGCGGGCGACCGAGTCGCAGCGGCGGCGCGCGATCGGGCTCTTGCGGCGACGCCCGGAGCGCTTCATCGCCCAGGAGACGATCCCGCTCTCCAGCCACCCGACCGTCTGCGGCGGCCGACTGCGGCCGCGCCGCGTCGACCTCCGCCCTTTCGTCGTCACCGGGCCCGACGGCCCGCGGGCGATGGCCGGCGGCCTCACCCGCTTCGCCCGCGGCGCCGGCGAGATGGTCGTCAACAGCTCACGCGGTGGCGGTTGCAAGGACACCTGGGTGGTGGAGGTGGAGAGCGGGGGGAAGCCGTGAAGCACCGCTCCCTCGCATCCCGCGGCGAGCGGCCGCTGATCGGCGTCACCACCTCCGAGGTGCGGCCGGCGGAGCGGGTCAACCCGGTCCCCGAGGGCGAGCCGCGCGGCCACGAGATGGCGCTTGGGCTGCCCTACCTGCGCGGGCTGGAGGCGGCCGGCGGTCTGCCGCTGGTGATGCCGCCGCTGGGCGAGGAGGCGATCGAGCCGCTGCTCGACCGGCTCGACGGCATCTGCCTTTCCGGCGGGCCGGACCTGCATCCCCAGAACTACGAGGCCGAGCCGCACCCCGAGCTGGGGCCGACCGAGCCCGACCTCGACCGCTTCGAGCTCGACGTCGCCCGCCGCGCCGACGCCCGCGAGATGCCGATCCTGGCGATCTGCCGCGGCACCCAGGCGCTGAACGTGGTCCGCGGCGGCTGCCTGCACCAGCACCTGCCGGAGATCTCGACCGAGATCGCCCACCGCCAGGGCACGGCCGGGGACCAGACGAGCCACTCGGTCCTGATCGAGCCAGAGAGCCAGTTGGCGGCGGCGATCGGCGAGCAGGAGATCGAGGTCAACTCCTTCCACCACCAGGCGATCGACCGGCTCGGCGATGGCCTCGTCATAACCGCCCGGGCGCCGGACGGCACGGTCGAGGCGATCGAGGACCCGAGCCGCCGCTTCCTGGTCGGCGTCCAGTGGCATGCCGAGACCCTCGTCCACCGGTCCTACGAGGCGGAGCTGTTTCGCCGCTTCGTCGACGCCTGCCGGCGCGACGGGGCCGAATTCCAGCGGCGCAGCGGCCGCGAGGTCGCATGAGCGGGACGGCCGGCACGCTGCCGGCCTGGGCGAGCTGGGCGGAGCCGCACCAGCTCGGCCCCTACACGGTCGGGATCGAGGAGGAGGTGATGCTTCTCGACGAGCACAGCTGGGCGCTCGCGCACCGCATCGACAGCGTCCTCCCCCGCCTGCCCCGCGCCGGCAGCGAGAGCTTCACCGCCGAGACCCACGGCTCGGCGCTGGAGATCCAGACCGGCGTGCACGATCGGATCGGCGGCGCGATCGAGGAACTGGCGACGCTGCGCGGCGAGCTCGACGGGACCCTGCGGCCGCTCTCGATGCGGGCCGCCAGCGCCGGCACCCACCCCTTCGCGGTCTGGCAGGAGATCGTCGTCTCCGCCGGCGAGCGCTACCAGTTCGTCTACGGCTCGATGCGCGAGCTGGCCCGGCGCGAGCCGACTTTCGGCCTCCACGTCCACGTCGGCGTGCCCGGGGCCGAAGCGGCGATCCACGCCGCCAACCGGCTGCGCACCCACATCCCGCTGCTGCTGGCGCTCTCGGTCAACTCACCCTTCTGGCAGGGGCGGGACACCGGCCTCGCCTCGGCCCGGACGCCGCTCTTCCAGGCCTTCCCCCGGGTCGGCATCCCCCGCGACTTTGCCGACTACGCCGAGTACGTCGAGTCGGTCGACGTGCTGATCCGCTGCGACGCGGTGCCGGAGCCGACCTTCCTCTGGTGGGACGTGCGGCCGCAGCCGCGCTTCGGCACCGTCGAGGTGCGGATCATGGACGCGCAGACGACGCTGGCCGACACCGCCGCGATCGCCGCTCTGGTCCAGTGCATCGTCCGGGCCGAGGTCGAGGGCGGCGAGCACCTGGAACGGCCGATGCCGCAGGAGGTGCTGGCCGAGAACCGCTTCCTCGCCGCCCGCGATGGCATGGAGGCCGAGTTGATCGAGCCCGAACTGGGCCGGCGGGTGCCGGCGCGGGAGCTGCTGGCCGACCTCGTCGCCGTCTGCCGGCCGCACGCGCAGGAGCTCGAGTGCGAGGCCGAGCTCGACGCCGTCCCCGGGCTCGGCGATCGCACCGGAGCCCAGCGCCAGATCGAGCAGGCCAGAAGCCTCGGCTCGCTGCCGCGGTTGGTCGGCATACTCGCCGCCGACTTCCTCGCCGCGCCCTAGTCGCGCGGCGGGATCACGAACTGCGTCACGATCAAGTTCCCGGCCAGCTTTGGCTCGCCGCCATCGCGGATCCGTTCGATCTTGACCTCGATCACAACGGTGCTGCGACCGACGTGCAGCGGCGTCGCCACGGCGACGATCTCGTCGTCCATCAGGCCGGCGCCGAACACGTTCAGCTTCAGCTCGATCGTCGTGAAGTCGTGGCGCGGCGGGATGTTGCGGAAGGTCGCCCAGGCAGCGACGGTGTCGCCGAGCGCGGTCCAGCAGCCGCCGTGCACGTAGCCGCCGGGATGCAGGTGGCGCTGGTCGACGACGATGCGGCCGCGGGCGCGGTGCTGCTCTATCTCCAGCGGTTCTATCCCGAGATGGCCGGGGAAGCTGTCCCCGAGGAACTGCTTGATGTGCTCGGGGGTGACCTGGGAGAAGTCGAACTCGCGCGACTCAGGCATCGGCCGGCACCCTAACCCTCGGGGTCGAGGCCAAAACCCTCGAGGCCGTGGTCGCCGTAGGGCTCGTCGCGCTCGCGCACGGCCTCGCGGAAGCCCGACTCGGCGGCGCGGCGGACGAAGCCGTGACCCTCCTCGGTGTGGCGGGCGATGCCGTCGAAGAAGGTGCCGAGGACCTGGGTCTGGGCCAGTCCCTGCGCGTGCACGGTCTGGTTGACCAGCAGCTTCATCATCACCAGTTGGTTGACGGGCATCCGCGCCACCCGTTCCAGCAGCCGCTCGAAGCGGGCGTCGAGCTCGGCCGCCGGCGCCGCCTCGGTCGCCAGCCCCCACTCCGCCGCCTCGGCCCCGGTCAGCGAGTCGCCGGTCAGCAGCAGCCGCTTGGCCCGCATCGGCCCCAGCCGACTGGCCCACATCGCCGTCGTCGGCGAGCCCCAGACGCGCGCCGGCGGGTAGCCGATCTTGGCGTCCTCGGCGATCACCAGCAGGTCCGAGCAGAGCGCCATGTCGGTGCCGCCGGCGACGCAGTAGCCGTGGACTTTGCAGAGCACCGGCTTCTCGGAGTGGAACAGGCTCATGAAGCCGCGCACGTTGCGCGACATGAACTGGTAGTCGACAACCGGGTCCCAGTCGGTCTTGGGCACGTGGTTGGCGCCGATCGTCGCCGGGTCGAGCGGCGAGCCGGGGGCGGCCTCGGGGCCGAGCTCGCTCATGTCGCCCTCGGCCGAGGCGACGAGGTCGTAGCCGCCGCAGAAACCGGTGCCGTTGCCCGCAAGGGCGATCGCGTGGACCTCGGGGTCGAGGTTGGCCCGCTCGACGCACTCGGCCAGCTCGACCGGCATCCGCTGGGTGATCCCGTTGCCGCGCTCGGGCCGGTCCAGGGTGATGCGCGCGACTCGATCGCCCGTCTCGTACGTGAGCGTCTCGAGTCGCGCCATGCCAGTGCTCCTAGTTCATCCGCTCCACGATCATCGCCTTGCCCTGACCGCCGGCGACGCACATCGTCTCCAGGCCGACCTGCTTGTCGTCGGTCTCGAGCACGTTCAGCAGCGTGCCCATGATCCGGGCGCCGGTCATCCCGAACGGGTGGCCGAGGGCGATCGCGCCGCCGTGGGTGTTGAGCTTGTCTTCGTCGATCCCGCATTCGGCCATGATCGGGATCACCTGGGCGGCGAAGGCCTCGTTCAGCTCGACCGCGTCGACGTCGCCGATCGTCATCCCAGCCCGGTCCAGGGCCTTCTTGATCGCGCCGATCGGGGCCACGCCCATCAGCTCCGGCTCGTTGCCGTAGGTGGCGGCGGTGATGATCCGGGCCCGCGGGGTGAGGCCGAGCTCCTTGGCCTTGGTGTCGCTCATCAGCAGCACCGCGGCGGCGCCGTCGTTGAGCGGGCAGGAGTTGCCGGCGGTGACGCCACCGCCGCCGAAGGCCTCGGGCAGTTCGGAGAGCTTCTCCAGGGTCGAGGAGGCGCGCGGCCCGTCGTCCTTACTCACCTCGGTGCCGTCCTCGAGCTTGACCGGGACGATCTCGCGGTCGAAGAAGCCGTCTTCCTGGGACTTCACGGCGAGTTCCTGCGAGCGCTGCGCGAACTTGTCCATGTCGGCGCGGCTGACCTCGTACTTGTTGGCGACGTTGACCGCCGTCTCGCCCATCTGGATGTAGGCGTCGGGCTGGCCGTTGTTGCCTTTGAGGTTGTCGTTCTGGTCGTCGCCGCCGGCGGCCTCGGTGCGCTCGTTGTAGCGGCTGACCCACTCCACGCCGACCGCCAGGTAAGCGTCGCCCTCGCCGGCCTTGATCGCGTTGCCCGCGTGGCGGATCGCGTCGAGGCTGGAGGAGCAGTAGCGGGAGACGGTGACGCCGTTGACCGTCTGCGGCAGCTTCTCGGAGAGCAGCGAGATGATCCGGCCGATGTTGAATGCCTGCAGGCCCTGCGGCATGCCGACGCCGCAGAAGAGGTCCTCGAACAGGGCCGGGTCGACCTCGGGGTTGCGCTCCAGCAGCTGGTCGACCACGTAGGCACCCATCTCGTCGGGGCGCAGCGCGGCCAGCGAGCCCTTGAAGGCGCGGCCGATCGGGGTGCGTACGGTGTCGACGATCACTGCTTCGGGCATTGAGGACTCTCCTTGAGCGCTAGGGCAGATATGCGGTGCGGAGCGGAGCGTAATTGACTCGCGAGTCAACCGGCTTGTGCGGAAACGCACGAAATCTCCGGGTTGTGTCCCCCGCCTGCGTTACATTCGCCTCAATCCACCTCGCGGCAACGCGAGCAATGCCGCGAAGCGGCTGCGAAAGGAGGACCCTTTCATGCCTGAGGGTTACTGCGTCAAAGAGCGTAAGAAGGTCGAGATCAAAGACGCCAAACAGGTAACGATGAAAAACGGGCGCCCGGCGATCCAGGGTGTCTGCCCCGATTGCGGTACGAAGATCTTCAAGATCGGGAAACTCTAGGGCCGGAGCTTGAACCCGAACTGCATCCGCCACGTAGTCATTTGCGGATGCAGTTCGGGGCATTAAAAGGCGAGCGCGATGTGCGCGAGGCGTATTCAGCTCACTCTGGTGAGCTGTACGGGTTTGCGATGCGCTCCCTTGGAGACTCCGGTCTCGCCGAAGAGGCGGTGCAGGAGACGTTCCTCCGTGCTTGGCGCGCGGGAGAGCGTTTCGACCCGGAGATCGGGTCGCTGCGGACGTGGCTGTTCGCGATCCTCCGCAACGTCGTCATCGACCTCGGCCGGGCCCGCGCCGTACGCCCACGCGTCGCCGACAGCGGCGTCGAACAGACCGTCGAGCCCCTGGAGGAGGCGCTTCTCGCCTGGCAGGTGGAGGAGGCGATGCGGCGGATCGGCGAGGACCACCGGCGCGTCCTGATCGAGACCCACTACCGCGGTCGTCCCTACTCAGAGGTTGCCGAGGAGCTCGGCGTGCCCGAGGGAACGGTCAAGAGCCGCGTGTACTACGGCCTGCGCGCCCTGCGCGTGGTGCTCGAGGAGATGGGCTATGAAGACTGAGAGCTGCCGCGACCGTCGTGCTTCGCTGGGCGCCTACGCGCTCGGCCAGTTGCCCGAGGAGGAGCGCGCCACCCTGGAGGCGCACCTCGAGGGCTGCCCGGACTGCCGCGCCGAGGTCGACTCGCTGCTCGGCGTCGCCAAACTGCTGCCCTACGGCGATCCCGCCCACTTCGGCCCGGCGCCGAAGCCCTCGCCCGCGCTCGGCAGCCGCATCGCGGCGACGATCGCTGCCGAGCGGCGGCAGGAGAAGCGCCAGGCGCGGAAGCGGCGCTTCGCCTGGACGTTGAGCGGTGCCACCGCGGCCACCGCGGCGGTGCTGGCGATCGTGCTCTGGCCTGGCGGCGGCGACACCGCACCGGACCAGTACGTCAAATTCACCTCCGTCCCCAGCGACATCAAAATGGCCGCGCTGCTGGAGCCGCACGCCTACGGGACCGAGATCCGCATGTACGTCAGCGGCATCAGCTCCGGCACCCTCTGCCGCGTCTCCCTCCGCGGCGCCAACGGCGCCTCGGTCCCGGCCGGCACCTTCCGCTACCGCTGGGGGGACGACTCCCAGGCCGTGCTGACCTCGGCGCTCGACCTCTCGCGCACGGTGGCGATCAGGGTCGAGGCGGGCGGACGCACCTTCGTCGCCCCGGTCGAGCCGGAGGCGGTGGCAATCGAATTCCCGACTGACGGGGACAAGACGTGATCCCCATGAGCAAGGCCGTGGCCCTGCTCGCCCTCGTCGCGGCGCTGGCTATCGCCGGCTGCGGTGGCGACGAGGGCAACTCGAGTGGCGGTGGTGCCTACGGCGGCAAAGGCGGCGCGGTCGCAACCAGCAGCGGCGACAGCTCGTCGAGCAGCGGCTCCTCCTATGCGCCGCCGACGGCCGCGCCCAACGCCGAAAAGGGCACGACCTTCGTCTCGCTCGGCAGCGCCGGCGACCTCGGACTCGTCCTCGTCGACTCCAAGGGCTTCACGCTCTATGACTTCCACAAGGACAAGGGCACGACGTCGTCCTGTTACGGCGCCTGCGCCGCAGGCTGGCCGCCTCTGCTCAGCGAAGGTGCGCCCGAGCCCAGCAACGGCGCGATGGCCAACATGCTCGGCACCACCAAGCGCAGCGACGGCACCACGCAGGTGACCTACAACGGCCACCCGCTCTACACCTTCGCCGGCGACAAAAAGCCCGGCGAAGCCAACGGCAACGACATCTCCGCCTTCGGCGCCGAGTGGTACGCCCTCCAGGGCAACGGCGAAGAGGCCGAGGGCTAGCCCCACCCATCGCGGTTCCTTTTTCTCCCCCGAGGTGCAAAGGGAACCACGAGTTGGACCGAGGGGGAGACTCCTGGTCGCGCGGTTCCTTACGCACCCGTGGCGACGAAAAAGAACCGCGGGACAGACAAGCGGGTGGCGGCTGTGGCGACGGCCCAAGGCGGTATCGCCTCGCTCGCGCAGCTAGGCGCGGCTGGGGTTTCTCCCGCCGCGGCATCGCGTCGGGCCCAGCGGGGTTCGCTGCACCGGGTCCACCGCGGGGTCTACGCGGTCGGCCACCGGTCGTTCGACCGCGTGGCTGAGTTACGAGCGGCACTGCTCGCCTGTGGCGAAGGCGCCGTCATCTCACACGGGACGGCAGCGGCCCACTGGGGCTTGATCGACCGACCACCTGTGCTGATCGACGTCACCGTCCCTGTCGAGGCCGGGCGCAAGATCGACGGGCTCCGCTGCCGTCGCTGTCGCTATCCCGATGCCGTCGAGATCGTCGAGCACGACGGCGTCCTATGTACGACCCTGGCACGAACGCTGGTGGACCTGGCCGGGCCGTTGGGGATGCCTTCATTGCGGCGAATGGTCGAGCGGGCCGCCATTCTGAAGCTGCTGGATCTCGAGACGCTCGACCTGGCGATCGCCATGGCCAAGGGGCGGCGTGGACTGGGTGGGCTTCGAACGATCCTCATCGATTGGCGCACCCCGGATGGCGCGCCGCCCGACCTGCGTAGCGAGTTCGAGGCCCGTGTCCTTCCGAGACTGCTCGAGAAGGGATTGCCGCGACCCACCTGTAACCAGAAATTGCGGATCGAAGGTGAGGATCTGATCGTCGACTTTCTTTGGGAGACCCAGAGCGTGGTCGCTGAAACCGATGGAAGGCAGACCCACGACACTCCCGTGGCCTTCCAGCGCGACCGGCGGCGCGACCAGATCCTCGCCTCCGCAGGCTACCGCGTGGTCCGAGTTACCTGGGAGCAGATGTTGGGCGAATTCGACGCGGTCGTCCGCCGGATCGAGCGCGCCCTCGCCCGCGGATAGCCCTGCGCTGCGACTTCCGATAGTCCCCAAACGCGGTTCCTTTTGCACATCCCAAGTCCACATGGAACCGCGAGTTGGCAGAGACAGTCCGGCCAGGATCTCGCGGTTCGTTTGGAACGCCTAGCGCGAAAAAGGAACCGCGAGTTAGGCGGCTGGGGGCTTAGCGCGCTTGCGGTAGGAGATCGAGGGCGGGACCAGGGCCCTCAGCTCGGCGAGCAGGCGGATTGAGAGGGCGGAGGGGTCCTCGCCCGGCTTGGGCTGGCCGCCGACCGGGTTGAAGAAGCGGATCCGGATCCGCGGGCGGCGGGGGAAGCCGGTCAGGTCGGAGGTGCCCTCGATCGCGACCAGGCTGACGTGGGCCTCGGGCACTTCGAGGGCGAGGCGGCCGATGCCGCTGCGGGCGCGGAGCTCTTTGCCGCGGGAGCGGGTGCCCTCGGGGAAGACGCCGATGCAGGCACCGGCGCGCAGGGTCTCGATCGCTTTCGCCAGGGCCTGCTTGTCGCCGGCGCCGCGCTCGATCGGAATCTGGCCCATGCCGTTGAGGATCGGGGCGAGGCCGCGCACGTCCCAGAGCTGGGCTTTGGCGAGGGCGCGGATCTGGCGATGCTTGACCGCGGCCATCCCGACCATCAACGGGTCCCAGTGGCTGTCGTGGTTGCCGACGACCAGCAGTGGCCCGCTCTCCGGCAGCGTCTCCACTCCCTCGACCTGCAGCCGCCCCCAGAGGGCGACCGGCCGGGTCACGGCCATCACGGTGCGGTAGGTGCGGGTGCGCTCGCGCATCGGGCCACGGAGTTGTATGCGATGGCACGCGGTCACGGCTCAGTGACGCTTCTCCGGGAGGCGATCGAGGCCGACCGTTAGCCTCCCCCACTGCTCCAACCTCTACCCCTGGGAGGCACGATGGCAGCGCAAACCGCGGAGCGCAACGGCATCGAAGTCGAAGGCCTGGTGCGCGAGTTCAAGAACGGCCCGCGGGCGGTCGACGGCATCGACCTGCGCGTCGCCCCCGGCGAGATCTACGGCTTCCTCGGCCCCAACGGCGCCGGCAAGTCGACCACGGTGCTGATGCTGACCACCTTGCTGCCCCCCACCGCGGGCACGGCGCGGGTCGCCGGCTTCGACATCGTCTCCGAAGGGCCGCGGGTGCGCTCGGCGATCGGCGCTGCGCTGCAGGAGGCGGCGCTCGACCCGATCCTCACCGGGGCCGAGCACATGCGGCTGCAGACGGCGCTGCACGGCATCCCCAAACGCGAGCGCGAAGAGCGCGGCGCCGAGCTGCTGGAGCGAGTCGGCCTCTCGCAAGCGGCCGACCGCCGGGTCGGCGGCTACTCGGGCGGGATGAAACGGCGGCTCGACCTGGCTCTGGCGCTGGCCCACCGGCCGCGCATCCTCTTCCTCGACGAGCCGACTACCGGGCTCGACATCCAGAGCCGCACCGCGCTCTGGGAGGAGGTCGCCCGGCTCGCCGCCGAGGACGGGGTCACCGTCTTCCTCACCACCCAGTACCTGGAGGAGGCCGACTCGCTGGCCAACCGGGTCGGGATCATCGACCACGGCCAGATCGTCGCCGAGGGCACGCCGGCGGAGCTGAAGGCGGAGATCGGCCGGCCGACGGTCGAAGCGACCCCGCGCGACCCGGCCGACCACGAGCGTCTGCTGTCGGTCCTCGGCCGCTTCGGCGAGCAGGCCGGTGCCTCGCCCAAAGCCGCCGCGGTCCGCCTGCAGGGCGGCGAGGCCGACCTCGCCGAGGTCGTCCGCGCGCTCGACTCCGAGGGGATCGCGATCGAGCAACTGCAGTTGCACGCGCCCTCGCTCGACGACGTCTTCCTGAACAAGACCGGGCGCTCGCTGGAGGGTGCCGAGGAGGACGAGGCCGAGCACGAGGAGGAGACCGCCGAGGCGGTTGGTCTGGGGTGAGCGCCTCGCTCCGGATCCAGGTCGGCGAGCTCGCCCGCCGCTCGATCATGCGCACCCTGCGCCAACCGGCCCAGATCGTGCCGGCGCTGATCTTCCCGCTCTTCCTGCTGGCGGTGAACTCGGGTGGGCTGCAGGACGCGACCAACCTGCCCGGCTTCCCGACCGACTCCTACCTCACTTTCGCCCTCGCCGTGCCATTCATGCAGGGGGCGCTGTTCTCGGTGATGAACGCCGGCACCGACCTCGCCACATCGATCGAGACCGGCTTCCTCAACCGCCTGGCGCTGACCCCCCTGCGCGGCGCCGCCCTGCTCAGCGGCCTGCTCGCGGGCACCATCGTCCTCGGCCTGCTGCAGGGCGTCACCTACCTCGTCGTCGGCCTCATCGCCGGGGCCGAACTGGCGGCCGGGTTCGGCGGCGCCCTGGTGATCATCGCACTCTCGGTCACGATCACCGTCGCCTTCGGGACGATCGGCCTCTTCGCCGCCCTGCGCACCGGCTCCGGCGAGGCGGTCCAGAGCCTCTTCCCGGTCTTCTTCGTCTTCCTCTTCATCTCCTCGATGGCGCTGCCGCTGGACCTGATCCAGACCCAGTGGTTCCACGACGTCGCCGCGGCCAACCCGGTCTCCTACCTGCTGCAGGCGTTCCGCTCGCTGCTGATCGAAGGCTGGGAGATCGACGACATCCTGCTCGGCTTCGCGATCGCGCTGGTGATCGGAGCCCTGGGGATGACGGCCGCGGCCAAAGCCCTGCGCACGAGGCTGGTGAGGACGTGAGCGAAAACCGCACCGCCGGCTTCCGCGACGTCGCCTTCGCCGTCGCCTGGCGCAGCATCCACAACTTCCTCAGCAACCCGGCCTTCCTGCTGCCGGCGATCGTCTTCCCGCTCTTCTTCTTCATCTCCTTCGCCGGCGGCCTCTCGGCGATCGGCGAAGTCCCCGGCTTCGACTTCCCCAGCGGCTACACCGCCTTCCAGTTTGTCTTCGTCCTACTGCAGTCGGCCGCCTTCGGCGGCGTCTTCACCGGCTTCGGGATCGCCCGCGACTTCGAGATCGGGTTCGCCAATCGCTACCTGCTGGCCGCCGCCAACCGCAACGGGATCGTCGCCGGCTACGCGATCGCGGCACTGGCGCGGGCGCTGATCACCTGGACGGTGCTGACCGCGATCGCCCTGGTCGCCGGGATGGACGTCGGCGGCAGCGGCATCGACATCTTCGGCCTCTACGCGCTCGCCGTGCTGGTCAACCTGACGGCGACGATGTGGGCGGCCGGGGTGGCGATGCGAGTGCGCTCGATCCAGGGCGGCCCGCTGATGCAGTTCCCGGTCTTCCTCATCCTCTTCCTCGCCCCCGTCTACGTGCCGCTGAGCCTGCTCAGCGGCTGGATCCACGCGGTCGCCTCGGTCAACCCGGTGACTGCGCTGCTCGAGGCCGGGCGCGGCTTCATCTCCGGCGACCCGACCGTGGTCGCGCTCGCCTTCGCGATCGGGATCGGCCTGCCGATCCTCTTTGCGCTCTGGGCACGGGGCGGCCTGCGCCGGGCCGAAGCCGCCGGCTGAGCGGCGCGGCGCGCTCGACCGGACCAACGTCCCTAAGTGACGAACGTCACCCTTCGCCCAGCGGCCGGGAACGAGGCTGGCCAACTCGCGCAACCCCTCCGCTGCGCAATTTCCTCAAATCCCGAGCGCTCCCCAACGACGATCTAAAGTGTCAAATGTGTCGCAGCGGCCACTAGAGCTGATCCTTGCCCGCAACCTGATGTCGGCGCTCTCGACGCCGGCCTTCCTGGTTGACGAGGGCGGCCTGCTCGTCTTCTACAACGAGGCCGCCGGCATCCTGCTCGGCAAACGCTTCGAGGAGCTGGGCACGGTCGGCCCGCAGGAGTGGGGCGCGATGTTCGGCCCCTTCGACGAGAGCGGCGAGCCGATTCCCTACGACGAGTTGCCGCTGGTGCAGGCGGTGCGCAACGGCCGCCCCGCCCACGCCGAGTTCACGGTCCGCTCGGCCGACGGCCACAGCCACGCGGTCGAGGCTTCCGCCTTCCCGATCCTCACCGCCCACGGCTCCCAGGGCGCGATCGCCGTCTTCTGGCCCTCACAGGCCAACAGCAACGGGGCCGGCCCGGCATGAAGGTCAAGCTCTGGGGAACGCGCGGTTCGATTCCCTCCCCAGGGCCGGAGACGATCCGCTACGGCGGCAACACCTCCTGCGTCGGCGTCACCCTCTCCGACGGCTCGCTGCTGGCGCTCGACGCCGGCACCGGGATCCGCAGCCTCGGCCTCGCGCACGGCGAGGAGCCGGCGCGGCTGCACATCCTCCTCACCCACCTCCACCTCGACCACATCCAGGGCCTGGTCTTCTTCGCGCCCGCCTTCCGGCCGCAGACGGAGATCGTGATCTGGGGCCCGGCCTCGCCGGAGGCCTCGCTGCGCGACCGCATCGCCCGCTACATCTCGGCCCCGCTCTCCCCGGTCGAGGTCCGCGAGCTGCCCTGCGTCGTCTCCTTCCGCCATTGCCCGGAGACCGAGTGGGAGATCGGCCCGGCGCGGATCCGCGCCGCCTCGGTCGCCCACCGCGGCCCGACCCTCGGCTACCGGATCGACGACGGCGACTCCTCGCTCGCCTACATCCCCGACCACGAGCCGGCGCTCGGCGCCGACCTCGAGCAGCTCGACGAGGAGTGGATCTCCGGCTTTGCCCTCGCCCGCGACGCCTCGCTCCTGATCCACGACGGCCAGTACGCCGACGCCGAGTACCCCGAGCACGTCGGCTGGGGGCACTCGGCGCTCAGCCACTCGCTCGCCTTCGCCCGCCGCACCGGCGCCGAGCGGACCGTGCTCTTCCACCACGACCCGCTCCACTCCGACGACTTCCTCGACGGGCTCAGCGCCGAGGCGCGCGAACTCTGGGTCGCCGGCGGCGGCGACCCAGCGGCGATCGAGCTCGGCGCCGAGCAGGCTGAATACGAGCTGCCGGCGCAGCGAAGTACCCCTGCCGCCACCGTCTGAGCGCTACGCTTCCGCGCAGTGGCCCCGGCTCCCGACTTTGGCCAGGAAATGACGGACCTCGACTCCCCTGTGGAGCTCTCCGCCGCGACTAACTCGGCGCTCGTGCGCGAAGCGCTGGAGGTCGCCCGGTCGGCCCACGCGGGGCAGGTCCGCAACGGCAGTGGGGGCATGCCCTACATCGATCACCCGCTGACAGTCGCGGTGATGCTGGAGCAGCACGGCTACGCCGAGGAAGTGCTGGCGGCGGCGCTGCTGCACGACGTTGTCGAGGACTCAGAGGCGACGCTGGACGAGCTGCGCGCGCGCTTCGGCGACGCGATCTCGGGCATGGTCGGCGTCCTCAGTGATGACGAATCGATCGATCCCTACCGCGAGCGCAAGGCCGAGCACCGCGAACGGGTCGCCGCCGCCGGCGAGGACGCGCTGGCGATCTACGCTGCCGACAAGCTGACCAACATCCGCACCCTGAGCCGCGCCTACGCCGAGCAGGGCGACGCGGTCGCGGATGAGTTCAAGGTGCCGCTGGAGCTGAAGCTGGAGGTCTGGGAAGCCGATCTCGCGCTGCTGCGCGAAAAGGCACCGGACCTGCCTTTCCTCGATCCGCTCGAGGCCGAACTCAGTGCTTTTCGGGCTCGACTAGAGGCTCGAGCCCCGCGGCCTTCAGTCTGAGCCGGCGCTGCAGCGGCAGCACGAACCAGAAGAAGAGGAATCCGAGCGCGACGAGGCCGCAGGTGATCGCGGTCGCTGCGGTCCCGTAGAGCAGGTCGGTGATCAGCATCACCGCGCCGGTCATCGCCAGGGCGAGGAACACCAGGCCGGCGATCGTGAAGCGGTTGGCGTAGAAGATCAGTTTGCGCTTCTGCTGGTAGCGGAAGGTGAGACGGTGGTAAGAGGAGGGAGAGATCAGCAGGATCGCCGCGATCGCGGTGGACATCAGGGTCGCGAAGTAGACGTTCTTCTGGAAATCGGTGATTTTGGCGAAGCCCTGTTGGAAGGGGACCGCGAGCAGGAAGGCAAAGAGGACCTGAACGCCGGGCAGGGCGACCCGCAGCTCCTGCAGCAGCTCGCTGAGGTTGCGGTCGAGGCGTTCGACTTCGGTCTCGTCGCGGTCGTACTCGAATCTCTGTTCCTCGCTCCGGGGCGAGCGCTCCGCCATGGGGTGCAACATACCCCGGCGTGGAGACCGCACTCGTCCTTTTCAACCGCGACCTGAGGATGCGGGACAACCCGGCGCTGGCCGCGGCGGCGCGGGCCGAGCGCACGGTGCCGCTGTTTGTCTTCGACCAGCGCCTGCTCGGCTCCCGCTTCGCGGCGCCGAACCGGGTCGCCTTCATGCTCGAGGCGCTGGCCGACCTGGGCGAGTCGTTGAGGCGGGCCGGCGGTCGGCTATTCGTCCGTGAGGGCGACCCGGTCGCCGAGGCGATCGCGGTCGCGCGCGAGTGCGGCGCCACCGAGCTGCACGTCAGCGCCGACTGGAGCACCTACGCGCGCGAGCGCGAGCGGCGCCTGGCGCGAGCCTGCAAGGAGGAGCGGATCGCCTTCCACGCTCACCCGGGGACGACGATCGTCCCGCCCGGCGCGGTGACGCCAACCGGCGGCGACCACTTCAAGGTCTTCACGCCCTACCACCGGGCCTGGAGCGAGCTGCCGGCCCGCCCGGCGGCGCCACGCCCGCGCAAGCTCGCGGTGCCGAATCGCCTGCGCGCCGGCCGGCTGCCGGCGCTCGACTCGCTGCTCGGCGAGGCCGGTGCGGGCGGGCGCGGCTCCCTCTCCCCCGACCGCGCCCGGGGCGGCGAGGCCGAGGGCCAGCGCCTGGTTCGCGCCTTCCTGCGCGGACCGGTCGAGGAATACGAGGACCGCCACGACGACCTCGCCGGCGACGCCACCTCACGGCTCAGCGCCCACCTGCGCTTCGGCTGCGTCTCAGCTCTGGAGCTGGCGGAAAAGGCTCGGGACCGGCGCGGCGGCGGCGCCTACGTGCGCCAGCTCTGCTGGCGCGACTTCCACCACCAGGTGCTGGCGGCGAACCCCTCGCTCCCGCGCCGCGACTACCGGCCCCGCGGCGACCGCTGGTCGCGCTCGCGGCGGGCGCTGGAGGCCTGGCAGGCCGGGCGCACCGGCTACCCGCTGGTCGACGCGGCGATGCGGCAGTTGGTGGCGGAGGGCTTCATGCACAACCGGGCGCGGATGACCGTCGCCTCCTTCCTCGTCAAGGACCTCTACATCGACTGGCGGGCCGGCGCCTGGCACTTCTGGGACCTGCTCTCAGACGGCGAGATCGCCAACAACGCCGGCAACTGGCAATGGGTCGCCGGCACCGGCAACGACACCCGGCCCAACCGCGTGCTCAGCCCCCTGCGCCAGGCCCAGCGCTTCGACCCCGAGGGCACCTACGTGCGGCGCTACCTGCCCGAGCTGGAGTCGGTGCCGGGCGCCGCCGTCCACCGCCCCTGGCTGCTGGAGAACTTCTCCAAGCTCGACTACCCGCCGCCGATCGTCGATCACGACGAGGCCGCGGCGGCCTTCCGAGCCAGGCGCGGCGCGTAGGATCGGCCGATGGGACGGCTGGCTGTGATCCTCGGCAGCAACGCGCTCGGGCCCGGCGGGGGAGAGATCGCCGCCGCGGCGGCCGAGCACGGCGCCGCGATCGTGCAGCGCCACGGCAGCGCTGGCGAGCCCTACGTCCTCCCCCACCGGATCGACCACGAGGCGAACCTGCGGCCGCTGCTCGAACAGGGCTGCGACCGGGTGCTGGCGATCGGCTCGGTCGGCTCGCTGAAGCCGGAGCTGGCCGTCGGGACCGTGATCTGCCCCGACGACTTCATCGCCCTCCACGTCGGCACCACCGTCTTCGACGACGAGCGCGCCCACTCGGCGCCGACCTTCGACACCCGCTGGCGCGGCGAAGTCCTCATAGCCTGGGCCGAGGGCGGCCAACCGGCGCACGACGGCGGCGTCTACTGGCAGACGATCGGGCCCCGCTTCGAGACCCCGGCGGAGATCCGGATGATCGCCCCCCATGCCGACGTGGTCGGGATGACGATCGCCGCCGAGTGCGTCGTCGCCGCCGAGCTCGGCCTCTCCTACGCCGCCCTCTGCGTCGTCGACAACCTCGCCAATGGGCTCGAGGCGACGCCGATCAGCGTCGTCGAGATGGAGGCCGACCGGGTCGCCAACGCCGCGATGCTCCGCGAAGGCCTCGCCGCGGTGCTGCCACGCCTCGGAGCCGTCGGCCGGTGAGCCTCACGGTTACCGGAGCGCTGCTCGACGGCGCCACGGTGAACGTCCGCTGCGAGGACGGGCGGATCGCGGATCTCGGTGTCGACGTCGCCGCGCAGGACGGGGACGAGACGCTCGACGCCCGCGGCGGGCACCTGGTGCCGCCGCTGGTCAACGGGCACACGCACGCGGCGATGACGCTGTTCCGCGGCTCCGGCGGCGACCTGCCGCTGATGCCCTGGCTGGAAGAGCGGATCTGGCCGATCGAGGCGAAGCTGAGCGACGAGGACGTCTACTGGGGCGCCCGGCTCGCCTGCGCGGAGATGGTCCGCACCGGCACCGCCCGCTTCTGGGACATGTACTGGCGCCCCGCGGCGACGGCACGAGCGGTCGCCGACGCGGGCATCCGGGCGACGATCGGCGCCCCGCTCTTCGACCACGACGGTGACGCCGAGCGGATGCGCCGCTCCGCCCTCGACAGCCTCGAGCAACTGGCCGAGGCGGGGCCGCTGGTCTCCCCCGCCCTCGCTCCACACTCGATCTACACCGTCAGCGAGGACTCGCTGCGCTGGATCGCCGAGCTCGGGGCCGAGCGCGGGCTGCCGATCCAGATCCACCTCTCCGAGACCGAGCAGGAGGTCCAGGACTGCCTCGCCCACCACGGGGTGCGCCCGGCCGCCTACCTCGACCGGCTGGGGATGCTGAACGAGCGCACCGTGCTCGCCCACGGGGTCTGGCTCGACCCCGACGAGCTGGAGCTGGTCGCCGCCCGCGGGGCGACGATCGTCACCAACCCCGCCGCCAACATGAAGCTCGCGGTCGGCGGCGTCTTCCCCTACCCGGCGGCGCGCACCGCCGGGATCGCGGTCGGGCTCGGGACCGACGGCGCCGGCTCCAACGACTCGCTCGACCTGCTCGCCGACCTGAAGCTGTTCGCCCTCGCCCAGAAGCACGCCGCCGGCGACCCGACCGCGATCGAGGCGGCCGAGGCCTGGGAGGTCGCCACCGGGGCGCGGGCGCCACTGCTCGCCGCCAACGGCGGCCCCGAGGTCGGGGCACCGGCCGACTTCCTGCTGCTGCGAGCGGACTCGCCGGAGCTGGGGATCGGCGACCTCGCCTCCGACCTCGTCTACGCCGCCTCCGGCGCGGTGGTCGAGGTGACCGTGATCGACGGCGAAGTGCTGATGCGCGACGGCGAGCTCGAGGGGCTGAGCGAGATCGTCGCCCGCGCCGCCGAGCGCGCCGCCGGACTCGGGTTGTAGCTGCGATTTACGACTCTCCGTCGAGACGCCCGCGGCTGGTGTGCGAGCGCGCATCCGCGAACGCGCCATTCGGCCAATTGACATCGAGAATTGAACTGGGACCCTCGAGTGTGGCTTGTCTCAATGAGCGGGCTGATCTATCCGCAACCATAGGAGAGTCACCAAAATGAACGGACGTAACACCATCGTCGGCCTCTGCATGCTTTGCGCACTCCTTGTAAGCGCCTTCGCAGCCCAGAGTGCCTCGGCGGAAATCATCAAAGGCACAACAACGTTTACATGTGTGAAAAACGCACCACCAGAAGATCTGAGAGGGGAGCACTGCCTTCCAGAAGGCAACGCCCCGAAAGAATACGGTCACGTGGCGTTTGCGCAGGACACAACAACACAAATCACAGGCACCAACGCGAAAACGGCGAATGACACAACCACCGCAGCGGTCAGCAGATTGAAAACGACCATCGCGGGAGTTCCGCTCGAACTCTCGGCGACCGGCGTCAGCGGGTCGGGTTGGATGGAAAACAAGGTAGCGGCCAATGGCGAGCACTACGCCCACGGCAAAGGCACCATCACATTCACCGGGGTCGAAGTGACAAAACCAGAAGGAAGAGGCTGCAAAGTCTACACAGACAATGAAGCCACCAAAACGGAGGGCGAAGTTGGAGTCGTCCACACCAGAGAACTGACAGCGACGACGCAAGGGCAAGAAATGGCCCTCAAATTCCAGCCCGCGGAAGGCGAAACGTTCGCCAACTTCTTTGTTACATGCGAACCGGGCAAACAGATCCCGGCGATCGAAGGCACATGGTCCTGTAACGGAAGCGTGAAAGGCACTCCGAACGGTGCCACAACCGGCTTCACGCACGAAGCAACGACAACTCAAAATACGCTGAAATGCAAAGGCACCAAATCCGGGATCGATGGGCAGCTGACACTGATCGGCCGCCACAAAGACAGCGCCGGCACCTACAACCCGCTGTCAAATACAACAGTCGAAACAAAAATCGGCACATAGCCCTCAACACTCCCTCGCTTAGCGCAGATGAGTGAGCGTCAAGGAGCAAGACCGGGCCGGCGTTCTGCCGGCCCGGTTGCGTGTTCCGCATCTCTGCGCCAAGAGCCGTGTTAGGATCAAAGCAGGTACTTGGGCGTACCCAAGGAGTACTGCTGCACGCGGATGAGGGGAGGCCTAGCGGTCTACGAGGTCTTTCAAAGATCCGCCCGGCGAAGTCCGGCGGATGGTGGAGGGAAACCAGAAGCCAATGAGGCAGAGGAGCGAAAAAACAAGGAGCACCACCTTGGTCGGCGTGCTCGGTATCGGGGCGCTCCTCTGCCTCATTGGCCTCTGGTTTGTCCCTAGGGCCGAGGCCGCCGCGATGGAAGAGGTCTGCACCTTCGCCGGCAGCGCCGCGCCAGTGGCAGAAGAAAAATTCACCGAAGAAGTGCAGCTCGGTGGGGTCAGCGGGATGGCAGTCAACTACACCGGCGCGGGCGGGGTGCCGGCGGGAACGGTTTACGCGACGACGCAAGCCGCAACTGAGGGGCTCCGCATCGCGATGTTCACGCCGAAAGCGGGAGGGTGCCTGGAGTTAAAGGTCGCCTGGCAGGTCGCGGTCTTTGAAGGGCCTTATCAACGCTGTGGACCAGCGCTTGCGGTGAAATGCAAACCCCGGGCGGCGACCGGGTCGGGCTTTTTTGACGTCGAGGTCGACCAGGCGACGGGGAACGTCTACGCGCTCAACGGCGAAACTGCTCCCGGTCAAAAAGTGGTCGTCGAGTACGACGCCGAAGGAGCGGAAGAAATCACCAGGTTTGGAGAACAAGGAACCACCGCAAAAACGACGGCGGAAACCCCTATGCAGATCCACAAAACGGGCAGGGGTGGGATGGCGATTAACGGGGCGAAGGAAATCTACGTCTTTGACCTAAACATCCCAAACGGCGAATACCACCGTCTGATGGTGTTCAAACCGCAGACCCTGGGCGACTTCAAAAACTACGTCTACGCCGGGGACGTGGCGGCGGGGTTCAACGCGGACGGAAGGATCCCCAGGTCCCCAGTGGCCGACGTGGCGGGCAACATCTACGTGGCCGGTGACAGCTACGTCGAGGAGTACGCCCCAGAAGCCCCGGCGCCCCACCCAGCGCCCGCGGCGGATCCAGTCTGCAGCTTCGAATTCGAACCGGGCGGGATCACGTCGATCACGGTAAACCCCACAAGCGGGGAAGTCTTCTTCTTCAGCTTTAAGAAAGAGGTGGGGTTCAAATTCAAGCTGGTGCACCAACTTGCCCCGTGTGACGAGGAAAAAGGGGTGTTCGAGGAAATCGGCAAGTTCGAGGTGGCGCCCGAACGCGACGACCTCTTCGGGCTGGCGTTCGATCCGGAGCGGGAATTCTCGCCGACGCGACCAGCGGGGATGCTCTATGGAGGGGCGCCGAGGCCGGTGCCCGACGTCGGCCCTGGCGAACCGGGCCAGAGCTCGCTCGGCTACGGCTTTGCGCCGGCAGAAGAAAAACCGCCGAGCGTGCTCTCCGAATCGATCACCAAGGTGACGGCTAAAAGCGCCCAGTTGCGCGCCTCGATCGACCCGGAGGGCTTTCCGACCAACTACGTCTTCGAATACCTGACCGAGGCAGCCTTTGAGGCAGGTGGGGAAGACTTCGAAGACGCGGTGAAAGCACCACCCGCGGGGGCGCCGATCCCAGGCACGGTGGGGGCACAACCCGTTGCGGTGACGATCAGCGGCCTTTTGCCCGACACCGAATACCGCTTCCGGGTGGTGGCGAGCAGCGAATGCGCGCCGGGGGAACTGGGCAAAGTCTGCAAAGTGAGCGGGGCGGGGCGGAGGTTTCACACCTACCCCGCGGGAGCCCAGGCCCTGCCCGACAACCGGGGCTATGAGCTGGTGTCCCCGGCGCAAAAGCATGGCGGCCAGGTCTTCCCGGCGGACTCGAGCTTCGATAGCTGCGGGACGATCGAATGCAAGCCGGGGCACTTCGGCCACCAACCCTTCCCGCTGCAGAGCACGGCCGACGGCAACGCGGTCGCCTACGAGGGCAGCTCATTCGGTCCCAGCGAAGGAGCGGCGCTTGAGAATGAGTACATCGCCCGGCGCGGAGCGAGCGGCTGGCAAAACACCAACCCGACCCCCCAGCTCCTACAGCCCGGCTCCGGCTACAGGGCCTTTGACCCCTCTCTGCAGGTCGGCGTCCTGGTCCAGCCTCTCCCCGTGCTCAGCCCCGCAGCGCCGGAAGGGACCGCCAACCTCTACTCCCAGCCGAGCGCCCATCCGCTCGACCTCACCCCGCTGGTCAGCGCATTGCCGCCCAACCGGGGACCCGGGCAGGCTTTCCAAATCGTCTACCAGGGCGCCTCGGCCGATCTCTCCCGGATCTTCTTTGCCGCCAACGACGCGCTGACCCCAGGTGCCCCCGACCCCGGGCCCGGCGGCAGCCAGCTCTATGAATGGAGCGGCGGGCAGTTGCGCCTGGTCAACCTCGGGCCCGACAACGCGACGGTGATAGCAGGCGCCTCCTTCGGCGCCGGCGGTGCCAACTCGATCTCCGCCGATGGCTCCCGTGCCTTCTGGGTGGATGGAGCAGGCCAGACCTACGTGCGCATAGACGGAGAAGAAACGCTTGAAGTCCCCGGCGGCAAATTCCTCGTCGCCGACACCGAGGGCTCGAAGGTGCTCCTCGACGACGGCACGCTCTATGACCTGCAAGCCAAAACCAGCGTCGACCTGACCGAAGGGGCGGGTGGCTTTGAAGGCGTCGTCGGACAGAGCGATGACCTCTCGCGGATCTACTTCGTCGAGGGACCCTCGAAAGGCACGGGGGACCTGGCAATAGGCTCGAGCGCGGTAACCGACGTAAAAGTCACCACCGGCGCCTTCAAAGTCGGACAGGCGATCGAAGGCAAAGGCATCCCCGCCGGGACGACGATCCTCGCGGTTGGGGCGGGAACGCTTGAACTCTCGGCGCCAGCCACCGCCAGCGGTGACAACGTCGCCCTTGCCGGCCAGACGCTGCTTTCAGACCAGGAAAACAGCGAGGGCGACTCAGCGCAGGCCGGTGGGTTCAACCTCTACGCCTGGACCCAGGGATCCCCGACCCGCTTCGTGGCGACGCTCCAGCCTCGCGACAACAAAGACCAAACCAGTGGCGGCGGGGTCGTGGACTGGGTCTCGGTGCCAGCCTTCCGGACTGCACAAGCGAGCCCCAACGGGCGCTACCTGGCCTTCGTCTCTCGCGCACCCCTAGCGGCCCCAATCCCCGGCTACAGCAACGTCGGCCCCTGCGAAGAAGACTCCGGCACCGATGAATTCTTCCAGGTCCCCTGCCCGGAGGTCTTCCTCTATGACTCCACCGCGAACGATCTGATCTGCGCGTCGTGCGCCCCAAGTGGGGCGGAGCCCCTGGGCTGGAGCGCGCTGCGGCGCGTGGAAGGGGCACCGCCCTCGATGCCCCAGTCGCGTTACCTGAGCAACTCCGGGCGACTCTTCTTCGACAGCCAAGACGCGCTC
The DNA here is from genome assembly GCA_036376895.1 of Solirubrobacterales bacterium. Lineage (GTDB taxonomy): Bacteria > Actinomycetota > Thermoleophilia > Solirubrobacterales > 70-9 > VAYN01. The sequence goes on from DASUZL010000032.1 coordinate 108,415, forward strand.
TCTCCGTTTGACACCAACGGGGGCATCGAAGACGTCTACCAATTCGAACCCAACGGAGTCGGCGGCTGCGCACGCGAGGGCGGTTGCGGGGCGCTGATCTCGGCCGGGCGCGAGAAGGTCGACTCGAACTTCCTGGCGAGCGATGAGACGGGCGACAACGTCTTCTTCACCACCCGCAACCGGTTGCTGGCCGCCGATACGGACGAATTGATCGACCTCTATGACGCGCGCGTGGGCGGAGGACCCGCTCCGGTACCTGAGCCGCCACTCGGAGAACCACCTTTGCAGCCTCCCCCCTTCAAATCCACTCCGGCCTCGCCGACCGTGAGCAGCGCCGGCAACGTGGACGGCAAGCGGTGCAGGAAGGGCCAGGTCAAGAAGAAGGGCAAGTGCGTGAAGAAGCAAAAGCCCAAGAAGGGCAAAGGTAAGAAGTCCAAGCGCGGAGCTCGCCGATGAGGGCCACCCGCGCCACCCTCGGGGCTCTAGTTCTCTTGGTGGGTGTGGCAGCGCTCGCGCCCGCGGCGCGAGCGGACTTCGGGATCCTGCCGGACTCGCTGAAAGTCACCGCTCTGAATCGAAACGGCACTACCGCCACCCAGGCGGGCGCCCACCCCTACGCCTTCAACGTCCAGTTCAAACTGAAGACCGACGGCGCTGGGAACAGTGAAGGTGGCGAAATGCGGGACGTGATCTCCGAGTTGCCACCGGGATTCCTCGGCAATCCCCTAGCGGTACCGCGCTGCTCGCGCCAGAGCTTCGAAGGCGGCGTGCCGAACTGCGATCCAGACACCCAGGTCGGGGTGCTGAGCGCGATCATCCCTGGCATCGGAGAAGCCTTCGGCCCCGTCTACAACCTCGTGCCCCCGCCGGGCGCCGCGGCGCTGCTCGGCTTCAAGGAAGCCACCCTGACCGCCCTGCTCTCGGCCACGGTCAACAGCGAGGACGACTACAGCGTGCGGATCATCGCGCCCGACCTGCCGGTCCCAGTCACGCAGGCGAGCGCGACGATCTGGGGGGTGCCGGCCGACCCCGAACACGATCCCGAACGGGGTGTGAGCGGCAGTGGCGGCCCGACCCCGACGGTCGAGCCCCTGCCCTTCCTCACCCTGCCAACCTCGTGCGAGTCGCCGCCGGAATTCGGCATCGAAGTCGACTCGAAACTGGCGCCGGGGATCTTCACGGGCGAACCGGCGCTTCTCAGCGACAACGTCGGCAACCCGGTCATGCTCTCGGGCTGCGAAGCGGTGCCCTTCTCGCCGCAGGTGTCGGCGGGGCCGAGCACCCCTGCGGCGGAGTCGCCGAGCGGGCTGGTCTTCAAGCTGGGGTTGCCCAACCAGGATCTGCTTAACCCCAACGAAGACGCGGTCACCGAAACCGAGCCGGAGAAAACCGTGGTCACCTTTCCCGAGGGGATCATCGCCAACCCCTCAGCGGTCAACGGCCAGGGGGTCTGCACCCCGGCCCAGTTTAAAGAAGCGAAGACCAGTTCGGGCCCGGGTCAAGGCTGCCCGGAGAGTTCCAAGCTCGGCACCCTGACCGCCAACTCGCCGCTGCTGGACGAATCAGTCGAAGGCTCGCTCTATTTGGCGGCCCCCCACAACAACCCCTTCAACTCCCTCCTGGCCCTCTACATCGTCGCCGCCGCCCCCGAACGTGGGGTCTTGGTCAAGCAGGCCGGGCTGATCGAGGCAAACCCGGTGAGCGGGCAGCTGACGACGACGATCGACGGTCTGCCCCCGGTCCCCTACTCGAGTTTTGAGGTGCGCCTGCGAGAAGGCCCCCGAGCCCCGCTGATCACTCCGCAGCTCTGCGGCCCCTACACCACCACCGCGAAGCTCTACCCGTTCTCTGATCCCGGCACCGCGACCGTG
>DASUZL010000033.1:0-3515 GCA_036376895.1 Solirubrobacterales bacterium
GGACCTTACGAGAGAGGGCGCAAAAGCCCTGCTACGCAGGGACCTCTGAAGAAACTCTCTCGATATTCGCGCCGAGGGCGCGCAGGCGCTCGTCGATCTGCTCGTAGCCGCGGTCGATCTGGCGGATGTTGCCGATCTCCGAGACCCCGTCGGCGGCGAGGGCGGCGATGAGCATCGCCATCCCGGCGCGGATGTCGGGGCTCTCCAGGCGTTCGCCGTGAAGCCGGCTCGGACCGCTGACGATCGCCCTGTGGGGATCGCACAGCGTGATCCGAGCGCCCATCGCGACCAGCTTGTCGACGAAGAAGAGGCGGTTCTCGAACATCTTCTCGAAGATCAGGATCTCCCCCTGCGCCTGCGTCGCCAGCGCCAGCGCGATCGAGGTGAGGTCGGCGGGGAACGCAGGCCAGGGCCCGTCCTCGATCTTCGGGATCGCGTCCCCGAGGTCGGATTCGACCTCGAGTTTCTGCCCGGGCGGCACGATCACGTCGTTGCCCTCGATCTCCGAGCGCAGGCCGAGGCGGCGGAACTGGCGCCGCACCATCAGCAGGTCGGCCGGCTCGACGTCGCGGATCCGGACGTCCCCCCCGGTCGCAGCCGCCAGCGCCATGAAGCTGCCGACCTCGATGTGGTCGGGTGAGATCGAGTGCTCGGCGCCGCCGAGCTTGTCGCGGCCGTTGACCGTCATCACGTTGGAGCCGATCCCGTCGACCCGGGCGCCCATCTTGGTCAGCAGGCGAGCCAGATCTTGGACGTGCGGCTCGGAGGCGGCGTTGGAGATCGTCGTCGGCCCCTGCGTCAGCGCCGCCGCCATCAGCGCGTTCTCGGTCCCCATCACCGAGGGCTCGTCCATGAAGATTTCACAGGCGCGCAGGCCGCCGGCGGCGCTCAGCTCGATCCAGCGGTCGCCATCCACTCGGGCGCCGAGGTCGCGGAAGGCGTCGAGATGGGCGTCGAGACGGCGGCGGCCGATGAAGTCACCGCCCGGTGGCGGCATGTGGGCCTCGCCGAAACGGGCCAGCAGCGGCCCAGCCAGCAGGAAGGAGGCGCGGATCTGGCGCGAGAGATCCTCGTCGACCGCGGGCTCGGTGACGCCACGGGCGCAGAGCTGGACGCTGTTATCGGCGACCCAGGCGACCTCGACCCCGAGTCGCTCCAGCAGCGCGATCTGGGCCTCGGTGTCGCGGATCCGCGGCACCCGGTGCAGCAGCAGCTCCTCCTCGGTCAGCAGGCACGCGGCGAGGATCGGCAGGGCCGCGTTCTTGTTACCCGCGACTGTCAGCTCGCCGGAGAGTGGCGCACCACCCTGTATGACAAATTTTTCGCTCACGCGGCTAGGGTAACGACCGGCATGGGCAGAGGTTTGAAGATCGGGATCGGGATCGCGGTAGTGCTGATTGCACTGCTGGCTGTCAACGCCTTCGTGGTCGCCGGCGCGACCGAGCCGGCGGACGTGACCGTGCCCGGCGGCCGCATCCTCGACCTCCCGGACGGGGAAATTCAAGCGGTCGAAGGCGGCCCGCGCGACGGCGAGCCGATCGTGCTCATCCACTGCTTCAGTTGCGCGATCGACTGGTGGGATGGGGTGCGGCCGCTGCTCGAAGCCGGCCACCGGGTCATCGCCGTCGACCTGCTCGGCCACGGCGGCTCCGAAAAGCCCGGATCCGGCTACACGCCCGAGAACCAGGCGAAGCTGGTCGCCGAGGCACTGGAAGAGCTCGGGGTCAGCGACGCCGAGGTAGTCGGGCACTCGCTCGGCGGCACGGTCGCGGTGGCGTTGGCCGAGCAATCGCCCGAGCTGGTCGACCGTGTCGTGATCGTCGACACCCCGCCCGACCGCTCCCGGGTCAGCCTCGGCTTCATCGCCGGCCTCGCCTTCCAGCCGGTGATCGGCGAGGCGCTGTGGACGATCAAGCCCGACTTCTCCGTCCGCCAGGGGCTCGAGGTCGCATTCGCCCCCGGCTTCGACGTGCCCGACGCCTTCGTCGAAGACGTGAACCGGATGACCTACACCTCCTACGACGAATCGCCCAGCAATTCCGAGGACTTCGCCGACGAGAAGCCCCTGGACGAGCGCATGCGCGACACCGGCCTGCCGCTGCTGGTGATCATGGGCGCCGAGGAGCAGATCATCGACGGGCCGGCCGATGCGCTTGCCGAATACCGGAAGACTTACCCGGCGACCGAAACGGTCCTGATCCAAGGCGCCGGACACTCGCCGAACGTCGAGAAGCCGGCCCGCACGGCCGCCCTGGTCCTCAGTTTCGGCAAAGTTGCCAAAGCGACCACGACCCCTTAGGATCATTCGGCACGAGACGTCGCGGAGCGTGGCACCAGGCCACAGCGAAGCTCCCGCCTCATCTCGACAGCGCTTCTGGGGTTCGCAGCGCTACTGACGACCAGTAGCGCTGCGGCATGCCGGGTCGCCCGACCCGGAAATACCCGATTTCCAGGGGTTTCCTGAGCAGCATGCAAGCCCGATTGCAGGATCGAGTTGCCGTCCGGAGGCCGGCGTACCTTACGAACCCATGTTCGATACGAAGAAATCAATCACCGCGCGACTGACCGACAGCGCCGACCTGCTGATCGACTTCGCCACGCTCGGCGAGTACGGGCTTGAGCCCGTTGGGAGAACGACCCGAGCGTGCGAAGCCGACAGCGGGGTCCCCGTTTCCCGTCAGTCCCGCCGCCACGGCGCAGTCCCGCTCTTCTCGACTGTCTCAGCCGACAGCCCTTACGCCGACATCCTCCACGGCCCCCGTCGCAAGACGGTCAGGCCCCCGAGGAACGGCAAAAAGCCGCTGTCGAAGAGCGTGGCGTAGCAGCACTACGTGGGCCGATCGACGGTCACGTAGCGCTGCTGCTCCGGGCGCCGCAGCCCGCGCCCCATTCCGGCGCGGACCGCACTACTAAGAAGAACCGGCGGCGACCTACTCTCCCAGGGGGTTGCCCCCCAAGTACCATCGGCGCTGAGTGGCTTAACTGCTCTGTTCGGAATGGGAAGAGGTGTTTCCCACTCGCCATGCGCCACCGGAATTTTGCGAGACAACCGCCTCGGTGGAGCTTGAAAACCGCACAAAGCCTCAGGGTAAGTAATAAATATCCGTCAAGCCCTCGACCCATTAGTACCAGTCGGCTGAGTGCATTGCTGCACTTACACCGCTGGCCTATCAACCTGGTGGTCTACCAGGGGTCTTACTCCCTCAAGGGGATGGGAGAGCTCATCTCGAGGACGGCTTCCCGCTTAGATGCTTTCAGCGGTTATCCGTTCCATGCGTAGCTAACCTGCGATGCCCTTGGCAGGACAACAGATACACCAGCGGCATGTTCATCCCGGTCCTCTCGTACTAGGGATGACTCCTCTCAACTCTCCAACGCCCACAGCAGATAGGGACCGAACTGTCTCACGACGTTCTGAACCCAGCTCGCGTACCGCTTTAATGGGCGAACAGCCCAACCCTTGGGACCTACTCCAGCCCCAGGATGCGACGAGCCGACATCGAGGTGCCAAACCG
>DASUZL010000034.1:0-25930 GCA_036376895.1 Solirubrobacterales bacterium
GACGGGGGGTGGCGGGGATGCAAATGGGGTTGCAGGGTGGGGTCGTGTTGCAAAGTGGGAGAAAGTGGGGTACAGTGCCCGCGAGTTGAAGCCCAGGACCGGGGTGGTGAGGCTCCTCCCACCTCATCACTCCGGTCCTAACTCTTTCCCCCCAGGTCTCCCGCACTGAAAGGAACCGAACCGGTGGCATTTCGGGGCCTCTACGAGCACAGTCTCGATTCAAAGGATCGCCTCACCGTTCCTTCTAGGTTCAGGGCCGCCCTCTCCGATGGGGTTGTTCTGTCCAAGGGCTTCGACCCCTGCGTCTGGGTGCATACGACCGAGGAGTTCGAGCAGCTCTCCGACCGCTTCCTCTCGCCGCACAGCCCCTTCGGCCGCGACGCGCGCCAGCTGCGCCGCCGCTTCCACGGCGGCTCCTTCGACGAGAAGCTCGATTCCGCCGGCCGCATCCGCGTGCCCAGGCCGCTGATCGAGCACGCCGGCCTCGCCGGGCCGTGCGTCGTCGTCGGCACCGGGGAGTACCTGGAGATCTGGAACGCCGAGGCCTGGGCCAAGCAGGAGGAAGAGCTCGACGCCGCCGCGCCGGAGATCGCCGAGGGCTTGGCCGCCGCCGGGACTGCGTGACCATGAGACTCAATGCCCAGCCGATTCCCATCCACGCCGTGCCCACCGGACTGGTGCCGATGAGCCACGAGCCGGTCCTCGCACCCGAGCTGGCCTCGCTGATGGCGCCCGCCGCCGGGCAGACCGCGGTCGACTGCACCTTCGGCGCCGGCGGCCACGCCCGCCTCGTCGCCGAGCAGCTCGGCTCCAGCGGGACCCTGATCGGGATCGACCGCGACCCCGCCGCCGAGGGCCGGTTCGCCGAGTTCGCCGCCGCCGCGCCCTGCCGCACCCGCTTCATCGGCGCCGACTTCGCGGAAGGTCTTCGCGCCCTGCGCGGCGAAGGCATACGCCCAGACATGATCTACATGGATCTGGGGATGTCTTCAATGCAGGTTGACGCCTGGGAGCGGGGCTTCTCCTATTCCTATGACGCGCCGCTCGATATGCGTATGGACACGCGCCAGCGCTTCACCGCCGCGGATCTGCTCAACGAGTGGCCGGAGTCGCGGATCGCGCAGGTGCTGCGCCGCTTCGGCGAGGAGCGCTATGCCGGCGGAATCGCTCGCGAGATCGTCCGCCGCCGCCCACTTTCCACCACTTCTGAGCTGGTCGCCGCGATCAAGGCCGGGATGCCGACCGCGGCCCGCTTCGGCGGCGGCCACCCCGCCAAGCGCAGCTTCCAGGCGATCCGGATCGCCGTCAACGGCGAGCTCGAGGCGCTGGAGGAAGCGCTGCCGCTGGCCTGGTCGGCGCTCCCCGTCGGCGGCCGCTTCGGCGCGATCTCCTTCCACTCGCTCGAGGACCGGCCGGTGAAGCAGTTCCTCGCCAACAAGGCGCGCGGCTGCATCTGCCCGCCGGAGCTGCCGGTCTGCGTCTGCGGGCATGAACCCGAGGCCGAGCTGCTGACCCGCCGCGCTGTTGCGCCCGGTCCCGAGGAGGTCGAAGCCAACCCGCGCTCGCGCTCGGCCCACCTGCGCGTCGCCGCCAAGATCGCCGAGGAGCAGCCGGCGGGGAGGGCTGGCTGATGGCCGTCGCCGCTCCCGCACGCAAGACCGCGCCGGCTCCCGCACCCTCGCGGACGACGCCGCCGCGGCGCCGCAAACCGGCTCCTGCCCGTCCCGCTTCGCCCCGGACCAAGGCCGCGCCCACGCGCCGCGCCGCCGCGACCGCGCCCGCCCGCCGGGCGCCGGCCCGCCGCGCCCCGGTCCGCGCTCCGCAGCGCGCCCGTCCCAAAACCCGGACCAGCCGCGTCGCCGCCGGCGGCCAGCTGATCCCGATTGCCGTCGGTCGCACCGCGGTCGCCATGCGCCAGTTGCCGGACTCCGGCCTGATGGTGCGGATGACCCGCGGCCGCGCCTGGATCGGCGTGCTCGGCGTGCTGCTCGCCGGCATCGTCACCCTCAACGTGATCACCCTCAGCTTCGCCGCCTCCTCCGGCCAGATCACCGAGCAGATCACCACGCTGGAAAAGGAGAACTCGGTCCTCGGCGGCCGCGAGGCGCAGCGCTACGCGACCGAGCGGGTCCGCTACGAGGCGGCCGCGCTGGGCCTGACGATGTCGACCACCGACGAGCCGCAGGTGATCGAAGCCGGTCCCACCGACGTCGCCCAGGCGGCGGCACGGCTCGCCGCGGCCGGCTAGGAGCCTGCGCGGATGCGCTTGATCGAGCGGCGAATCGGGCTTCTCTTCGCCGCCTTCCTTCTCTGCTTCCTCGTCATCGTCGGCCGCGCCTTCTGGCTGCAGGGGGTGCAGGGCGCCAGCCTCGCCTCCGATGCGCTCGCGCAGCAGACCCAGCTAGTCGAAGTGCCCGGCCTGCGCGGCAACCTGCTCGACCGCCGCGGCAACAAGCTCGCCTCCTCCGAAGACGCGGCGACGATCTACGCCACCCCGTACCAGGTGGAGGACCCGCCGAAGGCGGCGGCGCAACTGGCGCCGATCCTCGACCAGCCCAAGGGCGAGGTGCTGGAAGCGCTGAGCGCTGACACCGGCTTCGAGTACGTCGCCCAGAGGGTCGACCTCGGCACCGCGGCGCAGATCGAAGCGCTCGACCTGGAAGGGATCGGCGAGCTGCCCGACAGCCGCCGCACCTACCCGCAGGGCGACATGGCGGCGCAGGTGATCGGCGCCGTCGGCTCCGAAAACCAGGGCCTGACCGGGCTCGAGGCGGGCGAGGAATCGATCCTCGCCGGCGAAGACGGCGAACGGCAGGTGGTCAACGACGCGCTCGGCGAGCCAATCCGGCTGGACACCGTGAAGGAGGCCGAGGACGGCGAAGACATCCAGCTGACGCTCGACCCGGTGATCCAGCAGAAAGCCGAGCAGGCGCTGTCCGAGATCGGCGAAGCCTGGTCGCCGAAGGGCGCGACGGCGATCGTGATGGACCCTCGCAGCTCGCAGATCCTGGCGATGGCCAACTGGCCGCCGGTCGACCCCAACGACCTCGCCAGCGCCAGCAACGACGACCTGCTGAACAAGGCGACCGGGTTCACCTACGAGCCGGGATCGACCTTCAAGGCGTTCACCGTCGCCGCCGCGCTGGAGGAAAAACGGGTGACGCCGGAAACTGCCTTCACCTTGGCGCCGTCGATCCAGATCGCCGACCGCACGATCGAAGACTCGCACCCGCGCGGGACCGAAACCCTGACCGTGGCGCAGATCCTCGCCCACTCCTCGAACGTCGGCGCGGTCACGATCGGGCAGTTGATCGGCGACGAAAAATTCAGCCGCTGGATCAACCGCTTCGGCTTCGGCCGCCCGACCGGGGTCCAGTACCCGGCGGAGGAGCAGGGCCTGCTGCTCGACCTCGACGAATACTCCGGCTCGACCATGGGCAACCTGCCGATCGGCCAGGGCCTCTCGGTGACGCCGATGCAGATGATGGCCGGGTACACGGCGATCGCCAACGGCGGAATGCTGCGTCCCCCGCAACTGATCAAGCGGATCGGCGAGGAAGAGGTCCACGAGCCGAAGGGCCGCCGGGTGATCGACGCCGACGTCGCCGCCCAGGTGCGGGAAATGCTCGAGGGCGTGCTGGCGCCGGGCGGTACCGCCTCCGAGGTCAGCGTCCCCGGCTACACCCTCGCCGGCAAGACGGGAACCGCCGAGGTGGCCGAAAACGGCGGCTACTCGGAGACCAAATACGTCGCCTCCTTCATGGGCTTCGCGCCGGCCGAGAACCCGCAGTTGCTGGTCGGGGTGATCGTCGACCAGCCGCAGGGCGAAATCTACGGCGGCTCGGTGGCCGCGCCGGCTTTCGGCGAGATCGCCGAATTTGCGCTGCCGTACCTTGGCGTGCCGCAGGAATAGGGCACCCGGTCGGCTTCCTAGAATCGCGGCTATGAGACTGGACGAGCTGGCCGCGGCTGTCGAGGGGGCGCGGATCGTGGGCGACCCTGCGGTCGAGGTCGCCGGCCTCGCCTACGACAGCCGAAAAGCCGGGCCCGGGACGCTTTTCTTCTGCGTGCGCGGGGAGAAGGTCGACGGGCATGAGTTCGGGACCGCGGTGGTGGAAGCTGGCGCCGTCGCGCTGGTGGTCGAGGAAGAACTCGACGTGGCGGCGCCGCAGGTGATCGTCGCCGACGCGCGGGCGGCGATGGCGCCGGCCGCGGCGCGGTTTCAGGGCGACCCGACTGCGGAGCTGCGGGTGGTCGGGGTTACCGGGACGAACGGGAAGACGACGACCGCGTTCCTGGTGCGGGAGATTCTCGAGGCGGCGGGGATCCAGACCGGTCTGCTGGGGACGGTGAAGCAGGTGGTCGGCGGCGAGGAGGAGTCGGTCGAGCGGACGACCCCGGAGGCGATCGACCTGCAGGCGACCTTCCGCCGCATGCTCGAGCGCGGCGACCGTGCCTGCGCGATGGAGGTCTCCTCGCACGCGATGTCGCTGCACCGCGCCGACGCGATCCACTTCGAGGTCGCCCTCTTCACCAACCTGACCCAGGACCACCTCGACTTCCACGCCGACATGGAGGACTACTTCCAGGCCAAGCGCAAGCTGTTCGAGGCCGGGCCGGGGACGGCGATCGTCAACGTCGACGACCCCTACGGGGCCCGCCTGGCGGAGGAATTCGATTGCGTCACCTTCTCCGCCGAGGGCGTCGCGGCCGACTACAGCGCCAGCGACGTCGGCTTCGACGCCGGCGGCGCCGAGTTCGCGGTCGGGGAGGAGCGGCTGCGGACCGGGCTGCCCGGTCACTTCAACGTCGCCAACGCGCTCGGCGCCTTCGCGGCGGCGCGGGCGCTCGGCGTCGACGCGGAGACCGCGGCGGCTGGGCTGGCCCGGGCCGCGCGGGTGCCGGGCCGGTTTGAGCCGATCGACGAGGGCCAGGGGTTCTCGGTCCTGGTCGACTACGCGCACACGCCGGACTCGCTGGAGAACGTGCTGCGGGCAGCGCGGCGGCTGACCGAGGGGCGGCTGATCGCCGTCTTCGGCGCCGGCGGCGACCGCGACCGCGACAAGCGGCCGAAGATGGGCCGCGCCGGTGCCGAGTTCGCCGACCTGACCGTGGTCACCTCCGACAACCCGCGCTCCGAGGATCCGGCGGCGATCGTCGCCGAAGTCGCTGCCGGCGCCGAGGGCGCGGCGGAGCTGGAGGTCGAGGGCGACCGTCGCGCCGCGATCGCCCTGGCCCTGGAGCGGGCGGCGCCCGGCGACATGGTCGTGATTGCCGGCAAGGGCCACGAGCAGGGTCAGGAATTCGAGGACGGGCGCAAGGTCCCCTTCGACGACCGCGAGGTCGCCCGCGAGGAGCTGCGGAAGCTGGGCAGCGCGGCGTGAGGCTGGATCCGGGGGAGATCGCCGCCGCGCTCCGGGCCGAGGTGCTCGCCGAGGGCGCGCCGGGGCCGCCGACCCGGGCGACGATCGACTCCTCCCAAACCGGCCCCGGCGACCTCTTCTTCGGCCTCCGCGGCGAGCGCCGCGACGGCGGCGAGTTCGCCGCGGCCGCGCTCGAGGCGGGAGCCTGGGGCGCCGTCGTCAGTCCCACCTTCGTCCCCTCGTTGAGGTCGCACTTGGTCCCGGATAGCGGGACGAACTACGACCTCGAGGCGTGGGTGTTCGTGGTGGAGGATCCGCTTGCCTCGATGCAGGCGCTGGCGCGGGCCTGGCGGCGCGCGCTCGGGGCGCGGGTCGTCGGCGTCACCGGCTCGGTTGGCAAGACCTCGGTCAAGGACGTTGCCCGGGCACTGCTGCCGGGGCGGGTCCACGCCAACCGCGAGAACCTCAACACCGAGATCGGGCTGCCGCTGACCGTGCTCGAAGCACCCGACGACACCGAGACCCTGGTCCTGGAGATGGCGATGCGCGGCGCCGGTCAGATCGCCGAACTGGGGGAGATCGCCGAGCCCGACGTGGCCGTGATCACCAACGTCGGCCCGGTCCACGTCGAGCTGCTGGGCTCGGTTGAGGCGATCGCCGCCGCCAAGGCGGAGATCCTCGCGACCCTGGCACCGGAGGGGACCGCGGTCGCCCCGATCGAGGCCGGCGAGCTCGAGTCACACCTTGGCAACGTCCCACGCCTGCTGCGCTTCGGCCCCGGCGGCGACGTCTCCGCCAGCGAGGTGGCCGTCACCGACGGCGTCACCGAGGCGCTGGTCTCCACTCCCGCCGGCAGCGCCCGCTTCCACTTCCCTTTCACCGAGGCGCACAACCTCACCAATGCCCTCGCCGCGATCGCCGCCGGCGTGGCCCTCGGCGCCGCGCCCGCCGATATGGCCGACCGCGCTGCGAGCATAGGATTCTCCAGCTTCCGCGGAGAGCGCCTGGAGCTCGGCGACGGGATCGTCCTCGTGAACGACTGTTACAACGCCAACCCGGTGTCGATGCGCGCGGCGCTCGACCATCTCGCCACCCTCGGCGCCGAGCGCACGCTCGCGGTGCTGGGCGAAATGGGCGAGCTCGGGCCCGAGTCCGCCGCCTACCACCGCGAGGTCGGCGAGCACGCCCGCGCCGCCGGGGTAGACCTGGTGATCGGGGTCGGCGAGCCGGCCCGCGAGTACGGGCCGGACGAGCTGGTCGCCGATCCCGACGAGGCGGCGGAGCTGCTTGCCGCCCTGCTCTCATCCGGCGACGCCGTGCTGGTCAAGGGCTCGCGCTCGGCCGGCCTCGAGGCGGTCGCCGCGCAGTTGCCCGAACTGGTGGGGGAGAGCTGATGGGCGAAGTCCTGATTGCCGGCATGGCGGCGATGCTGATCTGCATCTTCCTCGGGCCGAAGTTCATCGAGTACCTGCGGGTGCGCGAGTTCGGGCAGCACATCCGCGAGGACGGGCCGCAGGAGCACCACGCCAAGGCGGGCACGCCGACGATGGGCGGGCTGATCGTCTTCGCCTCGATCTGCGTCCCCTTCCTCGTCCTCTCCGACCGCGACGCCCAGAGCCTGGCCGTGTTCGGCGTTGCCATGGGCTGCGCCGCGCTCGGCTTCGCCGACGACTACATAAAGATCGTCAAACGCCGCTCGCTCGGCCTCTCTGGGCGCTGGAAGCTGCTCGGCCAGCTTGTCCTCGCGCTCGGTCTCTGGTGGGTTGCCCGCCACGAGGTCGGCCTCGAGCCGATCCTCTACTTCCGGATCGGCGACGCCAGCGTCGACCTCGGCCCGGTCCTCTACTTCGTCCTCGTCTTCCTCGTGATCGCCGGGACCTCCAACGGCGTCAACCTGACCGACGGCCTCGATGGCCTCGCCGCCGGCTCCTGCGCGATCGTCCTGCTCGCCTACACGGCGATCTCCTTCGTCGCCAACGAGCAGCAGAACCTGGCCCTGCTGTCCGCCTGCCTGGTCGGCGCCTGCATCGGTTTCCTCTGGTACAACGCCTTTCCGGCCTCGATCTTCATGGGAGACACCGGCTCGCTCGGCTTAGGCGGGGCCATCGGGGCCCTCGCCGTGATGACTCAGACCGAGGTCCTGCTGATCATCATCGGCGGCATCTTCGTGATCGAGGCCCTCTCGGTCGCGATCCAGGTCTTCTCCTTCAAAACCTTCCGCCGCCGCGTCCTCCTGATGGCGCCGCTGCACCACCATTTCGAGATGATGGCCTGGTCGGAGACGAAGATCATGCTCCGCTTCTGGATCATCGCCGCCGTCTGCTCGGGCATCGGCTTCACGCTGTACCAGCAGTCGATCGGGCGCTAGACCGCCCGGATCTCGACCAGGTCTTCGACCAGCTTCAGATCCCTGGCATTGGCGGTGATCAGCACGGCTTCGTGGACGATTGCCGTCGCTGCGATTCCCAGGTCGGCGGTCCGCCTTCGAGGGTTGGCACCGCGCTGGGAGACGACCGCTTTGAGCTTTCCCCAGATGCGGGCAACTCGATCGTCGATGGGGAGGGGATAGGGGAAGCGGGCCTCAAGTTTCCCGAGGCGGTTCAGTCGGGCTGCCCGCTTTTCCTCGTCGGCGATGAGGAGGAAGCCGAAGTGAAGCTCCGAGACCGAGACGACACTGATCATCGTCTCGAACTCGTCGGGCACCTCGTGGTTGCCGATCAGTACGGAGGTGTCGAGAAGCGCGCGCCTCATCCCGCTTCGTCCTCTTCCGCCCAAGGGTCGCGGAGATCCCCGAAATCGGCGGTTTCGATGTCCCGCATGTAGTCCGGATCCGGCGGCAGTTCCCACAGCTCCTTGAGCTCGGAGCTGGGGACCCACCTGCGGTCGTAGATCGGCCCGAGCTTTGCCACGGGCCTGCCGGACACCGTGATCGTGAACTCCTCGCCGGCTTCGGCGCGGCGCAGGATCTCACCGGAATTGTTGCGCAGCTCTTTCTGGGGAATCGTCGGCACGGGAAGCACGGTAGCAACTCTGCTACGCGGAATCGGAAGCCCGTGGCCGACGCTCACAGGTGCAGTGGGGGTTAGATCGAACATAGCTTTGATGCCCAAGTTCCCAGCCAAGGAAATTCGCCCCCCCTTGCCGCCGGGTCCTTTCCTCGTCGTCGGCCTGGCCCGTTCCGGGCAGGCGGCGGCGCGGATGCTCGCGGCGCGGGGGGAGACGGTGCGGGCGGTCGATTCCGGATTCCCCGACGGGACGGCAGGGTTGCGGGACCTGGGCGTCGAAGTAGTCCTGGATACGGATGGAGTTGCACAGCTCGAGGGGTCGCGGACCGTCGTCAAGAGCCCGGGTGTTCCCCGGGAGGCGCCGGTGATCGCGGCCGCCCTGGAGCGGGGTATCGAGGTCGTCGGCGAGCTCGAGCTGGCCTGGCGGGCGATCCCCAATCGGTTCCTCGCCGTCACCGGCACCAACGGCAAGACGACCACGGTCGAGCTGCTCGGCGACCTTTATCGCGCCGCCGGTGAGCCGGTCGCGGTCGCCGGCAACGTCGGCACGCCGCTCTCCTCACTGGCCGGGGAGATCGATCCCGGCGCCACCGTCGTCTGCGAGGCCTCCAGCTTCCAGCTCGAGGACACCAGCCTGTTCGCGCCCGAGTGCGCGGTCTTTCTCAACCTCGCCCCCGACCACCTCGACCGCCACGCCGACCTCGAGGCCTACCTGGCCGCGAAGCTGCGGGTCTTCGCCAACCAGGGCAACGACGACGTCGCCGTCTACAACGCCGACGACCCGGCGCTCGCCGGCACCCATCTCGGCGGCTGCGCCCGCCGGGTCGCCTTCTGCACCGGCGCCGGCCCCGACTGCGAGGTGGCGTTGGCCGAGGGCACGATCTTCTACGACGGCGAGCCGCTGCTCGCCGTCTCCGAGCTCGGCCTCTTCGGCGAGCACAACGTCGCCAACGCGATGGCCGCCGCCGCGGCGGCGCTGGCGATGGGCCTCGACCGCGATGCCGTGCGCGAGGGGCTGCGCAGCTTCGCCGGCGTGCCGCACCGGCTGGAGCCGGTCGGCGAGGTCGGCGGCGTCCGCTTCGTCAACGACTCCAAGGCGACCAACGTCGCCTCCGCCGTGGTCGGCCTGCGCGCTTTCGAGAGCGGCGTCCACGCGATCCTCGGCGGCAGCGAGAAGGGCGAGCCCTACGCGCCGCTGCTGGACCCGATCCGCGAGAGCTGTGTCGCCTGCTACCTGGCCGGCGCCTCGGCCGACCGCCTGGCCGAGGAGCTGGCGCCGGCGATCGAGGCCGGGGTCGAGCTGCACCGCTGTGCGGACCTCGAGGATGCGGTCCGCCACGCCGCCGCCGCGGCGCGCCCGGGCGAGGTCGTCCTGCTCTCGCCGGCCTGCGCCAGCTTCGACGCCTTCGAGAACTTCGAGCGGCGCGGCGACCGCTTCCGGGAGCTGGTCGCGGAGCTGCGCTCGTGAGCGCCGGCGCCCTCTCCCTCGGTCGCCTCGGCCGGACCTCCAAGTCCAAATCGAAAGGCAAGGGCAAGTCGAAGAAGCGCGCCCGGCGCGCCGCCGTGTCCACCGAGTACAACCTGCTGCTGACCGCGACCCTCTGCCTGCTGGCGCTGGGCGCGGTGATGGTCTTCTCCGCCAGCTCGACCACCCGGCTGCTGCAGAACGGCGGCCTCTCCGACAGTGCCTTCTACCTGAAGCGGACGCTGATGTTCGGCGCCGTCGGGCTGGTCGCGATGCACGTCGTCGCCCGCCACGGGCTGGTCGCGGTACGGCGCCTGACCCCGGTCCTGCTCGGCGCCTCGATGTTCCTGCTGGTGGTCGTGCTCTTTGCCGGCAACAGCGTCAACGGCGCCAGCCGCTGGATCGGCTCCGGCTTCCTGCAGATCCAGCCCTCGGAGCTGGCCAAGGTGGCGCTGATCCTCTACGGCGCCGACCTGCTCGCCCGCAAACCGAAACGGGTGCGCTCGATCGAAGGCTTCATGCCGTTCCTGCTGGTCACCGGAGCCGCCTGCATGCTGATGATGCTGGAGCCGGATATGGGGACGACGATGGTTGTCACCTTCGCCGTTGCCGCGACCCTGCTCGCCGCCGGGGCGCGGCCGCGCGACCTGCTCTTGATCGGCGCCGGGATCGCCTTCCTCGCGCTGCTGCTGGCGGTCGTCGAGCCCTACCGGATGGCCCGCCTGACCGGCTTCCTCAATCCCGGCGCCGACGCCGAAGGGGCGGGCTTCCAGGCCGCCCAGGCGAAAATCGCGCTCGGCTCCGGCGGCATCTTCGGGGTCGGGATCGGCAACGGGGTGCAGAAGGCCTTCTACCTGCCCGAGGCCCACACCGACATGATCTCGGCCGTGATCGGCGAGGAGCTCGGCCTGATCGGGATCGTGGGCGTGGTCGGCCTGTTCGGGATGTTCGGCTACGCCGGGCTCAAAGTCGCCCAGAAGGCGAAGGACAACTACGGCAAGCTGCTGGTCGCCGGCCTCACCTCGCTGATCCTGGTCCAGGCGACGATCAACCTCTTTGCGGTGATGGGGCTGGCGCCACTGACCGGCGTGCCGCTGCCCTTTGTCTCCTACGGCAACAGCAGCTTGATGGCGAGCCTGTTCGCCGTCGGCCTGATCCTCAACGTCGCCCGCGGCGGGACTGCCAGCGCGGCGCGCACCGGCAGTGGCACCACGAGGCGATCCACCGCCGCTGGCAAACTGCGCGTCGTCGAAGGCGGGCGTTCGCCCGCACGCGAAAGGAGTCGATCGAGCGGTGCCAGGAAAGCCAAGAGTGGTGGTGGCGGCCGGGGGAACGGCGGGGCACGTCGTCCCCGCAATGGCGGTCGCCGACGAGCTTCGGGCTAGTGGCGCCGAGGTCTCCTTCCTGGGGACCCGCGAGCGGATCGAGGCCGAGCTGGTGCCCGCCGCCGGCTACGAGATCGACTTCGTCAAGGTGCGCGGCATCGACCGCCGCAACCCGCTGCGCGCGGCCCGGGCCGGGTTCGAGGCGCTGGGCGCCGTCGGCGCGGCCCGCGCGGCGCTGCGCCGTCGCGGCGCCGACGTGGTGATGGGCGGCGGCGGCTTCGTCGCCGGGCCAGCCGGGGTCGCGGCGATCCTGACCGGAACGCCCTTGGTCCTGACCGAGGCCGACAGCCACCTAGGGCTCGCCAACCGGCTGCTGGCGCGTCGGGCGCGCCGGGTCTGCCTCGCCTTCCCGATCGCGGGACGCGAGGGCGAGCGCTACACGCTGACCGGGCGGCCGGTCCCGGCCGCGGTCCTCAGTGCCGACCGG
This sequence comes from Solirubrobacterales bacterium, assembly GCA_036376895.1. Classification (GTDB taxonomy): domain Bacteria; phylum Actinomycetota; class Thermoleophilia; order Solirubrobacterales; family 70-9; genus VAYN01. The sequence goes on from DASUZL010000034.1 coordinate 11,646, forward strand.
GCGGCGGCACGGCGGCGCTTCGGGATCGCCGGGGACGCCCGCTGCCTGCTGGTGGTCGGCGGCAGCCAGGGTGCCCGCTCGCTCAACTTCGCCGCGATCGAGGCCTTTGCCGAGCGCGACGGCCGCGAGTTCGACGTCGTCCAGCTCGCCGGGCGCCGCGACTTCGACGAGCTGCAGGAGCGCCTCGCCGCCGCGCCCCACCGCGACCGCTACACGCTGCTCGCCTACGAGCCCGACCTCGGCGACGTGCTTGCCGCCTGCGACCTCGTGCTCGGCCGCTCCGGCGGCTCGATCTTCGAGTTCACCGCCGTCGGCCGCCCGGCGATCCTCGTCCCCTACCCGCACGCGACCGCCGACCACCAGAGCGCCAACGCCGAGTGGATGCGCGCCGCCGGGGCGGCGACGGTCGTCCGCGACGAGGAGCTGAGCGCCGAGCGACTGGCGAGCGAAGTGGGAGGGATCCTGGGAGACCCGGCGCGCCTGGAAGAGATGGCGGCAGCCTCGCGTGTGCTGGCCAAGCCCGACGCTGCGCGCCGGATCGCCGACGAGGTTCTGGAGGCGGCAAAGTGACCGATTGGGCGGGGCGGCGACTCCACTTCATCGGCATCGGCGGGGCCGGGATGAGCGGGCTCGCTCTGGTCTGCGCCCGGCTCGGCGCCACCGTCAGCGGCAGCGATCGCGCCGACTCCTCTTATATGGAGCGCCTGCGCGCCGCCGGCCTTGAACCGGCGGTTGGCCACGATGCCGCCAACCTGCCTGAGGGGGCGGAGGTTGTGGTCTCGACTGCGATCGGCGAGGACAACCCGGAGCTGGCCCTGGCCCGCGAGCGCGGTGTCGAGCCGATCCACCGCGGCGCCCTGCTGGCCGAGCTCTGCGCCGAGAAGCGGCTGATCGCGATCGCCGGCACTCACGGCAAGACGACGACGACGGCGATGGTCGTCTGGGCGCTGCGGGCGATCGGCGCCGACCCGGCCTTCTTCGTCGGCGGCGAGGTGCCCGGGGTGGGGGAGGACGGAGCGCCCGCCAACGCCGGCTGGGGCGAGGGCGAGTGGGTCGTCGCCGAGGCCGACGAGAGCGACGCCAGCTTCCTGCGCCTGCGGCCCGAGGTCGCGGTCGTCACCAACGTCGAGATGGATCACCACGCCCGCTGGGGCTCGCTGGAGGAACTGCGAGCCGCGTTCACCGAGTTCGCCGACCCGGCTGCGGCGGCGGTCGTCCCGGCCAGCGGCGAGCTCGACGCGCTGTTCCCCGGCAAGGACGTGGTCGGATTCGACGAGTTGACCCCGGGCCCACCCGGGATGCAACTGGCGGTCCCTGGCGCCCACAACCGCCGCAACGCTCGCGCGGCGCTGGCCGCAATCGGCCGGGCACTCGGTCCCAGCGCCGAGGGCGGGGCGGAGGGGGCGATGGCTGGCGCCGCCGAGGCGCTCGCCAGCTTCCCCGGCGTGCGGCGGCGGCTGGAGCTGAAGGGGTCGCGTGGCCCGGTCTCTATATATGACGACTACGCGCACCACCCGACCGAGGTCCGCGCCGCGCTATCCGCCCTGCGTGAGCTCGAGCCCGAGCACCTGCTCGCTGTGTTCCAACCCCACCTCTACTCGAGGACCAAGGCACTGGCGGAGGAGTTCGGTGCCGCCCTTGCCCTCGCCGACGAGGTCGTCGTGCTCGACGTCTACCCGGCCCGCGAGCAGCCGGTCGGCGAGCTGGCGGGGGTCAGCGGCCTGCAGGTCGCCCGGGCAGCGGCCGAGCGGATGGGAGGGCGGCGCGTCTGGTGGCTGCCCGAAGCCGGGTCCGCCGAGCGCGCCCTCGCCGCGGAGCTCGACCGACCCGGCATCCTCGTCACGATCGGCGCCGGCGACGTCTGGCGCCTCGGCGAGTCCCTGGTCACCGATCCCGCGGTTCCTTTTGTACCTGTGGAGCACATAAGGAACCACGCGACGGAGAGAGGGATGAGCGCGCCCGAAGGCGTCGAGGCCGACTTCCCGCTCGCCCGCCTGACCACGGTGCGGACCGGCGGCTCCGCTGACTTCTTCGCCCGCCCCGACGCCGAGCCGCGCCTGGTCGAGTTGTTGCGCTGGGCCGAGGCCGAGGGCCTGGCCGTAGGACTGGTCGGCTCCGGCTCGAACCTGCTGGTAGCCGACGATGGCTTCCACGGACTCGCGATCAAGCTCGACGGCGACCTCGCCGCGATCGCCCGCGAGGGCGAGACGCTCCTCTGCGGGGGCGGCGCCCGCCTGCCCTCGGCGGCGGCGAAAGCCGCCGGCTGGGGCCTCTCCGGCCTCGAGTTCGGGATCAACATCCCTGGCACTGCCGGCGGGGCGGTGCGGATGAACGCCAACGCCTACGGCGGCCAGTTGGCCCGCGTGCTCGAGTGGGTCGAGGTGACGACCGCGTCTGGGACCGAGCGCCGCGGCCCCGACCAGCTCGGCTTCTCCTACCGCCAGTCGAACCTGCGCTCCGGCGAAGTTGTCGCCCGCGCCTGCTTCCAGCTTCAGCCGGGCGACCCGGATGAGATCCGCGCCACCCTGGCCGGGATGCGCGAGCGCCGTCGCGAAGCGCAGCCGTCCGGGATCAAGACCTTCGGCTCGACCTTCAAGAACCCCGACGACGAGCGTGCCGAAGGCCGCTCCGCCGGCCAGCTGCTCGAGGCTGCCGGCTGCCGCGGCCTGCGCCACGGCGGCGCCCGCTTCTCCGAGAAGCACGCCAACTTCGTCGAGAACGACGAGGGAGCCAGCACCGCCGATGTGCTGGAGCTGATGGCCGAGGGCAGGCGGCGGGTCCACGAGCGCTTCGGCGTCGAGCTGGAGCCGGAGGTCCAGGTGCTGGGCGAGGTCAGCTGGCCCGGCGGCTGGGAGCTGTGAGCCGCCGGCTGGTGGTTATGGCGCTGGTCGTGGTTGCGGTGGTGGCCGCCTACTGGTTCCTGATCCGCGACCGCACGGTGACGCCGACCGTCTTCTCGCCGCGCCCCGCGGCCCTGCTCGAAACCGGCGAGGACGAGGTCGTGGTCAGCGCCGACGGCGCCCTCGTCCGCTGGTTCCCGGTGCCGACGGATCCGCCGCTGCCGGACCTGCCGGCGGTCGAGTCGCCGAAAGGGGGACGGCTGCAGGGACCGATGCTGGAACAGGTCCGGGTCCTGGCCGCAGCCCCCGATGCATTTCGGCCCTACCTCGAACGCAGCTACTACGGCGAGACCGGGGTCGACGTCGTCCTCACCACGGGGATCGAATTGCGCTTCGGAGACGACACCCAGGCCGCCCGCAAGTGGGAGGCAGCGGCTGCCGTGCTTGCCGATCCGACCGTAACCGCGCTCGATTATGTAGACCTGCATGCACCCAACCACCCGGCAATCGGGGGGTCGGGTCACAGCCTGCCGCCGATCCCATGAGCCTCGACGCCCCCCGGACGAGGACATCCGCGTTCCTTCCGCATCGCCCATCCCAGAGCCAGGAACCGAGCACAAAACCGCTTCGGAAAGCGATTGCAGCCAAGGCTCAACCTTAGAGTGAGGGTCGCGAAAGTCTCAACCTGGCATGTAGACTTCCACCTTGCAGGATGCCTGTCGGGCGTTTGACAGACCCCCGGAAATGCCCTACGTTGAGCGCAATTTCCGTGCTTGAAGCGGATGGCTCGAACCCTAGAGCCTTGCTGAAGGCTCGGACGGAACAAAGGCTCAACTCAACCAACAGCTGTCTTCGCCAGCCCTCGAGGCCGGCGTCTGGAGAAATCGGGAGATGGAATCCACTTACCTCGCGGTAATCAAGGTCGTCGGTGCCGGCGGCGGTGGCACCAATGCGGTCAGTCGCATGATCGACGCTGGCATTCGTGGCGTCGAGTTCGTCGCCGTTAACACCGACGCGCAGGCGCTGCAGGCCTGCGACGCCGACATCAAGCTTTCGATCGGGCAGGAGCTGACCCGCGGCCTCGGCGCCGGCGGCAACCCCGAGGTCGGGGCGGGCGCTGCGGCGGAGAGCCGCGATGAGATCAAGGAGGCGCTGAAGGGCGCCGACATGGTCTTCGTCACCGCTGGCGAGGGTGGCGGCACCGGCACCGGCTCGGCCCCGGTGATCGCCGAGATCGCCAAGGAAGAGATCGGCGCCCTGACCGTCGGCGCGGTCACCAAGCCGTTCGAGTTCGAGGGCAAACGACGCATGCAGCAGGCGCTCGAGGGCATCGAGAAACTGCGCAACAACGTCGACACCCTGATCATCGTCCCGAACGAGAAACTGCTGCAGGCGGTCGAGCGGCGGACCAGCGTGCTCGAGGCCTTCCGCCAGGCCGACGACATCCTGCGCCAGGGCGTCCAGGGCATCACCGACCTGATCACGATCCCTGGCCTGATCAACCTCGACTTCGCCGACGTGCGCACGATCATGCGCGACGCCGGCTCCGCCCTGATGGGCGTCGGCTCCGCCTCCGGCGAGGCCCGCGCGCTCGACGCCGCCAAGGCGGCAATCACCTCGCCGCTGATCGAGGAGTCGATCAAGGGCGCGACCGGGATGCTGCTGAACATCACCGGCCCCGAGGACCTCGGCCTGTTCGAGGTCAACGAGGCGGCGCAGCTTGTCCAGGCGGAGGCCGACGACAACGCCAACATCATCTTCGGCTCCGTCGTCGACCAGTCGATGCGCGATGAGGTCCGGGTCACGGTCATCGCCACCGGCTTCGAGGGCTTCGAGCTTCTGGCCCGCTCGCCCCAGCGCGTGCGCCGTCGCTACGAGAGTCGTCCGCGTGTTTCGGCCGAGGACACGGACATCCGCAAACTGCGCGTGTCCGACGACGACATCGACGTCCCGGGCTTCCTCAAAGAGTAAGTACGCTGCGCCGCGTGACCGACGCGGCGCTCCGGCGCACCCCTCTCCACGGACAGCACCAGGCGCTTGGCGCCAAGTTGGTGCCGTTCGCGGGCTGGGAGATGCCGGTCACCTACGAGGGCGTGCGCGAGGAGCACTCCGCGGTCCGCACCCACGTCGGCATGTTCGACGTCTCCCACATGGGCGAGGTCGAGGTCGAGGGGCCGGGCGCGCTGGCCTTCCTGCAGCGGGTGCTCTCCAACGACGTCGCCAAGGTCGACATCGGTGGCGCCCAGTACTCCTGCCTCTGCGACGAGTCGGGCGGGGTGATCGACGACCTCTTCCTCTACCGCTTGGGCGGCGACCGTTACCTGATCGTCACCAACGCCGCCAACCACGAGACCGACCTCGCCTGGCTCGGCCGCTGGAGCCGCGAGTTCGACGTGATCGTCCGCGACGTCGCCGACCGCTACGCGATGATCGCCGTGCAGGGCCCGCACGCCCGCGCCGTGCTCTCCGGGGCGCTCAAGGTCGAGCTGCCGCCGCGGATGCGGGTCGGCGCGGTCAAGGTCGGGCGGCGCCCGGCGCTGATCTGCGGCACCGGCTACACCGGCGAGGACGGGGTCGAGATGCTGCTCGACCCCGAGGTCGCGGCGCCGATCTGGGCCGAGCTGCTCGACGCCGGCGTCGTCCCCTGCGGACTCGGCGCCCGCGACACGCTGCGGCTCGAGGTCTGCTTCCCGCTGCACGGCAACGAGCTCAGCCCCGAGCGCAACCCGATCGAGGCCGGCCTCGGCTGGTGCTGCGCCGAGGCGACCGGGTTCCTCGGCTCCGAGGCGGTCGCCCGCGCCCGCGCCGAGGGCACGGCCGAGAAGCTGGCCCCGTTCCTGATCGAGGGCCAGGGCATCCCGCGGGACGGCAACCCGGTCCTGCACGACGGCGAGCCGGCTGGGATCGTCAGCAGCGGCACCTACTCGCTCTCGCTCGAACTCGGCGCCGGCATGGCCTACGTGCGCGCCGACCTCGCCCAGCCCGGCACCGAGCTGGAGATCGACGTGCGGGGGAAACATCGCCGCGCCCGGGTAGCTTCCAAACCCCTGTACGAGAAAAGGAGTTGAGCCTTGTCCGACGCCACTTACCCCGATGACCTGCGCTACCACGACGAGCACGACTGGGTGCGGATCGAGGGCGAGCAGGCGACCTTCGGGATCACCTGGTTCGCCCAGGACTCGCTCGGCGAGGTCGTCTTCTTCGACCCGCCCGAAGTCGGCACCGCGATCGTCAAAGACTCCACCTACGCCGAGGTCGAGTCGGTCAAGGCCGTCTCCGAGGTGATCGCGCCGATGTCCGGCGAGGTGACCGAGGTCAACGAGGGCCTCGGCGACACGCCGGAGAAGATCAACGAGGACCCCTACGGCGAGGGTTGGCTGGTCAAAGTCACGCTGACCTCGCCGGAGGAGGCGGAGACGCTGCTCTCCCCGGACGAGTACCGCAAGCTGCTCGACAACGCCTAGAGGTCCGGCAGGTCCTGTTCGAGCTCCAGCACCGGGGCGAAGAGGTCGCCGTGCTGCTCGATCCGCTCCAGCACCGCGTCGGCCTCGAAGACCAGCCCCGAGCCGTCGCCTGTGTCCGTCGCCGCTTCGACCTCATCCCACTTCAGCGGGGTCGAGGCGGTCGGGCGCTCGCGGGCGCGCAGCGAGTAGACCGCGATCGTGGTTTTGCTGCGGTGGTTCTGGGACCAGTCGACGAAGACCTTGCCGCCGCGTTCGACCTTTTTCATTTTCGAGACGACCAGGTCCGGAGTCTGCTTTTCCAGCAGCTGGGCGATCGCTTTGGCGAACGGTTTGGTCGTGTCGTAGCTGAGCTTCTTGTTCAGCGGCACGTAGACCTGCATCCCCTTCGAGCCCGAGGTCTTGGGGAACGACTGGACCCCGAAGTGGCCGAACATCTCGCGCAGCCGCAGCGCCACCCGGCAGCAGTCGACGATGTCTGCGGGCGGGCCGGGGTCGAGGTCGAAGGCGAGCACGGTCGGGCGCGTTGGCGCCCGTCCCAGGGAGAGCGAGGGGTGCAGCTCGATCGCCGCCAGCTGCGCCATCCAGACCAGGGTCGGGCGGCCGTCGCAGACGCAGAAGTCGATGTTGCCGGCGTTGGGGCCGGCGCGCACGCTCGTCGTCTTCACCCATTTCGGCCGGTGCTTGGGGCAGCGCTTCTCGAAGAAGGCGGTGTCGAGGTCATCGACGCCTTCGGGGAAGCGGCGCAGGGTCACCGCGCGGCCACTCAGGTGCGGCACCATCGCGTCGGCGACCCGCGCGTAGTAATCGACCATCTCGCCCTTGCTGAACCCGGCCTGCGGGTACAGCACCTTGTCGAGGTTGGTGAGCTTCAGCTCACGCCCGTCGACCTCGACCGTTCGGCTCGAGGCCACGGGTTACTTCGAGGACTTCGCTTTGGCCCGCGAGGAGGAGCTTTCCTTCGCTTTGGCGCTTTTCGCTTTGGCTTTTTTCGGCGCTTTCTTCGGCGCCGATTTCGCCGGCTTCTTGTCCTTCACCGCGGCGATGCTCTCCTCCAGCGCGGCCATCAGGTCCGGCGCCTTGGTCGCCTTCGGCGCCTCCGCCTGCGAGGAGACGATCTCCTTGCCTTCGGCCTTGCGTTCGATCAGCTGCAGCAGCTGCTCGCGGTACTCGTCGCGATAGTCGTCCGGCTTGAACGTCGTGCTCAGCGACTCGATCAGCTGTTCCGCCATCTCCTGCTCTTTTTTCGCCACCTTCGGCTTCGAGTCGGGCAGGACGTCGTCGAGTTCGTCAGGCGGCACGACTTCGTCGGCGAAGCGCATCGTGGTCAGGGTGAGGACGCCGTCGGAGGCGCGCAGCGCGGCCAGTTGCTCCTTGTTGCGGAAGACGAAGCGGGCGATCGCCGCCTTGCCCGCGGACTCCATCGCCGCCGCCAGCAGCGAATAAGCCTTCTCGGCACCCTCGGCGGGGCCGAGGTAGTACGGGCTGTTGAAGTACATGGGGTCGATTTCCTCGATGTCGACGAAATCGACGACGTCGACCGCGCGCGTCTTCTCCGGCGCCATCGCGTCCAGCTCGTCCTTGCTCAGCGGCACGTAGTTGCCGGTGGTCAGCTCGAAGGCTTTGACGATCTTGTCGCGCGGCACTTCCTCGTCGGTGCCGTCGGCAAAGAGGCGGTGTTTGATCCGGGCGCTGTCGGACTCGCGGATTTCGCGCAGGGCGATGTTGCGCCGCGCCACCGCGCTGTACAGCTTCACGGGCACGTTCAAGAGCCCGAAGCTGATCGATCCACTCCAAATCGCTCTCGGCATCAGCAGGTCACCTACCCGGATTGTTCCAGTCGAGGCGCGGCGGGTCGAGGCGCGGCGCCGGCCGGGATGCATCTTGCGGTGGGAACATGGCTCGGTGCTGTTCGAGCTGCGAGAGGTGGGGATGAGCCGCGGCGGCCGCGCCGTCCTCGACGCGGTCGAGGCGCGGATCCCACCCGGGGCGACGGCGATCGTCGGCCCCTCGGGCAGCGGCAAGTCGACCCTGCTGCGGCTGCTGAACCGTCTCGCCGACCCCGATCGCGGCGAGATCTCCTACCGCGAGCGCCCGCTGCAGAGCTACGAGCCGCTGGCCCTGCGCCGCGAGGTGGCGCTGGTGCCGCAGTTGCCGGCGCTCTTGGAGGGGACGGTGGAATCGAACCTGGCCTACGCTGCCGGGCTGGCCGGAGAGGAGCTCGACGCCGCCCGCTGCCTGCGGCTCGCCGGCCTCGACCCCGAGTTCGCCGCCCGCGACGTCGCCAAGCTCTCGGTCGGCGAGCAGCAGCGGGCGATGCTGGGACGGGCGCTGGCCCAGCGCCCGCAGGTGCTGCTGCTCGATGAGCCGACCTCGGCCCTCGACCACGCCGCCCGCGACGCGATCGAGGCGGCACTGGCGGAGCTGCGGCGCGAGCTCGAGATCTCGCTCGTCCTCGTCACCCACGACCCCGAGCAGGCGCGCCGGCTCGGCGACTGGGTGGTGCGGCTGGAGGCCGGCTGCGTCGCCGGCTGCGGCCCGCTCGAGCAGGTGCTGACGTGAGCCTGCCAGTCGCCGCTTCCGCGGCGACCTCGATCCAGGTCGACCTCTGGCAGGTCGCGGCGTCGCTCGCCCTGGTCGCCCTCGCCATCGCGATCTCCTTCTGGCGCCAGGCCGACCTCGAGCGCGATATCGCCGTCGCCACGATCCGCTCGATCGTGCAGCTGACCCTGGTCGGGTACGCGATCAAGCTGATCTTCGAGGCCGACACGATCTGGCTGGTCCTGGTGCTGCTGGCGGTGATGGTCTTCTTCGGCGCGATCACCGCCCGCCACCGCGCCACCAAGGTCCCGAACTCCTTCCTGCCGCTGCTGATCGCCCTCGCGCTGGCCGGTGCCTGCACGCTCGGCCTCGTCGTCGCCCTCGGCATCTTCGAAGCGACGCCGCGCTACCTGGTCCCGGTCGGCGGCATGGTGATCGGCAACGCGATGACCGCCTCGGCGGTGGCCCTGAACCGGCTCGGCGACGAGGTCGCCGACTCGCGGGCGCGGATCGAGGCGACGCTGGCGCTCGGCGCCACTGCTTCCGAAGCGGCGATGCCGATCGTTCGCCGATCCCTGCGCTCGGGCATGATCACCCTGGTCGATTCGACCAAGACGACCGGGCTGATCTTCTTCCCGGGGACGATGGTCGGCATGCTGCTCGCCGGGGCCGAACCGACCGACGCCGTGCGCCTGCAGCTGATCCTGCTCTACACCCTGCTCGGCAGCGTCGCGATCTCGGCTCTGGTCGCCACCGGGTTGGCGTATCGGAACTTCTTCACTCCGGCGCAGCAGTTGCGCGAGCTGCCGGAGTAGCCCAGGCCGGCGGGCGCCGATTCCTACACTCGAGATCGTGTCCCGTCAGCAGCGTTTAACCCTGGTCGCGACGATCCTCGGCTCGACCGTCGTCTTCCTCGACGCCACCGTCGTCAACGTCGCCCTGCCGGCGATCAGCGATGACCTCGACGCCGGCCTCGCCGGCCAGCAATGGGTGGTCGAGGCGTACCTGCTGACGATGGTCTCGCTGCTGCTCGTCGGCGGCTCGCTCGGTGACCAGTTCGGGCGCAAGCGGATGTTCGTCGCCGGCCTCGTCGCCTTCGCTGCGACCTCCGTCCTCTGCGCGATCGCGCCCTCCGACGAGTTCCTGGTCGGTGCCCGGGCCCTGCAGGGGATCGCCGGGGCGCTGCTGGTGCCGGGCTCGCTGGCGATCGTCGCCTCCACCTTCGAGGGTGCCGAGCGCGGCAAGGCGATCGGGACCTGGACCGCCTGGACCGGGATCGCGACCGTGTTCGGGCCGGCCGGCGGCGGCGCCCTGATCGGGCTCACCTCCTGGCGCTCGATCTTCTGGGTCAACCTGCCGCTGATCGCGGTCACCGTGGCGGTCACCCTGCGCGCGGTCGAGGAGAGTCGCGACCCCGACGCCTTCCGTGGCATCGACTGGGCCGGGATCGGGCTCTCGGCGGCCGGTCTCGGCGGACCCGTCTTCGCCTTGATCGAGCAGCCGACCCGCGGCTGGGGCGACCCCGTGGTCTGGGTGCCATTGCTCGGCGGCATCGCCTGCTTGGCGCTCTTCCTCCTCGTCGAGGCGCGCGCCCGCCACCCGATGCTCGACCTCGGCCTCTTCCGCATCCGCAACTTCGCCGTCGCCAACCTGACCACGCTGGCCGCCTACGCCGGCCTGATCGGCGGCCTCTTCTTCGTCGGTCTCTTCCTCCAGCAGGTGGTCGGCTACACGGCGCTGGAGGCGGGTCTGGCGACGACCCCGATCTCGGTCCTGCTTTTTGTTCTCTCGCCGCGCTTCGGCCGGCTCGCTTCGGGGACCGGGCCGCGGCTGCCGATGACCGCCGGTCCCATCGTCGGCGGCATCGGCCTGATCCTGATGCTGCGGGTCGGCTCCGACGCCGACTACGTGCTCGACGTGCTGCCGGCGGTGCTGGTCTTCGGGCTCGGCCTGGCGGCGACGGTCGCGCCGCTGACCGCGACCGTGCTCGACTCGGTCGAAGAGCGGCGGGTGGGGATCGCCTCCGGCGTCAACAACGGCGTCTCCCGGGTCGCCGGCCTGCTGGCGATCGCGATCCTCGGCGCCGTCATCTCCGCCCATTTCGGCTCCCGGCTCGACTCCGAGCTCGGCGAGCGCCCGCTCGCCCCGGCCGCGACCGAGGCGGTCAGCGACGCCAAGGCGAAGCCGCTGGCGGTGCCGAAGACTGCGGACCTGGGCCCCGGCGAAGCGACCAGGGTGAGGACCGCCGCGGCCGAGGCCTCGACCTCGGCCTTCCACCTCGGGGTGCTGATCGCCGGCCTTCTGATGATCGCCGGCGGCGTCGCCTCCGGCTTCGGGATCGAGGACCCCAGGTCCCAGCGCGAGCGTTCGCACGAGGAGGCGGCTGCGGGCGAGCCCGCATAGGCTGCCGGGCGATGGCCGCACCGATCATCTTCTCCGGCATCCAGCCGACCGGTCGCAAGCACCTCGGCAACTACATCGGCGCGATCCGCCAGTACGTCGAGGGCCAGGATCGCGGCGAGCCGGCGATCTTCTGCATCGTCGACCTGCACGCCATCTCCGTCCCCTACGACCCGGTCGAGTTGCGCGAGCGGGTCTACGACACGACCGCGATCCTGCTCGCCGCCGGCCTCGACCCGGAGCGCTGCATCCTCTTCCGCCAGTCCGACGTGCGCGAGCACACCGAGCTGACCTGGCTGCTCTCCTCGGTCACCTCCCACGGCGACCTCAACCGGATGACCCAGTTCAAGGAAAAGACCGGGAGGGATCGTGAGCTCGCTTCCGCGGCGCTCTTCTACTACCCGGTGCTGATGGCCGCCGACGTGCTGGCCTACCGGGCGACGGAGGTGCCGGTGGGGGACGACCAGCGCCAGCACGTCGAGCTGATGCGGGAGATCGCCCGCCGCTTCAACGAGCGCTTCGGGGAGACCCTGGTTGTGCCGGAGATGCGCATCCCGGAGGTCGGTGCCCGGATCATGGACCTGCAGGAGCCGGAGCGGAAGATGTCGACGACGGGCGGGACGGAGCAGGGGACCGTGCTCGTCCTCGACGAGGCCGACGCGATCCGCAAGAAGCTCGGCTCCGCCGTCACCGACTCCGGGCGCGAGGTCGTGCGCTCGGCCGAGAAGCCCGGGATCACCAACCTGATCGACATCCTCGCCGTCGCCCGCGGCGTCGACCAAGGGCAGATCGAGCGCGAGTTCGAGGGCGCCGGCTACGGCGACTTCAAGAAGGCGGTGGCGGAGAGCGTGGTCGAGCTGCTGACCCCGGTCCGCGAGCGCTACGCCGAGCTGCGTCCCGACCAGGCGGCGCTGGAGGCGACGCTGGCCGCCGGCGCCGAGAAGGCCCGCGCGATCACCGCCCCCGTTGTCGCTGACGTGCGCGACCGCATGGGCTTCTAGTCTTCTCCCGATGGCAGTCGCGGATCTCGACCTCGATCTAGACCTCGACGTCTTCGCCGGGCCGTTCGATCTGTTGATGGCGGTCGTCCTGCGCGAGGAGGTCAGCCTGCTCGACCTGCAGCTTGGCGAGGTCGTCGTCGCCTATATCGAGCACCTCGAGCAGGAAGGTGACCTCGAGCTCGAGGTCGCGACCGAGTTCCTCGTCCTGATCGCCGCCCTGCTGGAGCTGAAATCACGGCTGATGCTGCCGGGGCCCGAGGACGAGCTGGAGGAGCTCACCCCCGAAGAAGCGGTCGAGGAGCTGATCGCGCGGATGCTCGAGTACCGCCGCTACCGCGACGTCTCCCAGGTCCTGGCCGATCGCTTCGAGTCCCAGCGCGGCTACCTGTACCGCTCGGCGCCGCTGCCGACGGAGCTGCGCCGGGTCGCGGTCGAGGCCGCCACCGCCGTCTACGACCCCGACCGGCTCGCCTCCGCGCTCGGGGACCTGCTGGTCGAGCCGGCTGAGGTCGACCTCAGCCACATCCGCCCGACCGTTTCCCTGGAGCGGCGCCTGCGGGTCCTGCGCGACGCCCTCGGCCGCCGCGCCAACTTCGACTTCGACGAGGAATTCGGCAACGAGGACCGGCTGACCCAGGCGGTCACCGTCTTCGCCCTGCTCGAGCTCTACCGCAAAGGCGAGATCACCTGGGAGCAGAGCGAGACCTTCGGCCCGATCACCGTGCGCAAGCGGGTGCCCTCGTGAGCGACCTCGCCCGCACCGTCGAGGCGCTGCTCTTCCTCTCGCCGCAGCCGGTCTCCGTGGCCGACCTGGCGGAGGCGACCGAGGCGACCGAGGGCCAGGTCGAGGAGGCGCTGGGCCTGCTGCGCGAGGATCTCGCCGAGGGCAAGCGCGGCGTCGTCCTGCGCGAGGCCTCCGGCGGCTTCAGCCTCGCCACCGACCCGGCCAGCGAGCAGGCGGCGCGGCGCCTGCTGGCGAAGCCGCGGACGCCGCCGCTGACCCAGGCTCAGGCCGAGACCCTGGCGATCGTCGCCTACCTGCAGCCGGTCTCGCGGCCGGAGATCGCCCGCATCCGCGGCGTCACCTCGGAGTCGGCGGTGCAGACGCTGGCCGAGCGCGGCCTGATCGAAGAGTCGGGACGCTCGCGCTTCGGCGCCGCGATCTTCAAGACCTCGGAGCTGTTCGAGCGCCTCTTCGGCCTCTCGGGGCTGGACCAGCTGCCGGACCCGGCGAAGTTCGACCCCAGCCCCGAGGACGAGCGCGAGCTGCGCGAGCGGCTCCTCAAAGCCGGGGAACAGCGCGCCGAGCCGTGAGGCTGGCGAAGTTCCTCGCCCACGGGGGCGTTGCGTCGCGGCGGAAGGCCGAGGAGATCATCGGCAAGGGGATGGTCACCGTCGGCGGGGAGGTGGTGACGGACCCGGCCCGGGATGTGGATGCCGGGAGCGACGTGCGGGTGAACGGGGCTCCGATCGGGGCGGAGTCGCGCGAGGTCTGGGCGGTGAACAAGCCCGCCGGGGTCGTTTCGACCGCGCGGGAGCCGGGGGACCGGCCGGCGGTGGTCGAGCTGGTCGATTCGCCGGCGCGGCTCTACCCGGTCGGGCGGCTCGACGCGGATTCCACTGGCCTCTTGCTGCTGACCAACGACGGCGAGCTCGCCAACCGGCTCACCCATCCTCGCTACGAGGTCGCCAAGACGTACCGGGCGCGGCTGCGAGTGCCGATCGCGGAGCGGGACTTGGAGCGGTTGCGGCGCGGGGTGGAGCTCGAGGACGGTCCGACTGGGCCAGCGGAGGTGCGGAAGGTCGGCGAGCGCGAGATCGAGATCGTGCTGCGCGAAGGGCGTAACCGGCAGGTTCGGCGCATGGTGGAGGCGGTGGGGAACCGGGTGGTGGGGTTGCGGCGGGTTGGGTTCGGGCCGCTGTCGCTTGGCAGGTTGGCGGAGGGTGGGTCACGGCGCCTCTCGGAGGCAGAGGTCGCCCAGCTTCGGGAAGCGTCTGGGTAGGGAGCCGCCCTCGCCCTCCCGCGGGCAGGTAGGAGGGCG
>DASUZL010000035.1:0-11439 GCA_036376895.1 Solirubrobacterales bacterium
CCAGCGTCTCCGCGAACTGCGGGACCTCGGGGGTGTCGTCCATGCGCCCGCGGGCGGCGAGCCCGCGGGTCCAGGCGAAGATCGATGCGATCGGGTTGGTGGAGGTCGGCTTGCCTTCCTGGTGTTGGCGGGGTTGCCGACCACCAGGACCTTGATGTCGTCGGCGGCGCCGGCGTTGATCGCCTCGCCCTGGGGCTTGAAGATGCCGCCGTTGGCCTCGAGCAGGTCGGCGCGCTCCATGCCAGGACCGCGCGGGCGGGCGCCGACCAGGAGGGCGACGTTGGTGCCCTCGAAGGCCTGGTTGACGTTGTCGGTGATGTCGATCTTGTTCAGCAGCGGGAAGGCGCAGTCGTCGAGCTCCATCGCGGTGCCCTCGGCGGCCTTGATCGCCGGCGGAATCTCCAGCAGGCTGAGCTCGACGGGGGTGTCGGGGCCGAGCATCTGGCCGCTGGCGATCCGGAACAGGAGCGCGTAGCCGATCTGCCCGGCGGCGCCGGTGACGGTGACCTTGACGGGAGTGCTCACTGAATCTCTCCTCGGAGTTGTGGTTTGGCTGGCCGCTAGGCCATCGCGCGCTGGAGGTTCTCGTCGATCGAGGCGAGGAAATCCTGGGTGGTCTGGAACTCCTGCGCCTCGCCGACCAGCAGCGCCAGGTCTTTGGTCATCTTCCCTTCCTCGACCGTCTCTATGCAGACCCGCTCGAGAGTCTCGGCGAAGCCTGAGACCTCAGGGGTCTCGTCCATCCGCCCGCGCGCGGCGAGGCCGCGGGTCCAGGCGAATATCGAGGCGATCGGGTTGGTGGAAGTCGGTTTGCCCTCTTGGTGCTGGCGGAAGTGACGGGTGACGGTGCCGTGCGCGGCCTCGGCCTCGACGGTCTTGCCGTCGGCGCTCATCAACACGCTCGTCATCAGCCCCAGTGAGCCGAAGCCCTGGGCGACGGTGTCGGACTGGACGTCGCCGTCGTAGTTCTTGCAGGCCCAGACGTAACCGCCCTCCCACTTCAGCGCCGCCGCCACCATGTCGTCGATAAGACGGTGTTCGTAGGTGATACCGGCGGCCTCGAACTCGGACCTGAACTCGGTCTCGTAGACCTCGGCGAAGAGGTCCTTGAAGCGGCCGTCGTACCGCTTCATGATCGTGTTCTTGGTCGAGAGGTAAACGGGGTAGTTGCGGTTGAGTCCGTAGCGCATCGAGGCGCGGGCGAAGTCCCGGATCGAGTCGTCGAGGTTGTACATCGCCATCGCGATCCCGGGTGACTCGAAGTCGTAGACATCGAGCTCGACCGGCTCGGAGCCGTCGGTGGGGGTGTAGGTGAGAGTCAGGGTCCCAGGGCCGGGAATCACCGTGTCGGTTGCCCGGTACTGGTCGCCGAAGGCGTGACGGCCGATCACGATCGGCTTGGTCCAGCCCGGCACCAGGCGCGGCACGTTGGAGATCACGATCGGCTCGCGGAAGATGACGCCGCCGAGGATGTTGCGGATCGTCCCGTTCGGCGAGCGGTACATCTCCTTCAGGCCGAACTCCTCGACCCGCGCCTCGTCCGGGGTGATCGTCGCGCACTTGACGCCGACCCCGTGGCGTTTGATCGCTTCGGCGGCTTCGACCGTGATCCGGTCTTCGCTCGCGTCGCGGCTCTCGATCCCGAGGTCGTAGTACTCCAGCTCGAGGTCGAGGTAGGGCAGGATCAGTTGCTCTTTGATGAACGACCAGATGATCCTGGTCATCTCGTCGCCGTCGAGCTCGACCACCGGGTTGTTGACCTTGATCTTGGACACCGGCGGGCGATGCTATCTGGGAGGCCCCATCGGCCGCTGCGTCACCGCGGATCCCGCTGGAAGTGCCACAATCGGTATGGGATGGCAACTGCGGAGCGACGTACCTTCGGCAACCACGAGGTGGCGAACCAGCCACCGCCGCTGGTCGACTACAACGTCTTCGAGGCGGATACGCCGCTGGTCGAGGCGGTCCAGCGCGAGGGCGCGGAGTGGGCGCGCGAGCGCATTTCCGAGGTCGGGGCGCTGGCCGGAACCGAGCGGGCGCAGGCGCTGGGCACGTTCGCGAACGAGAACCCACCGAAGCTGAAGACCCACGACCGTTACGGCAACCGCGTCGACGAGGTCGAGTTCCACCCCGCCTGGCACGAGCTGATGACCGCGGCGGTCTCACACGAACTTCACTGCTCCCCCTGGAAGGACCCGCGGCCCGGCGCCCACGTCGCCCGCGGCGCCGCCTTCATGTGCATGTCGCAGGCCGAGGCCGGGATCGGCTGCCCGATCTCGATGACCTACTCGGTGATCCCGGCGCTGCGCACCCAGCCGGAGCTGGCGGCGGAGTGGGAGCCGCGCTTCCTCTCCTCCACCTATGACCCGGCCAACGCGCCGGCGCCCGGCAAGGCCGGGGCGCTGGCGGGGATGGGGATGACCGAGAAGCAGGGCGGCTCCGACGTTCGCGCCAACACCACCGTCGCCCGCCCGGTCAACGGCGGCGGGCCCGGCGCCGAGTACGAGCTGAGCGGGCACAAGTGGTTCATGTCGGCGCCGCAGTGCGACGCCTTCCTCGTCCTCGCCCAGGCCGACGGCGGCATCTCCTGCTTCCTCTTCCCGCGCTGGACGCCCGACGGCGAGCGCAACCGCTTCCGCCTGCAGCGGCTGAAGGACAAGCTCGGCAACCGCTCCAACGCTTCGAGCGAGATCGAGTTCGACTCGGCCGCGGCCTGGCTGGTCGGCGAGGAGGGTGCCGGGGTGCGGACGATCATCGAGATGGTCAACCACACCCGCCTCGACTGCGTGATGGGCGGCGCCACCGGGATGCGGCACGGGGTCGCGCAGGCGATCCACCACACCTCTAACCGCTCCGTCTTCGGCCGCGTCCTCACCGAGCAGCCGCTGATGCAGAACGTGCTCGCCGACCTCTGCGTCGAGTCGGAGGCGGCGACGATCTCGGCGATGCGGCTGGCCCGCGCCTACGACGAAGCGATCGCCGGCGACGAAGAGGCCCAGAACCTGAAGCGAATCGCCAACGCGGTGCTCAAGTACTGGATCTGCAAGCGCCACCCGAGCCACGCGGCCGAGGCGCTCGAGTGCCTCGGCGGCAACGGCTTCGTCGAGGAGTCGGGCATGCCGCGCGCCTTCCGGGAGAGCCCGCTGAACTCGATCTGGGAGGGATCCGGCAACGTCCAGTGCCTCGACGTGCTGCGGGCGATGATCAAGAGCCCGGCCTCGCTCGAGGCGTTCTTCGCCGAGGTCGAGGAGGGCGCGGTCTCCGAGCCTCGGCTCCAGTCCTACGCCGGCGCGCTGCGCGAGGACCTGCCGGGCGACATCGAGACGATCGAGCTCCGCGCCCGCCACCTGGTCGAGCGCATGGCCCTGGCCCTCCAGGGCTCGCTACTCGTGCGTTACGGCGACGAAGCGGTTGCCGATGCCTTCTGCGCCTCGCGCCTGTCCGGTGACTGGGGACAAGCCTTCGGCACGCTGCCCGCAGGGATCGACTTCACCCGCATCATCGATCGCCACCGCGCCGCGGCCTAGCGCTCGCAACTGCGGATCCGGTCGTCGCCGCCGCCACCTCGGCAGCGGTCGAAGCCAGCGCCGCCCCTGAGCACGTCGGGGCCGCCGCGGCCCAGGAGGCGATCGCCGCCGGTGCCGCCGAGGACGCGGTCGGCGGCGGTGCCGGCGGAGACGAAGTCGCGGCCGGTGCCGGCGCAGATCAGGTCCCCGCCGGCGAGGGAGCGGATGGTGTCGTTGCCGCCGAGACCGACGATTACGTCGGGGCCGCCGGTGCCGATGAGGACGTCAGGGCCGGGGGTTCCGGTGATCGTCGCGGTGAAGCCACGGCAGCTCGCCACCCCGAGCACCCGGGTCGTCGCCGTGGCTTTGTTGTTGCCGGCGAACGGGTCTTTCCCGTCGCTTTTCACCGTCGCCGTGTTCACGATCGCCCCCACATTCCGCGGGATCACCACGATCGTCACGGTCACGCCCGGGCCATAGATCACGCCCGGCCCGATCGTGCCCAGCTCACAGGTGATTTTCCGGGCCGCCCGCTGCGCGCAGGTCCCGAGCGTCGAGCTGGCGGAGACGAAGTCGACCCCCTTCGGCAGCGAGTCGGTCAGCACCACTTTCTCCGCCATATCCGGCCCCAGGTTCTCAACCGCCATCGAGTAGGTCAGCGTCGTCCCCACTCTCACCGGGTCCGGGCTGTCGGTCTTGGAAATCCTCAATTCGCTCGTCCTCGCCGGCGCCGCGCTCGCAGCGGCCGGGGCGATCAGCAACACGAGCACCACAGCACCCAGAGCAGCTATCGCGCATCTCGATGGCCTCATCACTCCCATAACGCCACCAGTACCCAGATGTCAGTGCATATATCGGCGCGTGACGAAGGCGCCCGGCTAGCGCTCGCAGCCGCGGACCGAGTCTTTGCCAGGGCCGCCGTTGCATTGATCGCGCCCGGCGCCACCGCGCAGGCGGTCGGGGCCGCGGTTGCCCATCAGCACGTCGCGCCCGGCGTCGCCCCTGATGTCGTCGCGGCCGCGACCGCCGATGACGCGATCCCTGCCGGGTTCGACAAAGACCCGGTCGGCCCCCGGACCGCCGTCGACGGTGTCGGAACCGGCACCGGCACAAACCAGGTCGTCACCGGTCAACGAACGAACGACATCGGCGCCGCCAAGGGTGGCGATCACGTCGGGACCGGCGGTCCCTTCGAGAACGTCGTCGCCGGCGGTCCCGGTGAGCGTGGCCGCAACCCCGCGACAGATCTCCGGAGCGATGACCCGCGTGGTCGCCGTCGCTTCGTCGTTGCCGCCGTTGGGATCGGGCTGTTCCCCTTTGACCAGGGCCCTGTTCGTGATCGTGCCCGCCCGGCGAGGGACGACGACGATGGTCACCGTCTTCGGCCCCCCGTAGTTGACGACGCCGTAGTTGACGATGCCGTGGCCGATCCCACCGAGATCGCAGGTCACCCTGCGCCCACGTTCCTGGCAGGCCCCGAAGGATGCTTTGGCGGAGACGAAGTCGACGTCGTCCGGGAGGAAATCGGTGACGGTGACACCGGTCGCCGCCAGCGGCCCGAAGTTTTCGACGACGATCGAGTACGTGAGCGCTTCGCCGACGTGAACGGGGTCAGGACTGTCGGTCTTGAAGATCCTCAGGTCGCTCGTGCCCGGCACCAGCGCCACCGCGCCGGCCCCGGAGAGCGCCGCGAGCGCCACCCCGATTACCAGCAAGCCCAGAAAACCGCGTCGAAGAACACCGACTCCCCCGCTCATAGGACCCCTCCCGTGAGTTTGCGCTGACGATCCTAGTCGAGGCCTACCCGGCTCCCCCAGCGGTGGCGTCCCGAAGTGCGCGTCCCACCTGCTCGACCGTGATCACACCGCTGAGCCGGCCGTCGGCGTCGACGGCCATCAAGGCGCCGAAGCGGCGCAGGTTCTGGTTCGAGAGCAGCGCGTCGAGCGGGGTGTCGTCGCGAACGAACAAGCCGCGGTCGTGGTCGACCAGCTCGGAGACGTGGGAGCTGGCGCGGGAGATCTCGGGGACCTCGTCGGCGCGGTCGCGCTGGAGCAGGCCGAGGAAGCGGTGGGCGGCGTCGACGACCGGGAACCAGGGCCAGCGGTAACGGAGGAAGTACTCGTCTAGGGCCTGTTCGACGCTGATGTCGCCCGGGATCGTGACCGGCTCGCGGTCCATCACGTCGGCGACGATCACGTCTCCCACACTGCTGGTCAGCGCCGTCTGCATCGCGGCACCGCGGGCGGAGCCGTTGATGACAAAGCCGATCAGGGCCAGCCAGATGCCGCCGAAGGCGCCGAAGATCGAGTCGGTGACGGCCATGTAGATGCCGGCGCCGATGAAGAAGTAACCGAAGATGCGGCCGAGGCCGGCGGCGAAGCGGGTGGCGGCGTTGCGGTCGCCGGTCCGCCACCAGGCGATCGCGCGGGCGATGCGGCCGCCGTCCATCGGGAAGGCCGGCAGCATGTTGAAGACCAGCAGCAGGAGGTTGATCGTGGCGATCCAGGCGACCACGGCGACCGGGCCGGAGACGCCGGAGTTGACGTCGAGGCGGGACGCCTGCTCGAACTCGGTCCACCCGACCGCGGCGATGCCGCCGACGGTGAAGAGGACGAACAGCGCGAAGGTGACCAGCGGCCCGGCGATCGCGACCTTGAACTCGGCCCCGGGCGTGTCGGCCTCACGGTCCATCCGCGCCATGCCGCCGAAGATCCAGAGCTGGATGCTGGAGATGCCGATCCCGTTGCGCAGGGCGGCGACGGCGTGGCCGAACTCGTGCAGCAGGATCGAGCCGAAGAAGCCGGCGGCGCTGACAACCGCCAGCACGAACGGGGTCGTCGACGAACTCGACTCGCCGAGCAGGTCGCTGTAGGTCTGGGACATCCAGAAGATGACCAGGAAGAGGACCAGGAACCAGGACCAGTCGACCGCGATCCTGATTCCCCGAACGTGGAACAGCGTTATGGAACCACCACCCAGCATTGCCCAATGGTAAGGGGGTACTGTCACCGTCAGATGGCTGGGGAAGCGAATTGGCTGCGTGAGCGGCTCGAGGAGCTGGAGCGGATCGACCGTCCCTCCGCTTCCGAGGGCGAGCGCCGCGCGGCCGAGTGGCTGGTCGAGAGCTTTTCCGAGCTGGGGGCCGAGGCGCGGATCGAGGCCGAGCCGGCGCACGGCACCTACTGGTGGCCGCTGGGGATCGGTGCGGCGCTGGGGGCGCTGGGAGCCGTCGCGGCGCTGCGCGGCCGGCGCCTGCTGGGGGCGGTGCTGGGCGCGATCGGAGCCGCCGGCATCGCCGACGACTTCCCGCCCGGGCAGCGGCGGCTGCGGCGGGTGTTGCCGAAACGCACCACTTACAACGTCGTCTGCGAGCTCGGCGATCCCGAGGCCGAGCGCACTGTCGTTGTCATCTCCCACCACGACGCCGCCCACTCCGGCCTCGTCTTCAATCCCCAGCTCCCCCAGATCGCCGACCGGCTGGGGCTGATCGAGCGCACCGACACCAGCCCGATGCTGATGGCGCCCGTCGTCGGCGGCCCGCTGCTGGCGGCGCTCGGCGCGCTCACCGGGTGGCGGCCGCTGGCCAAGCTCGGGTTCTTCCTCGGTGTCGGCTCGGCCGCGGCGATGGCCGAGATCGGCGCCCGCGAAGTCGTGCCCGGCGCCAACGACAACGGCACCTCGGTCGTCGCCCTGCTGGCGCTGGCCCGCCGCTTCGTCGCCGAGCCGCCCGAGGGCGTGCGGGTGATCCTGCTCTCGACCGGATCGGAGGAGTCCTTCAGCGAGGGCATGAAGGCGTTCGGCGAGCGCCACTTCCCCGCGCTGCCGCGCGAGAGCACCTTCTTCCTCTGCCTCGAGTCGATCGGCTCCCCGCACCTGCTGGCGCTGCGCGGCGAGGGCTTCCTGAAGATGCACGAGTACCCGCCCCGCTCGCTCGCCTTCATCGACAACCTGGCCGAGGAGATGGGCATCTGGCTCTTCCCCAACCTGCGCCTGCACAACGGCACCGACGGGCTCGAGTCGCTGGCCGCCGGCTATGAGACCGTCGCCCTCTGCGGCTGCACCGACCTCAAGCAGCCGGCCAATTACCACCAGCCCCACGACCTCGCCGAGAACGTCGATTTCGGCACCGTCGAGGACGCGGTCCGGCTCTCAGATGCGGCAATCCGACACATAGCGGACCTCTGGCGCTAGCCCCCCTCGCTATGTGACGAATCCCGACTACGCACTCGGGTTTCGCCTGTATAGGCTCCCGCCCGTGCCATCCCATGACGTTCTCGTAATCGGCGCCGGCCTCGCCGGTCAGCGCGCCGCCCTCGCCGCCGCAGAGGAAGGCGTATCGGTCGGGATCATCAGCAAGGTCCACCCGGTCCGCTCCCACTCCAACGCCGCCCAGGGCGGGATCAACGCCGCGCTCAACCCCGGCGACTCCTGGGAGTCGCACGCCTTCGACACGATCAAGGGCTCCGACTACCTCGGCGACCAGGACGCGATCGAAATCATGACCCGCGAGGCGCCGGAGGAGATCCTCCACCTCGAGCACCTCGGCGTCACCTTCCACCGCAACGAGGAGGGCAAACTCGGCACCCGCGCCTTCGGCGGCGCCTCCGCCGCCCGCACCTACTACGTCGCCGACATCACCGGCCAGGCGATCATGCACGTGCTCTACGAGCAGTTGATGAAGTACTCCGAGCAGGTCACCCGCTACGAGGAGTGGTTCTCGACCGCGCTGGCGATGGACGAGAACAACGAGTGCTGCGGCGTCGTCACCCGCAACGTCGCCGACGGCTCGACCGAACTGTTCCAGGCGAAATCGGTGATCCTCGCCTGCGGCGGCAACGGCCAGGTCTGGAAGCCGACCACCAACGCTCTTATCTGCACCGGCGACGGGATCGCGATGGCCTACCGGGTCGGCGCCAAGCTGATGGACATGGAGATGATCCAGTACCACCCGACGACGCTGGCGGGCAAGGGCTTCCTGATCACCGAGGGCGCCCGCGGCGAGGGCGCGCACCTGCTGAACAAGAACGGCGAACGCTTCATGGAGAAGTACGCGCCGAACAAGATGGAGCTGGCCTCGCGCGACGTCGTCTCCCGCGCCGAGCAGACCGAGATCAACGAGGGCCGCGGCTTCCCCGACGGCACCGTCGCGCTCGACATCACGGTGGTGCCGAAAAAGCGCGTGCACGAGGCGCTGCGCGAGATCGTCCTCGTCGGCCGCGACTTCGCCGGCGTCGACATCACCCGCGAACCGATCCACATCAAGCCCGGCAACCACTACACGATGGGTGGGGTCAAGACCGACGTCGACGGCCGCACCGACATCCCCGGCCTCTACTCGGCCGGCGAGACCGCCTGCGTCTCCGTCCACGGCGGCAACCGGCTCGGCGCCAACTCGCTGCTGGACACGCTGATCTTCGGCCGCCGCTCCGGCGTCGACGCCGCCGCCCGCGCCAAGCGGATCGAGGGCACCCGCCCCTCCCGGAAGGTGCTGGAGGACGAGCAGGCGATGATCGCCGACATCCACTCGCGCGAGAAGGGCTCGGGCCGCCGCGTCTCCGAGATCAAGCTCGAGCTGGGCACGACGATGGACGCCAAAGTCGCCGTCTTCCGCGACGAGGCCGGGATCCAGGAAGCGCTGGAAACGGTCCGCCGCCTCAAGGAGGAGGCGAAGACCGCCTACATCGATGACCACGGCAGCGTCTTCAACCAAGACCTGCTTGGCGCGATCGAGCTCGGGTACATGCTCGACAACGCCGAGTGCACCTGCATCGCGGCCCTGGAGCGCAAGGAGAGCCGCGGCGCCCAGTACCGGACCGACTTCCCGGAGCGCAACGACGACGAGTGGCTCAAACACATCGACCTCGAGAAGACCGACGAGGGTCCTGAGATCTCCTACTCCGAGGTGACCATCACCCAGTGGGAACCGGAAGCGAGGACTTACTGATGGCCGAGTACACGATCAAGGTCCGCAGGTTCCAGCCCGAGAGCGGCGAGGGGCCCTACTGGGAGGAGTTCGGCGTCGACCTCGAGCCCTCGCTCTCGGTCCTCGACGGGCTGCTGCAGGCGAAGGACCGCGAGGACGGCTCGCTCGCCGTGCGCTGCTCCTGCCGCGCCGCGATCTGCGGCTCCTGCGGGATGAAGATCAACGGCCAGTCCGGGCTCGGCTGCAAGACCCAGATCGGCGAGGCCCAAGAACTAGCCGACAAGAAAGCTTCCGCGGTCGGCGGCGAGACCAGCGGCAACGTGATCGTGATCGAGCCGATGGGCAACATGCCGGTGCTGAAGGACCTGGTCACCGACATGGAGTCGACCCACTGGGCCAAGATCCGCCGCGTCACCCCCTGGCTCCTCCCCCACGGCGAGCCGCCCGAGCGCGAGTACGTGGTCGACCCGGAATCGATGCTGGACATCACCCAGCCGATGGCCTGCATCCAGTGCGGCGCCTGCGTCTCCTCCTGCCTCTCGATGGAAGCCGACCCCGACTTCATCGGCCCGGCGGCGCTGGCCAAGGCCTACCGCTTTGTCGGCGACCCGCGCGACGCCGAGACCAAAGAGCGCCTGCACGACCTGGCCGAGGACCCGCACGGGATCTACGACTGCACCCACTGCTTCAGCTGCGTCGACGCCTGCCCCAAGGACGTGGCGCCGATGGACCAGATCATGCGGCTGCGGCGCAAGGCTGGCGAAGAGGGGATCGAGGATCCCAACAGTGGCCACTCGCACGAGATGGCCTTCGTCAAGATCATCGAGAAGAAGGGCACCTTGGACGAGTCCCTGCTGCTGCAGGAGTCCTTTGCGCCCGGCCTCAAAGGCAAGCTGAAACCGACCAAACGGGCGATCAAGGAAATGCTCGGCTCGCTGCCGACGGCGATCCGCGGGATCAAAACGGGCAAGATGCGCTCGCTGCCGAAGCTGATCCCCGGCGTCCACCACAAGCTTCCCGACGGTGCCCAGGACGAGGTCAAGGCGATCTACGCCCACGCCGAGGAGCACAACGAGGAATTCAACCTGTACATCAAGGGCGAGGAGGACGTCGAGCCCGAGCCCGACGAGACGATGGCCGAGGAGGCTTCCCCATGAGCAACATCAAAGTCGCCTACTGGCCCGGATGCGTCTCCCGCGGCTTCACCCCGGAGCTGCACGGCTCGATGGCCCTGGTCGCGGAGAAGCTGGGGATCGAGCTCGTCACCCTCGACCGCGCCAACTGCTGCGGCGCCGGCGTCATCGCCGAGCACAACCAGGAGCTGGCCGACACGCTCAACGCCCGCACCTTCGCGCTCGCCCAGCAGACCGGGCTCTCGATGATGAACATCTGCTCGACCTGCCAGGGCGCCCAGTCGGAGTGCCAGCAGCGCCTCGACGCCGACTCCGCCTACCGCGCCCATGTCAATGAGGCGCTCTCCGGTCAGGGCCTCGCATACGAGAAGGGCAAAGACGGCTTCACCAACAAGAACTTCCTCTGGCTGCTGGTCGAGGACTACGGGCTCGACAAGCTCGCGGCGCAGGTCAAGCGCCCGCTGTCGGGCCTGCGGGTCGGCCCCTTCTATGGCTGCTACATCGTCCGGCCCAAGGAGCGCCTCGGCTACGAGGAGTTCCCCGACCGCGACGTCTACCTGGAGCAGGTGATCGTCGCCCTCGGCGGCGAGGTCGTCGAGTACGACGGCGCCCGCAAGTGCTGCGGCTTCCCGGTGATCATGATGAACCGCGAGACCTCGCTGCGCCAGGCCGGCACCCACGTCGGCGACGCGATCGATGCCGACGCCGACTGCCTGGTCACCCCCTGCCCGCTCTGCCACCTCAACCTCGACATGCAGCAGCCGGAGGCGGCCAAGGTCGTCAACCGCGACCTTGGCCTCGCCGTCCTGCACCTGCCGCAGCTCGTCAGCCTGGCCCTCGGCGCGGAGCCGAAGGAGCTGGGGATGAGCAAGCACAT
>DASUZL010000036.1:0-92074 GCA_036376895.1 Solirubrobacterales bacterium
AGCCCTGAGATCGGCTGCGGAGCCTGAGCCGTGCCGGCGGTCGCGCAGCGAGGGAGGCTGGCCGTCCTGCAGACGAATGTCGCGAAGCGGCGGCAATGCAATCCGATTTCGCGCGGCCGCAGGCCGCGCTCCTCATCCACCCCACGCGCTTGCGCGTGGGGTCCCAATTCGACTGCAGGACGGCCAGTCTCCCTCGCCGGGGTCGTGGAGTCGGTCATCTAGCCGAGCGCCGCTTCGATCTCCTCGATCCGCGCCTCCCAGGAATGCGCCACGGCGGCGGCGGAGCGCTCCTTGCGGCGCCCCGGGCTGTCGAGTGCCGACTCGCGCTCGACTGCGGCGATCGCCGCGCCGGCATCGGCGGCGACCTCGACCGCATCGACCCCCGTCAAAGCGGGCAACGGCGTCGCCACCACGGGCAGGCCGGCGGCCAGATACTCGTAGACCTTCATCGGGAAGACACTGCGGGTGAGGTCGTTGATCGCGTAGGGGATCAGGCCGACGTCGGCGCCGCGCAGCACGTTCGGTAGATCGGCAGCGTCGCGGGCCCCGGCGAAGTGGATGTTCGGCGCCCGATCAAGGGCGGAGAGGTCCCCACCGGGGTCCCCCGCTCCACGCGGCCCGACCAGGACGATGCTCCACTCCGGTCGCAGCCGGGCCAGCTCGGCCAACAGCGAGAGGTCGAGCTTGGTGGCGACGATCGCCCCCTGGAAGACCAGCCGCGGCCGCGGCAGCGAGTCGAGCGCGGGGTCGAGCGGGCCGTCGTCGAGGGCGGTCGCAAAGAGCCCCGTGTCGGCCACGTTCGGCGCGTAGAGGACGTGCCCGGAGAGCTTCCTCATCCGCTCGGCCAGCGCCGGCGCGCTGGCAAGCACGAGGTCGGCGCGGCGGGCGAAGCGCTCCTCGCTGGCACGGAAGCTGTCCGCGTCGACGCCTTTCTGCACGGCGACGTCGTCGACGCAGTGGTAGACGACCGGCTCGGGGTCGAGGACGTCAAGCAACACCTCCGCCTGCGGCGCGTAGGCCCAGAGCAACGGATTGCGCATGCCCAGCCGCCGCGCCGCCCACCCCACCTGCAAGCGCAGCAGGCGGCGGTTCAGCGAACGGATCGCGGCGCTGCCGTGGAAGGGCAGCACCAGTGGCGAGAGCACGTGCACGGCATCGACGGAGCGCACGCCGCGCAGACCGCGAGCCAGCCGGTGCGCGATGCGCCGCAGGTCGCGCGAAGCGAGCTGGGGACGGCGCAGGCCGAGCGACTCGACGAAGAGGACCTTGTTGCGGGCGGCGAGCCTGCCCATCAGCTGATGCTGGTTGATCGGCAGCTCGGTCACCCAGTCGGCGGTGCCGACGCAGACGATGTCGCGGCCCTCGAGCCTCACCCCGAGGTGTCGCCGGGCAGGAAGCGGTCCCGCATCCGCTCGAACTCGTCCATCGCCGTCTCGTAGTCGTCGTGGCGACCGATGTCGAGCCAGTAGTCGTCCTCGCTGCGACGCGCCCGTACCTCCTCGCCCGCCTCGAGCAGGCGCAGGACGAGGTCGGGGAAGTCGAGTCGCTCGCCGGGCTCGATCAGCGGCAGCACCCGGGGCGAGAAGGCGTAGACGCCCATGCTGACCTCGTAGTGGTAGCTCGGCTTCTCGATGTAGCCGGTGAGCCGGTCCTCGTCGCCGCCGTCGAACTGGAGCACGCCGAGCGAGACCTGCACCTCGCGCTGGTGAGCGGCGATCGTCGCCGCCGCCCCGGAGCTTCGATGCCCGTCGTAGAAGCTGCCGTAGGGAAGGTCGGTGAGCACGTCGCCGTTCATCATCAGGAAGTCGTCGTCGAGGCCATCGAGCAGGCTGAGCGCCCCGACGGTGCCGAGCGGCTCCTCCTCGCGGTAGTAGTCGATCGGGATGCCGAAGCGCTCGCCGTCGCCGAAGAAAGCCTCGATCAGCTCGGCGAGGTGACCGGTGACGATCGTCAGCCGCTCGAAGCCGTGGTGGGCGAGCTGGCGCACGATCACGTCGAGGATCGGCCGGTCGCCGACCGGCATCAGCGGCTTCGGCAGCACCGTCGTATAAGGCCTCAGGCGCATCCCGAGACCGCCGGCAAGGACGACTGCGCGCTTCACGGCGTGGAGCCTACCCGCGCCTCCGGCGTCGAACCCCCGACGTGGGGCGACTTCCTGACCCATAGGGAGAGAAAGGCGCCCCGGTGACTGCGATGATCCGCGCGTGAGCAGCCGAGACGCCCGCCGCAGCGCCGCCCTGACGCTCGCGGACCGCCTCGACGCCGGCGTTCTCGATCCGCCCACCGGACCGCCGGCTGTGTTCCTCGCGGAGCGACCGTCCCTACCGCGGCGTTACCGGCAGGCGCTGCAGCTGAAGCGGGGACGGATCGGCTGGCGGGACGACATCGTCGCGCCGTTGATGGAGCTGCGGCGCGAGGCGCTGGGCGCCGGCGCCGGCGGTCCCCCGCTTCCATTGGTGCGGGTCGACGAGTTCCCCCACGCCGGCGCCTTCGACTCCTCGGGGCGCTTCGGCAGCGAGGCCTTCAAGCGCTTCCATGCCGTCCTCGCCGAGGCCGGTGTCCCCTACCTACTGGCGGTCACGCCAAGGGTCTCGCGGGACTACCTCGACTCCGCACAGGAAGAGTGGCGACCGCTCGACGCGGGAGAGATCGCCGAGCTGGAGGGGCTGAAGAACGACCAGGTCGTCTTCGGCCTGCACGGCCTCGACCACCGCACCCGCCACCCCTCCCCCCGCCGCCACTCCGAGCTCTGCAACCTGAGCGGCGCCGAGACCGACAAGCGCATCGACCTCGCGCTCTCGCTCCTCGCCGAAATCGACATCGAGGCCCCGGTCTTCGTGCCGCCCTTCAACCGCTTCGACGCCTCGCAGTACGCGCCGCTGGCGGAGCGCTTCGAGGTCGTCTGCGGTGGCCCTGAGAGCGTCCGCCTGCTCGGCTTCCGCCCGACCCCTGTCTGGGACGGAGAGGCTGTCTACCTCCCCTCCTACTCCCCTCTCTACGGGCGCGCCGCCGAGGTGCTCCCCGAGATCGAGCGGATGATCGCGGCCGAGGAGGCACTCTGGGCGCCGGTCACCCTGCACTGGGGCTGGGAGCTCGAAGACGACTTCGCCGGCCTCAAGCGCCTCTGCGACCGCCTGGCCGGCGTGGCCTGCGACTGGCAGAGATTCCTGACAGCCGCGCGGCGCAGCCGCGCGGCTGCTTGATCAGGCCGCGGCTTCGGCCAGGCTGTCGCGCAGAGCCGTGACCACCCGCTGCAGGCGCTCCTCGCCGAGGTGTGGGTAGAGCGGCAGGGTCAGCTGGGTCCGCGCCACGGTTTCGCAGCGCGGCAATTCCTGCTCGCCCGCACCGTAGGCGGTGAACTCGTTGATCGAGGGGTAGAGCACGCTGGTCTGCACGCCGTGGCGCTCGTTGAGCAGTTTGCGCACGGCGTCGCGCTGAGCGGCGTTCGCCAGCATCGCCGGCATCACGTAGCAGGAGCTCGCCGCGACCTGCTCGTCGCTGTAGGGCAGGGTTACGCCATCGACCTCGGCCAGCCGCTCCCGGTAGAGACCGGTTAGGCGGCGGCGCTCCTCGATGTCCGCCGCGAGATCCGGCAGGCGAGCCGAGAGCAACGCAGCGCGCGGCTCGTCGAGGCGGTAGTTGTAGCCGACCTCGACCACGTCGTAACCCATCGCGTGACCGCGGTGACGATCCCAGGTTCCGGAGGTCATCGCGTGCGAGCGCCGGCTGCGGGCCAGCTCGGCAACTCGCTCGTCGGCGGTCGCCAGCAGCCCGCCCTCGCCGCAGGAGAGGATCTTGTTGGAGAAGAAGCTGAAGGTGCCGGATTGCCCGTAGGTGCCGAGCTTGCGCTTGCCCCCGGGGACGGTTGCATCGGGGCTGTGGGCCGCATCCTCGATCAGCGCCAGGCCATGGCGCTCGCAGAGCGCGGAGAGCTGCTCCAGCGGTGCCGCGTAGCCGCCGTAGTGGACGGCGCATACCGCCTTGGTCCGCGGCGTAATCCGCGCCTCGACGTCTTCGGGGTCGAGGCTGAGATCGCCCTGGCCGACGATCTCCGCGAGAACCGGCGTGCCACCGCAGTAGCGCACGGCGGCGGCCGAGGCGACGAAGGTGATTCCCGGCACGATCACCTCGTCGCCGGGGCCGATCCCGGCCGCCAGGTAGGCGAGGTGCAGGGCAGCCGTGCAGCTGTTGACCGCGATCGCGTGCTCGATCCCGAGGTGCTCGGCGAACTCCGCCTCGAACTCCTTTATCCGGGGGCCCATGGTCAGCCAGCCCGAGCGCAAGGTCTCCGCGACCGCCTCGACGTGCGAGTCGCTCAGCTGCACGTCGAACACCGGGATCTTGTCGGTCGCCTGGGCGGGAGCCATCGCTGACAGATTCAACCAACTTGGCCGCGACCCTTCTCCCGCGGTGCCGACGTCCCGCTCCGCCATACTCCCGGCCTGTGAAAGGCAGAGGATCAAAGGTCCTGGCCGTGCTCGCGATCGCGATGACGGTGGTTCTCGTCGTCGGCGTCCTCGCCGGGGCGAACGTGATCAACCTGCCCGGCCACTGGCGGCAGACGCTCGGCTTCGAAACGGCGACGCCAAACCCACCGTGCCGCCTCGGCCTCTACCGCAAAGACCCGAAATCGCCGCCCGCCCCCGCCGGGCGCTGGCGCTCCGAACCGGAAATGCCGCGCACCCAGGTGGAGTCGACGGCGGTCGCGATCGGCCCGGTCATCTACACCGCCGGGGGCAGTCCCCCCGGCAACCTGCACACCGTCCTCGCCTTCGACACGCGGACGAAACGCTGGAGCTCCCCGACGCACCTCCCCGTCGGCCTCGACCATGTCGAAGCAACCACCTATGACGGCAAGCTGTACCTGCCGGGTGGGTATCTCAACGGCGAAGAACCGACCACCGACTTCTGGCAGTACGACCCGAAGACGAATCGCTGGACCCAGCTTCCCTCGATGCACCAACCACCGCGCGCCGCCGGCGCCGTGACGGTGATCGGGCACAAACTCTACGTCGCCGGCGGGGCGCCGCAGACCTTCAACATCAGCTCGTTCCCGGTCTACAACACGCTCGAAATCTACGATTTCGACACCGGCAAGTGGTCGTTCGGGGCGCCGATGCAGGTCGGCCGCCACCACATCTCCGGGGCCGCGCTCGGCGGCAAGTTCTACGTCGCCGGCGGCCGCGGCGGCAAGGACCGCTCGCTCGACATCTTCGAAAGTTACGACCCGAAGACCGACCAATGGGAAACGCTGCCGAAAATGCCGATGGGCGTCGCCTCGCCGCGGGTCGTCTCCGCGGGTGGCAGGATCGTGGTCGTCGGCGGCGAGGACCAGTTCGACTGGGAAGACGGTGGCGGCTGGGTCACTAACAGCGCCTGGGCATACGATCCGAAGACCCGGAAATGGGAGCGGCTGCCCAACATGAAGTTCGAACGCCGCGGCGGCGGAGCCGGCGTCGCCGACGGCCGCATCTATGCGGTCGGCGGCAGCTACTGCCCCGGCCTGAAGCCGAATGGGCCGATCGGTACGCACACGGTCGAATCGCTGCCGATCAGCGCGCTGGAACGCGGTTGAGCGCCGCGGCACCGTAGCTCAGCGCCAGCGCGAAGCCCGCGGCGATCACCGGTACGAAGACCAGCTCGAGCCGGTAGCCCTGAGGGTTGTTCGCGACCAGCAGGAGAACCACGCAGCCGAGGATTGCCCCATGGGCCATCAGCCAGAACGCATCGCCGCGGGCGCGGCGCAGGGCGACGAGCATGATCGCCACGAGGCTCACCGCGACCACACCGTAGAGCAGCAAGCCAGCGGCTCCGTGTTCCAGCGGATAGGTGAGGTTGCCGTGCACGGTCGACCAGAGCTGAGCCGGGTAGCCGGAGAGGATGTGTCCCCAGCTCGTATCCGTGGGAACGTTGTAGCCGGCGAGGATGTAGGCGAGGTTCTCCCGGACCGGGGCGCCGCCGAGCAGCAGCGCCGGCAGGGCGGCAAGGGCGCCGCTGCCCAGTATCCAGGCGTTACGGCGGGCGGAGGCTCGATCGCGTAACTGCATGACGGCCAGCCAGGCGGCCGCCAGGCCGAGGATCATCGTCGCGTCGCGCGTGATCGAGAGCGTCAGCATCGCGCCGATCCAAAGCGGCAGCCAGCGCAGGCCCCGGTCCGAGACGACGACGAGCGCCAGCAGGCCCACCGACTCGATCAGCACCCCCCAGGAATCGACGAACTGCCCGAACGACCAGCGATACATCGGCGGCAACAGCATGCAAGCGAGCGCGCCGAGGATGCTCACGGAAATCGAAAAGCGGCGGCGGAGGAGGAGAAACAGCACCGCGCCGATCAGCGCGTAGCCGAGCATCGAAACAGTCTTCAGCGCCGTCGGCACACCCTCGCCGGTGACCGCGCCGACGCCGATCGCCAGCCCCGGGACCAGCCAGCGCCGCTCGTAGAACTGGGCGCTGAACTGCTGCCAGGCGGGATTGAGAACTCGGTAGGAGCCCGACGGCTCGTCCTCGATCGCCGCCGTTTCCCTGGCCTCATCGCTGGCGAAGACGTCGTGCATGGCTTCGTCGTGCGACTCGCCCTGCAGCTCCTTCGCCTGCACCTCGTAGAAGAGGCCGTCCGAGTTGGGATTGCCGGAGAGGACCAGACCCGGCAGCGCGAACAGCAGCCCGACGGCGACCAGGAGGACGATGGCAGCCCGATCCGAGAGCCGCTCGAGCGCACCCAGGCCCCTGCTCAGCCAGTTGGCCGGCGTGCGGACGGTGCTCCCTATCCCGGTTCGCGCCGCGGCACCAGCACCAGCCGCTTGAACTCGGCGACGAGGACACCGTCCTGGTTCAGCACCCGGGTGTGGACCTTGACGACGCCGCGGTCGAGCTTCGATTTTGAGGGCTTGACATCGAGTACCTCGGTCTCGCAGAAGAGCGTGTCGCCGTGGAAGACCGGGTTGGGATGGCTGTGTTCTTCGGTCGCCAGGTTGGCGATCGCCTTGCCGGAGACGTCGGAGACCGACATGCCGAGGGCCAGCGAGTAGACGAGCGGCCCGACGACGACGTTGCGGCCCTGCTGCGAGTCGCCCGCATAGATGTCGTTGATATGCAGCGGGTGGTGGTTCATCGTGATCAGACAGAAGAGGTGATCGTCGGCCTCGGTCACGGTCTTCGCCGGCCAGTGCTTGTAGACGGCGCCGACCTCGAACTCCTCGAGGTAGCGACCGTAGCTGTGGGCGCCGGACGCCTCACGCTCCGCCTGGTCGGTGGTCAGCTCGTACTTCTGCTCGCTCATCGGTTTCGGATTCTCCTCTGGATTGGACGGCGCGGGATGCTACCGCTCCCGACCGGGAGGCTCGTTACGCTGCCGCCCCTATGAAGACTCCAATGCGCATCTTCGCGGTACTCGGCGGCCTGATCGCAGTCGCCCTCATCGTCTGGGTGGCACTCGACAGCAGCGATTCCAAGAGCGACAAAGACGCGGGCACCCAGGGCGCCGAAGCTGAAACTGTCAGTGTGGCCTCGCTGCGTAAGGCGGCTGCCGCGCAGGACACGCCGATCTACTGGGCCGGCCTCACCGCGGGCTCCGAACTGGAGTTGAGCCGGCCTTCGGCCGACCGTACGTACGTGCGCTACCTGCCAGCCGGAGTTGAAGCGGGCGATCCACGGCCCTTCCTCACCGTGGGCAGCTATCGCTTCGAAGATCCGACTGCGGCGCTGCGCAGTCGCAGTAGCGAACCGGGAGGGGTACTCGCCTCCGCGCCCGGCGGCGGGGTCGTCTACTTCGATCGGACGAATCCGA
This sequence comes from Solirubrobacterales bacterium, assembly GCA_036376895.1. GTDB lineage: Bacteria > Actinomycetota > Thermoleophilia > Solirubrobacterales > 70-9 > VAYN01. The sequence goes on from DASUZL010000036.1 coordinate 7,787, forward strand.
AAAGCGTCTACCTCGCTTATCCGGATACTGAAGTCGAGGTCGAGGTCTTCGCTCCCGAATTCAAGGAAGCGCTTCAACTCGTGACCGACGGGCGGATCGTGCCGGTCGAATAGGGCCTCAGACGCGAGCCGGCCGCCAGATCGCGGCCGGCTCGTCGTCCTCATTCTGTCCGCGAGTCGCCACAGCGGTCGCGGGATCCGATCAGCCGTTGGTGACCATCCCGTTCAGCGTCCGGGCGCTGGTCGAGACGCTGGAGCTGTTGCTCTGATTGCAGGTCACGCCGAAGAACCGGCTTCCGGCGGATGGCTGCCAGCGCTGTGACAGGGCGATCGTCGCGACCGTGCCCGAGACGGGCAGGGTTATTTCGGTCGTGGTCCCGACCGCGGTCGTGATCGAGTTGGTCGAGCCTTCGCGGAACCCGCATTTGACCGTGCGGGTGCTGCTGGTCGACTTCGACACGCTGATCAACGCGGTGACGGTTACCCACTGGCCCGCCGTGATGTTCGTCGATGACGAGGTGACCAGGACGTTGGTCGAGCTTTCGCTGAGGCTGTCGGTCGAGCTGTCCTCGGCGACGAACGTGGTCGAGACGCCGCTCGGGCCCGTTGGGCCCTGGGCACCGTCGGCGCCGTTGGTGCCTTTCAACGAGACCCCGGCAGGCCATGCACCGCTGGCCTTCGGTCCGTAGATTTTGCTTTCCGTGGTGTTGATGTAGAAGTCGCCGTTCTGGCCGACTCCCGCGGTGGGAGCGACGGTCCCGTTGAGAACGGTCTTGCCGTCGACTCCATTGGTGCCGTTAGTGCCGTTGGTCCCGCTAGTGCCCGCCGGGCCCTGGATTCCTTGCGGACCCTGGGCGCCTTTCAACGAGACGCCTGCGGGCCAAGCTCCAGCGGCCTTCGGGCCGTAGATCTTGCTTTCGGTCGTGTCGATGTAGAAGTCCCCATTGGCGCCGATTCCCGCAGTGGGAGCAGTCGTGCCGTTGAGGACCGTCTTGCCATCGGCCCCAGCCGGACCCTGCGGTCCAATCGGACCCTGAGGACCTTGCGGACCCTGCGGGCCCTGGGCGCCGTCTTTGCCGGCGGCACCCGTAGCGCCGTCTTTACCCGCGGGACCCTGCGGGCCCTGAGCGCCGTCTTTACCGTCTTCGCCTGCGGGACCCGCCGGGCCGACTGGACCGACCGGACCCTGGGCACCCGGGGCGCCGTCTTTGCCGTCTTCCCCGTCTTTGCCGTCGGCACCCGGAGTGCCGGGGGCGCCATCTTTACCGTCTTCGCCATCGGCACCGGGAGCGCCCGGGGCGCCTTGATCGCCTTTCAGCGAGACGCCTGCCGGCCACGATCCGCCGGCCTTGGGGCCGTAGATCTTGTCGGTCGAGGTGTCGATGTAGAAGTCGCCGCTCTGGCCTTCGCCGTCGGCGGGTGCGGCGGTGCCGCTGAGGACAGTCTTGCCGTCGGCGCCGGGGGCACCGTCTTTGCCGGGGGCACCCGGAGCGCCGTCTTTGCCGTCTTCGCCCGGAGCGCCGGGGGCACCGTCTTTGCCGTCTTCACCCGCGGGGCCCGCCGGACCGGCCGGACCCTGAGCGCCGTCTTTACCGGCGGCACCCGGAGCGCCGTCTTTGCCGTCTTCGCCCGCCGGACCGGCCGGACCCTGGGCGCCGTCTTTACCGGCGGCACCGTCTTTACCGTCTTCCCCGGGAGCACCCGGAGCGCCGTCTTTGCCCGCGGGACCCTGCGGGCCCTGGGCGCCGTCTTTACCGTCTTCGCCTGCGGGACCCGCGGGGCCTGCCGGGCCGACCGGACCCTGGGCACCCGGAGCGCCATCTTTGCCGTCTTCGCCCGAAGCGCCGGGGGCACCGTCTTTGCCATCGGCACCGGGGGCGCCGGGAGCGCCCGGGGCGCCTTGATCGCCTTTCAGCGAGACGCCTGCCGGCCAGCTGCCGCCGGCCTTGGGGCCGTAGATCTTGTCGGTGGAGGTGTCGATGTAGAAGTCGCCGTTCTGGCCTTCGCCATCGGCGGGTGCGGCGGTGCCGCTGAGGACGGTCTTGCCGTCGGCGCCGGGGGCACCCGGAGCGCCGTCTTTGCCCGCGGGACCCTGCGGGCCCTGGGCGCCGTCTTTACCGTCTTCGCCTGCGGGACCCGCGGGGCCTGCCGGGCCGACCGGACCCTGGGCACCCGGAGCGCCATCTTTACCGTCTTCGCCATCGGCACCGGGAGCGCCGGGAGCGCCCGGGGCGCCTTGATCGCCTTTCAGCGAGACGCCTGCCGGCCACGATCCGCCGGCCTTGGGGCCGTAGATCTTGTCGGTGGAGGTGTCGATGTAGAAGTCGCCGCTCTGGCCTTCGCCGTCGGCGGGTGCGGCGGTGCCGCTGAGGACAGTCTTGCCGTCGGCGCCGGGGGCACCGTCTTTGCCGGGGGCACCCGGAGCACCCGGAGCGCCGTCTTTGCCGTCTTCGCCTGCCGGACCGGCCGGACCCTGGGCGCCGTCTTTACCGTCGGCGCCGTCTTTGCCGTCTTCGCCGGGAGCACCCGGAGCGCCGTCTTTGCCCGCCGGTCCTGCGGGACCCTGGGCACCGTCTTTACCGTCTTCGCCTGCGGGACCGGCCGAACCCTGGGCGCCGTCTTTACCGTCTTCGCCGGGCGCACCCGGAGCGCCGTCTTTGCCCGCCGGTCCTGCGGGACCCTGGGGGCCTTGCGGACCCTGGGCGCCGTCTTTACCGTCTTCGCCTGCGGGACCCGCCGGGCCGACCGGACCCTGGGCACCCGGGGCGCCGTCTTTGCCGTCTTCCCCGGGAGCACCCGGAGCGCCGTCTTTACCGTCTTCGCCGTCGGCACCGGGGGCGCCGGGAGCGCCCGGGGCGCCTTTCAGCGAGACGCCTGCCGGCCAGCTGCCGCCGGCCTTGGGGCCGTAGATCTTGTCGGTCGAGATGTCGATGTAGAAGTCGCCGTTCTGGCCTTCGCCATCGGCGGGTGCGGCGGTGCCGCTGAGGACGGTCTTGCCGTCGGCGCCGGGGGCACCCGGAGCGCCGTCTTTGCCGTCTTCGCCCGCGGGGCCTGCCGGACCGACCGGGCCCTGGGCGCCGTCTTTGCCGGCGGCACCCGGAGCGCCGTCTTTGCCGTCTTCGCCTGCCGGACCGGCCGGACCCTGGGCGCCGTCTTTACCGTCGGCGCCGTCTTTGCCGTCTTCGCCGGGAGCACCCGGAGCGCCGTCTTTACCCGCGGGACCCTGCGGACCCTGGGCGCCGTCTTTACCGTCTTCGCCTGCGGGACCGGGAGCGCCCGGGGCGCCTTGGTCGCCTTTCAGCGAGACGCCTGCCGGCCAGCTGCCGCCGGCCTTGGGGCCGTAGATCTTGTCGGTCGAGATGTCGATGTAGAAGTCGCCGTTCTGGCCTTCGCCGTCGGCGGGTGCGGCGGTGCCGCTGAGGACGGTCTTGCCGTCGGCGCCGGGGGCGCCCGGATCGCCGGGGGCGCCGTTTTGGCCAGCGGGACCAGTCGGTCCGGCCGGACCCTGCGGACCCTGGGGACCCTGTGGGCCGACAGCGCCGTTACTGCCGTCTTCGCCGTCGGCACCCGCGGCTCCCGGCTCACCCTTGAGGCCGGTGTCGCCCTTCGGCCCCGGGGGGCCCTGCGGACCGGCAGCGCCGGTCGCGCCGGCCTCGCCGCTGCTTTCCTGAATTCCCAATACACCCTGACTGCCGCCGCCGACGACCTGAACGAGCACCTGGCCTTTCGGGCAGTGCTTGGTCGCCGCGAAACGCACGGTGCCCTTGTCCGGGCCGGCCTTCGTGATGCAGAGGTTGATCGTGGTGAGCGTTTTCGTCGCCGCCGTGGCGGGGCTGGAAACAGCCGCCGTCCCGGCGAAGACCAGGCAGGCCACAACTGCAAACGCCAACCAACGACGAGGCGAAGCGAACGCGGGGGCAGTCATCGAGTGAGTCTCCTTACTGGTGAGTTGAAGCCCTTGACGCCACCCCCGACCTTCCGGGGCGGCCTCCAATGGCGGCTCAAAGTACACACCCACTCAACGTTTGACCAATTTATTCAGTCATACATATGGCCAATCTAGGTACTTTTACTTAAGCGCCTTTCAAAAAGTGTGCGTTGCAGGCATGAACACCGCCTGCAACTACGCGCCCAAAACTCAACTCCGAACCAAGGGCTCCTACACTTTTTTCAAGCGAGAACGCTGCTCTTGGCGTTCCACTACCTGTGCGACGAGCTTCTTCACATTGGAATCGCCCGTCGCCTTGATGTGGCCGGTCTCGACCGCCTTGCGGTAGCTCTTCAGCGTTCCACGCTCGGCCAGTTCGTTGAACTGCGGGCGATCGATCTCGACCAGTACGCGCTCGTCTTGAGCCAGGTCCTTGCTGATCTTGGGGCCGGGCAGCTCGACCCGGTAGAGCTGGATGTCGCCCCTGCCTTTCAACTCCAGACCGAATACGAGTTTCAGCTTCTGCAGCGCCGGGACTTCGGCCTGGAAGCGCTCGACCGCGGTGCGGATCAGGTCGGAGGTCGATGCCATCCGGCTAGCTGCCCATCTAGATCTTGTGCCTCTGGAGGAGCTTTTTGCCGATCACCATACGCTGGATCTCCGAGGTTCCCTCGCCGATCAGCAACAGTGGCGCGTCGCGGTAGAGCCGCTCTATCTCGTACTCCTTCGAGTAGCCGTAGCCGCCGTGGATACGGAAGCACTCCTCGACACACTCCTTGCCGGTCTCCGAGGCGAGCAGCTTCGCCATTCCCGCCTCGAGGTCGGAGCGCTCGCCGGCATCCTTCATCCGCGCGGCTTTACGGGTGACGAGGCGCGCGGCCTCGACCTTAGTCGCCATGTCGGCGAGCTTGAACTGGATCGCCTGGTGCTGCGCGATCGCTTTGCCGAAGGTCTTGCGCTCCTGGCTGTAGCGAAGGGCCAGCTCGAGCGCCCGCTGGGCGATACCGACACCGCGCGCAGCGACGTTGACGCGGCCGACCTCGAGCGCGTCCATCATCTGGATGAAGCCCTGGCCAACCCCTGCCTCCTCGCCGCCGAGGACGCGATCCGGTGGGCATCGATAACCGTCGTAGACGAGCTCGGTCGACTCGACGCCCTTGTAGCCCATCTTCTTGATCTTCGGCGGGACGACCAGCCCCTCATAGTCGCCTGAGTTGGTTTCCGCCCAGGGCTCCTTCTCGGTGATGAAGCAAGTCATCCCCTTATATGGGGGGTCGGCCTTGGCATCCGTCTTCATCAGGACGAAGACGACGCTGGAGCCGAGCCCGTTGGTCACCCACATCTTCTGGCCGTTCAGCTCCCACTTGCCGTCCTCGCCCTTCTTCGCCGTCGACTTGATCCCCTGCACGTCAGAGCCGACCTCCGGCTCCGACAGCGAGAAGGCGGCGCGGATCTCGCCCGTCGCCATCTTCGGCAGGAAGTAGTCCTTCTGCTCGTCGCTGCCGAACTTCATCAGCAGGTAGGAGCCGATGAAGTGGGTGTTGACGACGCCGGAGATCGAGATCCAGCCGCGCGAGAGCTCTTCGACGATCATCGCGTAGGTCGTCAGATCGAGCCCCATGCCGCCGTACTCCTCGGGAATCGTCACCCCGAACAGGCCGAGCTCCTTCATCTGCTCGACGATCGGCTCCGGGAAGGAGTCCTCGTGGTCGTACTTCTCGGCGTTGGGGATGATCTGCTCGTCGGCGAACTGGCGCACCATCTCGGTGATGTCGCGCTGGATATCGGTCTGCTCGGTATAGGCGGCGGTGTCTACGGCCATGGCTCCTAGCTCGGATCGTTTTGCGGAAGGAGCGCAAGGATATCGGCGCGCCGCGCTCGACCGCTCAAAGTGCTGTTGACTCGCCCCTTACTCAAAGCTAGCTTCGGCCACTCATACATTCGTCCAGCACCGGGCCGGCGCGGGGGGTTCCCCCCCACTCCCGGCGACAAGGGGAGTGATGGGACGCCGACTCTCATTCATAGGCGCAGCTCTGGCCCTGGCCGCGGCGACGGCTGTTCCCTCCGCTTCCGCGGTCGGACTCCAGAGCCACCGGGTCGCTGCGGCCGCGCCGGCCCCGACCGCCAAGCGAGCCACCGCGGCGAGCGCCGGTGGAAAACTGATCGCGCCCGCTTCCGCATGCCCCGATCAGGAAGACCTCGACGCCCCGGCCACCGACCAGGAGCAGACGATGGAATGCATGGTCAACTTCGCTCGCCGCCAGGCGGGCCTGGGTGAACTGGTCAACACCGACGCACTGGCGCAATCGGCACACGACAAGTCATTCGACATCCTGCGCTGCGACAGCTTCAGCCACTTCGCCTGCGGTCGGGCATTCACCTACTGGATGAAGGAAACCGGCTACATCTCGACCCCCTGCTGGCGGGTCGGCGAGAACCTCGCCTGGGGCACCGGCGAATACGGCTCGGTGCGATCGATCTTCACCGCCTGGATGCACTCGCCCGGGCATCGCGAAAACGTCCTCGGCAACTTCGACGAGACCGGACTCAGCCTTCGGGTGGGCACGCTGGAAGGTCACGCCGGAACGCGAGTCTGGGCCGAGCATTTCGGCTCGCACTGCGACGCGACCGCCGCCCAGTCGTAGTCGACTCAAGCCGTGAGCGGCAACTGCTGCAGGCGCTGAAGGCGCTCGGCGACGCGATCGGCGCGTGCGCTGAAGCTGTCCATGCCGGCTTCGCCCGCCGCGGCCGAAACGCCATTCTCGGGCATGACCGCGATCGCTTGCGACCTCCCGTTCATCGCGGCGCTGGCACGTTCGGCGAGCGCCGCTGCGCGCCTGGCCTGCTCGGCGGCGTCCAGCGCCGCGGCGCCGACGGTCATCACCGCCGCCTCGGAAGCGCGGGCAGTCGCCAGCGCCTCGTCGATCCGTTCCACCAGCTCACTCAGCAACGGCGGCCGGATTTGCTCAGGCAGTGTCCAGCTCTCGACACCCTCGCTCATCCCTCCATGTACGCCGGCAGCGCCCAAATCCCTTGCCAAACGCTTCCGGTGCGCTTTATGTGTTCCTGGGACACGTAAGGCGCACCGGAGCCGGCGCGAGGCTTTGAATAGATTTCGGACCGACCCGCCCCCGACCCGAGGAGCAGCTTGAGAAACCCCAGAGACTTCTTCCAGCCACTGGCGATCGGCGCGCCCGAGCCGCTGAGCGAGATCCCCGTCAAGCCCTCGCGGATGATCCACTTCCTCGACTTCTCCAACGAGAAAATGGTCGCCAAGGCCGCCGCCATCGCGGAAAAGACCGACATCCTCCTCGGCAACCTCGAGGACGCGATCCCGGTCGACCGCAAGGAGGCGGCGCGAGCCGGCCTGATCAAGGCGGCGACCGAGTCCGACTTCGGCCAGACCGCACTCTGGACCCGGGTCAACTCGCTGGAGAGCCCCTGGGTGCTCGACGACCTGACCACGCTCGTCACCGAGATCGGCGACAAGCTCGAGGTCGTGATGGTGCCCAAGGTCGAGGGCGCCTGGGATATCCACTACGTCGACCGCCTGCTCGCCCAGCTCGAGGCGAAGGCCGGGCTCGACCGCCCGATCCTGATCCACGCGATCCTCGAGACCGCCCAGGGCGTCGTCAACCTCGAGGAGATCGCCGCAGCCAGTCCGCGCATGCAGGGGATGAGCTTCGGCCCGGCCGACCTCGCCGCCTCGCGGCGGATGAAGACGACCCGGGTCGGTGGCGGCCACCCCGGCTACCGCGTGATGGAGGACCCCGACGACCCGGAGAACCCCGAGGCCGACCGGGTCAGCGCCCAGCAGGACCTCTGGCACTACTCGATCGCCCGCATGGTCGACGCCTGCGCCTCGACCGGGATCCTGCCCTTCTACGGGCCCTTCGGCGACATCAAGGACACGGCCGGATGCGAGACCCAGTTCCGCGCCGCCTTCCTGATGGGCTGTGTCGGCGCCTGGTCGCTGCACCCGGTCCAGATCGACATCGCCAAGAAGGTCTTCAGCCCGCCGCCGGAGGAGGTCAAGTTCGCCAAGAAGGTCCTGGAGGCGATCCCCGACGGCCGCGGCGTCCACATGATCGACGGCAAGATGCAGGACGACGCCACCTGGAAGCAGTGCAAAGTGATGGTCGGCCTGGCGGAAATGCTGGCCGAGAAGGATCCGGAGCTGCGCGAGCAGTACGGGCTCTAGGGCTCCGGCGGGCGGGTCCCGTCACGAGGGGAAGGGGGCCTGCGGGCGGGACAAACAGGTTCCGTTCTCGGCCCCCTTCCCCCCGCGCCACCCGGCGCGAGGGGCCTCAGTGCGGGACTGCTAGCCCAGGCGCTCTTCGAGAGCGACCAGCTGGGCGCTGACCTCGGGCGGGAGGTCGTTGCCGAACTTGGCGAGGTGCTCGCGGACCTGGGGTAGCTGCTGCTTCACGAGGTCGGTGTCGACCGAGAGCAGTTGCTGCATCGCCTCGTCGGAGATCTCGAGGCCGTCGGTGTTGAGGTCGCCCTCGGCCGGCAGCAGGCCGATCGGGGTTGCGACCGCGTCCGCCGTGCCTTCGCAGCGGCGGAAGACCCACTCCAGCACGCGGCTGTTCTCGCCGAACCCGGGCCAGAGGAACTTGCCGTCGGCGTCTTTGCGGAACCAGTTGACGTAGAACACGCGCGGCAGCTCCGCCCCCTCCTTCTTGCCCAGCTTCAGCCAGTGGGCGAAGTAGTCGGCCATGTTGTAGCCGCAGAAGGGCAGCATCGCCATCGGGTCGAAACGCAACTCACCTACAGCGCCGGCCGCGGCAGCGGTCGTCTCCGAGGACATCGTCGCCCCCATGAAAACGGCGTGCTCCCAGTCGAACGCCTCCTGGACCAGCGGCACCACGGTGGCGCGGCGACCGCCGAAGAGGAAGGCGTCGATCGGCACGCCGGCCGGGTCCTCCCACTCGGGCGCGATCGACGGGCATTGCCCCGCCGGAGTCGTGAAGCGCGCGTTGGGGTGCGCGGCGGGCTTGTCGGAGTCGGCGCTCCAGTCGTTGCCGTGCCAGTCGGTGACCTGGTCCGGCGGCGTCCCAGTCATCCCCTCCCACCAGATGTCGCCATCGGCGGTCTTGGCGCAATTGGTGAAGATCGAGTTGCGCTCGATCGTGTCCATCGCGTTGGGGTTGGTCTTGTGGCTGGTGTTCGGAGCGACCCCGAAGAAGCCGTACTCGGGGTTGACCGCGTAGAGGCGGCCGTCCTCGCCGAACTTCATCCAGGCGATGTCGTCGCCGACCGTCTCCACCTTCCAGTCCGGCAGCGTCGGCACCAGCATCGCCAGGTTGGTCTTGCCGCAAGCCGAGGGGAAGGCGCCGCCGATGTACTTGACGCCGCCCTCGGGCGAGGTCAGTTTGAGGATCAGCATGTGCTCGGCGAGCCAGCCCTCGTCGCGCGCCATCGCCGAGGCGATCCGCAGCGCGAAGCACTTCTTGCCGAGCAGGGCGTTGCCGCCGTAGCCCGAGCCGAAGGACCAGATTTCGCGGGTCTCCGGGTAGTGGACGATGTACTTGTTGTCCTCGTTGCAGGGCCAGGAGACGTCTTCGACGCCCTCGCCGAGCGGCATCCCGACCGAGTGCACGCAGGGCACGAACTCGCCGTCGGTGCCGAGCACGTCGAGCGCGGCCTTGCCCATCCGGGTCATGATCCGCATGTTGGTCGCGACGTAGGCCGAGTCGCTCAGCTGCACGCCGATTTCGGAGATGTCGGAGCCCAGCGGCCCCATCGAGAACGGGACCACGTACATCGTGCGGCCGGCCATGCAGCCCTTGAAGAGGCCGTTCAGCGTCTGCCGCATCTCGGCCGGGTCGCGCCAGTGGTTGGTCGGGCCGGCGTCCCGCTCCTGCTCGGAGCAGATGAGGGTGCGGTCCTCGACCCGGGCCACGTCGGCCGGGTCGGAGAGGGCGAGGTAGGAGTTGGGACGCTTCGCGTCGGAGAGCTTCTCGAAGGTGCCGGCGTCGATCAGGGTCTGCGCCAGGGCGTCGTACTCCTCCGCGGAACCGTCGCACCAGTGGATTGCCTCGGGCTGGGTAAGCGCTGCGATCTCCTCTACCCAAGCAAGCAGCTTGGCGTGGGTGGTCAGCGCGGGGGCCGTGGTCAGGTCGCTCATTCGCCTCTCTCTATTGGTTCGCTTTGAGGCCGACAAGGCTCACGTCGGCGTCCTTGTTGAGGATCTTCAAAGTCGCGGTTGCTTGCTTGCCGTTAGGGAAACGGACGGTGCAAGTGAACGTCTCGCCCGGCTCGACCTTCTGGTCAGACGGGCAATCGACCGCGGCGATCTTTGCATGAAGGGAGTCTTCCAGGCTGGCTTGGACCACGTCCTCGGACTTGGTGTCGTCGAGCACCGTATCCCCGCAACCTGCGAGCAAAGCAGCGGCGAGGAACGAGGCCGCGAGGGTCGCGGCGACAACCGGTACACGCGGGTGTCTGGCCCCGGCCATCGAGCCAGTATGGCAATTGAAACCCCGGTCATGGTGGGGTTTCACCGCTGGAAGACCGAGGCGTGCGGGTTCAGCGCCCGCGCTTCCTCGTAGGCGGCGACCGAGGCTTTGGCGTGGCCGGCCTCGGCGGCGATCCGCGAGAGCACAAGCCAATTGCGCCAGTTGGTCGACTCGCGATCGGTCGCCTCGCGGGCGGCGGCCTCAGCGCCGGTGAAGTCGCCGAGCAGCTCGAGCACCAGCGCCTGCTGCAGGCGCGGGCTGGCCGCGGCGGGCTCGACGTTCTGGGCGCTGCGAGCGTCCTCCAGCGCCGCCGGCAGGTCGCCTGCGCGGGCCTCGGCCTCGCTCTGGCGGACCAGGCTCAGCGAGGCCAGCGGGATCGCGATCGCGACGATCGCCGCCAGCCCGGCCGCGACCGCGCCGAGCCGCCAGCCCAGCGCCAGCCGCGGCTTCTCGCCCTTGGCGGCGGCGCCGAGCGTCAGCCCCGCGGCCAGCATCAGCGCCGCCACCGGCACGGCCGGGACCTGCCACATCCAGTCGACCCCGGCGGTCATCACGAAGACCGAGAACCCGGCCAGCATCGCGGCGAGGCGGGAGCGCTCGGCGGCGTCGCTGAGCAGGGCGTTGCGGACGCCGCAGAAAAGGACAAAGCCGAGGAAGGCGAGCAACAGCCCGAGCCCGACGATGCCCAGCTCCCCCAGCGTCTGTAGATAGAGCGAGTGGGCGTCGTGCACGGTTTCGGCGCCCTTGCCTTCGCGCGCCCACCAGAACTGGAAGGTGCCGGAGCCGGTCCCGTTCAGCGGCGCGGTCGCGTTCTCGTCCACCGCCGAGCTCCAGAACTGGTACCGGTTCTCGCCGGCGACGCTGCTGAGCCGCTCGGTGCCTTCGCCGGGCCCGCCGCCCTCCTTGAATTCCGACCAGCCGTCGGAGGCGCGCCCGGGCGCGTCGGCGAGGCCGGCAACCAGCAACAGGGCGATCGCGACAGCCGCGCAGGCCCCGGCGCTGAACCCACGCGAGGGCCGGGTCCAGGTGGGACGCTCGGCGCGATCGCCAAGCAGCGCGATCGCCGCCTGGACGGCGCCGACCACGAGGCAGACGAGGATCCCGAGCAACAGCAGTTCCGTGCCCTGGTCGTGGGCGACCGAGTTGGTCAGCCCTTCGCGCAGCTCCTCGCGGCCGTGGGCGAGGACAACGAGGATCGCGCCGCCGCAAGCGGCAACGCCGAACGAGAGCAGCTTCGGCAGGCGGTCGGCGGCGAAGGCGAGGAAGATCGCGGTCGCGATCGCCGCCGCGGCGATGCCGCCGCGCGAGAGCGTGAAGTAGAGCGTCAGCATCAGCGCCGGCAAGGCCGCCGCCGAGGCGGCGCGGGCGAGCACGCTGCGGGCGCCGGTCGCCAGTTGCAGCAGCAGCGGCACCCCGATCGCGGTCAGCGCCGCCAGCGCGTTCCAGTAGTTGAGCGGGTAGGAGAGGCGGTCCTCGCTTTCGAGGATGCGCCCGGTCTGCTGGGCGCTGTCGAACCAGGCCGGGTGCAGCCGCGAGAGCAGGGCGATCCCGACCACGAAGGCGATGCCGGCGGCGACCGCGCCGATCAACCGCTGCGTTTCCCGCGAGTCCCGGGTCAGCAGGACCAGGGCAAAGACGCCGACGTAGGTCAACCCCCGGGCGGCGTCGACGAAGGTGCGCTCGACGCTCTCGGTCCAGGAGAGGCTGAGCAGGATCCAGAGGGCCAGGGCGGCGAGCAGGCCGAGCGAGACCAGCGCCGTGGTCCCGAGCCGCCGCCGCGGCAACACCCCGAGGCCGACCGTGACCAAGACCACCCACCAGGCCGCGATCCCGACCTGGTCGTGGACCAGCGGGTCGTAGCCGCCGCCTTCGAGTCCGAGGAAGACGACCAGGCCAAAGCACAAGAGCCAGGCGCCCACGGCTGCCCAATCGGGGCGCCGGTCGCCATCTCCCAGGCCATCGCGCCCCCGCATCGATCCGGTCTCCATCCGGTTCTATGCTAAGAGTGCCGCCCGGACGTAGGCGTAAACAGAAGGTACGCGGACGATGACTGCCAAGTTCAAAACCCCAACGTTTGTCCTCCTCGGCGCCCTGCTCGTGGCGCTCGCTGCGCCTGCCTACGCTGGCGCCGAGTACTACGTGCCGCCCGGCAACTCGGCCGCCAACCAGTACACCGAGACGCTGCCCTCGGCCGGCGGCGACAGCGGCGGCAAGAAGAAGGGCAAGGCGACCCCGGCGGCGACGCTCGGCGCCGGCAACGCCAAGAAGCTCGAGGACCAGGGACCCAGCGGCAAGGCCGCCGCGCAACTGGCCGCGGAAACGGCGCCGGCGACGGTGCCGGTCACCGAAGCGGCTGCGAACGACTCTGGCGGCAACGGCACGCCCGCCGGTGGCGGCAAGAACAGCGGCAATGGCGGCCCCGGTGGCGAAGGCGGCAAGCCCGCGAACGCCGGCGGCGGCTCTAACCCAGCCCCGAACACGATCGAGTTTGAACAGCCATCCGGCTCATCCGGCCTCGGTGCCGTCCTCGGTCAGGCGACCGGCTCTGCCGACGACGGCAGCCTCGGCCTCTGGCTGCCGGTCGCGATCATCGCCGCGATCGCCGGCTCGGTCGCCTACCTGGTGCGCACGCGCCCAGGCCGGACGGTCTAGCCCCCCCAGATGAGCCTGGCTGCACCCACCCCCTTGCTGCGCCGACTCGCAATCTGCTGCGCCGCCGTCGCGATCCTCACCACGACCCTGCTGGCCGCGCCGCGGCCCGCTTCGGCGCGGCCGTTCGAAACCGGCATCTCCGGGATCGGCGACTACAACCCGCTCTCCTTCGAGCGCACCCGCGGCGCCGGCGCCAGCTTCGTCCGCCTCGTCCTCAACTGGAACGACGTCGCCCCGCCCGTGCTGCCGGCGGCCTGGGACCCGACCAACCCCGCCGACCCCCACTACAACTGGTCCTACATCGACACCGGCGTGATCGAGGCGACCCGCTACGGGCTGCAACCGCTGCTGATCGTCGACGGCGCCCCGAAGTGGGCGCAGCGCTGCACGACGCCGCCGGGCCTGCAGCTGACCGAGCTCTGCGATCCCGACCCCGCCGCGCTCGGCGCCTTCGCCACCGCCGCCGCCCGCCGCTACAGCGGCGCCTTCGCCGGCCTGCCCCGGGTCCAGTACTGGCAGGGACTGAACGAGCCGAACCTGACCCTCTTCTTCTTTCCGCAGCTCAACACCGAGGGCAAGGGCCTCTCGGCTGGCCTCTACCGCAACCTGATCAACGCCTTCTACGCCGGGATCAAGTCGGTCAACCCGGCGAACCTGGTGCTCGCCGCCGGCCTCGGGCCGACCGAACTCAAGGGCTACAACATCGGCCCGATGCGGTTCACCCGCGAACTGCTCTGCATGAAGGGGACGACGAAGCCGAAGCCGATCCGCGGCCAGTGCCCCGGTGGCGTCTCCTTCGACATCTTCGACATCCACCCCTACTCGACCGGCGGGCCGACCCACGAAGGCCAGCCCAACGACGTCCAGACCGGCGACCTGCCGAAGCTGCAGACCCTGCTCAAGGCGGCCGACAAGGCGGGCCGGATCAACGGCGCCTTCAAACGCACGCCGCTTTGGATCACCGAGTTCTCCTGGGACTCCAACCCGCCGGACCCGGGCGGGCTGCCGATGAAGATCCTCACCCAGTGGACCGCGGAAGCGATGCACCAGGCCTGGGCCGCCGGCGTCCCCAAATTCTTCTGGTACAGCCTGCGCGACGAACCGTTCCGGCCCGACCGCCCGAACAGCCTCACGGTCCAGTCCGGGCTCTACTTCCGCGATCCCGGCAACATGGCTGCCGACCAGCCGAAGGAAGTGCTGACCACCTTCCGCTTCCCCTTCGTCGCCTTCGCCGACGGGGGCGGGCTCGACTTCTGGGGGCGGACGCCGACCAGCCGGCCGGGGCGGGTCCAACTGCAGGCCTTCCACGGCGGCAAGTGGCAAAAGCTGGCGGTGGTCAAAGCCGACAAAGTCGGGATCTTCAAGGGCCTCCTGCGCAACAGTTACGGCCGCGGAAAGAAGGGCGCAGTCCGCGCCAAGTTCGAAGGATTCACCTCCGTCCAGTTCCCGATGAAGCGGGTCGGGGACTTCCATCACAAGCCATTTGGATAGATTCCCCCGCCGCGGATGAGGTTCTTCGAGTACGAGGCAAGGAAGATCGTCGAGCTGGCGGGGATACCCGTCACCAAGTACGGCTTCTGCCAAACCCCTGATGAGGCGCGCCAGGCCGCGGCAGAGATCGGCGGGCCCGTCGTGATCAAGTCCCAGGTGCTGAGCGGCGGCCGGATGAAGGCCGGCGGCGTCAAATTCGCCGACACCCCGGACGAGGCCGCCGAGCACGCCGAGGCGATCCTCGAGCTGGAAATCAACGGCCACATGCCGCGCGGCGTGCTCGTCGATCCCAAAGCCGAGGTCAAGCAGGAGTACTACGCGAGCGTGGTCTGGGACGGCACCGCGAAGCGGCCGCTGATGCTGTTCAGCGACATGGGCGGTATCGACATCGAGGAGGTCGCCGAGACCCACCCCGACCACGTCGGCCGCGGCCACGTCACCAACCTGATGCCGATCCCGGACTTCGAGGCCAAGCAGGTGATCGCCGCCACCGGCGTCACCGGCTCGCAGTTGAACCGGGCGACGCCGATCCTCGCTCGCCTGGCGCGACTGTTCCGCGACTACGACATGACCCTGGCTGAGATCAACCCGCTGGCCGAGCTCTCCGACGGCAGCTTCGTCGCCCTCGACGCCCACATGGAGATGGAGAACGAGGCGGTCGGGCGGCAGAAGGGCCTCTTGCGCAAGCAGCTCGAGATCGCCGAGGAAGACACCCGCGAGACTTACGACCCCTCCGCCTTCGAGCGCAACGTCGCCGCGATCGACGCCGCCGACCACCGCGGCGTGATCCAGGGCAAGGACCACGGCTTCGTCGGCAACCTCGGCCTCGTGATCGGCGCCGGCGGCGGCTCGCTGACCCTGACCGACGCGGTCCGCAACCAGGGCGGCAAGCCCGCCAACTACTCCGAGATCGGCGGCAACCCCTCCGTCGCCAAGGCCTGCGGCCTGGCCAAGGAGGTGCTGGAAAAGGACGGAGTCGAGAAGATCGCGGTGATGATGTCGATCGTCTCCAACACCCGCGTCGACATCGTCGCCCGCGGCGTCATCAAGGCCTGCCTCGAGCTCGGCAAGGACCCGGGCGAGACGATCGCGATCTTCCGCATCCCCGGGGCCTGGGAGGACGAGGGCTTCAAGATCCTCGAGCGCTACGGGGTCGAGTACTGCGACCGCTCGGTCTCGATGTGGGAGGCGGCGGGACGCGCCGTCGCCAAGATCCAGGGGGCGCCGGCATGAGCATCCTGCTGAGTCCCGAGACCACCTTCATCGTCCAGGGCATCACCGGCCGCGAGGCGGTCAACCTGACCCGCGAGTGCCTCGACTACGGCTCCAAGGTCGTCGGCGGCGTCACCCCCGGCCGCAAGGGCCGCGAGGTCCACGGCGTGCCGGTCTTCGACACCGTCGCCCAGGCGGTCGAGCACCACGGCGGCCCGATCGACGGCTCCGTCGTCACCGTCCCCCCCGCCTTCACCAAGGACGCCGTCTTCGAGGCGATCCTCAACGGGATCAAGCTGATCGTGATCGTCACCGAGCGGATCCCGCGCCGCGACGTCGCCCAGATGGTCGAGCTGGCGAACATGCGCGGCGCCCGGATCATCGGTCCCAACTGCCTCGGCCTGATCGTGCCCGAGGTCTGCAAGATGGGCGGCATCGGCGGCCCCGCCAAAGACGCGGCCAAGGCCTACGCGCCCGGTCCCGTCGGCGTGATGAGCCGCTCCGGCGGCATGACCACCGAGATCTCCTCCTCGCTGACCCAGGCCGGTCTCGGCGTCTCCACCGCCGTGTCGATCGGCGGCGACGCGATCATCGGCTCCACCTACGCCGAGCTGATGCCCTACTTCGAGGCCGACGAGCAGACCCAGGCGATCGTCATCTACACCGAGCCCGGCGGCCGCATGGAGGCGCAACTTGCCCAGTGGGTCGCCGACAACAACAGCCGCCTGCCGATCGTCGCCTTCATGGCCGGCAAATTCATGGACGACGAGGAGATGAAAGGGATGAGCTTCGGCCACGCCGGGACGATCGTCGAGGGCGCCGAGGACACGGCGACCGAGAAGATCGCCCGCCTCGAAGCCGCCGGCATCCGCGTCGTCGAGCGGATCGACGAGATCCCCGACGCGGTCAAGCAGAAGCTGGGAGCGGCGGCCTGATGGCGGAGAAGATGAGCAAGGTCTTCATCGATGTCGTCGTCGACGAGCCCACCGCCTCCGACCCCGCCCTCGGCGCCAAGCTCGAGGAAGTCTGCCCTGTCGCGATCTTCAAAGGCACCGACTCCGGCGTCGACGTCGTCGAGGAGAACCTCGACGAGTGCGTGCTCTGCAAGCTCTGCCTCGAAGCCGCCCCCAGCGGCACCGTGCACGTCAAGAAGCTCTACGACGGCACCGAGCTCAGCTAGCGACCTCCGCGGGTCGAGTTAGTCAACCACTGGTTGACAAACCCGCCCCGACCAGCTCCCGCGCTTCCTCGCGCAGGCGCTCGGGGAGCTCGACCATCCCTCGCAGTTCCTCTAGGCGAGCGCGATCGCCTTCGATTTCGACGCCGGCCTCGCCTTCCTCGTCGAGGACCAGGGCGGCGAGCACGCCGATCGGTGAGCCGGAGAGGGTGATCTCAGCGGCCGGGTCAACGCCGCGCGAGGCCTCGATCCAGCCGTCCTTCACCCGCAGCACGTAGGACTGGCCTTCGCTGCGCAGGCCGAGCGTCAGCTCCGCCTCGGCCGGTGGGTGGAGCAGGGTCCGCACCCCGTTGGGCAGCGAGGTCGCCTCCAGGCCCGCGACTTCTTGCGCGGTCTGCAAGGCCATCCCCCAGCGCCCGAGCTCGAGCATCGGCGCCTCCAGGCCACGCCCCAACTCGGTCAGCTCGTAGACGGTGACTGAGGCGGGTGCGTCGAGCTCGCGGCGGCGCACGACTCCGTCGCCGACGAGGGTTCGGAGACGGGCAGTGAGGACATCGGTGGGAGCGCCGCCAACCGAGCGGGCGAGCTCAGAGAAACGCAGCGGGCCGAGCGAGAGCTCGCGCACGATCAGCATCGACCAGCGCTCGCCGACGCGATCCAGCGCGCAAGCGAGGCTGCAGCCTTGGCCGTACTCCCGGCGACCCATAAAGCGGATCATACCAGTAAGAACTTTGACTTTCCAAGCATGTACTTTGAAATCTGGTACGGTCCCCGCCGAATGGGCCGGATCGCCGATCTCACCTGGAAGCGACCGAAGCTGGTGCTGGCACTGGTCGGCGCCTTCACCCTGCTCGCGCTCGTCCTCGGCAAAGACGTCGAGAGCCACCTGAAGGCGGCCGGGTTCACCGACAGCGCCTCCGAGAGCGAGCGGGCCGGCGCCCTGCTGCGCGACTCGCTCGGCTACGACCCGAACCCGGGCCTGGTCGTGGTCGTGCGCGCCCCCGACGGCGGCAGTCTCGATCTCGGCGACCCGACCTTGCGCCGCCAGGTCGCGGCCCTATCCGACGACATCGCCGGGGTCCGGTACATCGGCCGCGTCGTCGATCCGCTGCGCGACCGCGGCGCCGCCACGCTGATCGCCCGCGACGGCGAGTCGCTGACGATCGCCGCCTACCTCTCCACCGACGACATCCAGGACGCCGGCGGCATCGCCGCCGAAGGGGTCTCGGAGCAGCTTGCCGCCAGCCCACTCGACGCCGCCATGGGCGGCTACGCGGCCGGCTTCAACGAGACCAACGACCAGACCCGCAAGGACCTGACCAAGGCCGAGCTGATCGCCTTCCCGCTGCTCGCCCTGCTGCTGCTGTTTGTCTTCCGCGGGATCGTCGCCGCGGCGATCCCGCTGGCGATCGGCGGCATCTCGATCGTCGGCACCCTGCTGGTCCTGCGGGTGATGTCGGAGTTCGCCGACACCTCGCTGTTCGCGCTCAACATCGCCACCGGCCTCAGCCTCGGCCTCGCCGTCGACTACGCCCTGCTGATGGTCTCCCGCTACCGCGAGGAGATCGGCCGCAGCGGCGCCACCCGCGAGGCGCACCGGCGCACGGTGCAGACCGCCGGGCGCACCGCGGTCTTCTCCGGGCTCACCGTCGCCGCCGCGATGGCGGCGCTGATCGTGATGCCGCAGCGCTTTCTCTACTCGATGGCAGTCGCCGGGGCCTCGGTGGCGCTGCTCTCCTCGCTGATCGCGATCCTCGTCGTGCCCTCGCTGCTGGCCCTGCTCGGCAAGCGCATCGACGCCCTCTCGGTCCGCCGCGGCGCCGCTGTCTCCGACGCCTCCGACGGCTCCGACGGCTCCGACGGCTCCGACGGCTGGTACCGGCTCGCCCACGGGGTGATGCGGCGCCCGGTCGCGGTCGCCCTCGCCAGCTCGGCGCTGCTGCTCGCCGCCGCGGCGCCGCTGCTGTGGACGACCCTGACCGGGCCCAGTGCCGAAGCCGTGCCGCCGGGCCAGCCCTCCTACGACGCCTACCGCTACCTCGACGCCCACTACCCGCGCGACATCACCGAGGCGGTCACCGTGACCGTCGACGGAGGCGCCCCGCCGGCCCAGCTCGCCGCCCTGCGCGAGCGGGTCGAAGCGGTCCCCGGCGTCGTCCGCGGCGCCGCCTTCGCCCCCGCCTCTGACGATGTCGCCTTCGCCAACTTCGCCCTCTCCGGCCCCGCCCTCGAGGGCGACTCCCAGGACGCGGTGCAGACGATCCGCAACCTCTCGCCCCCCACCGGCACCACCGTCCTCGTCTCCGGCAACACCGCCGGCTTCATCGACCAGAAGCAGAGCCTGATCGACCACGCACCGCAGGTGGTGGCGATCGTCGCCATCACCACCTTGATCCTGCTCTTCCTCCTGACCGGCTCGGTGCTGTTGCCGCTGAAGACGCTGCTG
Source organism: Solirubrobacterales bacterium (assembly GCA_036376895.1). GTDB lineage: Bacteria > Actinomycetota > Thermoleophilia > Solirubrobacterales > 70-9 > VAYN01. The sequence goes on from DASUZL010000036.1 coordinate 27,153, forward strand.
ATGAACTCGCTCACGCTCGGGGCGACCCTCGGCATCCTCGTCCTCGCCTTCCAGGAGGGCTGGCTGCAGTCCCCGCTCGACTACACCGGCCCCGACGCGATCGAGGTGACCAGCGTCGTCTTCCTCTTTGCGATCCTCTTCGGCCTCGCCACCGATTACGCGGTGCTGGTGATGGCCCGGATCAAGGAGCGCCACGATGCCGGCGACGACAACGAGGAGGCGGTCGCAACCGGAATCGGCCGCACCGGCCGGGTGATCACCGCCGCCGCCCTGGCGATCGCCATCGTCTTCCTCGCCTTCGCCGTCAGCTCCGTCTTCTTCGTCAAGCAGATCGCGATCGGGATGGCGGTCGGCGTGATGATCGACGCCACCATCGTCCGCGCCCTCCTCGTCCCGGCCCTGATGCGCCTGCTCGGCGACTGGAACTGGTGGGCCCCGGCGCCCCTGCGCCGCCTCCAGCTCCGACTCGGCTTCCACGAGGCCTAGAAGGGCCTGGCCGAAGCCAGCCACTCGGCCAGGAACGGCTCGACGATCCGATATGCGCCGCGGTCTCCGGCGACCACTTCGCGTTGCGACAACGCGCGCAGCGCCTTCTGCACACTGGCTGCGCTGGGCAGGCCGTGCAGGTCACGGTAGGCCTTCGTCTGCGGGTGTCCCGGTTCTTTCGCCAGCGCCTGCAGCACCAGCCTCTGGACCGGCGAGACCTCCTCCCAGAGCAGGGAGAAGTGGGAGTGCTCGGCGCGCACGACCGCATCCAGAGCAGCCTGCAGCCGCTCCACCGTCGCCGTGGCCTTCGCCGGCGTCAGCTCCCAGAGGAAATAGGCGAGCTCCTGAGTGGCATGGGGGTGGCCCGCGGTAAGCGCCAAGAGCTGGTCGATTGCCTCCTGATCGGGCACCCGCCCGGTTACCTGCAGTCGCTCAGCGATGAAGGGGGAAAAATGCTCGGGGTCGATCAGTGCCAGCTCGATCGGCTTGGCGCTGCGCCAGAAGGGTTCGTTTTCGTCGTTGAAGATCCGGTCCATCACGTGCCGCTTGCTCCCGAGGTAGACGTGAGCGACCTCTGGCTGTCGCTGAAAGATGGCCCGCATCAGCTTCGGCAGGTGAGGGTCGATGTCGACGATCTCCTGAAACTCGTCGAAGACCAGCGCCGTGCGGCGACCGCGCTCGGCGCCGAGCTCAGCCGGAAGTGCCAACAGCTGCTCGATCGTCGCGTCGACGTCAGCCGCCTCCCGAGCCGTCGAGAAGGTGAAGGCAACAGCGCCGGTTTCGGCGTCCAGACTCATCGCGGGCTGTATCCGCAGGCGCCGGAACGGCGCCGTCGCCTTCTCCCACGCCCGCTCCAGGGGGGAGGAGATGTCCTCGTAGATCGAGGCGGCGAGAGCAGAAGCGAGGCGCTCCTTGGTCGGCGTGGTCATCAGGTCGACGTGAGCGACCAAGACCCCGTCCTCCAAGAGCGATCGGGCCGCAGCCCAGACCAGAGATGACTTGCCGTAGCGCCGCGGGGCAAAGACCACCACGTCCTGGCCATTGCGGATGTCGCTCTTCAGCTCGGCAATCTCGCCCTCGCGATCGGCGAAGGACTCATCCAGAGCCAGGGTCCCGAAGAGAAAGGGATTCAGTGCATCAGGTTGCTTCATGCCGGTAAGCATAATGCCTTTAGGAATGAAGATTCAACAACCGCTTGGAATAATGCTAGAGAGCAGTCACGACGATCCGTCGAGCACCTCCGACAGCTGTCCGCGTGAGCTGATGTCGAGCTTGTCGTAGGCGGCGCTGAGATGGGCCTCGACGGTCTTCACGGTGACGAAGAGCGACTGGGCTATCTGGCGGTTGGTCATCCCCGAGGCCGCCAGCTCCGCCACCCGCCGCTCGCTCGGGGTCAGGGACTCGACGCCGATCGGCGCGTAGCGACGCAGGGTCTCCCCAGTTGCCTCGAGCTCGGCGTGTGCCCGCTTGGCCAATCGAGCGGCGCCGCACTGGCGCGCGAGCGTGAAGCCCTCGCGCAGCGGTTCGCGAGCGCGGGTACGGTGGCCCTCACGTCGCAGGGCTTCCCCGAGTTCTACGAGCGCATGCACCCGATGAACACGAGCGGGACTGCCCTCCTGCAGCGCGACCGCCTCCTCCAAGAGGCCGATGCCCTCTACCCCTCCCCGCACCGCGGCATCTGCCCGCAGCCCGTTCCCAAGCGCCGATGGCGTTCCCCAGCGCCTTGCGGAGACCGTCAGGTCATCGACCAATTCGCGCGCCCTCGCGAGATCCCCAATCGCAACCAGCGCACGCACAGCGAATGGGCCCACGAGGAGACTCGGCATGGGACCGAGGCCCATCTCTTCTGGATGGGTGGAGAGGCTCCCGAAATCTTCAACGGCCCGCTCGAGTTCGCCCCGGGCGAAGCGCAAATATCCGCGTACGTAGCTCACCGCGGCGAGGGCACCGATTGCCGGAATGGGACCATCGGCCAAGCCCACAGTCCGCAGCTCCACCTCCGCGGCGTCGAGCTCGTCGCGCTCAATCAGGACATGGGCCAATGAGCCCACACCCAGAATCACGAATGGCGCGATTTCGGCCATGCGAGCGATATCGACCGATTGACGTATGTCAGCCTCTGCGGCGACAAGATCTCCAGCGCCCAGGGCGACCATGCCCCTCATGCCCCTCGCAAACAGGAGATCGGGGGTCGAGGAACGCTCGCTGGCGATGGAGAGCGCCCTATCGGCCGCATGCTGAGCCTGAGCCAGTCGCTCAGCGGTGATGAGGGCCATTATTGCCCCGATGGAGCCCATGGGGTCGCGGCCCTCAGTGAGGATGGCCCCGTCGCCTCCCAGCGTCCTTTCCGCTGCGTCCGCCGCATCCGCCGCAGTTCCGCTGACGGCTGCTATCCGGACTTCCATCGCAGCCGCGAGGTGTCCGCTTGGACCGTCCCGTTCGATCTGGTCCAAGTGGCGACTGAGACTCACCTCCGGCGCCCCAGGAATTGCCGTCGAGAATTTGTTCAGCTGAGCCTCCAGCTCGAATGCGCGCTCGAGGTCGCCCGCCGCAACCGCAGCCTCAACAGCGTCCTTCAGCATGGACGCGGCCTCCTCGAAGCGCCCGCTCAGCGTCATGGACAGGGCGAGCTGATTCGCCCAACTGCTGTACAGCGCCGGGTCACGCTCCATTTCTGAGCGTACGCTCGTCTCGATACTTGCCAGCACAGCCAGGTCGGTGGCCCGAGAGCCCGCCGTCAGCAACGGCTCCAGCGCAGCAGCCCGCAGATCGGCCGGTGGAGGCTCCTCCAGGGCCCGGGTCAGATAGGCGACCGCCGAGCGTGGCGCACCCGTGGCAAGCGCCCGCTCCCCCGCCTCGATCAGCGTCTCGACGGTCGCGCGCTCCCCCCGTGGTTCGCAGGCCAGAAGCTGCGTGGCGATCCGCTCCGGCGGATGGTTGCGAGTGCGTAGAAGCGTCGCGGCGCGAGCATGGGACGCGGTGCGCTCACCGACGGGGATATCCGAGTAAATCGCGGTGCGCACAAGAGGATGGCTGAATCGCGGCGATGGACCGGCATCCAAGATCGCGCTCGCGCGCAGCTCATCGCCGGCGCGCCGAGCGGCCTCCGGCTCAACTCCCGCAAGCTCGGCCAGCAGGCGAGGGTCGCTGCCGTCCCCAAGAACTGCGATCGCCCGCGCCACCGCGCCGGCCTCCGGCGAGAGACGAGCGATTCGCGTGAGAATCATCCGGGTGACCCGTTTGGGCGTCAGCTCGCGAACCTTCTCCACCTCTCCGGCGCCAGGTTCAATGCCTTGCTCGACGATCGTGAGTGCCAGCTCGCAGAGGAAGAAGGGGTTGCCGCCGGTCACCTCGAAGCAAGCGGCGGCAAATGGCGGCTCTGGCTGTTGACCGAGTTCCTGCGCCAACAGCGCCGTGGACGCCTCGGCACGCAACGGAGTCAACGTAAGGCCCTGGACAGAGGGGTCGCCCAATATCCGCCCGAGGACGTCGGGCGTATCCGGCTCGTCGGGCCGAGCGGCCACCACCACCAACACCGGTAACTCCTCCAACCGCGGCATCAAGAAGGCGAGGTAGTCCAAGGACACCGCGTCGGCCGCATGGGCGTCGTCGATCGCAAGCAGGAGTGGCTTTCTCTCGGCCAGCGCCGCCGTCACCCAATAAAGACCGTGCAGCACGGCGAAGGAATCGCGCTCGGCCCCCTCGTCTCGGCTCAGCCCAAGCGCACTGAGAGCTGCTTCCGCACCCTCGAACACCGTCTCTCGCTCGTCCTCACTGAGAGCCGCGAGCGGCGCCTCGAACAGCTGCCGCACCAGAGCGAAGGGGAAGTCACGCTCGAGATCGGTAGCGCGTGCCGTCAGGACATCGAACCCGGCATCAGCTCCGATCGAGCGAACCTCCTTCAACAGCCTGGTCTTGCCCAGCCCGGCCACACCCTCGATCGCCACCGCGCGGCCTCGACCCGCGCCCGCCTCCCCGAGGGCGGCATCGAGCTCCGCCAACTCACGCTCCCTTTCCTGCAGCACCGTCACCAAATGCCTCCCGACCACCCATTCGAAAACCAAATCTTAGGGTCAATCTTGGGGTTCCACCCCCTGGCGATCTCCACTCTCAGGGTGGACACTCGCCGTGATGAAGGTCAGTTTAGTTCCCAAAGGCAAGCAGTTACCCGATCCACTTCGAACTTCCTGGATCAAGGGTTCCTAGCCACCCCTGGACGGGACAAGAGAGTCCGGAGTGACCAGGCAATCACTCCGGACTCTCGTCCAAGGGCCGTGGACCCTGGCGAACGGGGTTTCGATCGGAGCGGGTCCATCGACACACAACCAAGGGAGTCGTCAAAATGAACGGACGTAGAGCCATCGTCGGCCTCTGCATGCTTTGCGCGCTGCTCGTCAGCGCCTTTGCGGCCCAGAGCGCCTCCGCGATCAGCGGCACAACAGCGTTCACATGCAAAAAAGGCTCAGGAACCCTGAGAGGCGAGCACTGCCTGACGACGGGGACGGCCGCTGCCGAATACGGCCATGTGGCTATCGGTCAGGACAAAAAAACAGAAGTCACGGTAACCAACGAAACCACAGAAGGAATCAGAGAACCACTCGTGGTGAAACTCACCATCGGTGGAGTTCCACTCTCCGGCAAAATTAACACGATCAACGGATTTGGCTCCTTGGAAAACAAGGTATCGGCCTTCGGTGAGCACTATGTGAGTGGCACCGATATGTTCCCGGTCGAAGGAGTGAAACCTGAAGAAGGGCTGGGGTGCAAAGCCTTTTCCAACGGCAACGGCGGGACAGGCGGTGGAGGAGGTGAAACGGAAGGAACCGTCATTCTCAACGTACTCACCGCGACGACGGAAGGTCAGGGAGACTGGCTGAAACTCTCTCCCGCGGCAGGAACCACGCTGGCCACCTTCAATCTTGGTGGCTGCAAAAGCGAATTCCTCAACGGCACCTGGACCATGACCGGCAGCGTCAAATGCCGACCGGAAGGCGCCACATGCAAATTCACTCACAATGAAGTGACAGCAGCAAACACGCTGAAAATGAAAGGCACTACCGTTGGCCTTCAAGGCAGTCTGACATTCAAGGGTAGGGCCAACCCTGAAGAGCCCTACACCCCAATCAGCAACACAACAGTTTCGACATAGGACCTAGCACTCGGCGAGCCGGGCCGCCGTGGGCCCGGCTCTTCTTAGCCGCCACACCAATCCCCAGGCTGCGCGAAGCGGTACCCGCGCCGGATCGACATTCAACGAGCGCTCGCCTCGCGGGCCAGGCCGACCAAGGAGAGTGATCGAATGAACGCACGGATTGGCATCGCCAGCCTCTGCATGCTTTGCGCGCTGCTCAGCAGCGCTTTTGCAGCCCAGAGCGCCTCGGCTATTACCGGCACAACAGCATTCACATGCGTACAAGAACAAGGCACGCTGAGAGGCGAGCACTGCCTGGCCACCGGCACCGCTTGGCCAGCGTTCGGCCACGTGGCAATTCCCCAGAACGACACAACAGAAACCACCACGACGAACGCGAAAACGGGACCGGAAACAACCACCGCATCGGGTCTGAGACTCAAACAGACGATTGCGGGAGTTCCACTTGAACTCTCGGCGACCGGGGTGAGCGGCTCGGGGTGGATCGAAAACAAGGTAGTTGCCTCGGGTGAAAAAGGGGGTGAACACTACGCTCACGGCAAAGGCACCCTCACATTCACCGGGGTCGAAGTGACACAACCTGCCGGAAGAGGCTGCAAAGCGACAACAGACAACGCCGCGACGGAGGGCGAAGTCGGTGTCGTCCATTCCAAGGAACTGACAGCGATAACGGAGGGGCAGAATTGGAAGTTCCTGCCCGCTGAAGGCAATGTGTTGGCCAGCTTTTTCGTCACATGCGAAGAAGGGAAACAAATCCCGACGATCGAAGGGACATGGTCGGTAACAGGCAGCGTGAAAGGCGCCCCGGAAGGGGCGACAATCAAGTTCACTCACACGAGCACGACAGCGGAAGCAACGCTGAGGACCAAAGGAGTCAAAGCCGGGCTCGAAGGCAATCTCACACTGAGCGCACGGGCCAACGGTGGCAACCTCTATTGGCCGGTGGCGTCGACAACAGTCACGACATAGGAATCTAGGCCTGCTCCCTCAGCGGAGCTGAATCGCACACTGAGCACGAGCACCGGGCTGGCGATCTCGCCGGCCCGGCTTGCATTCAAGCCGGGCGGATCCGCGCGTGCGCGGATCCGCGGATTGACTCCGGACCTATCGACGGGGACTCTCCGAGCATTAACAAGCGCTCGCCTCGGCGAGCCGACCAAGGGAGTTTCAAAAATGAACGGACGTAGAGCCATCGTCGGCCTCTGCATGCTTTGCGCGCTGCTCGTCAGCGCCTTCGGAGCCCAGAGCGCCTCGGCGATCACCGGCACAACAGGGTTCACATGCGTGAAAGAAGGCGGCGACAAAAAATTGAGAGGTACGCACTGTCTGACGACGGGTATCGCAGAACAGAATTATGGTCACGTCGCGGTCGCGCAGAACCTGACAACAGAAGGATTTACCACCAACGAAAAAACGGCGAACAACACAACCGAATCGACCACCGGCAGACTGAAAGTGACGATCGCGGGAGTTCCGCTCGAACTCACGGCGAACACCGGGACCAGCGCGGGCTGGGGCGAAAACAGGGTGGCTGAAAACGGCGAACACTACGTCTACGGAGAGGGCACCACCACACTGACCGGGGTCAAAGTGTCCCAGCCAGCGGGAAGAGGCTGCAAAGTCTTCACAGACAACGAAGCCACTAAAACGAAAGGTGAAGAAGGTGCCATCCACTCCAGGGTCCTGAAAGCAACTACGCAAGGACAAGGAGACTTCGGGAAACTGGAACCCAAAGAAGGCACCTCCTTCGCGAATTTCTTCATCGAATGCGAAGTGGGCAAACAGATCCCAGCGATCGAAGGCACATGGGAATGCACTGGAACCATTAAAGGCGCCCCGGTTGGGGGGACAATCATCTACACGCACGCGGAAGCGACAACGGCAAACACGTTGAAATGCAAAGGAGCCAAAGCTGGGGTCGAACTTGCGACAACCGGTGGCGCTCGCGAAAAAGGCAGCACCGGTCCCTTCACGGCGGGAGGGGCGACAACAGTCACGACATAAGGCATTAGTCAACTGCCGGGCCGGCGAGCTCGCCGGCCCGGTTTGCATCCGAGGCCGCGCGCATCCGCGAACGCGCCGATCCGCCGATTGACTCGGCACCCATCGGGATGGACTCTCTGAACATTCGGCAAAGCTCGCCTTGCGAGCCAACCCAAGGAGAGTTATCAAATGAACGGACGTAGAGCCATCGTCGGCCTCTGCATGCTTTGCGCGCTGCTCGTCAGCGCCTTCGCAGCCCAGAGCGCCTCGGCGATCACCGGCACAACAGGGTTCACATGCGTGAAAGGCGGAGGTGAAAAAACGCTAAGAGGTACGCACTGCCTGACGACGGGCACTAAACCGCAGGAATACGGCCATTTGGCGATCGAACAGGACAAAACAACAGAGGCGATCACCACCAACGCGAACACCGAAAGCGAAACAACCACCTCCTCGATCGGCAGACTGAGAGTGACGATCGCCGGAGTTCCGCTCGAACTCTCGGCAACCGGCGCGAGCGGCGTGGGTTGGGGGGAAAACAGGGTAGCCGCCAATGGCGAACACTACGGCTACGGCGAAGGCACGACCACATTCACCGGGGTCGAAGTGACACAGCCGGCAGGAAGAGGCTGTCAGGTCTACACACACAAAGAAGCCGGTGGTGGAAGCGATGAGGGCGAAGTTGGCGTCATCCACACCAGACAGCTGAAAGCAACTTCGCAAGGGCTTGGAGATTCCGGGAAATTGGAAGCTGCAGACGGAGCCAACTTCGCGAACTTCTGGATCACATGCACCAAAGAACCCAAAATCCCAGCGATCGAAGGCACATGGTCGTGCAGCGGAAGCATTAAAAGCGTCCCGAATGGGGCGACAATCTTCTACTCCCACGCGGAAACGACAGCGCAGAACACGCTGAAATGCAAAGGCACGAAAACTGGAGTCGAAATCAAGACAACTGGTGGCGGTCGCGAAAAAGGGAGCACCGGAGCCTACGCGCCGGTGGCCGCAACAACAGTCGCAACATAGCTGTCCAGCGCTTGCTCGCTCAGCGGAGCCGATCGAGCCTGGGCATATTGTCGGGGCCGCCAGGGTGGCGGTCTGCCCCCCACGTGCGATGCGTCACGTTACTTGCATATAAATTTATATCTGGGTAACTTGTTCCTATGGAGGCATCGGCTGCACGATCGCGGCTTTCCCGCGACGACCGCATGGAGCAGACGCTCGGGGCTGCGCACACGCTGTTCGCGGCGCGGGGCTATGCGGCGGTGAAGATGGATGAGATCGCGGCGGCGGTCGGGGTGACCAAGCCGCTGCTCTACAACTACTTCGGCAACAAGGAACAGCTCTACATCGCCTGCATGGAGCGGGCCGGGGACGCGCTGACGAAGACTGTCGGCGAGGCGGTCGAGTCGACTGCGAGTCCTGGCGATGCGCTTGGCGCCGGCGTCCGCGCCTTCTTTGCCTTCCTCGACTCCGACCGCGCCGCCTGGGCCGTGCTCTTCGACGAGACCCTGCCCCAGGCCGGGGACGTGGCCGAGCGGGTCGGCGCCTATCGCGGCTTGATCGTCGAACTCGTCTCCGCGGCGATGATGCGGCAGTTGCCGCAGCAGGTCCGCGATGCCGCCCGGGTCGAAGTCGAGGCCCTCTCCGCCGCCCTGCTCGGCGCCGCCGAGGCCCTGGCGCGCTGGTGGCTGCACAGCGAAGAGCTCAGCGCCGAAGAGGCGGCCGAGCTGCTGATCGCGACGATCGAGCCCGGCCTGCGGGCCCGCTCGGGCGCCTCCCCCACTTCCGATCCCACCCAAAAAGGAACCAGCTCAGAATGAACAGCGAGACCAGACGGGTTGCCGTCGTCGGCGGCAACCGCATCCCCTTTGCGCGGTCTGACAGCACCTACGCGCACGCCTCCAACCAGGACATGCTCACCGCCGCGCTCGACGGCCTCGTCGACCGCTTCGGGCTCGAGGGCGAGACGCTCGGCGAGGTCGCCGGCGGCGCCGTCCTCAAGCACTCCCACGACCGCGACCTCGCCCGTGAGAGCGTGCTCGGCACCCGGCTGGCGCCGGAGACCCCGGCCTACGACGTCCAGCAGGCATGCGGCACCGGTCTGGAGACGACGATCCTGGTCGCCAACAAGATCGCCCTCGGCCAGATCGACGCCGGCATCGCCTGCGGCGCCGACACCACCTCCGACGCCCCGATCGCGCTCAACGAGCAGCTGCGGGCAACGCTTTTGGAGGCCAACCGGCAGCGCTCGACCAGCGGCAAGCTGCGGGCGCTGACCGGGTTCCGCCCCGGCCACATCGTCCCCAACATCCCCCGCAACGAGGAGCCGCGCACCGGGATGTCGATGGGCGAGCACTGCGCGCTGATGGCGACCGAGTGGGAGATCGGCCGCGAGGAGCAGGACGAGCTCGCGGTCGCCAGCCACCAGAACCTCGCCTCCGCCTATGACCGCGGCTTCCTCGAGGACCTGATCACCCCCTACCTCGGGCTCGAGCGCGACCAGAACCTGCGCCCCGACTCCAACCTCGAGAAGCTGGCGAAGCTGAAGCCGGTCTTCGGCGGCCCCGAGGGCACGATGACCGCGGCCAACTCGACGCCGCTCTCCGACGGCGCCTCGGCGGTGCTGCTCGCCTCCGAGGAGTGGGCGCGCGAGCGCGACCTGCCGATCCTCGCCTACGTCTCCGAGGCCCAGACCGCCGCCGTCGACCACGTGCACAAGCGCGAAGGGCTGCTGATGGCCCCCGCCTACGCGATGCCGAAGATGCTCGACCGCGCCGGCCTCAGCCTGCAGGACTTCGACTACTACGAGATCCACGAGGCCTTCGCCGCCCAGGTGCTCTGCACGCTGAAGGCCTGGGAGGACCCGGCGTTCTGCAAGGAGAAGCTGGGACGGGAGGCGCCGCTCGGCGCGATCGACCGCGCCAAGCTCAACGTCAACGGCGGCTCGCTGGCCGCAGCGCACCCGTTCGCCGCCACCGGCGGGCGGATCGTCGTCGGCCTCGCCAAGCAGTTGCACGCGGACGGCACCGGCCGCGGCGTGATCAGCATCTGCGCCGCCGGCGGCCAGGGCGTCGTCGCCATCCTCGAGGGCCCGGGAGGTGCCAAGTGAGCGACCGCTACTCACAGCTCGTCAACGCCCCTGTCGTCGGCACGATCGCCAAGCAGCTTGGCCTGCCGCAGCCGGTCGAGCTCGACCGCTACCGCGCCGGTGCGCCGGTCGTCTCCGGTCCGGTGCTGAGCGGCGGCGCCCCCGGCGGCCGCCTGACCCGCGCGCTCGCCGGCTTCCTCGACCGCATCGCGGCCGAACGCGCCGGCACCGAGGGGAAGGCGAAGGCGCTCGTCTTCGACGCCACCGGGATCGCCGACTCGACCGAGCTGGTCGAGCTGCAGCGCTTCTTCTACCCCGCCGTCGGCCGCCTGCAGCGCAGCGGCCGGGTCGTCGTGCTCGGCACCCCGCCGGCCGAGGCCGGCTCCGCCCGCGCCCAGACCGCACAGCGAGCGCTGGAGGGCTTCGTCCGCTCGCTCGCCAAGGAGATCGGCGGCCGCGGTTCGACCGCCCAGCTCGTGCTCGTCTCCGCCGACGGCGAGGACCAGTTGGACTCGACCCTGCGCTTCCTGCTCTCGCCCCGCTCCGCCTACGTCTCCGGCCAGGTGGTCCGGATCGGGCCGGGCGTCGCGGCGTCGCCCGAGCTCGACTGGGAGCGGCCGCTGGAGGGCAAGACGGCGCTGGTCACCGGCGCCTCGCGCGGGATCGGGGCGGCGATCGCCCAGACCCTCGCCCGCGACGGCGCCAAGATCGTCGGCCTCGACATCCCCCAGGCCCAGGCCGACCTGGAGCGGGTCACCGCTGAGCTCGATGGCGACGCGCTCGCGCTCGACATCACCGCCGAGGACACCCCGCAGCGGATCGCCGAGCGCTTCGCCGGCGGCCTCGACGTCGTCGTCCACAACGCCGGCGTGACCAAAGACCGGACGATCGCGAAGATGCCGGAAGAGCGCTGGGCGCAGCTCATGGAGATCAACCTCTCCAGCGAGGAGCGGATCAACGACGCCCTGCTCGACGCCAAGCTGATCGGCAGCGGCGGTCGCATCGTCTGCGTCTCCTCGATGTCGGGCATCGCCGGCAACTCGGGCCAGACCAACTACGCCGCCTCCAAGGCCGGGGTGATCGGGATGGTCGAAGCGATGGCGCCGGAGCTGGCCTCGCGGGGAGCGACGATCAACGCCGTCGCCCCGGGCTTCATCGAGACCCAGATGACGGCGGCGATGCCGATCGGCCCGCGTGAAGCAGGACGGCGCCTCTCCAGCCTCTCCCAGGGCGGGCTCCCGGTCGACGTCGCCGAGACGATCGCCTGGTTCGCCAGCCCCGGCTCGACCGGCGTCAACGGCAACACGGTCCGCGTCTGCGGCCAGAACCTGCTGGGGGCGTGATGGCCGGCCCGGCGACCCGCGAGAGCCGCACCCTCGGCAGCTCCCCCAGTATCCTGCCGCTCTACGCGCGGGCGGCAGCGCCGATGCTTCCAGGCGCCTCGCTGCTGCCGTTCATCCCCGGGGGCGGCGGCGAGATCCCGGAGATTGAACTGGAGCTGACCGGAGTGCGGCCCGATCCGGCCGACCTCGCCGCCTACGCCAAGGTCTGCGGCTTCGCCCTGCGCGACCAGTTGCCGCCGACCTACCCGCACATGCTGGCCTTCCCGCTGCACATGGCGGTGATGGCCGACGGCTCCTTCCCCTTCGGCGCCGTCGGCCTCGTCCACCTCGAGAACCGGATCGAGCAGCGGCGCCCGCTCGGTGCCGGCGAGGAGCTGACCATCCGCGTCCACCCCACCCCCCTGCGTCCCCACCCCAAGGGCCGCACCTTCTCGCTCGTCACCGAGGTCCTCGCCGGAGGCGAGATCGCCTGGGAGAGCGAGAGCACCTTCCTGCGCCGCGGCAAGCCCGCTGAGGTCGCAGTTGAGCCCGGTATGCGGGACGAAGTGCGACCTCAAGCTCAGGAGTTTCCGACGCTCCCCGCCGACGCCCCGGCGAGCGCCGAGTGGCGGCTCGACGGCGGCCTCGGGCGGCGCTACGGCGGCGTCTCCGGCGACCGCAACCCGATCCACATGCACTCGCTGACCGCGAAGCCGCTCGGCTTCCCAGCGGCGATCGCGCACGGGATGTGGACCAAGGCCCGTTGCCTGGCGGCAATGGAGGGACGCCTGCCCGATTCCTTCGGCGTCGACGTCCGCTTCCGCAAGCCGATCCTGCTGCCGAGCAAGGTCGAGTTCGCCAGCGCCGAGCAGGACGGCGAGACGCTCTTTTCAGTCCGCAACTCCAAGCGCGAGATCACCCACCTCGACGGCCGCGTGCGGCCCGCCGAGCCCAACCCGCAAGCACAGACCGAGAGGAATTGACGATGACGACGGCTGAGAAAGACCGCAGCGTGGCCGAGCGCGGCATGGGCTTTGGCCTGCGCGCGCTCAACCGCCTCGCCGGCTCCGACCTGCTGGACCGGATCCGGATCCGCAAGCAGGTCGAGCGCGCCCTCTTCCAGGGCACCAAGAACGGCTTCCGCACCGCGACCGCCGCCGGGCGCACCTTCAAGGCGGCGCAGCAACTGGGCAAACCGGCGCGCCAGGCCCGCAGCAAGTCGAAGGGCCTGTTCGACGTCAACCCCGACGACGAGCAGCAGATGTTCCAGGAGGCCGGCCGCGCCTTCGCCGAGGAGAAGATCCGGCCGGCGGCGCTGGAGGCAGACGCCAAGCGCGAGACGCCGAAGGAGGTGCTCGACCAGGCGGTCGAGCTCGGCGTCAACATGCTCGGCGTGCCCGAGGAGCTCGGCGGCGTCATGCACGAGCAGTCGGCGGTGACCAGCGTCCTGATCGGCGAGGCGCTCGCCCACGGCGACCTCGGGATCGCCTACGCGGCCCTCGCCCCCGGCGCCGTCGCCACCGCGATCGGGCTCTGGGGCAGCGCCGAGCAGGAGGCTGCCTACCTGCCCGCCTTCACCGGCGAGGACGTGCCGGCGGCGGCGCTGGCGATCCTCGAGCCGCGGCCGCTGTTCGACCCGCGCAAGCTGGAGACGAAGGCGCGCCGCGACGGCGGTGACTGGGTCCTCTCCGGGGCCAAGTCCCTGCTCGCCCGCGCCACCGAGTGCGAGCTCTTTGTCGTCGCCGCCGAGGCCGAGGGCATCGGCCCGGTGCTGTTCGTCGTCGAGTCCGGGCTCAAGGGCCTGGAGATCGAGGACGAGCCGGCGATGGGCCTGCGGCCCGCCGCCACCGGCCGCCTCCTGATCGAGGACGTGCGCGTCCCCGCCACCGCCCTGCTCGGCGAGGGCAGGACCGAGGACTACGTCGAGTGCATCGACCGCTCGCGGATCGCTTGGTCGGCCCTGGCCACCGGAGCCGCCCAGGCGGTGCTCGACTACGTGATCCCTTACGTCAACGACCGCCAGGCCTTCGGCGAACCGATCTCCAACCGCCAGGGCGTCGCCTTCGCGGTCTCCGACATCGGGATCGAGACCGACGGCATGCGCCTCGCCACCTACCGGGCCGCGAGCCGCGCCGACCGTGGCGAGTCCTTCGCCCGCGAGGCGGCGATCGCCCGCCGGCTCAGCGCCGCCAAGGGGATGAAGGTCGGTTCCGACGGCGTGCAACTGCTCGGCGGCCACGGCTTTGTCAAGGAGCACCCAGTCGAGCGCTGGTACCGAGACCTGCGAGCAGCGGGCGTGATGGAGGGCGCCCTGCTCGTCTAGGCGACCCCGCCGAGACCGAGCGAAAGCGAACTCATGATCAACCTAGAGATACCGAAGAAGTTCAAGCCGCTGGCAAGCCAGGCCAACCAGGTCGCGACCGAGGTCTTCCGGCCGATCTCCCGCAAGTACGACGAGGCCGAGCACGCCTACCCGAAAGAGCTCGACATGCTGGCCTCGCTGATCGACGGCATGAACGAGGGCTCCGACATCGGCGGCGCCGGTGCCGCCGGGGTGCGCCGCGAGTCCAGCAACGAGGACGGCGAGAACCGCAACGGCTCCAACCTCTCCACGGTGCTCGGCATCATCGAGCTCTGCTGGGGCGACGTCGGCCTGCTGCTCTCGATGCCGCGCCAGGGCCTCGGCAACTCCGCGATCGCCTCGGTGGCGACCGAGGAGCAGCTCGAGCGCTACGGCGGCAAGTGGGCGGCGATGGCGATCACCGAGCCCGAAGCGGGCTCCGACTCGGCCTCGATCCGCACCACGGCCGAGCTCGACGGCGACGAGTACGTGCTGAACGGCGAGAAGATCTTCGTCACCTCCGGCGACCGCGCCGACCTGATCGTCGTCTGGGCGACGCTCGACCGCTCCGTCGGCCGGGCCGCGATCAAGTCGTTCATCGTCGAGCGCGACAACCCGGGCCTGAAGCTGGACCGGCTCGAGCACAAGCTCGGGATCCGCGCCTCCGACACCGCCAACTTCACCCTGCAGGACTGCCGGGTGCCGAAGGAGGCGCTGCTGGGCGACCCCGAGGTCAACGTCGAGAAGGGCTTCGCGGGAGCGATGCAGACCTTCGACAACACGCGGCCGCTGGTTGCGGCGATGGCGGTCGGACTGACCCGGGCGGCGTTGGAGCAGACGCGGGAGAAGCTGGCCGAGGCCGGCGTCGAGGTCGACTACTCGACCCCCGCCCTCTGCCAGCACGCAGCGGCGGCGCGCTTCCTCGAGATGGAGGCCGACTACGAGGCCGCCTGGCTGCTGACCCTGCACGCAGCCTGGATGGCCGACAACTCGAAGCCGAACTCGCTGCAGGCCTCGATGGCGAAGGCGAAGGCGGGGCGCACCTGCGTCGACGTGACGCTCGGGTGCGTCGAGCTGTGCGGGAGCGTCGGCCTTGGCGAGAACGAGCTGCTGGAGAAGTGGGCTCGGGACGCGAAGATTCTCGACATTTTCGAGGGGACGCAGCAGATTCAGCTGTTGATCGTGGCGCGGCAGTTGCTCGGTAAGAATTCGAGCGAACTCAGGTAGGTAGACAGGGCGGGGTGTCCCTCCCTGGACGCAACGGCTTCGCCGTGCTGAGTGTCCAGGGAGGGACACCCCGCCCTGTCAGACTGCGCTGGCTTTGAATCTGATTGAGGAACTGCTCGAGCAATCCCCGGCTTCAAGACTCGGGATCGTTGCGATTGACGCTGAAGCAAACCGGAGGGACTGGTACTTCGGGGAATTGATTGCTTGCTCGGCGGGGCTGTCGGGAGCGTTCGCCGCTCGCGGGGTCGGGCGGGGGGATGTGGTGATGACGCTGGTCGGGAACCGGATCGAGTGGGCGTTGACGCTGCTTGCCTGTTGGCGGATGGGGGCGGTGGCGTTGCCTTGCAACACGCAGTTGCGGCCGCAGGATCTGGCGCTGCGGGTGGGCGCCGCGAATCCCAAGCTCTGTGTGGGCGAGGAGGCGCTGCTTGCCGACCTGCCGGCGGGGGTGCCGACGATGGACATGGCCGAAGTCGCCGCGGTGCTCGACGAGGACCGGCCGCAGGAGACACCGGCGGCGATCGAGGAGATGGGGCCCGAGGATCCGGCGCTGATCGTCTTCACCTCGGGCACGACCGGGGAGCCGCGCGGGGTGGTTCACGGCTACCGCTACCTGCTCGGCCAGGAGACCCAGGCGACGCACTGGTTCGGCTCGCGGCGCGGCGAGCTCGCCTGGTGCACGACCGCGCCGGGCTGGTCGAAGTCGGCCCGCAACGTTTTCCTCGCCCCCTGGCTGACCGGCGCCGCCGCGGTCATCCACGACGGCCGCTTCGATCCCGCCGAGCGGCTCGACTTCGCCGAGGCGCTGAGCGTCAACGTGCTCTGCCAGGCGCCGACCGAGTACCGGATGCTGGCCCGCCGCACGACCCTGCGGCCGCTGCCCGCCCTGCGCCGGATGGTCTCCGCCGGCGAGCCGCTCGATCCCGACACGATCGCCGCCTTCGCGGCCGAGATGGGCCTCGAACCGGCCGACGGCTACGGCCAGACCGAGACCGGCCACGTCGCCGCCAACCTCGCCGGCGAGCCGGTCCGGATCGGCTCGATGGGGAAACCCCTGCCGGGGATCGAGACGCGGATCGTCGAGGGCGAGCTCCAGTTGCGCGCAGCGTCCTCCCCCACCTTCTTCGCCCGCTACCTCGACGGCGAGCGCTTCGAGGGCAAGTGGTGGCCGACCGGCGACCTGGTCCGCGAAGACGAGGACGGCTACCTCTTCTTCGAGGGCCGAGACGACGACATCATCACCTCCTCCGGCTACCGGATCGGGCCGACCGAGGTCGAGGCGGTGCTGCTCTCCCACCCCGACGTCGCCGAGGCGGCTGCGGTCGCCGCCCCCGACCCGGAGCGCGGCAGCGTCGTGCGCGCGGTCGTCGTCCCCCGCGAGCGCGAGCCGAGCGAGGAGCTGGCGCGCGAGCTGCAGGAGCACTGCAAACGCGAGACCGCCCCCTACAAGTTCCCCCGCATCGTCGAGTTCGCGGCCGAGCTGCCGCGGACCAGCACCGGAAAGATTCGCCGCGCGGCGCTGCGAGCGGAGTAGGGTTTGGACATGGCCGCGAACCCCGAGGCCACCGACTCCGCCGCCGTCGCCCGCGCCTACTTTGCCGCGGTCACCGCCCGCGACGTGGAGGCGATGGCAGCCTGCTGGGAGCCCGGCTCCCCCGATGTACTGCACGGCGTCGCCGAGCT
Organism: Solirubrobacterales bacterium; assembly: GCA_036376895.1. Classification (GTDB taxonomy): domain Bacteria; phylum Actinomycetota; class Thermoleophilia; order Solirubrobacterales; family 70-9; genus VAYN01. The sequence goes on from DASUZL010000036.1 coordinate 44,438, forward strand.
GCGCGTCCCCGAGGACCTGAAGGCCTGGTTCACCGCCCTCTTCTCGGCCTTCCCAGATTTCACGTTCGAGGTCCTCGACGTGATCGCGAGCGGCGAGAAAGCGGCGGTGCGCTGGCACGCCACCGGCACCTTCAACGGCAGCGGCAAGTTCGAGGGTCTGCTCCCGAACGGGAAAACCGTCGACCTCCAGGGTTGCGACGTGCTCACCGTGCGCAACGGCCTCGTCGTCCGCAACGACGCCTACCTGAACGGCGCCCAGATGGCGCGCCAGCTCGGCGCCCTGCCGCCGGAGGGATCTCCGCCAGAAAAGGCGATGACCGCCGCGCTCAACGCCAAGACCAAGCTCGCCAGCCGCCTCCGCCGCTCCGGCTGAAATTCCGCCGCGCTTCGCTCCCGTTTGTAGCCCTGCAGGCGACAAACGGCATCAGAGCTGGCCTGGCGCGCGCCCATCCGTCCAAGCCCCGCCCGCCGCACGGCCGGCCCCGGCGACGCGGCTCAGTAGGTTGACCTCATGAGCCAAATTGACCGTAAACGGATCGCCGCCCTGACCGAGGCCCAGGACGAGCAGTTCCGCAATCGCACCGGCGCCTCGGCCAAAACCTACGAGCGAGCGCTGGCGGTTATGCCCAACGGCGTCCCCTCCTCCTTCCAGGCCAACGACCCCTGGCCCGTCTACCTCGAGCGCGGCGAGGGCAGCCGCGTCTGGGACGTCGACGGCAACGAATACGTCGACTTCCACAACGGCTTCGGCGTGATGTGCATCGGCCACGCCAACCCCGACGTCGGCGCCGCCGCGAAAGCGCGGATCGACGAGGGCACCCACTTCGCCGCCCCGACCGACGGCTCGATCGTCGTCGCCGAGGAGCTGCGCCGCCGCTTCGGCCTGCCGCAGTGGCGCTTCACCAACTCCGGCACCGAGTCGACGATGGACGCCGTCCACCTCGCCCGCGGCATCACCGGCCGCGACCTGATCCTCAAGATCGAGGGCTCCTACCACGGCCACCACGACACCGTGATGGTCTCGGTCTACCCGCCCCTGGAGGCGCTCGGCGACCGCGACGACCCGGTCAGCGTGCCCAACGGCGGCGGCATCCCCAAGGCCCTCTCCGAACTGACCCGCGCCGTCCCCTTCAACGACGCCGAGGCGCTGGAGAGCGCCCTGGAGAAGATCGGCGACCAGGTCGCCGGGATGATCATGGAGCCGGCGATGATGAACATCAACATCATCCCGCCGCGCGAGGGATACCTCGAGCGGGTCCGCGAGCTGACCGCCAAGCACGGCATCAAGCTGATCTTCGACGAGGTCAAGACCGGGGCGACGATCTCCCCCGGCGGCGCCACTTCCCGCTTCGGTGTCACCCCGGACATGATCACCCTGGCCAAGGCCAGCTGCGGCGGATACCCCGGCGGCGCGATCGGGATGAGCGACGAGCTGGCGACGATCGTCGCCGACGGCACCGTCAGCCAGTACGGGACCTTCAACGGCAACCCGCTGGTCATGGCCGCCGCCGAGGCGACCCTGACCAAGGTCCTCACCGACGACGTCTACGACCGCTTCGAAGCCAAAAACCAGCAGCTACTGAAGGGCTGCCAGGAGATCGTCGACAAGTACGGCCTGCCCGCCTACACCGAGGGGCTCGGCGCCAAGGGCTGCGTCGTCTTCTCCTCCGAGCGGCTCTATGAGTACCGCGACTACCTGACCAAGGTCGACGAGGAGCTCTCGCGCCTGGCCTGGCTCTACCACATGAACCACGGGATCTTCATGACCCCGGGGACCGAGGAGGAGTGGACGCTCTCGATCGCCCACTCCGACGAGGACCTGCAGCGCTACCTCGACGCCTTCGAGGCCTTCGCCTCCGACGTCACCAGCGCCTAGTCAGGCGCGCCGCGCTGCCCCGAGTCTCGCCGTCGCCTCAGGCGACGGCGAGGCCCTCGGCGGCCGCGACCGGCCGTCCGAGGTGGAAGCCCTGGGCCATGTCGACGCCGTAGTCGCGCAGCATCAGGGTCGTGTCCTCGTCCTCGACGAACTCGGCGATCGTGCGCTTGCCGAGGCCGCGGGCGATCTGGACGATCGCTTTGACCGTCAGTTGGTCGGCGTCGTTGCGCGGCATGTCGCGGATGAAGGAGCCGTCGATCTTGATCACATCGAAGGGGATCCGTTTCAGGTAGTTGAAGGGACCGAAGCCAGCGCCGTAGTCGTCGATCGCGACTTCGCAGCCGAACTCGCTCAGCCGGTCGGCGAAGCCGGCGGCGGTGTCGTAGTCCTCGACCCGGGCGGTCTGGGTGATCTCGAAGGTGCAGCGGCCGGGGTCGGCGCTGCCTTCGTCGAGCCGGCGTTCGATGTACTCGAGCACCGAGAGATCGGTTACCGAGACGCCGGAGAGGTTGACGTGCAGCGAGACCGGCTCGCCCGCCTGCTCGCGCTCGGCGAGCAGCTCGAGGGCGCGGCTGACGACCCAGCGGTCGAGCTCCTGGACCATGCCGGAGCGCTCGGCCGCCTCGATGAAGTTTGCGGCGGGCAGCAGCTCGCCGTCGGCGCCGGTCATCCGCAGCAGCAGCTCGTAGCGCTCGATGCTGCCGGAGACGAGGTCGTGGATCGGCTGCGTGGCGAGGCTGAGGCGGTCGTGGGTGAGCGCGTCGCGGATTCTGGCGCTGGTGCTCTGCGCCCGCCGCGCCGGCCGGCTCAGCTCCGCCGGGTCCTCGTAGAGGGCGATCCGGTTGCGGCCCTCCTCCTTGGCCCGGTACATCGCCTGGTCAGCGGCGACCAGCACCGCCTCGGCGCCGGCGTCGCGGCTGCCGCCGAACATCGTGATCCCGACGCTGATCGTCGCCGGGCTCATCTCCCCGCCGGCGGGGAACTCCTCGGCGACCTCGGCCCGCAGGTCCTCGCCCAACTGCAGGGCGCCACCTGTGTCGGTCTGCGGCATCAGCACCGCGAACTCGTCCCCGGAGAGGCGGGCGACGATGTCGGTGTTGCGGACACGCTCGCGCAGGACCGCGGCGAGGCGGCGGATCAGGTTGTCGCCAGACTGGTGGCCGAAGCGGTCGTTGGTCTCCTTGAGACCGTCGATGTCGATCACCATCACCGCGCCCTGGCCGCCGTAGCGGGCGGTGAAGGAGACGTACTGATCGAGTTCGGAGCGGAAGCGGCGGCGGTTCTGCAACCCCGTCAGCGAGTCGTGGTCGGCGAGGTGGCGCAGCTCGGCCTCGGTCTTCTGGGCGCGCTCAAGAGCGCCGCGGACGACCTCCTGGTCCCCCGGTGGCAGGCTCTGCAAGACATTTTCGACAGCCGGATCCGGCTTGCCGCGCCCGTTTAAGTCATTCACTGAGGGGAAACTAGTACGTACCCGGACTTTTGACGTACAAAACTCCGCAAATCCGCTACTGGACCCGAATTTAGACGAGAGCACCCACCCAATACTTGGCCTCATTGCCCCCTGGGTAGGGTGAGCGCTGAGATGCCGAACCGACTTGCCGGGGAGACCAGCCCCTACCTGCTGCAGCACCGCGACAACCCGGTCGACTGGTACCCCTGGGGCGAGGAGGCGCTGGGCCGCGCCCGCGACGAGGACCGGCCGATCTTGCTGTCGGTCGGGTACTCGGCCTGCCACTGGTGCCACGTGATGGAGCGGGAGTCCTTCGAGGACGCCGAGACCGCCGCCTATATGAACGAGCACTTCGTCAACGTCAAGGTCGACCGCGAGGAGCGCCCCGACGTCGACGCGATCTACATGGAGGCAGTGCAGGCGATGACCGGCCACGGCGGCTGGCCGATGACCGTTTTCCTCGACCCCGACGGCGTCCCCTTCTACGGCGGCACCTACTTCCCACCGGACGAGAGCCGCGGCATGCCGAGCTTCCGCATGGTGATGGAAGCGGTGATCGTCGCCTTCGAGGGTCAGCGCGAGGAGATCCGCGAGCGCGCCGCCGAGACCCGCGCCCGCCTCGGCGCGATCGGCCAGGTCGAGCCCGGGACCGAGCTGCCCGGCGCCGCCGAGCTGGACTCCGCGGTGGCGCTGCTGGTCGAGCGCGCCGACCGCCAGCGCGGCGGCTTCGGCGGCGCCCCCAAGTTCCCGCCCGCCTCCTCGCTGGAGCTGCTGCTGGCGCGGGCCTTCGGGGGCGGCGATGGCGCCGGCTCGGAGCCGGCCGCCGTGGTCGGCGAGACGCTCGACGCGATGCTCGCCGGCGGCATCTACGACCAGCTCGGCGGCGGCTTCGCCCGCTACTCGGTCGACCCGGCCTGGCTCGTCCCCCACTTCGAGAAGATGCTCTACGACAACGCCCTGCTCGCCGGCGCCTACCTGCACGGCTGGCAGGCTTTGGGACAGGAGCGCTACCGGCGGGTCTGCGAGGAGACGCTGGACTGGATGCTGCGCGAGATGCGCGGCCCCGAGGGCGGCTTCTACTCGGCCCTCGACGCTGACTCCGAGGGGGTTGAGGGACGCTTCTACGTCTGGACCCCGGCCCAAATCCGCGAGGTGCTGGGCGAGGGTGCCGAGGCGGACGCCGTGATCGCCCACTACGGCGTCACCGAGGAGGGCAACTTCGAGGGCGCCAACATCCTCCACCTCGCCTCCGGGCCCGAGGCGGAGGCGCCGGCCGGGCTGGCGGAGGCGCGGCAGGCGCTCTACGAGGCGCGCGCCAAGCGCGTCTGGCCGGGGCTCGACGACAAGCGGCTCGCCTCCTGGAACGCGCTGGCGATCGCCGCCCTGGCCGAGGCCGGCGCCGTGCTCGGCCGCGAGGACTACCTGCGGGCGGCGCGCGAGTGCGCCGAGTTCGTGCTCGGCCAGATGCACGATCCCGACGGCCGCCTGCTGCGCACCTACAAAGACGGCGACGCCCGCCTCAACGCTTACCTGGAGGACCACGCCTTCCTGCTCGAGGCGCTGCTGAAGCTCTACGAAGCCGACTTCGACCCGCGCTGGTTCGAGGCCGCGCGCGAGCTCGCCGACGCGATGATCGCCCGCTTCGGCGACGCCGAGCGCGGCGGCTTCTACTCGACCTCGGCCGACCACGAGGAGCTGATCGCGCGCCGCAAGGAGGTCGGGGACCACCCGATCCCCTCCGGCAACAGCGCCGCCGCGATGGGGCTGCTGCGGCTCGCCGCGCTCAGCGGCGAGCGCTCCTACGAGCAGCAGGCCGAGGGCGTCTTCGCGCTCTTCGCCCGCACTGCCGTCCAGCACCCCGACTCCTTCGCGCACATGCTGCGGGCGCTCGACTTCCACCTCGCCTCGGTCAAGGAGGTCGCGCTCGTCGGCGACGATCTGAGCGAGCTGGCGGCCACTGTGCGCGCGGCCCTCCGCCCCCACCTGGTCCTCGCCGGAGGCCCCGCGGGCAGCGAAGAACCTCCCCTGCTGCGCGACCGCCCCACCGTCGACGGCCGCCCCGCCGGCTACGTCTGCGAGCACTTCACCTGTCAAGCGCCGGTGACCGATCGGGAAACCTTGGGGTTCCTGCTGTAAACGCCCAGCCGCCCGGTTTGCAAGGATGGCCCCCTTGCGCGGTTCCCTCTTCACCTTCCCAGCCGGCCGCCGAGCCAAGTGGATCGTGTTCGGCCTCTGGTTCCTGGCGATCTTCATCGCCGCCGGTCCCGCCAACCTGCCGGGCAAGTTCGAAGACGCCGAAAGCAACGAGGCGACCTCCTACCTGCCGGGTGACGCCGAGTCGACCAAGGCGCTGAACGCGACCGAGCAGTTGCAGGACGGCGAAATCGCCCCCGCGGTGATCATCTACCGCCGCGAGGAGGGGCTGACCCCCGCCGACAAGGCGAAGATCGTCGAAGACGTCGAAGCGATGACCGAAGAGCGCTTCACCGGGGTGATCCCGGACGGCGCCACCGCCGCAGCGGGCGGCGAGACCGGCGAGGCGAACGAGGAAGAACCGGCGCCTGGCAGCCTGCCGCAGGGATGCGGCGGCCCGACCACGACGATCCCCGGCCAGCCAGCCGACTACGCGCCCTTCGTCGGCCCGATCTGCTCCGCCGACGGCAAAGCGGCGATCGTCACCTCCTACATCAAGGCCGAAGGCGAGGGCGACCGGATCCTCGACCCGGTCAAGGACTGGCGCGAAAAGATCTCCGACCCCGGCGGCGGCCTCGAGGTGAAGATCACCGGTGGCGCCGGCTTCTCCGCCGACGCGATCGAAGTCTTCGAAGGCATCAACGGGACCCTGCTGCTGGCCGCGGTCAGCCTGGTGATCTTCCTGCTGATCGTCATCTACCGCTCGCCGATGTTCTTCTTCATCCCGCTGGCGGCGGTGATCTTCGCCGAGATCCTCTCGCGCTCTATCGGGTATGGCGTCTCCGAGCTCGGGGTGACGATCAACGGCCAGTCGAGCTCGATCATGTCGGTCCTGGTGCTCGGCGCCGGAACCGACTACGCGCTGCTGCTGGTCGCCCGCTACCGCGAGGAGCTCCATCACACCGCCGACAAGTACCAGGCGATGCGCACCGCGCTCGAATCGGCCGGCCCGGCGATCTTCGCCTCGGCGCTGACCGTGATCGCCGCCCTGCTCTGCCTGACGATCGCCAAGGTCAACGGCACCGCCGGGCTCGGTCCGATCGCCGCGATCGGGATCGCCTGTGCGGCGCTCTCGATGCTGACCCTGCTGCCGGCGCTGCTGACGATCTTCGGCCGCCGCGCCTTCTGGCCCTTCGTCCCGCACACGCCGGAGACGGCGCCGGCTGCCGAGGCGGTCTCCGATCGCGCCCGCAAACGGATCGTCGAGGGGTCCGGGATCGGCGCCCTGGCCCGGGTCGTTCTCTCCTGCGTGCTGGTGCTGATCCTGCTGCCGCTGGTGCTGATCAACTGGGTGCTGCGGATCATCAGCGGCCGCCGCATCCCCTCGCTGATCGTCGGCCCGCTCGACCGCGCCGTGTTCACGCCGTATGAGATGCGTCGCCACCGGCTCGAGCACGCCAGCGACGCCACCCACGGCTTCTGGTCCCGGCTCGGCAAACGGATCGCGATCTCGCCGCGGCGGATCATGTTCGGCTCGCTCGGCCTCCTCGTCGTCCTCTGCCTCGGCTTCGCCTTCTTCTCCACCGACCTGACCAGCGAAGACAGCTACCGGACCGAAGTCGACTCGGTCGAAGGCCAGCACCTGCTGGACAAGAGCTTCCCCTCCGGCGCCACCGCGCTGACCGACGTGGTCGTGCCCGAATCCGGCGAGGTCGAAGCGGTCAAACAGGCGGTGGAAGGCGTCGACGGTGTCGACACGGTCTCCGGACCGGTCGCCGAAGGTCCGCCCGGGACCCTGATCCAGGCGACTTTGGAACCGAACCCGTACTCGACCACGGCCTTCGACCTGGTCGAACCGATCCGCGACGCCGCCGATGGCGCCGCGCCCGGCACCCTGGTCGGCGGCCCGACCGCGGTCGAATTCGACGTCCGCGACGCCGCCGGCTGGGACTCGATCGTGATCCCGCCGATCATCCTGCTCGTCGTCCTGCTGATCCTGATCGCCCTGCTGCGCGCGGTCACCGCGCCGCTGATCCTGATCGGCACCGTGATCCTCAGCTTCCTCGCCTCGCTCGGCGTCGGCTACTTCGTCTTCGACGTGATCTTCGGCTTCCCCGGCTCCGACCCGTCGTTACCGCTCTTCGCCTTCGTCTTCCTCGTCGCGCTCGGGGTCGACTACAACATCTTCCTCGTCGCGCGAGCCCGAGAGGAGACCGAAAAGCACGGCGCCGAACAGGGCATCCTGCGCGCCCTCGCGGTCACCGGCGGCGTCATCACCAGCGCCGGGATCGTGCTCGCCGGCACCTTCTCGGTGCTCGCCGTCCTCCCCCTCACCTTCCTCACCGAGCTCGGCTTCGTGGTCGCCTTCGGCGTCCTCCTCGACACCTTCCTCGTCCGCAGCATCCTGGTGCCGTCGATCGCACTGACGATCGGCGACAACTTCTGGTGGCCCTCGGCGCTCTCGCGCCGGGGGCGCACCGGCGCTCAGAGCGAGTAGGCGCGCACCTCGTCGAGGACGACGCGGCCGCCGACCTCGGCCCGTCCCTCGCCCAGCGGCGCCGCCTGCAGCAGCGAACCGCGACCCTGGCGGATCCGCAGCGGCCGCCCCAGCGCCGCCGCCAGCATGATCGCCGCCGAACCCGTCGCCTCGTCCTCGCCGATGTCCTCCATCGAGTAGCAGCGCGAGCGAACGGCGCCGGCCGCCTCGTCCTCCCAAGCCCAGTAGTAGACGAGCAGCTCCTCGCCCAGCGGCCCGGTCAGCCGCTCGACCTCGGCCGGGGCGGCAAGCTCGACCAGCTCCCACGGCGGCGACCACTCGGCCCGAGCGGCGACGAAGGTCAGCTCACCCTCGCGCCGCACCGCGACCTCGCCCGCGGGCGGCCGCAGCACCTCCACCGCAGTGCCTTCCCGAGCCAACAGCCAGGCCGTGCCGACCGACGGGTGGCCGGCGAAGGACAGCTCCAGCCCCGGGGTGAAGATCCGGCAGCGCCCCTCAGCGGCCTCGTCGACGAAGACCGTCTCGGAGAAGCCGAGGTCGGTCGCGACCGCCTGGCGGCGCTCCTCCGGCACCTCCGAGCCGTCGAGGAACACGCCGAGCGGGTTGCCGTGCGCTCCGGCCTCGTCGCTGAAGACGCGGAGGACGTGCAGGGTCGCCACGGCGGCGCTCAGAGGATCGGCAGGAAGTTTTCGATCTCGAAGGGGGTGACCTGGACCCGGTAGTCGTCCCATTCCTGCCGCTTGATCTCGACAAAGCGGCGGAAGGTGTGCTCGCCCAGGGTCCGCAGCACCAGCTCCGAGTCGGCGGCGACCTCGATTGCCTCGCCCAGGGTCGCCGGCAGCTGCTCGATCCCCTGGTGGGAGAGCTCCTCCTGGGAGAGGTGGTAGAGGTTCTGCTCCATCGGCTCGGGCAGCTCGTAGCCCTTCTCGACCCCCTCCAGGCCCGCCTGCAGCATGCCGGCGAAGCACAGATAGGGGTTGCAAGCAGGGTCGGGGCAACGCAGCTCGGCCCGGGTCGCGCCCTCCTTGCCGGGGTGGTAGAGCGGCACCCGGATCAGCGCCGAGCGGTTGCGACGGGACCAGGCCAGGTAGACCGGGGCCTCGTAGCCGGGGACGAGGCGCTTGTAGGAGTTGACCCACTGGGCGAAGAGCGGCGAGATCTCCCGCGCGTGCTTGAGCTGGCCGGCGATGAACGACTTCGCCACCGGCGAGAGGAAGTAGGGGTCGTCGGGGTCGTGGAAGGCGTTCTTGCCGTCTTTGGACAGCGACTGGTGGACGTGCATCCCAGACCCGTTCTCGCCGAACAGCGGCTTCGGCATGAAGGTCGCGTGCCAGCCGTATTTCATCGCGTACTCCTTGACCACGATCCGGTACGTCATGCAGTCGTCGGCCATCTCCAGCGCGTTCTTGTAGCGCATGTCGACCTCGTGCTGGGAGGGCCCGACCTCGTGGTGGGCGTACTCGACGTGGATGCCCATCTTCTCCAGCGCCAGGATCGTCTCGCGGCGCACGTCGGAGCCGGCGTCGAGCGTGGTCAGGTCGAAGTAGCCGCCCTCGTCGAGGACCTCGGGCACGCCGCCCTCCGGTTTGGCCGAGCGGAAGTAGAAGTACTCGAGCTCGGGGCCGATGTTGTAGGCGTCGAAGCCGAGCTCTTCGGCCCGTTTCATCGCCCGCTGCAGGATCCAGCGCGGGTCGCCCTCGTAGGGGCCGCCGCCGGGGACCTGGATGTCGCAGAACATGCGGGCGACCGCGTTGCCTTCCTCCGGGCGCCAGGGGATCAGGGCGAAGGTGCTGGGGTCGGGCATGGCGATCATGTCCGACTCCTCGATCGGGTTGAAGCCGGTGATCGAGGAACCGTCGAAGCCCATGCCGCCGTCGAAGGCGTTCTCCAGCTCGGCGGCGTTGATCGAGAAGCTCTTGAGCTGACCGAGGACGTCGGTGAACCAGAGGCGGACAAAACGGACGTCGCTCTGCTTGACGATCTCGGCTACGTCAGCGGCGCTCTTCGGTTGGTCTGCCATTCGGCCCCCTTTGGCTGGTGCGAGAAGGCCGCAACGATAGGCGAATGAACCGACCAGGTGCGGAACGACGTTATCCGGGTAGAGAAGCCTGATCGGTGGCGGCTTGCGCCGGGGGCAAAAAGCAGGTATAACTTACCGACCGTAAGTAAGCGGCTTAAAGTAAAGTAAAGGCCACGTAAAGGCTCTGTAAAGCCAAATTCGGATCAGAGCCAGAAGCGAGACGCCAGTGACGGTTAAAACGGCAGTAAGCAGGTTTCAGATCCACGACGAGTTGACGGCGCCGGACGAGAGCGCGCCGCTGATCAAGACCATCCAGGCAACCGGCGGAGCAGTGACCAAGTTCGTCGGCGTTCTGGCCGGGTCTCCAGCGGTCCTCCGGGCTTACACCCGGATGCGTTCGGAGCTGCGCGGCGGCGTCCTTCCCCAGGCGACGCGTGAGCGGATCGCCCTGGCGGTCGCCGAGCACCGCGAGGACAACTACAGCATCGCCCAGCACGCAAAGTCAGCGCGCCGGGCCGGGCTCGGCCTCGATGAGGTCTCCCGCGCCCGCAGCTTCACCTCCGCCGACGAGAAGGAGGCGGCGCTCCTGCTCTACCTGAAGGAGGCGCTGGACGCCGATGGTCCTCCCCCACTCCACCTCCACGAGGAGGCACGTGAGATGGGCTGGACCGACGAGGAGATCCTCGAGGCGGTCGGTCACCTCGCCCTCAACGAGTTCCAGAGCCTGATCGCGTCAGCGGCGGCTCTTCCCCAGGACCAGGCGACCCCGCGGGTCCTGCCCTCCGCGGCCTAAGCCGCACACGCAGGGGTCGGGCGCTGCCCGACCCCTGTCGGCTTGCCTAGCTTTCCTCGACCAGGGTGGCGGTGTAGAGGAGGCGGGCAGTCGAGTATTTGCAGCCGTAGTCCGCGCGTTTGCCGACTACTTGTTGCGGTTCCCCCTGGCGGATGTCGGTGGAGTTGGTGCAGGTGCCGGTTTCGCGGCTGGCTCGCCAGACGTTGTTGGCGGGCAGGTTCTGGGCGAACGCGGGGGCCCAAGTCGGCACCGTGAGGGCGACGATGTCGTTGCGTTCGACTTCGAGGTTGGAGCCGAATTTGACCGTCTGCCCGAGGTAGGGCGAGAGCACCTTGACCGAGCTCTGGCTGCGCAGTTCGTAGCGGGGCGGGTTGGTGCCGGGCAGGCGGCGCAGGATCGAGATCCGCGCCTCCGGCGGGGTGCCGAAGAAGCCGTTGAAGAAGGAGCGCTGCGAGTTGGTCGGCTGGGCCAGGGTCAGAGTCCAGGCCTTGATCCGCCCGGCGTGCGGCACCAGGTAGGGATTCTGGGCCTGGCCGTTGGAGACCTGGAAGCCGGTGACGCTGCCGACCGCCTGGCAGGGAAGCTCGGGGCAGGCGGGGTCCGGGGTCGTCGCGGTCTGGCCGAGGATGACGGAGGTCGGCTCGACCGTGGCGGCGCTGGCGCCGGCGGAGATCACAACCACCGCTCCCAACGAGCAGGCACCGAGGGCGACCGTCAGCCAACGCGCCTTACGGCCGCCAGCTCCGTGCGAAAACCTCGACATACACCTGCTCCTCTCGTTATCTGGGCACTGCCTGAACACCGCAGATTAGCCGCCGATGCGGCCGGAGAAAGGTGCTGGAAGGGACGCCGAGCCCGCTCAGGGAGCGGTCGGGGCGATCTCGACCGCGTATGCCAGGCGGGCGATGCCGGCGGATTCGAAGCCGAGCGCCTTGCTGGCGGCGATCGTCAGATCCCAGGTGCGGCCTTTGGTGTAGGGACCGCGGTCGATCACCTGGGTGATCAGGGTGCGGCCGCGGTAGACGAACTTGACCGTGGTGCCGCAGGGAAGCGACTTGTGGGCGACGCCGAGCGTGGTCGGGCCGAGGGTCACGCCGCAGGCGGTGTTGCGGCCGTAGAGGCCGGGCCCGTACCAACTGGCGCTGCCGTAGCGCAGCGGGGTGCTGAAGGCGACACCTCCTTCGCTTTCAGGCGCGGGCGGAGCGACGGCTTCGTAGCTGGAAGCGCCGCCCGTAGCGGCCTGCGCAGCGGAGATCCCGCCCAGACAGGCGACAGCGAGGGCGATCAGGGCCAGGGCCCAGCGAATTGGGTTCGTGAAGTTGTGCATTCTCTTTCCATGCGCTTACGGGGTTAGCTGACGGGCTCGCGCTGAAAGAGCTGCGCTACGCGGCAGAGGCCGCGATTCGCCCCAACTGATTGGGCCCCCCGATCTCCGCGGGTATGTAGGCGGAGATTCAGCGGAAGTTGGCGGCAGATTAGCAAACGCTAAGACAGAAAACTTGCAAGAACGCTCCCAGGCATGGGAAAGGCCCCAAACGGGGCCTTTCCTTTAGCGGGCCTGTAAGCCGGATCCTGTCTTGAGCGGCCATCTATCTTTGCGGCCTACCTGGATCTCGCCGAGCCGGGTCAACGATCCTGCTTGGCCTAGCACCGGGCGGGGTTTACCTGGCCGCCGCGTCACCGCGACGCCGGTGCGCTCTTACCGCACCATTTCACCTTTGCCTGTACGCGACTCACGTGTGGCCGCGCCATCGGCCGTGTCATTTCTGTGGCACTTTCCCGCGGGTTTCCCCGGGTGGGCGTTACCCACCGCCCTCGCCCTTTGGTGTCCGGACTTTCCTCGAGGGGTTTTCTCTCCCCCCGCGGTCCGCTCGGCCCGCAGCTCAAGGGTAGCCCTCTCCTCTTGGTTCGCCAAGCAAGCGGCGGATATGGTGGCAGCCGTGCGGACCGCGGTGGTAACCGGAGCGGGCAGCGGCCTGGGCAAGGCGATCGCGCTCGAGCTCGCCGGCCGCGGCTGGTCGGTCTGGGCGACCGACGTCGACGGCGAGACGGTGGCCCGGGCTGCGGCCGAGGTCGGCGGCACCGGAACGGGCGCGGTCGAGTCGGCGGCCCTCGACGTGCGCGACGAAGGCTCCTGCCGAGCCCTGGTCGACGCGGTGCTGGAGAAGTCCGGCTCGCTCGACCTCTGGGTCAACAATGCCGGCGTCTTCTACAGCGGCGCCCCCTGGGAGCAGGGGTCGGAGCTGCGCCAGAGGATGTTCGAGGTCAACACCACTGGCCTGATCAACGGCACCCTCGCCGCCCTGGCACCAATGATGGCCGCCGGCCGCGGCCAGATCATCAACGTCGTCTCCCTGGCCGGGATCGTCGCCGCCCCCGGCGAGATCACCTACTCCGCCAGCAAGCACGCGGCGATGGCGTTCACGCTGGGGACCCAGTTCGACCTGCGCCGGGCTGGGGTCAAGGGCGTGCGCGTCTGCGCCGTCTGCCCAGACGGGATCTGGACGCCGATGCTGGAAGACAAGCTCGACGACCTCGACGCGGCCGCCTCCTTCTCCGGCCAGTTGCAGCGGGTCGAGGATGTCGCTCGCGCGGTAGGCAAGCTGACCGAGCGCCCGCGTCCCGTCCTGATCGTCCCCCGCTGGCGCGGCCCGATGCTGCGCCTCTTCGACCTCTTCCCCAGCCTGATGCTTCGCTCGCTGCCGCTCCTGCTCTGGGACGCGCGCCGGCGCCAGCGACGCTACAAACGGCTGATCGAAGCCGGCAAGTGGCCCTGAGTCAGACCTTGCGGAAGACGCCGACGACGCGACCGAGGACTTTGGCCTCGGTGGTCAGGATCGGCTCCATTTCGTCGTTCTCGGGCTGCAGGCGGATGTGGTCGGCCTCGCGGAAGATCCGCTTGACCGTCGCCTCCTCGCCGATCAGGGCGACGACGATCTCGCCGTCGTCGGCTTCGTCGGCAGGCCGCACGATCACGTAATCGCTTTCGAGGATCCCGGCGTTCACCATGCTTTCGCCGCGGATCTGAAGGATGTAGTCGCCGTCCTCGCCGCCGATCACGTCGGGGATCTCGAGGTACTCCTCGATGTTCTCCTCCGCCAGGATCGGCTCGCCGGCCGCGACCTGGCCGACCAGCGGCAGCCCACCGCCAGGGCGGATCGTCCGCTTCGCCTTGTCGAAGAGCAGCTCGATCGCCCGTGGTTTCGTGGGATCGCGTTTCAGCAACCCGATCTTCTCCAAATTGGCCAAGTGCGCATGCACCGTCGAAGACGAGTGCAGCCCAACCGCCTTACCGATCTCCCGCACAGTCGGCGGGTAGCCGGTTTTCGCCGCGTATTTGCGGATGAAGTCGAAGATCTCCTTCTGCCGCTTAGTCAGGTCGAGGTCAACCATGGATCGTCTCGTTTCCCTCCGCTCGCCGGGTGAGATGACGTTCGAACACCTGTTCGCAGGCTATCGACTCGCCCGGACACCCGCAACCCAACGGCTCACCCGGCCGGCAAACATCTAGAATCGACGCCTCCCGCGCCTGTGGCGGAACTGGTAGACGCGCAAGGTTGAGGGCCTTGTGGGTGGAAACACCCGTGATGGTTCGACTCCATTCAGGCGCATCATGGAAACCCCCGCAAGTCGGGGGTTTTCGCTTTTTCGGGCCGACTGTCAGCCCAGATCGCCGAGACCGAAGCCGACCTCGAGGTCAGAGGATAGGCTTTGAGCGTTCAGAGCTATGACCGCCTATGAGGAAACCGCAGCCTTCTTCGATGGCACCGCCGACGTGTATGACGACTGGTTCCTGAGAGACGTGCACTACCGGGAGCTGCTTGGCGCGCTGGTCTACCGCCTGCAGACTTATGATCCCAGCCACGTTCTGGAGTTAGGCTGCGGCACCGGCAACCTGTCCTTTCTACTCGCAAATACATTTCCGCAGGCCAGCATCAAGGCGGTGGATATCTCTCAAGAGCTACTTGGACAGGCAGCCACCAAATGCGCGGCAATGCCGAACCTGACTTTGACGCTGCAGGACATGCTGAGCGCCGTGGAGGACTTACCCGATGGCGGCTGTGTGATCGCGAACTATTCACTGCATCACCTCGTTGACGCTGAGAAGGTCTTGCTTTGCCAACGGCTCGGGGAAGGCCTAAAACCGGGCAACGCCGCTCTGATCGGCGACGTGTTCTACCCCCCCCCCCCCCAGAGCGATGAGCGAGGCCGGGCCGGCGCGGTTCTCGATCTCTTCCACGCCCGCGCTAGCTACTACCTCTCGCAAGTCGGATTAGACCGCTGTGTCTTTGAGGTCGAGCATCTTCCACTGGTGCTCGAGCGGCGCCGAGAGCACCTCGTTGAACAGAGCTACTGGTCCCAACTGGCACCCGAGCATGGCCTGCGAGCGAGCACCGATGAAGCGGTAGGTCCTAAGGAGCTCGGCAACTTCCTGGTGGAGCTCGTGCCGGATGGGATTTGACGCGAGCGACATAGAGCAGGAGCTAGTTCTGGCCCGCTGTGTAGAGCAACTACGCCTCGCGCCCGGGCACTATGCATTCCTGCTCGGGGCGGGCATGTCAGCTGGCGCAGGGATTCCGCTCGGCGGCGCGATCGTGACCATGCTCCGCCAGCGCTTGGTCGAAGAACTGCGGCGCGACATATCGCCAGAGGCAGGCGAGAGCCTCTTTGAGGAGCTTGGTTGGTTTCGGGATCCGGATGCCGAATACGCCGAGGCGCTGCAGAGGGCCTTCTCTTCTGACCATGAGCGCCAACGCTTCTTCCGCGATTTGATCGCTGGGAAGATGCCGACCCTCGCCCACTATTACCTGGCGAGCATCATCGCGAACGGGCATTGCAATTTGGTGCTAACGACCAACTTCGATGACCTCTTAGAGAAGGCCCTGGCAAGCCTACGCCTGGATGAGTTCAACGTCGTTGCCCATGCCAGCGAGTCGGAGTACCTGGCCGTCAATCCGGAGTTGGTGACTGTCGTGAAGCTCCATGGCCATTACACCTTCCCCCAGCTATCGAACCTCAGTTCCGATACGAAGCGCCTTCAGCGCCGCTTGCGCGAATACTTCGAGTTCTTGATGCGTGACCACGGCCTAATTGTCGCCGGCTACGCCGGGCGTGATCGCAGCATCATGGACCCGATCACGCGCTCCTTGCGAGATCGAACGATCCCGCGAGGCGTGGTCTGGTGCATTCGCCGCAGGGAGGCCGTGGCAGAGACGAGCTATCTGCGAGAGCTGGAGCGCCTCGGAGCCGGCAATGTCCGATTCCTAGGCATCCAAGATATGGATGACTTCTACCGCGACTTGCATCAGCGCCTAGGACTGCCGGATCACAAGGTGCTCGACGCACTCTCTGCGGACCGCCACCGCTATCAGCAGAAGAAGATGCTTCAGCGACTGTCTACGAGCATGAGTCTCGATCTGCAAGAGGCAGCAATTGACAATGAGCTGCGCTACGTGCTGATCCGGCGCCACGACGAAGTTGACATGGTCGAGAACACACTTCGATCGATACGGCGCCTCCGGGTACGAAATATCACCTCAGCACCGATCTCCGGATTGCGTCACGCGGAGTACGGCGAGAACAAGATCACGCATGCTGAACTCTCGCTCTCGGGCCGATGCACTCAGACGAGCGAGGAGCTCGAATTCCGGCCACTGTGCGATCCGGGGATATCGTTCTGCCGCGTCTTCGAAATGGCCCTGCCTTCGCCGCTCGAGCCTGGCGAGGAAACCGAAATTGAATACCGCTTGCATTGGCCCGGCGAGCCCGCGCACTACGGCCAGCCGCCACACTCCCAAAGTGTCTCGTTGATCCGATATCGACGAGGGGTCGAGCGCTTGGAGTTCAGCGTCGCAGTCCGAACCGCCGCCGATGCCCCGCTGACGCGCGCCTGGGTCTTCGGGTTGAGCGACGACTACGAAGAGCATCAGGTCGTCGAGGATTCCCGGATTCGGAAGTCGTCTGGAATGTTCCATTTTGGATTTGAGACCTCCAGACCGCGGGACTGCCTCTACCTCCTCTATTACATGCTCGGCGTGGACCCGGCCACTCCCCCTGTACCGTTGGCGACTAGGGAGGTTGGCCAGAGTGCCTCCTAGGGGCAGCGGCGAGACAGACCGCCGAGCCTGGCTCGAGCGCTTTCAGGCAATCGGAGCCCTTTGGGAGGTTGGCGATCCGGGATGCCCGCACGTGAAGACGTCGCTCGGCGGGGCCCACATGGATAAGTACTTCAACTCCGACCTTGTCCTCGCGTCGCCCGAACTCACCGCCGCAGTCGTGACCTCGGTGTTAACTCCGGAGCTAAAGAGGCTCGAAGTCGCCCCCGACTGGGTAATCAGCTATGCGCCGTACGGGTTGTTCGTTGCCCACGCGGTTGCCTCCGCCATAGGGACGCGATGCGCTTACGGCGATCCCGCCATTGGCTATGAGACCCACTTCGAGATCGCCTCCCAGGAACTGGTACTAATCGTCGCCGACGACATCAATTCCGGCCGGAGCGTCGTCAAGATGATCGAGCAAGTGGAAATATTAGGTGCGAGGGCTGCCCCCATCGTCTTCTGTCTCGCGAACCTCTCAGGCGCCTCGCGGCTTGCTGATCGCGAGATTGTCTCTGCCGTCGCACTCGACGCTCGTCGCTTCAAAGAGGAAGCGTGCCCCCTCTGCGACGAAGGCTCGCCGGCGCTCTTGCCCCGTCCCAACTGGAACGCCCTAACCCGCGGTACGTACTCAGTCCCCGGCTAGAAATACCCTGCCAAAAAGTGATTTCCCCAACAGGATCCACCATCAGAATACTGCGCTCATCGCCGCGAGGACCGACTCTGGGTCCGGGTCTTGAAAGACACTGCGACCAATGCAAGCGCCGCTGAACCCCAGATCGCGTGCGGCGGCCATCCTCTCCGTGAAGTCCTCTCGGCGCTCCCCGCCGGCCAGCAATGCCGGCGCGGACAGTGCGACCGCTTGCCGCAATGCGACGATCTGATCGGAGTTCGCAGTATCCATCTCAACTGGCAGACCGATCTTGATCAGATCAACACCTAGTTCGGTGCTGATTCGCAAGGCATCAGCGGTCGCCCTAAGGGGATCGTTGCCCTTCGCGATCTTGACCATCGCTACGGTGGGGATGTCGCACGTTGCCGCGTCACTAATCATCAAGGAGATTGCGTGAATCGCTTGCGACAGGCCAGGGCCCCCTAGGTCCAATTGGATCGAGATTGCATCGGCCGCCAGCCGAACGGCATCATCGATCCGACAGGTCGGCACCTTTGCACCAGAATCACCAGTCAGAGACGGGCGACCAAACGTCTGCAGTACCAGGCCGGCCGAACTCGCCGGAGGCATTGCCGCCGCCCCACCACGGTTGGCAACGATTCCGCTGACCCCGACCTCATCAGCCGCAGCGAGGAGATCGGCTAGTCCACCTAGTCCCCTGATATTCCCGAAGGTCAAGCCATGGTCGAGCGCCAGCCAAAGGTAGGAACCACGAGCGGACTGCAGTCGTGCCAAGCGACGACTTTTCCCCCACCCCCTGTGGTTCCCCCGACCTCGTTGCTCCGCTGCGACGTCGCTCACCACACTGTTGTACAAGACCAGCCTGCTCCGTCAAGCAGACGGTAGCCTCACGTTACAAACGGTCTCACTGGGAAGACGGGTTGTGACCTGCGATCGCGAGCATTCATCTTGGCTTCGTCAGTGGGGCAGAGGCGCAGACTTCACTCGCCCGACTAGGCTCTCCACTTGACCAGCGCGATCAAGGTGCGCCCTTGCGGCGATGGCGATCTGCCAGCGGTCTTGGCGCTGTGGACGGCGGCGCGCAGCGAGCATGCGAGCACTGCCGACCGGGTCGAGGGTCTGGAGCGGCTGGTCGGGGACTCCCCGGCTGTGCTGCTTGTGGCCGAGCGGGATGGGGAAATTGTCGGGTCGCTGATCGCCGCCTGGGATGGGTGGCGGGGCAACATGTACCGGCTCGCGGTTCGGGACAGGTGCCGGCGGGAAGGGGTCGGCCTCGCGCTCACCCGACCGAGCGAGGAGTACCTGCGTGGCTGCGGCGCCACTCGGGTGACCGCCTTGGTTGCCTTCGATGACAAGGCGGCTGGGGCCTTCTGGGATTCCGCGGGCTATCCGCGGGATCCCGTGATCGGCCGGCGGGCTCGCAACCTCTAGGCTCTGCACGGGCGAGGCCGAGTGGGATCGGCGCGCGGAACAGGAGGAGAGAGATGTACGACTACGTGATCGTTGGTGCTGGCTCGGCCGGGTGCGTGCTTGCTGCGCGGCTGTCGGAGGACCCGGACGTGAAGGTTCTGCTGCTGGAGGCCGGGCCGCCGGACGTCAACGACAACATCCACGTGCCGCTCGGCTACCTGCAGCTGGCCCGGACCGAGATCGACTGGGATTACTGCACGGCGCCCGAGCCGAACTGCTTCGGCCGCCGGATCTCGGTGCCGCGAGGCAAGGTCCTCGGCGGCTCCTCCTCGATGAACGCGATGGTCTACATCCGCGGCAACGCCGCCGACTACGACGCCTGGGGCGCGAGCGGGTGGGGCTGGGAGGACCTTCTCCCCTACTTCCTCAAGTCCGAGGACAACGAGCGTGGCGCCTCCGAGTGGCACGGGGTCGGCGGGCCGCTGCCAGTCTCCGACCAGCGCTCCGGCGGCGCGATCCCGCCCGCCTTCGTCGAGGCCGCGGTCGAAGCCGGGCTCGAGCGCAACGAGGACTTCAACGCCGACTCCCAGGACGGGGCCGGGATGTACCAGGTGACGCAGCGGGGCGGGATGCGGGCCAGCGCCGCCGTCGCCTACCTCCACCCCGCCGCCGAGCGGGAGAACCTGACGGTGATGCCCTACATGCACGTCAACCGGGTGATCTTCGAGGGCAACCGGGCGGTCGGCGTCGAGGCCTCCCAGCTCGGGCAGGCACAGGAGCTGCGGGCCGAGCGCGAGGTGATCCTCTGCGGCGGCGCCTACAACTCGCCGCAGTTGCTGATGCTCTCCGGCGTCGGCCCTGCCGAACACCTGGCGATGCGGGAGATCGAGCTGGTGCTGGACCAGCCGCAGGTCGGCGAGAACCTCTCAGACCACGCGGCCAGCTTCGGCGTCTGGACCACCCCGGAGCCCGAGAGCCTGCTGCTGGCGCTGGAGCCGGCGGCGCTGCAGGAGTTCGAAGCGAGCCAGACCGGCCCCTTCGCCTCCAACCTGGCCGAGGCCGGCGCCTTCGCCCGCGTCGACCCCGCCGCCCCCGCGCCCGACACGCAGTTCCACTTCGCCGCGGTCCACATCGTCGAAGAGGGCATGGGCGACCCCGAGGCGCACGGCGTCTGGGTCTCCCCCTGCCTGTTGACCCCGGAGAGCCGCGGCTCGGTCCGGCTCGCCTCCAAAGACCCAACCGCGAAGCCGATCATCCGCAACCGCTTCTACAGCGCCGAAGGCGACATGGAGCGGATGGTCGCCGGGGCCCAGCTGATGCAGGAGATCTGCGCCCAGCCCGCCCTGCAGCCCTACTGCGCCGAGCCCTACACCGTCCCCGGGGGCGACTCCGACGACGACCTGCGCGCCCACGTCGCCGCCACCACCTACCCGATCTACCACCCGGTCGGGACCTGCGCGATCGGCTCGGTTGTCGACGAGGAGCTGCGGGTGCAGGGGCTGGAGGGCCTGCGGGTCGTCGACGCCTCGGTGATGCCGACGGTCCCCCGAGGCAACACCAACGCCCCGGTGATCGCGATCGCCGAGCGGGCGTCAGACCTGGTTAGAGGCCTGACGCCGCTGGCGACCGCGGAGGCCGGGGCGAGCTGAACCGGGCGCTGCCTACTGGCAGAAGCCCTGGAATTTCGGTTTCTGTCCGAGAGTCACCGTGACTTCGCTGCCGAGCGCGACCTGCTGGTTGCGGATCGGGTTCTGCGAGACGACCCGGCCGTAGAGGCTGCCAGTGCAGTCGTCGACCGAGGCCGTGCTGCCGCCGTAGCGGAGGCCGACCGCCTCGAGCGCGTTGCTGGCTTCGCCGCTGGTCTTTCCGCGTAGGTCCGGCACCGGGACGTTGCTCTGTTTCCTCGAGATCGTCACGATCGCCCCGCTCGCGTCGCCGGAGACGAGCTTGATCTGCATCGTCCCCAGCGGGTTGACCCAGGTCTGACCGACGGGCAATCCGGGATCCGCGAAGGACGTCACCGGCGTCATGTCGAGTAGCTGAGTGGACGGCCAGTCACGGTTGCCGGTCACCTCGCGCCGGATATAGAGACCGGGACTCGGGATCCCAACGTCGGGACCGACGCGCTGGCGCCACTCCATCCAGAGGGTCGTCGGCCCGTCCCGCAGTCGCAGGGCGCGCACGAACCCCTCGATCGGCTGCTCCTCGTTCGCGTAAGGCACGAGGTTGAACGTTCTCGAGTAGTCACCCGCTTCGAGCGAGTGGAACTGGTTTTTCATCCAGCCGAGTGCGTTTGCATAGCTGGCGTTGAACGACCCGCTGCCAAACCCCATGACGTCGGCGAAATCGCCGTACTCTTCGAGTTCGCAGTTCCCGCTCAAAGGCACCTGCTGGTTGGCCCCGTTGAAACAGTGCAGGCCTTCGGCGTGATTCAAGCCGAGAGCGTGGCCAAGCTCGTGGATTGCAACTTCTTCAGATGCGGCGGTGACGACCGTATTCCGCCCTTCTTCACCGTGTACGGGGAAGAGGGAGGACTGCTCGAGGCCACCCAGTTCGCAGAGTCCGTCGGCCATGGTGACCATGACGTGACCGAATCGATCGGGATCGAGGCCGGCGTCCTCAGCCGCCTGTTCGGCCCGTTCGATGATCGTCCGGAAAACGAAATGGCCCTGCGCGTCGCGTTTGCAGTTGGTGAGGTCGAACGCATCGGGTGGCAGGGGTATCCCTGACTCAGGAGCAAGGCGCGCCGGAGGGTCGATCATGAAGCTGCCCCCTGAGTAGGCTTCCCAGTCCCTCGGGTACCGACCGGAGGGCGCGGACTGCCGGAACCACTGATTCACGGGGCCGTTGACGAGGTAGGACGTCTTGTCCAAGATGCTCGCGTCAAGCGGCATCGAGGAGGCGGCGTTCACGCCCTCCCAGCCGACGTTGATGATCAGCATCGAGCGCTCCGGGTCCGGATTGGCCGGCGGCACCGGGTGCGGGAGAGGATCTGGGAACACCGGACCCGGCGGCGTAGTGGAGGGAGGTGCCAGACGGGTACTGGTGATGACGGCGCCGTTCTGGTCGGCGCTGTCGACCCTGATCAGCCAGTTTCCAAGGACCACCGCCTGGCCAACCAGGAGGGCAGCGTCGGAGGGCGTCTGGGTATTGACGGTGACATCGAGGAGCTCGAAGCTCCGAACGACTCCGCCGGCAGGGTTCGGGCGCTGGGACTCGCGGTGGATCAACACCCCGAAGGCGTTGCCGGCGTCCCCCGACCGAGCGGGCGCGTCGACGCCGATCGGCTGCCGGTATTCGACCCAGAAGAACCCACCGGGCCCGCGCAGGCGGATCGCCCGCTTGCGGAACGCCGCGGGCCGGTCCGGGGCGGCGGTGAGCGGCGCAATCGTGTCGGTGCGCACGGTGCCGTCCGGGGTGCCGAAGGGCGCGTCGACCACCTCGTCACCTGCGTTGCCCATCCACCCCAACGAGTCCAGCGTCGGACCATTGATGGAGCCACCACCGCTTCCCATCAGGTCGTAGGGGTCGTTTTCGGCGACGCATTCGGCGCTGAGGACCACCTTCGACCTCGCGGGATCCAGGCATTTGAGGGCGGCGGCGTGAGGCAGACCGAGACCGTGACCGATCGCCTCCGCGATCGTCCGGGACCCGGTGAGCGCGGTGTCGAAGTTGGACCCGGTCGCCTGCACGACGATCCGCTTGGATGCCGGGAAGGCGGTCCCGCGAGCGTCGGGCATCGCCTCGCAGACGGTGCCGTTGTAGATGTAGACGACGTTGTCGTAGAGGGCCGGGTCGAAGCCTTTGGCTTTGAGCGTGGCCTCCGCAGAGCCGTTGATGTCGGTGAAGGTCTGAGCATTGCAGCGATTGGCGAGCCCCTCCCCCACGAACTGCGTGCGGGGAGCGGGGATCGTCAACTCCCCGGCGTAGGCGGTTTTCCACTTCTTGGCCCCGCCCGAGACCTCTTCGAACCAGTTGCTCGCCAGCTGGGAGGCTTCGGTGAGGCGGGCTTTCGCCTGGAAGGCTTCTGGCGCTTTGGTGCCGCCGGCCTGCCCCTGCCAACCGACCTGGAGGACCAGAGCGGTGGGGCTGGCCGGGGGGGTCGGGCTTTCGGTCGGCGGTTCGGTTGGGGGCGGGCCCGGGGTCGGCAGCGGCGACGCACCCGGTTTCGGCCCGATCGAGACGAAGGCACCGCCGGTGGTGAAGTTGACGAAGTTGACCTTGATCCGCCCCAGCGGGTTCGTCCAGGACTGGGTCGGGAGCCGCAAGCCGGCGTCTGAACGCGGGGTCGTCGGCGAGGTGTCGATCAGCTGGAAGATCGGCTCGCGCCCGAAGGGGGGCCTGACTTCTTTGTGGATGAGGACGCCGGTCGAGCCCTGGGCCGGAAAGGGAGGCTCGGTGGCGTCGAGGCCGGTCCGCCCGCGGAACTCAACCCAGAAGTTGGTGCCGCCATCGGTGAAGCGGATCGCCCGGGTCGGGAGCGGGGTGATGGATCCGCCGTCGGTGATCGTGCCGAGTGCGTAGGTCTGGCGCACTTCATTGTTGGGGGCGACGACTTCTTTGTGCTGTTCGTCTTTCAGCCAGCCGAGGGCCTTGATCGCCCCGGCCGAGAAGGTTCCGGTGCCTTCGCCCATCGAGTCGTAGGGGTCGCCGGCGGCCTCCGCGGTGCAGTTATCCGAGAAGGGAACGCGGGCGCCTTCGCTCGTGCAGTTGAGCGAGTCGGCGTGCGGCAGGCGCATGATGTGGCCGACGGCATGGACCAGCTCGTGGCGGGTCGGGCCGGTGGTGCGGGTGATCTGCATCACCGCCTTCTTCGCCACGTTGAAGACCGCCGCTTCGGAGCCCTGATCGGGCATCTGGGCGCAGAGCTTTTCGTCGAAGTAGTAGATGACGGCAGTACCGAGGGTGACGCCGGCGGCCTGGGCAGCCGCGTCGGCCCTTGAAGTGATGTCTTCGAAGAAGCGGGTGTCGCAGAGCTGGGAGTGGCCGCCCTGGCCCGAGGGCAGGCGCGGGGCGGCGATCTTGAAGGTGCCGCCGAAGTTGGTGCTCCAACCCGGGAAGACACCGTAGGAGGCGGCTTTGAAGAAGTCGGACGCCTTCTGAGAGGTCTCGGCGAAGGTGATCTCGGGGAAACGGGAACCGACGCCTTCGCTGATTACGCCGGGAGCGACTTCGGCCCGGTCCCATTCGACGTGGAGGATCGTCACGTCGGAGGGCGGCTGCTGCAGCAGAGCGCTCGCCCGCTCAGCCGTGAGCGCAAAAGCCATCGCAATCGTCGTCAGTGCGGCAGCGAAAAACGCCATCGCTAGGTCCCTAGACCGAACGGTCATCCAACGTCCTTTCCCATGTTTTCCCTGGCTACAACCCGCCCGGAGGGGCACTCACCCCGGACGCGCCGAACCTAACGACTACACGGGACGATGTAGCCCTTGCGGACGTTTGGGGGGGTCTCGGACATCGATCATCGGTCCAGGAACAGGGCCGTATCGGGGATTCGGCTACCCGATGGCGCGGCCGGCGCAAGGCATTGCGCCGGACCGTCTAATCCAACTGGGCGCGGTTGGGCTCAGCCCAGGGCGCGGTCGATGAAGGGGCCGAGCAGGTCGGCTACGGAGGTGGCGGTCGCCTCGGGCGATTCGCCGGGGGCGGTGATGTGGCTGATCGCGAGGCGGACCAGGGACTCGGAGAGCAGGCGGACATCGGCGGCGCCGGCCTGAGGCCAGCCCTCCTCGATCACCGCCGCCAGCCGCGCGGTCGCCCACTGCACGACCGGCATTCCCTGGGTCGTGACGAAGGGCAGCATCCCCCCCGTGCCGTCGTCTGAGAGCAGGATCCGGATCAGCGGGTCCTCGCCGGCGGTGCGCAGGAACAGCTCCAGCGCCGCGGTGACCGCGGCCCGCGGGTCGTCGAGGTGCTGCTTCACCGCCGCTTCGACCTCATCGAGGAAGTGCTCGCCCTCGTGGATCACGAAGGCGAGGCCGAACTCGCTGCGGTTGCCGAACTCCTTGTAGAGCGTCTGGCGGCTTACCCCGGCGCCGGCGGCGATGTCCGACATCGTGATCTCCGACCAGGGCCGCTGCTGCAGTTGGTCGCGGGCGGCGCCGAACAGGGTCTGCCGCAGCAGCTCCCGGGCCGCCTGCTGGTAGGGGGTGCGCGTGCTCGCCATCCCCCCCATCGTCTCAGCGGGCGCGGTCAAGCGGCCTCGCCGGCCGGCTCGAAGTCGACCTTGTCGCGGACGCCGCAGTCCGGGCAGGCCCAGTCGTCGGGGACCTCGCTCCAGGGCGTGCCGGGCGGGAAGCCCTCGCGCGGGTGGCCGGCCTGCTCGTCGTAGACGTAGCCGCAGCCGGGGCAGCGCCAGGCGCTCACGAGGCGACCCCGTAGCGGGCGAGCACCTTGGCCCGCTTGCGCGGCTGGATGTTGGCGCGGGTGAGGTCGCCGTCGAAGTGCTCGACCAGCCGCGGGTCCATCACCCGCCGCCACAGAGGCGGGAACCAGGCGAGCACGATCATCCCCGCGTACCCGGTCGGCAGTTGCGGCGCTTCGTCGACGTGGCGCAGCGCCTGGTAGCGGCGAGTCGGGTTGGCGTGGTGATCGGAATGGCGCTGCAGGTGGTAGAGGAGGACGTTGGAGGCGACGTTGTTGCTGTTCCAACTGTGCTCTGGACGACAGCGCTCGTAGCGCCCGTCCTCTTTGCGCTGCCGCAGCAGCCCGTAGTGCTCGAGGTAGTTGACGACCTCGAGCAGGGAGAAGCCGAGCACCGCCTGGATCAGCAGGTAGGGCAGGACGACCGGGCCGAAGACGATCGCCAGCACGGCGAACAGCGCGACGGTCATCGCCCAGGCGCCGAGGATGTCGTTGTGCCGGCTCCAGTGGCGCTTGCCGAGGCGGTCGAGCCGGGCGGCCTCGATCCCCCAGGCCGAGCGCAGGCTGCCGGCGACGGTGCGCGGCAGAAAGGCCCAGAAGCTCTCCCCCAGCCGGGAGCTGGCCGGGTCCTCCGGGGTGGCGACGCGGACGTGGTGGCCGCGGTTGTGCTCGATGAAGAAGTGGCCGTAGCCGGTCTGGGCGAGGGCGACGCGGCTCAGCAAGCGCTCCGAGTTGGCGCGCTTGTGGCCGAGCTCGTGGGCGGTGTTGATCGCGATGCCGCCGACCACGCCCATCGTGAACGCCAGCCCGATGTTCTCCAGCGTCGTGAGGTCGCCGCTCGACCACAGCCAGCAGGCAAAGACGAGGCCGGCGTACTGGATCGGGATGAAGACGTAGGTGCACCAGCGGTAGTAGCGGTCCTGCTCGAGCCACTTGAGGATGCTGTCGGGAGGGTTGCTGGAGTCGAGCCCGATCGCCATGTCGAGCAGCGGGAAGGCGACAAAGACGAGCCCCGGCCCGAAGAACCAGAAGCCGCCCCACCCGGTCACCTCGACCGAGATCCAGGCCAGGAACGGCGCCAGTGGCACGACGATCCCCAGTAGCCAGGCGTAGCGCTTGGCGTCGGTCCAGGCCGCGGGGTTGACCTCGACCTCGTCGTGATGGTGGTGGTGATGAGCGTGCTCGGCGTGAGCCTCCACAGTGCCTCCCTTGTCAAAGCATGTCCCGGAGTCCGCAGTATTTACAAATGTGGCCTCTTTGTCAACTAGCGGGACAGACACCGATGTTTTGTATTCGCGCAGCAGATAGCGGTAGCGATGTATCGCCAGGACCTCAGTTCCGGCCATGCGCAGGCCTTCCCAGGTCGGCGTCATGCGCCTCCCCCAGCGCGGCCAGCGCCGCGAGCGGGACGCCGAGCCCGCGGGCGACGCGCTTGGTCGTCCCCCAGCTCGGGTTCGCCGTGCCGCTCTCGAGACGCCCAATCCAGGTCAAATGGACGTCGGAGCGACTCGCCAGCTCTTCCTGGGAGATTCCCTGAGCCGTGCGCAGCTGCCTGACGGCACGCGCGAGGCCGGGCTGCGGATCCTGCCGGGGCATCCGGCAGTACTCAATTCACCTCAACTGGCCGGGTTTATAGCGGTACCGCTGTACCGAGTACGAACCCCGCCAGGAGGTAGTCGAGCGAATGGCGGGGGCCATCGGTGCGTTCTTGGACACGAACACATGTTCGCATATTCGACCGGGCGATTCAAGGGCGATTCAGACTGGGTACTTATTCGTACCCAGATAGAACTTGTTCGTTTAGGATTCTCCGCGCAAACAACATGGGGAGAAACTCATGCACAGACTCGTGGCCATAGCGGCCGCCCTGGTGGCGCTCGCGTTCGCGGCGCCGGCCTCGGCGGCGGACAAGGACTGCGCCGACTTCAGCAGTTGGAGGCAGGCGCAAAAGTTCTACAAGAACCACGGCGGCCCCCGTTACGACCCGCACCGGCTCGATGCCGACCACGACGGCATCGCCTGCGAGGACCTGCGATGAGCCGGGGCGCAAAGCTCTTGCTCGCCGGCTTCGTCATTTGCCTCGTCCTAGGAGCGGGCACCGCAAGCGCCTTCGTATGGCACATGACCTACGGCCAGGCGAAGAGCGCGACCAAGGAATTCGCCAAGGAAGCCTGCCGCGAAGACAGTGAATGCGTCGCTTGGGGGGTGGGCAAGTGCGTCCGCCGCACCGAGAGCGGCTTTGCCTGCGAAGCGGGCTTGTTCTTTCGGAAGCCCGGCAGCAGCGAAGAAGTCGAGTGCGACATCGTCCTCCACTGGGGCGCCGACCACGCCGGCTACGTGAAGCTGAAACGCCACGGCCCACCGCACTGCTTCCCAGCCTAGGGCGAAAGCACAGACTTGGGCGGACTGGGCCTGGTGGGCCGGTCCGTCCCGGTCCGGGCTAGATCTTCAGCAGGACGATGGTGTTGAGGGCCCAGAGGAGCGAGAAGGCGACGGTGGCGCGGTCGAGGTTGCGCTCGACCATCGAGCCGCCGCCGATCGAGCTGCCGCCTCCGCCGATGCCGAAGGCACCGGAGAGCCCCGCGTCTTTCCCCGAGTGCAAAAGCACGAGGAAGATCACGACGACGGAAAGAATCACCTGGATGGCGCCGAGAAACGTGTACACGGCCGGGAAGTGTAGATGGTCTAAGGCTGCGGGACCTTCTCGCGCGGCTCGCCGGCGCCGTTGCCGTTAGCCGGCGCTGGCGCCCGCTCGCCGTCGAGCCGATCGAGGATCTCGATCGCTTCGCGGCGCAGCTCGGCGTCGATCAGGGCGAAGTCCTCGTCGGAGAGCTTGCCGGCCGCGTGGTCGAGCTCGGCGTCGCGGATCTCGCGGTACTTGGCTTCCTTCTGAGCGTCGGACTCGGTCCGCACCAGCGCCCCGCGGCGGCGGCCGCGGCTCGGCCAGAGCGCGATCAGGGCCCCGGAGAGGGCGATCAGCCCACCGATCCACATCCAGGTGACCAGCGGGTCGACGATCACCTTGAAGGTCGCCGGCGTGTCGTCGGTGAGGTAGCTCTTGGCGATCCGCTCGGCCGCCAGCGACTGCAGTTTCGTGATCTGCTCCAGGGCCGTCGCCTGCAGGGCCGGGTTGACGGCTGCCGCACGCATCAGCCCCGCCAGCACGTCGCACTGGGGCGGCGTGCCGGGGGCGCCACCGATGCAGGCTTCGAAGCCCTCGTCGGCTTTCCGCACCCGCTTCTGGACTTCGTCCAGGCCCGGCTGCACCGCGGTCCAGAGGTCGCTGCCGGCGCCGGCCCGCAGCCCGACCTCGCTGGTCGCCTCGCCGAGGAAGAACTCGGAGATCAGGCCGGTCTCGCTCCCGGTCGGACGGAAGTAGCGCCGGCTGGGACTGAGGAACTCTGGGTCCCCCCCGTCCTCGGTGACCTTGAGCAGGGCGCCGAACTGCAGGTACTCGTCGTTGACATGGACGGTCGGCCGCACGTACTCGACCTCGCGCCCGTCGACGACGGTGCTCTCTCCCGGCGCCAGCTTCAGATCGCGGTTGGTCTGGAAGCTGGAGGAAGCGGCGATGCCGATCAGCAGCACGGCGATCCCGGCGTGGACGATGTAGCCGCCGTAGCGGCGGCGGTTGCGGCCGACCAGCGCCGCCATCGCGCCTGACAGCGAGCCGCCGGAGAGCCGGCGCCGGGCCACGGCGCCGTTCCAGAACTCCTGCGCCAGGCCCGAGAGAGCGAAGGCGGCGAAGACAAACAGGAGCAGCGCCCAGGGCTTCTCGCCGGCGTCGCTGAAGAGCAGCAGCCCGACCAGGGTGACCGCGGCGACCGCCAGCGGCACTCGGAAGACCCGCCTGGCCGAGGCCCAACTGACCCGGCGCCAGGCCAGGAGCGGCCCGATCCCGGTGAAGAGGACGAGCAGGATCGCCAGCGGCGTCGTGTAGCGGTCGAACCAGGGGGCGGCGAGGGAGGCCTTGGTGCCGGTGAACAGTTCTGAGATCAGCGGGAAGAAGGTGCCCCAGAAGATCACCGCGGTGAGCCCGACCAGGAGCAGGTTGTTGACGAGGAAGACGGCCTCGCGGGAGACCAGCGAGTCGATCCGCTTGGGCGAGCGCAGGTCGTCGAGTCGGGAGACGATCAGCGCCGTCGAGCCGAGCAGGACGACCGCGATCAGACCGAGTACGTAGGGGCCGACGGTGTTGTCGCCGAAGGCGTGGATCGACTGCAGGACGCCGGAGCGGACGAGGAAGGTGCCGAGCAGCGCCATCGAGAAGGTGCCGACGATCAGGCAGGCGTTCCAGACTTTCAGCATGCCCCGCTTCTCCTGGACCATGATCGAGTGCAGGAAGGCGGTGCCGAGCAGCCACGGCATCAGCGCCGCGTTCTCGACCGGGTCCCAAGCCCAGTAGCCACCCCAGCCGAGCTCGGTGTAGGACCAGCGGGCGCCGAGCAGCAGGCCAACGCCGAGGAAGGTCCAGGCGATCAGCGCGAAGCGGCGAGTGACGCGGATCCACTCCGAGTCGAGGCGGCGGGTGACGAGAGCGCCGACGGCGAAGGCGAACGGCACCGTAAAGGCGACGTAGCCCGAGTAGAGCATCGGCGGGTGGATCATCATGCTCGGGTGCTGCAGCAGCGGGTTGAGGCCGACGCCGTCGGCCGGAACCGGGCTCACCGTCGCGAACGGGTTGACGTCGGGCGCGAACAGCATCAGCCCGGTGAAGAAGGCGGCGACGCCCATCATCACCGCGGTCGCCCAGGGCACCAGCTCGCGCAGGCGGTTGCGGGTGGAGTAGAGAGCGGCGCTGGCGGCGATCGAGAGGACCCAGGCCCAGAGCAGCAGCGAACCCTCCTGGCTCGACCACATCGCGGCCAGCTTGTAGAAGGTCGGCGTCTCGATCGAGGAGTGCTGCTGGACGATCCGGAAGCCGAAGTCGTCGCCGTGGAAGGCGAGCTCGATGATCAGGACGCAGGCGGTGAGCAGACCGCAGACCGCGTAGACGACGCGGCGCGAAATGTCGACCTTGCGGCGGTCCCCGTTGCGCCCGAGAAGGGCGAGGGCGGCAGCGGCGAGAGTTGCGAAGAAGGCGAGCGCCAGCAGGGCGCTGCCGAGGCTAGGCATCGCTTTGGGTGGTGAACTTGGACGGGCACTTCGTGATCAGGGTGTCGGGCTCGCCGACGAAGGTCCCGTCCTGGACCTCGCCGGTGAGGACGATCTCGCGACCGCCGCGGAAGGGATCGGGGACCGTGCCGGTGTAGGTGACCGGCAGCGCCTTGCTGCCGCCGTCGCGATCGACGACGTCGAAGACGATGCCATTGCCCTGCTCGTGGATCGAGCCCTTGACCACGCGGCCATTCATCTCGACGCTGGTCCCGGGCGCCGCGTTCAGCAGCTCCGATGGCTGCTTCGCCTCGGTCGCAGCGGAGAAGGAGGTGTAGATCAGGGCCACGGCGAGCAGCACAGCGACGCTGAGGGCGCTGACGAGCCGGATCTTGCGCTTGCGGTCGGGGTCCACGGGCAACGGGGATTATCGCAATCCCCTCCCACCGACCGCCTTGATGTCGCACTTATTCCCGGTATGCGGGCACAAGTACGACCTCACGGTGGGGTTCTGGGAGAATCGGCGGGATGGCCGAGAAGCCCGTCCTCCTGATCACCGGTGCCAGCAGCGGCATCGGCGCCGCGACGGCCCGCGCTGCCGCCGGCAGCTACCGCCTGGTGCTGGCGGCGCGGCGGCTCGAGGAGCTTGAGGCGCTGGCCACCGAGCTCGGCGGCGGCGAGGCCGCGATCGCGGTCCGCTGCGACGTCACCGAGTGGGACCAGGTCGAGGCGATGGCCGCGGCCGGGCTGGAGAGCTTCGGCCGCATCGACGCCGTCTTCGCCAACGCCGGCTTCGGCGCCAGCCGCGGCTTCCTCGAGGAGTCGCCCGAGCACTGGCGCTCGATGGTCCTGACCAACGTCTACGGGGCGGCGCTCACGATCCGCGCCACCCTGCCCCACATCCTCGAGCGCGGCGACGGACACTTCCTGATCACCAGCTCGATCGCCGGCCGCCTGGCACTGCCCGGCTCGCTCTACAGCGCCACCAAGTGGGCGGCGACGGCGATGGGCGAGGCACTGCGCGCGGAGCTGCGCCAGATGCACGAGAACACGGCGATCAAGGTGACGCTGATCGAGCCGGGCATGGTCGACACGCCCTTCTTCGACAACCGACCCGGCGAGTGGGCACTGAAGGACGACGACATCGCCCGCGCGGTGATGTTCGCGCTCGAGCAGCCGGACGGGGTCGACGTCAACGAGATCCTGATCCGGCCGACGACCCAGCCGATCTAGGGACGCCGAGCAGTAGGCGGACGGTTCGCCAGTAGGCCCGGAGGACTAGTCGAGCTGGCAGGGAGCGGGCGAGTGGGGAGATGAAGGGGGAGTCGAGGTCGGGGGTGAGTAGGGATGCGAACTCGGCGGCGCTGATGGTGCGCTGGCGCTGGATGCGGCGGCGCTCGCGCAACAAGCGCGGCGTCCAGCGCAGGACTTCGGCGTTGGCGGCGAGCTTCTGGCGCAGCCAGCCGCCCTGGGCGGCGACGGCGAGCAGGGCCACGTCGGTCGCCAGCAATGCCGGCGCCAAGAGGAGGAGCAGCGGGGCTGGGTAGGTGCGGAGGACGAAGGCGAGGCGGTTGCGCTCGAGCCAGCGCCACTTGTGCTCGCTGCCGCCGAAGTCGTATTCGTGGGCGACCACGGCCGCCGGCTCGATCCCGAGCGTGCCGCCCTCTAGGCGCAGCCGGATCGAGAGGTCGACGTCCTCGTGATACATGAAGAAGCGCGGGGCGAAGCCACCGACCCGCCGCCACTCGGCGAGCGGGATCGCCAGGCAGGCGCCGGAGAGGGCGACGACCTCGCCGGCGGGCGGCACCTCGGCGATCGGGCGGCCGTGCATCCCGGCCCAGACGATGCCGGTGAAGTGGATCGGGTTGCCGGCGGAGTTGATCTCGGTCCCCCCCGCCTCGGCGACCAGCGCCTGCCAGGCGGTCCAGCCGCGGCCCTGCAGCCAGGGCTGGCGGATCGACTCGCCGAAGCCCGGCAGCGGCGCCGCGTCGGGGTTGAGGATGACCAGGAGGTCGCCGCTGGCCTCAGCGGCACCCGCCTCGCAGCCGCCGGCGAAGCCGAGGTTGCGTCCGGTCTGGACCACCTTCGCGGCCGGGGCCAACTGGCGCACCAGCTCGGCCGAGTCGTCGCTGGAGTCGTTGTCGACGACGATCAGCTCGTCGCCCTCCCCCAGCTCCGGCAGCAGTGCCGGCAGGGTCCGCGTCAGCTCCGCGCGGCTGTTCCAGGCGACGATGAGGAGAGAGAGCGACGGACGCACCGGCGGGGAGGCTATGCCTCCCCGCCGGTGCTGCGTCGCTTACTGCGGGCCGCGGCTTACTTCTTGCCGCCCTTGCCCTTCTTCTTGGCGCAGTTGGCGATGTTCAACTTGAACTTGTTGTTGTTCGCCGTCTTGCCGTTCTGAGCCTTCATCTTCAGGACCGCGAGCTGCGGTGCCTTGCAGGTGTTCGTCGAGTTGACGAGCAGGCTCTTCTTACCGCCCTTCATGTTCAGGATGAACTTCTTCACCGGCACGTCCGGGACGCCGTTGAAGACCGTCTTCAACCCGCCTCGCTTGGAGCTGATCACTCCGCGCAACTGGACGTTCACCTGGCCGCGGAGATCCACGAGCAGGTCCGGCAACTTGTTGTTGGAGGACACGAGGTACACCTTGCCCTTCAACTTGCCGTCGAGCAGCGGCGTGGTCGCTTCCGCGTTGCCGTACACCGACTTCGCCGGGCAGGTCTGCGAGGCCAGCTGGGGCCTCGTGCAGACAGTGCCGATGTGGCTCTGGTCGAGGAACAGCGAGTGCGGCAGCGTCAGCGCCGTGCGGGCGAGGTTGGCGTCGCCTTTGCGGGCTTCCAGGATCGCCCTCAGACGCGGGTTCTTCGCCCGCTTCGTCGGACCGAACAGCTTCGTGCGGAACTTCGGCTTGAAGCCGAGTTTGTTGCAGTTCACTGCCTGGTACGGCGTGCTGAACGCGTAGCTGCTGAACGCGCCCGGGTTGGCCGGGTCAGAGCCGCCACCGGCGAGAGTGCCGGCGGTCGCCTGAGCGGCGCAATTGGTCGGGTTCAGCATGAACTGGTTGC
Organism: Solirubrobacterales bacterium; assembly: GCA_036376895.1. Taxonomy (GTDB): domain Bacteria; phylum Actinomycetota; class Thermoleophilia; order Solirubrobacterales; family 70-9; genus VAYN01. The sequence goes on from DASUZL010000036.1 coordinate 77,868, forward strand.
GGTCGACGTTGACGTCGATCGCCCTCAGGTCCAGTTTGACGCCGCCGAACACATCCGGGATGACGTCGGAAACGGCGGTGATGGCTGCCGTCTCCGGGTTCACGTTGAGCGCGACCCGGACGACCACGATGCCGAGGTCGAACGGACCCGAGATCGCGGGGGTGATGATCGCCATCGAGACCGGCGCGCCTTTGTAGGGCCCGGCGAGGTAGGCCTTGCCCGCGAGTTTCAGCGGAGCGGGGCCGGTACCGGACTCGGTGGTGGCGGTGCCGATCTGACTCGCAGCCGAGCAGCTCGGACTGGCGAGCTCGGCTTTGCCGTTGGTGCTGGCCGCTGCAGCCGCGAGGGCCGCGTCGGGGCAGTAGGGGATGCCGGCGAGTTTGCCGGTCAGACCCTTCGGCAGGGTGACGGTGACGCCCTTCACCTCTTGTTGGCCGTCGGAACGGCCGATGTGGACCCGGAACGGGCTGTACGCGCCACCCGTCGGGTTGTCACTGGCGGCCGTGTAGGCGGGAGCGAATTTACGCTGCTCCAGGGTGGTCGGGCAGGTACCGCCGCCCGGGACGCTGGAAAGCGTGAATTTGCTGTTGACCGGAACCTGCTGGCCCGGTCGTGCCCACGGTTCCATCTGACCCGTTGCCTCGGAGGGCGAGCAGGTCGGAGGGCTGGAAAGCACCGCTTTCGAACCGTCGAAGTGCAATTTGACGGATTCGAACGGGACCTGCGGCAGGCCCTTCGGCAGCACCCCAACGAACTCACCAGTCTCCTGTTCGTCGAACACAGCGGTCAGCTGGCCGGTCGTCGGATTGGCTTTGACGTTGCCGATCAGGCGGACGTCGATGCCACGTTCCTCGGACTTGACCTCGACCAGGACCCGGAACTGTTCACCGGAGGCCGGGTTGCTGCTCTTCTGTTCGCCGACGTAGATGTCGCCTTTCAGGGTTCCAGCCGGCAGCGGCGGCGTTTCGATCTCCGCGGTGCCGACTTTGGAGGCGGCGGGACAAGCGTTGTTGAAGTCCCGCACTCCCTTCTTGAACTGAGCGTCGGTGCAGGCGACCAGCCCGACCGAGCCCGACGGGTTCAGACCCATACCTACCGGCATCGTCACCGATGCGCTGCGCAGGTGCGACTGCGAGATGCCTTCCCCGCCTTCGATCGCGGGTTTGAACGGGAGCTCCGTGGTCACCGTTACGGGAGCCGGTGAATCGACTGCGGTGGTTCCCGGGTTGACCGTGATAGTCGGTTCGAAGGGAACGTTCTCGCACCCTTCCTGGACGAGGCGTTTGCCTTCGAACAGCGGAACTTTCGCCTCGAACGGAGTCGAACCGGCCGGGAAGGTCGGGTTCGGCGTCCCGTGCGACTCAGCCCGGAACCAGGTGGAGTAGAGATTTTCAAACGCCGCTTCGTTCGAGTCGAAGCACGACGTCGGAGAGGTGATGTACGTGCCGTTGCCGGCTTCAGCACCTTCGAGGTTGCCTGCAGCCTGGCCGAAGTTGACCAGACGACTGGTCAGCGTCGAGAACGGCACCGACGGCGGCGGCAGTTTGATCAGGAAGCTCTCGTGGAAATCGGTTTCCCACGCAACTTCGGTTTCGAGGAATACCTCCTCTTTGCCGGCGATGACGAACCCAAAGAGGGCGGGTTCGCCAGCTTTCGGCTCGAGGTTGAACACGTTGACGATCGTGCCCGTTGCTTTGCTCGGCGCGAGTACGAAGCCTTTGGGTAGGAAAGTGCCGGCGGGGAACGGCGGCGTGGGTGCCGGTACGACACCTGCCGTGTTGACCACCAGAGTCACTTCCTCCTGGCCGACGATCGTCTCTTTGGCGCAGAGCGGGACATGGTTTTCGCCGACTTTGTTCTCGAAGGCTTCAAGCGGGCACTTCGGCGTCGCCTGGGGGTTGACCGTGAGGCCCGGCGGCAGATCCACCCGCAGGGTTTTGATCGTCCGATCCGCAATCGGTTCTTCAACCGGTTTCAGCAGACCAAACGTCCCGTTCAGTTCTTCCCCATGTTTGATGATGTACTGCGTGAAACCCACCGGTGGGTGGCCACCAGCTTTGTTGAAGAAGATGTCCGGCGTTTCCGACGAACAGAATTTTTTCGGCGCTTCCGGTTCCTGATTCACCGTGCAGGTTCCTGCCTGGAACCCGGATTTCTCGGTGTCAGTCGTCGGTTCGATGATTTCGCCGGTATCGGCAACAGCCAATGCAGGTAGTGCCCATAGCACTCCCAAACACATCAGCAGCAATGCGATTGGACGCCTTGCCATCTAATTCCCTCCTCGTTGTCCCATTACGAGGACGCCCCCTGTGGCGTCCAGAACCTCTCCCAAGCAATGACATTACAGGTCGCGACCCCCGAATCAAGCTGATTGCTTTTTAAGCTCTGGGTAACTTAGAACCGCTTACAGAGCCCAACTACCGACTTTTATTGGCGGCTTTTTTCTTGCCTTTGCCGCAAGGGGTCCGTAGTACGACATGTCGATTGGCCTTACGCCCGTTATGTCCTTTGAGGCGCACGATGCCCTGGACCGGCTTTTTGCAGAGGTTGGTCGAGTTGACCAGGAGGCCGCCTTTGCCGCCCGGCAGGGTCATCACGAACTTCGAGACCGGGACGTCGGGGACGCGGCCGAAAGTGGTCCGAATCCCGCCCCTGAAGCTGTCGATGCGGCCGACGAGGTCGATGTCGACCTGGCCTTCGAGGTGGGCGACGAGGTCCGGCAGCGGGTTATTCGAGGAGCGCAGGTAGACCGGGCCTTCGAGCGGATCGCCGAGCAGCGGCGTGAAGGCGCGGGCGCGGCCGTAGACCGATTTCTTCGGGCAGTCGTCGGCGGCGAACTGGACCCGGGTGCAGATCGTCGCCAGGCTCGCCTGGTCGAGGAAGAGCGCGTGCGGGAGGCCGACTGAGGCTCGACGGATGTTCGCCTGCCCGGCGCGCGCTTTCAGGACCGCGCGCAGTTTCGGGTGCTTGGCGCGCTGGGTCTGGCCGAACAGCCGCAGGTTCAGGCGCGGTTTGAATTTGAGTTCTTTGCAGCCGTTTCCTTTGTAGGGGTCGGAGACTTTGAAGGCCGACCAGGCCGCCGGGTTGGTCGGGTCCGCCCCACCGCCGCGGAGCACGCCGGCGGTCGCCTGCGCGCGGCAGTTGGTGCCGTTGAGGGTGAAGTTTTTGCGGTTGACGTTGACGAAGATCGAGCGGACGCTGAGCTTGGCGCCGCCGAAGACGTCGGGGATCTGGGCCACCGGGTGGATCTGGGCCGACTCCGGCTCGAGGAAGAGCGGGACGCGGACGACGACGGTGCCGAGGTCGAAGGGACCGGCGACAGCCGGGGTGACGACAACCAGCGAAAGCGGCGCGCCTTTATAACGACCGGCAAGGTAGGCGTCGCCCTCGATTTTCAGCGGCGAGGCGCCGCTGCCGGCGAGCACGGTGGCGACGCCGACCTTGCTGTCGTCCGGGCAACTGGCGTTTTTGCGCTCGACCGCACCGGCGCGCTCGGCGGCGTCGGCGATTTTCGCGGGCGGGCAGTAGGGCACGCCTTTGAGCACCGCGGTCACCCCCGGCGGCAGCACGATGTCGACGCCTTTCAGCTCCTGCTGGCCGTCGGGCCGAGTGAACCTGGCCGAGAACGGGGTGAAGGCGAGCGCCTCGTTGCTTTTCGGCTGGGCGGAGAAGCCCGGCGCGAAGGGGCGCTCGGCCATCGTTTTGGCGCAGGCGCCGCCTCCCGGCGCCCCGGTCAGGGTGAAGTTTCCGGACGGGGTCGCCGGCGGCTTCCCGGTCCACGGGGTCAGCACCGTGGTCGTGGTGTTGGGACCGCAGGTCGGCGGGCTGGTCAGCACGCCTTTGGCGTTGTCGAAGCTGAGCTTGAAGGAGCTGAACGGGACCTGCGGCAGGCCGCCGTAGGCCGGCTCGTCGAATTTGGCGGTCAGCCGGCCGGTGACCGGGTTGGCGGCGATCTCGCCGATCAGCCGCACGAAGACGCCGTACCGCGCCGATTCGGCGTTGACGAAGATCCGGTACTCCTTGCCGGATTCGGGGTCGCGGCTGAGCTGCTGGCCGAGGAAGACGGTGCCGGCCAGTGAGCCGGCCGGCAGCACCGGGGTGTCGATCGAGACCGTCCCGACCCGGGAGCCGGGCGGACAGGCGATCGCCGGCGGGTGGACGCCGGCGGGGTCGGCGATGCGATCGCCGATCGCGATGCCCTTGCCGAACTGGGCCTCGGTGCAGGACTGCAGTTTCTCCGCCGCGGCCGGGTTGAGGCCGGCACCCAGCGGCAGGCTGACCGCGGCCCGTTTGACGTTGGCCTGGCCGATGTCCGCTGCCGGTTCGAACGGGACCTTGACGTCGAAGGTGCCGCCGGTCGGCGAGTCGGCGGTCGGCGTGCCAGGGTCAACCGCGATCGACGGGTTGAACGGAACCGCGTCGCAACCGGTCGGGCTGATCGTTTCTTTGGGCTGGATCGGGGTCGTGTCGTAGTGGAGGAAGTTGCCGGGGGCCTGGTGGGAGTCCACGGTCAGCCCCGAGGTGGTCGTGCCCTGGCAATTGGTACCGACGGTGATGAAGCTCCCGTTTCCCGCCTGTCCCTGGAAGGTGAGGCGGTTGGCGGCCAGCGGCACCGTGTTGGGAATAGCGCGGATCGTGAAACCCTCGTGGTAATCGCCCTCCCAACTGACCGTGCCCTCGAGAAAGACGGAGAGGTCGATCAGGCCGAACAGGTTGACCCGGAACCCAAACTCGGCCGGCGACCCCTGTTTGGGGACGACGTTGAACACCGGTGCTGAGATCGGCACCCCGAGTCCGAGCGGTTCGAGCGCCGTAACGGCGGTCGTGCCGACCTGGGACGCAGCGGGACATCCGAGACCTTTGAGCTGGGCCTCGGTGCACATAGCGCTGGTCGCCTGCGGGTTGACGCTGAGTCCGGGCGGGAGGTCGACACGAACATTGAGGACATTCCCCTCAGGGACTCCGAGGCCGTCCGTTTTGAACGAGAAATCGGTGATCCCGAAATCAGGGCGCCCACCGACCTGGGTGAAGAAGACGGACGACGAGCTGCCGTAGTCGCAGTTGGAGACTTTGCAGGTGCCGGCTTCCCAGCTCGTCACCTCGAACGCCTGCGAGGTCGGCGCCATGCAGGCCGCGGCGAACAGCACCATCGCTGCCGCCGTCGACACCGCCACCCAAAATCGTCCCCCCGTCATCGGGCCCGCTTACCCACTCGCTTGCCTTTGCAACCCGGCACGCGCAGCGGCAGCATTTTCTTGCGCAGCTTCTTGCCGTTCTGCGCACGGAAGTTGAGGAAGGAGAAGGTCGGGCGCGCGCAGAGGTCGCGCGAGTTGACCAAGAGCCCCTTCTTGCCGCCCTTCATCGTCAACACGAACTTGCTGACCGGCACGTCGGGCACGGTCGAGAAGACCGTCTTGATCCGTGCCTTGGCGGCGCTGATCACCCCGCGCAGGCGGATGTTCACCTGGCCCTTGAGGTCGGCCAGCAGGTCGGGCAGTTCGTTGTCGGAGGAGACCAGGTAGACGGGGCCGGCGAGCTCGTCGTCGAGCAGCGGCGTCTGCGCTCGGGCGTATCCATATATAGAGCGCGCCGGGCAGGCCGAGGCCGCCAACTGCGGACGGGTGCAGACGGTGCCGATGTGCGCCTGGTCGAGGAACTCGGAGTGCGGCAGGGTCAGCGCCGCGCGGCGGATGTTGGCGTCCCCCGCGCGGGCGGTGAGGACGGCGCGGAATTTCGGATGCTGGGAGCGCTTCGTGCTCTTGCGGCCGCCGAACAGGCGCGTGGTCAGTTTGGGCCGGAACTTGAGCGCGCCGCAGTTGGAGGTCTGGAAGGGGGTGCTGACGGGGAAAGAGCTGGAGGCGGCGGAGCTGGCAGGATCATCGCCGCCGCCGCGTAGAGCGCCGCTGATAGCCAGCGGGTCGCAACTGGTCGGGTTGAGGGTGAAGTCTTTCCTGTCGATCGCGACGTCGACTTTGCGGACGCTGAGCTGGGTGCCGCCGTAGACATCCGGGATCGGGTCCGAGAGGGCGCGGATCTGGGCCGTTTCGGGGTCGACGAACAGTGCCACCCTCACCACGACCGTGCCGAGATCAAACGGTCCGGCCGTGGCGGGGGTGACAACTGCCAGGGAGAGAGGAGCCCCATGGAAGGGGCCTGAGAGGAAGACTTTGCCTTCGATCTCGAGCGGCGCCGGGCCGGTCCCGGCCTCGACGGTCGCGTGGCCGACCAGGCTCTGGGCGGGACAACTGGGATTGGCCTTCTCGGTCTCGCCCGCCGCGGCAGCGGCTGCCGCCAGAGCCGCCTCGGAGCAGTAAGGGATGCCGGCGAGTTTGCCGGTCATGCCCGGCGCCAGCACGATGTCGGCGCCTTTCATCTCCTGCTGCCCGTCGGGACGGGCGATGTTCAGGGAGACGGGACTGAAGGCGCCAGCCGTGTTGCTTTTCGGGCCCGCCGCGAAAGCCGGGGCGAAGGGGCGCTCGGCCATCGTCGCCGTGCATTTACTGGCGCCCGGCGCCGTGCTCAACACGAACGAGTCCCCAGGGGTGGCGGGTGGGTTCGCCGACCACGGCGTCATCGCCGCCGCGGTCGTGTTCGGCCCGCAGGTGGGCGGGCTGCTGAGCACGGCGCGGGCGCCGTCGGTGAAGTCGAGGCTGACGCTGGTGAAGGGGACCTGCGGCGTGTCGGCGATCGTCGTCGCCAACTGGCCGGTGACCGGGTTGGCGCGGACGTTGCCGATCAGGCGGACCGAGATCCCGTAGCGGGCCGACTCGGCGTCGATGAAGATCCGGTACTCCTCGCCCGAGGTCGGGTCGCGGCTGAGCTGCTGGCCGACGAAGACGTCGCCTTCGAGGTCGCCTTCGGGCAGCGGCGGCGAGGTGATTTTCACCGTGCCGACTTTCGACTCCGGCGGGCAGGCGACCGGGTTGCGGGTTCCTTTGCCGAACTGGGCGTCGGTGCAGATTTTGAGGCCGTTGGCCGCCGAGGGGTTGATCCCCATCCGCGGCGGCAGCGTCACCGTCGCGCTGCGGGTATGGGAGCTGTCCTGTTCGCGCTCCCCGGCGCCGAAGTCGGGGATCAGGTGCGGGACTTTGATCTCGACCGCGGCGCCGGCGGGCGAGTTGGTGGCGTTGGTCCCGGGGGCGACTGCGATCGTCGGCTCGTAAGGGATCGTCGGGCATTCTTTCGGCGAGGTTTTGGGCGGGATCGGCGACTCCAGCGGCGGCGGCGCGTCGGTGTCGAAGTCGTAGCTCGGGTTCGCGGCTTCAGCCCAGGAACCGGCGAGCAGCCAGGTCGAGTAGACGTGGCCGGAGGGGCCGGGGAAGGCTTCGCCGAGACAGGTGCCGGGGGTGGTGATGAAGGTGCCGTCGCCGGATCGCCCGTCGAAGAAGAGGCGGTTTTTGAGGATCAGACCTTTGATCATCGGTTCCAGGTCCGCAACCTGAGGCACGGCGATCGTGAATCCCTCGTGGTAATCGCCGGACCAGTCGACGTCGGCCTGGAGGAAGACTTCGTTGCCCGCCAGCTCGAGCCCGAACAGGGCCGGCTGGCCCGGGGGCGGGATCAGGTTGTAGACGGCTACCTGGGTCACCGGTTTGGTCGGCGGGGTCGGGATCCCGGCGAGCGAGGCGGTGACGGCGCTTTCGCCGACCTGGCTGTCTTCGTCGCAGTTGGCGGCGCCGTCTTCGAAGTCTTCGAGCGGGCAGCGCACTTCGGTCGCGCCCGGGTTGACGCTGAGCCCGACCGGGAGGTCGACGCGAACGGTTTTCAGTTCCGCGGTCGGCGTTTCCAGCGGCGGCAGCGGCGAGACGTCGACGGTGGTGTGGGCGACGATGAACTGGGTGAAGCCCCAGTTGGGATGGGCCGAGGCGGTTTCGAAGAACTGGTCCTCGGTGTCGACCGAACAGATCTCCGCCCCCGGTTCCGGCGGTTCGGAGATGCAGGTGCCGGCCTGCCAGCCGGAGTCGGCGGTCGGGTTGAGCGGATCGCTTGGGGCGATCACATCGGCGGTGCTGGCGTCGACCGAAGCGGGCAGCAGGAGCGCAATCGCGCACCCGATCGCGATCGCGGCATGTGCCTTGCTCAGGCCCGGATTTCCCCTCCTCGGAAGCATCCCAGGCAGGAGGTTACCCGATATTCGTTATCCAAATCATCAATTTTTGGTAACGTCTTTTTCATGCCATCCATCAAGGAGTTCTCAGAGAACGGCAACGGGGCCTCCGCCACCGTTGAAACCACGAACAGTTCCGTACCGGTTGCATGGGAGGAGTTGGCGCGCGCAACGGCCCATCCCCTGCGCGTCTCGATCCTCGAGATCCTCGGCATCGACGGTGGCCGCACCCTCTCCCCCAGCGAGCTCAGCCGCGAGCTGCAGATCCCCCTCAGCAACACCAACTACCACGTCACCGAGCTGGCCAAAGCCGGCCTGATCGAGCTCGCCCGCCAGCGCCAGGTCCGCGGCGCCACCGAGCACTTCTACCGCCTCCCCGCTTCTACACTGGCCCTGAAGGAGAGCCCGATGATGGTTCCGTAGCCGGAACCTGAGAAGCGGACGACGGGGGTCGAACCCGCGACCTCAAGCTTGGGAAGCTTGCGCTCTACCAACTGAGCTACGTCCGCGCCGGGCTGATTCTAGGGCGCTGTGGGAGTCGGGGCGGTTGTCGGATGGCTGCGGGATCTAACCTTCCCCGCCCGTGAGCACTCGCTCTGTCATCGCCGTCCTCGCCGTCGTGGCCGTCGTCGGCCTGCTCACCTTCGGGCTGCTCAGCAAGGGCTCCTCGGGGGTGGAAGTGGGCGAGGTGGCGCCGGTCGCTGCGCTGCCCCATCTCGAGGGTGGCGGGAGCCAGTCGCTGGCCGACTACCGGGGTCGCTGGGTGCTGGTCAACTTCTGGGCCTCCTGGTGCACCCCATGTGAGGACGAGGCGCCGGCGCTGGAGCGCTTCCAGCAGCGCCACGGCAGCGAGCAGTTCACCGTGCTCGGGGTCGACAGCAACGACCTCAGCGGCGACGGCATCGATTTCGTCAGCGACTACGGGCTCAGCTACCCGCAGCTTCGCGACGGCGACGGCGAGTACGCCGAAGAGGATTTCGGCACGACCGGGGTGCCCGAGAACTACCTGGTTGATCCGAGAGGGCGGGTGCGCCTGGCGGTGCGGGGCCCGGTCGACGAGGAGTACCTGCGCGAAGCGGTAGCGCCGCTGCTGCCGGACGGACGCTCGTGAGCGCTCGGGCGATCGCCGTCGCTCTTCTGGCCGCGGCGCTGCTCGCGGTGAGCGCCGCGCCGGCTGGCGCGGCGGCCCCTCTGGTCGAACAGAACGAGATCGAAGCGGAAGTGATGTGCCCGGTCTGCGGCACCCTGCTGGAGCTGGCCGAATCGCCTCAGGCGCTGCGGCAGAAAGCCTTCGTCGCCCGGCTGATCGCCGACGGCCGCAGCAAGGACGAGATCAAGGACGCCTTGGTCGCCGAGTACGGCGAGGAGGTGCTGGCGCTGCCGAGCGGCGACGGCTTCAGCCTCTCCGCGTACCTGGTGCCGATCATCGCCTTCGTGCTGGCCGCGGTGGCGCTGGCCTTCGGCGTGCGGCGCTGGCGCCGGGACAGTGACGACGGCGGGCCGGCCGGCCCCGCTCCCGCGGGCCCGAGCGATGCGGAGAGCAAACGGCTCGACGCCGACCTCTCCCGCTACGACCTCTAGACCCCGTTGACGACGACGCTGCCGAGCGCCGGGGTCGGCAGCTTGGCCAGGGCCGAGCGCACGGCGCGGGAGCCGCGGCGCGAGGTCTGCTCCGGGGAGACGGCGACGATCGCCGCGTCGGCCTCGGTTGCGACCAGCTCCAGCGCCGCCGGGTCCGACCCCAGGGGCGGGCCGGAGAGAACGGCGAGGTCGTAGGCGCCGCGCAGTTTGGCGACCATGTGACGGAAGCTCTGCAGTCCCAGCAGCGTGCTCGAGTTTGCCGCCTGGCGCCCGCCCGGGACGCAGACCAGGGGGTGCTCCGCCCCGGCCGCGGCGGAGCCGCCGAGCGCAAGCGGGCGCAGGATCTCCGGCGCCTTCGCCTCCCAGCGCAGGTACTCGTGCAGGCCGGGGACGGGATCGAGCCCGAGCTCGGCGGCGATCCGCGGCCGCGCCAGGTCGCACTCGACCAGGATCGTGCGCAGCCCGGCCGCGCAGGCGGCGCCGGCGAGGGCGACGGCGAGCGACTCGGTCACCTCCTCGGCCCCGCTGACCAGGACCGTGCGCTGCTCGGCCAGTCGCTCCCGCACCGGCGCCAGCCGCTCGTAATCGGAACGGCGCAGCGACCAGACCCTCGCCTCGGCGGCCGGGCCGGAGATCTCGGCCAGAACGGGCAGCTTGGCGCGCCCGCCGAGCATCACATCCGCTCGGGGGCGGAGATGCCGAGCAGCCCGAGTGAGCCGGCGATCGTCCGCTTCGCCGCCAGGCAGAGGCCGAGCCGGGCGCGCTCGACCCCCTCCCCCTCTGCCCCGACCACCTGGCAGTCGCGGTAGAAGGCGTGGAAGTCAGCGGCGACCGCGGTCGAGTAGGCGCAGATCCGGTGCGGGGCGCGGCGTGCGGCCGACTGCCGTACCTCCTCGGGGAATTCCAGCAGGCGCTTGATCAGCGCCTTCTCGCTCGGCTCCAGCGGCGTCGCCGGCGCGGCATCGCCCGGGCCGGTCGCGGCCTCCTCGGCGGCGGGGCCAGCTTTGCGCAGGATGCTGGCGATGCGGGCGTGCGCATACTGGACGTAGTAGACGGGGTTCTCGCTCGACTGGCTGCGGGCCAGCTCGAGGTCGAGGTCTACGGTGGTCTCGATCCCGCGCCAGAGCATGAACCAGCGGGTCGCGTCGACGCCGATGTCGTCGAGCAGTTCGTCGAGCGAGACGAAGTCACCGCTGCGCTTCGACATCTGCGCCCGCTCGCCGCCTTCGACGATGTGGACCAGGCTCATGATCTCCGCCTCGAAGCGCGAGGGATCGGCGCCGAGCGCCTCGATCGCGGCGCGGATCCGCGGCACGTAGCCGTGGTGGTCGGCGCCGAGCACGTCGACCAGGCGGTCGAAGCCGCGCTGCAGCTTGTCCCAGTGGTAGGCGACGTCGGCGGTGAGGTAGGTCGGTTCGCCGTTGGAGCGGATCAGGACGCGGTCCTTGTCGTCGCCGAACTCGGTCGTGCGCAGCCAGAGCGCGTCGTCGCTGCGGTAGGTGTGGCCGCGCTCGTCGAGGTCGGCGAGCGCCTGCTCGACCTCACCGCGGTCGTAGAGATCGCGCTCGCGGAACCAGGTGTCGAACTCGACCCCGAAGCGCTCCAGGGTGGCACGAACCTCGCCCAGCATCAGGCCGATCCCGCGCAGGCCGAGCCCGTCGCGGTCCGCCGGGTCGACCCCGTCGGCGGCCAGTCGCTCGGCCAGGCCGATCACGTACTCGCCTTCGTAGCCGTCCTCCGGCGGGTCCTCGCCGGCCATGCGGGCGGCGATCGAGTCGGCGAAGCGGCCGACCTGGCCGCCGAAGTCGTTGACGTAGAACTCGCGCTCGACCTTGTGGCCGACCGCCTCCAGCAGCCGCACCAGCGCGTCGCCGTAGGCGGCGTGCCGGCCGCCGCCGACGTGCAGCGGGCCGGTCGGGTTGGCGGAGACGAACTCGACCAGGATCCGCTCCGGCGCCTCGGTCGGGGCCGGGCCGAGGTCCTCGCCGGCGGCCAGCAGCGAGCCGAGCGCGCGCCGGTACCAGGCGTCGGAGAGGAAGAGGTTGACAAAGCCGGGGCCGGCGACCTCGATCCGGTCGAGGCTGCCGCCCTCGCCGAGGCTGCGCTCGAGCTCGTCCTGCAGGCGGGCGGCGACGGCGCGCGGGTTGTCCCCCAGCGGGCCGGCCAACAGCATCGCCGCGTTGGAGCTGTAGTCGCCGAGCTCGGGCTTCGGCGGGCGGTCGAGGGTCGGCGTCGGCTCGGTCCGCTCGCCGTCCCGCAACGCTCGCGCCGCCGCGTCCACGGCGCCGCGCAGCTCGGCGATCGAATCGGTTGCGCTCACCAGCCAATCGTATGGACCGAGCCTGGCCCAGGGTAGGCTGGCCGCTTGCGTGTAGCCGTTCTCAGCGATGTTCACTCCAACCGGCAGGCCCTCGAAGCCGTCCTGGCCGAGGTCGACGCGGCCGCCGCGGACGAGCTCTGGTGCCTCGGCGACCTGGTCGGCTACGGCGCCGATCCCGAGGCCTGCACGGCGCTGATCCGCGAGCGCAGCGCAATCTGCCTGGTCGGCAACCACGACCTGGCGGTGCTGGGCGCGCTCGACATCTCCTCCTTCTCGGAGTCGGCGGCGGTGGCGGTCGAGTGGACGCGGGAGCGGGTCGGCGAGGAGACCTTGGAGTACCTGCGGGGTCTGGAGCCGGTCGGCAGCCGCGAGGGCTTCGGCCTCTTCCACGCCTCCCCGCGCGACCCGGTCTGGGAGTACGTGCTCTCGACCGACCAGGCCGAAGCGGGGCTCGACGCCCAGGAGGAGCGGATCGGGCTGATCGGCCACTCCCACATCGCCCTCTTCTTCGCCAGGCCGGAGGCGCCGCGGGCAACCTACGCCCAGGGCGCCCAGGCCAGCGACGGCGCCGTGCTGGAGCTGGAGAGCGGCAAGTGGCTGCTCAACCCCGGCAGCGTCGGCCAACCGCGCGACGCCGACCCGCGCGCCGCCTGGCTGGAGCTCGACACCGAGGCGGAGACGGCCGTGTTCCACCGCGTCCCCTACGACGTCGCCGGCGCCGCCCAGGCGATCCTCGACGGTGGCCTGCCGCGGGCACTGGCGGAGCGGCTGGAGGTCGGTCGGTAATGGTCAATTGCAGGGCAAATACGGGCTCCCGGCCGTTGTCTAGACTCGAATCATGGGTCGCTTGAGCCCATCCCTACTCGTCCTTGCCCTCGTCGCCTGCGCGGCGCTGGGGCTCTCTGCCTGCGGCGGCGGAGGCGGCGACGACCTGCTCCCGGGCGAAACCGCGAGCGAGATCAACTCCAACATCGACGCGGTCGAGCGACTGGTCGGCGAAGGCGACTGCGTCGGCGCCGAAGACGCCTCGGCGACGATCAGCGGCCAGGTCGAATCCCTGACCGAGGTCAACGCGAAGCTGAAGCAAGCGCTCGGCGAAGGCGCCGCGCGGCTGAACGAAGTCGTCGCCGAATGCGAAGAAGAACCGGAAGAAGAAACGATCGAAACGATCGAGCCGGAAGAAACCGAAGGCATCGAAGACGAGGAAAAGCCGGAGAAAGAGAAACCCGAGAAAGACGCTGAAGAAAAAGCCGAGGAAGGCGGCGAAGGACCGACCCTGCCACCGCAGTCGAACGGCAAAGGCGAAGAAAAAGGCGGCGGACCGCCGGAAGAAGAACCGGAAACGGAAACGCCGTCCGGCGGGGTCAGCCCGGGCGCGGCCGTGGAAGGCGAATGATGGAGGCGGGAACTCTCTCAGGCCGCTACGAAACCAGCGAGCGGCTCGGCTCCGGCGGGATGTCGAACGTCTACAAGGCGACCGACCGCATCCTCGAGCGCACCGTCGCGGTGAAGATCCTCGCCGAGCACCTCTCCGACGACGACCGCTTCGTCGCCCGCTTTCGGCGCGAGGCGCTGGCCGTGGCGAAGCTGATCCACCCCAACATCGTCCAGGTCTACGACACCGGCGTCGACGAGGGTCGCCACTACATCGTCATGGAGTACGTCGAGGGGCGCTCGGGGGCGCAGATCCTGCAGCGCCAGGGGCCGCTGGAGGAGCCCGAGATGGCGGCCGAGATCGGGGTCCAGGCCTGCGCCGGCCTCGACTACGCGCACCGGCGCGGGATCATCCACCGCGACGTCAAGCCCGGCAACCTGATGCTCGTCGGCGGCCCGGTCGGCGGCGGCGAGCTGACCGTGAAGCTGACCGACTTCGGGATCGCCCGGGCGATCGAGCAGACGCGGATCACCCAGGTCGGCTCGGTCGTCGGCACCGCCGCCTACCTGGCGCCCGAGCAGGTGCGCGGCGAGGAGGCGACGCCGGCCACCGACGTCTACGCGCTCGGGGTCGTCCTCTACCAGTTCCTCACCGGCCGCCTGCCGTATGAGGGCTCGAGCCTGGCCGAGCTGGCAGTGCGCCAGCAGAACGAGCGGCCGCTCCCCCCCACCACCTACAACGCGGACGTGCCCGAGACCCTCGGCGGCGCGGTGCTGCGCGCGCTCGAGGGCGACCCGACGCGGCGCTACGCCAGCGCCGACGAG